>NZ_JBIAIU010000014.1:0-95503 GCF_042871565.1 Streptomyces sp. NPDC005775 | reverse complement strand
CGCGGTAATCTCCCGGGGGGCGGGGGCGGGGCCACCCCCCGACAACCCGGCGGTGGGCGCCCGGCCCCCCGGGGGGGGGGGGGCGCCCCGGCCCCCCCCCCCCCCCCCCCCCGCAGTCCAGCGAACGTTGATCACCAGCTTTCCCTACCGAGGAAAAGAGAGTCGACAATGATGTCTGCCAACCGAGGGAGCAAGGCGCGCGGAGCCGCCCTTGCCGCCGTGGTTCCGCTGCTGCTCCTCGCGGCCTGCTCGTCGGGCTCCGGTACGTCCGGCGGCAAGGACGGCGAGGTCCGGATGATGGTCAACCTGACCGACAACCTCGACCGGGCCTACTGGGAGAAGCTGGTCAAGCCGTTCGAGGACAAGACCGGTCTGAAGGTGAAGATCGAGGGCCCGACCGGCAAGTCCGTCGCCGAGTCCTTCCCCCAGCAACTGGCCGCGGGGACCGCCCCCGATGTCATCCAGTCCATCTTTCCGGACGACGACACGGCTCCGGAGCTGGTCGACCTCAGCGGTGAGGCCTGGGCCAAGGGAACCCCGATGTTCGACGCGTACGCCATCGGCGACACGCACTTCGCCGTCGGCGTCGGCACCCAGCCCCAGTCGCTCGTCTACTACAACAAGACCGCGTTCAAGAAGGCCGGCATCACCGCGACTCCGACCACCTGGAAGGAGATGACCGCCGATCTGGGCAAGCTCAAGAAGGCCGGCTACACGCCGATGCAGACCGCGGGCGACTACCAGACCGGCCTCCAGCTCCAGCAGATCTACCACCCGACGCTCAACGAGCTCCACCCGAAGTGGCAGAGCGCCGTCACGGACCAGAAGCTCACCGTGGGCAATGTCTACAAGCCCGCCTTCCAGATGTACGCGGACTGGATCGACGCCGGCTACATAGCCAAGAGTGACGCCGGACTCAACCCCTCGCAGGCGGACGGCAACTTCATCGCCGGCAAGGCCGGCCTCTACACCAACGGCAGCTGGTTCACCGCCACGCTGGCCAAGGCCGGGAAGCTGCCCTTCGAAGTGGGCGTGTTCTCCCCGCCGGCCGCCGACGGCAAGAGCTATCCCGGTCCGCAGGGCGCCACCATGGCCAACCCGTACATGGTGCACAAGGGCGCGTCGGACGAGGCCGGCGCGAAGGAGCTGGTGGAGTTCCTCGTGACCGACCCGGCGGCCGTCAAGGCGCAGCTCGGCTCCGACGGGGTGTTCCGCCAGAAGTCCGACGTCAAGCAGACAGGTACCGACGCCCAGATCCAGGGCATTCTCGACGATACTCCCGCGCTCGTGGCCGTGGGCGAGGGTCAGGGCAACGTACGGCTGCCGGTGACGGGCTTCAACCCCAAGTTCACCGAGGTCGCTCAGAGCCTCTACACGGGGGCGAGCCCGGCCGACGCCGCCAAGGCCATCGACCAGTGGACCGACGAGAACCGCTGACCATGGCACGCATACTCCCCTCCAAGCAGCGGCGCCGGCGCAACGCGGGCGTCAGTATCAGCATGGTCGTCCCCGCGGTGCTGATATATGCCGCACTCCTGGTCGTACCGGTGATCTACGCGTTCTACTACAGCTTCACCAGGTACAACGGATTCCCCACCCGAGTCCCCGAGTTCATCGGGCTGGACAACTACCGCACCATCTTCGGCTCCGACGACATGACGGGCACGATGGTGATCACCGCCGTGGTGGCCGTGGTGGGCGCGGTCGCCGTCAACGTCGCGGCGCTCGGCCTCGCGCTGCTGCTGAAGCGCACCAACCGGTTCAACACCTTCGGCCGGGTGGTCATGTTCTACCCGCATGTCCTGAGCGCGCTCGTCGTCGGCTTCCTGTGGCAGGCGATCCTCGGGCCCCAGGGTGTCGTCAACACCATGCTGGAGAAGGTCGGGACCGACAGCCTGCCCTTCCTCAGCGACCCCGACTGGGCCCTGTGGTCGATGATCCTCGTCATCGTCTGGTCCCTGTTCGGCGTGCAGTTGATCCTGTATCTGGCGGGACTCCAGGCCGTGCCGGAGGATCTGCTGGAGGCGGCGAAGCTCGACGGTGCCGGCCGGTGGCAGACCTTCCGTGCCGTCACCTGGCCATCGCTGGCTTCCACGGTGACGGTCGCCGTCATCACCTCAGGCATCTCGCTGCTGAAGACGTACGACGTCGTCGTGTCGCTGACGGGGGGCGGTCCCGCGGGATCGACCAAGACCCTCGCCTACTCGATCCTCGCGGTCTCGTTCCCCCAGCGGAACATCGGCGTGGCATCGGCCCAGGCCGTTCTGCTGATCCTCGCGGCCGCGGTCCTGTCCCTCACGGTCCTCTTCCTGCGCAGGCGCGCCGAGAACGACGCGGAGTCCATCGGATGAAGAAGACACTCACCTCGGCCGCCGCCCTGCGCGTCGCCTTCATCACCCTGGCGTCCCTCGGCATGCTCGTGCCGATGTACCTCCTGGTGGTCAACGCCTTCAAGAGTCAACGGGAGATCCTCAGCAACCCGTTCACCCTGGACCTCGGCACCGCGACCTTCCAGCACCTCGCGGACGCGTGGAACAACCCCGACTTCAGTATTCTCAAGGGCTACGGCACCACTCTGGCGCTGGTGCTCTGCGTGAACGCGCTGGCCATGGTGGTGTGCGCGCCCGCGGCCTATGTACTGGCCCGCACACCGAAGCTGATCTCCCGGCTGCTGCTGTTCTTCTTCATCTCGGGGTTGTTCATCCCGACCCAGGTGATCCTGGTGCCGGTCATCTTCGTGCTCCGCGCCGTGGGACTGATGGGCACGATGCCCGGCCTCATCCTCTTCATGACAGCCACCACCATCCCGTTCACGCTGTTCGTCTTCTTCGGCTACATCCGCGTGCTGCCCCGGTCCCTGGACGAGGCCGCGGCCATCGACGGGGCCGGCAAGTACTACACGCTGTGGCGGATCATCGTGCCGCTGATGCGGCCGATCATCGCCACCGTGTTCATCCTGAACTCCCTGAGCGTGTGGAACGACTTCGCCAGTCCGCAGATGATCCTCGGCCCCGGCAGTGACGTCTACACCGTCACCACCGGTGTGTACGCCGCCGTCGGCCAGTACTCGACGGATTACACCAAGGTGTTCCCGACCCTGCTGCTCGCCGTGATCCCCATTCTGGTGATCTTCGTCGTGATGCAACGTCACGTCATGAGCGGCCTCGCAGCAGGAGCTGTGAAGGGCTGATCCCCGATGGCGGGGCCGGCCGGATACCTCCCGGCCGGCCCGCCCGTCGCTCTCTCCCCCAGACCCGACCGGCCCGGCCCATCCGCCCGGCCGGCAGCGGCCGTTGGCGGGCCGACCCGGCCCGCGTCACGAAGGAGCCCCGCCATGCCCACATCCCGTACCCCGCGCCGGGTCGCTTCCGTGATCCGTCTGCGTCCGGAACAGGAGGCGCATTACCGGGAGTTGCACCGGTCCGTCCCGCAGCCTGTCCTGGACACCCTGTCCCGCGCCCACATCACCTCGTACTCCATCTTCCTGCGCGACCACACACTGTTCGCCTACTACGAGTACACCGGCGACGACTACGACGCCGACATGGCCGCCGTCGCCGCCGACCCGGAGACCCAGCGGTGGTGGACCCTCACCGATCCCTGCCAGCAGCCGCTCGGCTCGGCGGCGCCCGGGGAGCGCTGGGCGGACGCGGAGGAGGTCTTCCATCTGGACTGACGCGCCGTCCGCCGGCTCCGCCCGGCCGCCTCCCACCACCGCACCCCCTCGCCCCCACTCTCCGGCATCCGGTTCCGTCGTGACGCTTGTGCGGGGTCAACCGGAGCCATAGTCTGCACATGTCATACATGTTCTGTTTGCCTGCGGCGCCGACCCGGGCGGCACAGGGGGTGTCGGATGTCCCCTCCGGCGTCCACTCACGCACGCCGGACCGCACGGACGCCGGAACGCCTCGCAGCGGACAGGGTGTCGCGGCCGGGACGGAATCACGGAATCCAACGAAAGGCTCCTCCATGTCGAGAACCGGGAGACGACCGGCGCGAGCCGTTTTGGCCTCCGTCGCCCTGGCGCTGGTGACGAGCGTCGGCGTGCCGGCGGCCGGCACCGCGTCGGCCGCGCCGTCCGGAGAGGCGACCTCCTCCGGGGCCCTCACGGTCTATGTGTCGGCCTCGGACGGCGACGACGCGAACAGCGGGGGCCGCGATGCCCCTCTGCGGACGATCACGGCGGCGCGGGACGCGCTGGCCGGTCGAACCTCCCCCGGGGCGCGGGGGACGGTGTACATCCGGGGCGGCACATACGTCCTCGATGACACCATCCGGCTCAGCGGCAAGGAGAACTCGTGGGTGACGTACGCCGCGTACCGCGATGAGAAGGTCACACTGACCGGGTCGCACGAACTTCCGGCGGACGGCTGGCAGAGGCTCACCGACCTCTCGGACGACACGCTCACCGAGCCCCGGTACTCCTCCCACACCCGCCTGAACACACCGGAACTGCGTGACGGCGTCTGGGTGTTCGACCTCGGCGCGCACGGGATCGACCCGGGCACGCTCTACAAGAACGGCTTCAACTGGGTCCAGCAGCCGTTCGCTCCGGAACTCGTCGTCGACGGCGGTACCCAGACCCTGGCCGAGTACCCGGACGGCAACACGTGCGCCACCACGGAGACCGCCTGCCACCTGTGGGGGACGGGAGCCAAGTGGAAGGCCGACGGCCCCCGGGACCTGATGAACGTGGATCCGGACGCCCGCTTCGGGCCGGAGAGCGACTGGAACAGCTCCGGCACGACGCCCCGCGCCCAGTTCGAGGACAAGAAGCAGCTCCTCCCCGACACCGGGCAGCGGGACACCTGGAGCCCGGAGGAGATGCGGCGCATGACCCCGTCCGTCTTCACGGTCGGCGGCCGCGCCGCCAGTGGCGACCGCTACCGGAACTGGGCACCCGAGGCGGTGCCCACGGTGGACGATGCGGGCACCCGCGGATTCGGCGAATACTCCGGCGTGCCGGTCCAGCTGGATCCGCGCTGGATCGAGGACATCGACAACACCACGTCCGAGACGGAGGGCTGGCTCTCGGGCTACCTCGGCAACAACTACGCCAACGACATGGTGCGCATCCTGTCGTGGAGCGGCGACAAGCTGTACACGAAGTACCCCTCCATGTACATCCCGCAGGACTCCTGGACCAAGGTCAAGGTGCTCAACGTCCTGTCGGAGATGGACACGGCCGGCGAGTACTACATCGACCGCTACCGCGACAACGACGTCCTCTACTACCGGCCCCAGAACGGCACGATCGAGGGCAGGACCACAACGCTGCAGACGTTCGACAAGAACTTCATGCTGCTCGACGGCACCCGGGGCGTGACCATCCGGGGCCTGGCCATGACCGGATCCCTGGTCAGTGGCGTGCAGTTGCTGGACGCCGTCGGAACCCTCATCGACGGGGTCGACATCTCCCAGGTGAGCATGGACGCGATCCGGATCGGGCGTACGACGGACACGATCACCAGCATGCCGGACTACGAGACCGTGCGGGGCGGACACGACAACGTCGTGCAGAACTCCTACCTCCACGATCTCGGCGGCGGAGGCGTACTGCTCGGCGGCGGCGACCGCGCCACGCTCGGACGCGGAAACAACGTCGCCCGCCACAACGAGATCACCCGTTTCTCCAGACTCGCCACCTACACCCCGGCCGGTTACCTGTACGGCGTGGGGAACACGTTCGAATACAACTACGTCCACGACGCGCCGCACATGGCCGTGCAGATCATGGGCAACGACATGCGCGTCAACCACAACCACTTCTATGACGTGGTGAAGAACGCGGGCGACATGGGAGTCGTCTACGCCGGGCGGGACTTCACCTACCTCGGCAACGAGATCGCCTACAACCACTTCGAGAAGATCGGGGGTTCCAACGACGCGCTGTACATGGACGACGGCGCGACCGGAGTCCGCTTCCACCACAATGTCGTGAACGACGCGAAGTCCGGCGTCAACTTCAACTCCGGCCACAGCAACACCGCGAACGACAACGTGTTCATCGGGGTGGACCACGTGGGCCATGGCGGCATCTACCACAAGAACGGCGAGACCCGCCTTCCACTGGCCAACAGCTGGGTGCTGGAGAGCCGTTACAACACGTTCCTCGACGTCCGCGAGGGCGAGAAGTACAGCGCGACGCCCCGGACCGTGGCCGCCTGGCACGCGCACTACACGAACGGGAAGGAGAAGTACTCCGACGGAAAGCCGATCACGTATCCGGAGATCACCGACTGGTACGTGCCACGCGTGACCGCGACGGGCGAGGAGTGCACGGCCGCCGCCTACACCACGTCCGGGACCAACGGCTGCAGCCGCGCGACGGTGTGGGAGGATCCCGGCTCGGTCTGGGTGCCGTCGCGGGTCGAGATCGACCACGCGGTGATCGTCGGTTGCTGCGGCTTCATCGAGACGAAGGCCGACTTCGCCGAGCCGGCATCGCAGTACAGCCTGTCGCGGTGGAGCGACCGGATCAACACGAGCAGTGTCCTGGCCACCTCGGTGGCGGAGACGGGTCTCGACCTCGGCACGCTCAGGTTCTCCGCCTCCGGTTCGGTGGCGCGGTCGTACGGGGCCGCGTGGGTCCGGGAGTGGAACCGCGGCGTCACGACGCAGGGCATCGGCCGCCCTGCGAACCGTGACACGAACACCGTTCACCGGTAGCCGCCAGGTAACACCGTCTCCTCACGCCGGGGCATCCACCGCACACGGATGCCCCGGCGTACGTCACGCGCCGGATGTGTCGAGCGGTCGCCGGCGCTCCCAGGAGGACGTGATGTGGTCCCGCATCGCCTCGGCCGCCTCGTCGGCGTCCTCGGCGAGCAGGGCGGCCGCGATCCGTGCGTGCGCCTCGTGCGTCAACTCGATGTGCTCACGCGTGGGATCGCCGCTGTACTGGGGGTAGCGCACGGCCTTGCCCTGGATGCTCGACACGATGGCCCGCCCGAACGCGTCCCGCGAAGCACGGTGGATGATCTCGTGGAACTCGATGTCGGCGCGGGAGTACGCCTCCGGGTCGCCTCGCAGAGCCGCGAGTTCGTCGAGCTTGGCCGAGAGCGCCTCCGCCTGCGTGTCGTCCATGAGACGGGCGGCGCGGGCGGACATGGCGCACTCAAGGGTCGTCCGGATCTCGATCAGGTTGTCGAGGAAGGCCAGCCGGTCCTTCCGCTGGAAGAGGGCGTCGAGGATCAGGGGGTCGAGCAGACTCCACTGCTCCTGATCGAGCACGACCGTCCCCCATCCCTGACGCGTCGCGACGAGGCCCTTCTCGGAGAGGGCCATGGTCGCCTCGCGGATGACGGTGCGGCTCACCTCGTACTGTTCACACAGGACGCCCGCCGAGGGAAGTACCGTTCCGGGCGGGTACTCGCCGAGCACGATGGCCGTCGCCAGGCTCTGCACGACGGCGGCGGCGAGGGGAGGCCGGCGCCGTTGACGGGGGGACACGGCAACGGCGTCCGCGGATGGGTTACTCATCTGGTCAGCGACTCCCAATGTGTGCAGGTGTGCCCGGTCCCCACTGTCCGAGGGCTCAAGGCTAGCGGAACATGCTAAGGTCATCACTCGTATCATAAGTGATGACCAAGGTTTCCGGTCACACGACCGCCCCGGAGGCGAGAGCACACCCGGGGGCCGGACCGGCCGCCCACGAAAGGCACTTCGGCCATGCCCGGTCAGGGCTCCGGGGGCAGGATTCGCCCGTTCACCACCATGCGACACGCTTCAAACCAGGGCGGGGTGCGACGCATGTCACTGGGTTCCGGTCCACGACTACGACAGGCACAGCGGGCCGGGGAGCGAACGGAGCGTCACCACCGGGAAGGCCCGGAAAGCTTCGCGCCAGGTTACTCCCCGTCCCACAATTCGCACTCAGAGGCGGGGAGTTGAAGGATCCGGCAGCAATCGACCGGGCGCGCGGTTCCGCTCGGCAGCCGGCGAGCGGAACCATCACCCGCCGCAGGGGCAACCGACACCGTACGGAGGCAATCCGAAGTGAGTCAGCGCAACGCCCTGGTGGTACGCGGCGGCTGGGAGGGGCACGACCCGGTCGGATGCACCCGGTTGTTCATTCCCCGGCTCGAACGCGCGGGGTTCGACGTATCCGTCGCCGATGACCTGGCGGTGTACGAGGATGCGGACCTGCTCGCCGCCACCGACCTCGTCGTCCACTCATGGTCCGGGGGCGAACTGACGCCCCTTCAGGAGCGCACCCTCGTCTCGGCCGTGGAGGCGGGAACGGGATTCGCCGGCTGGCACGGCGGCGTCATCGGAACGAATGTCGCCGCCGCTCGCTATCTGCGCATGGTGGGGGGACGGTTCCTGTGGCACCCGGACGGGTTCCAGGACTTCACCGTCCGCATCACGGCCCTGCCGGACCGGGACGGCGAGATCACCCGGGGCATCGAGGATTTCGACGTCCTCACCGAGCACTACTGGGTGCTGACGGACACTCTGAACACGGTGCTGGCCACCTCGGTCCTCTCCCCCGACGGCGGCCAGTGGGACGAGCCGGTCGAGTTCCCCGTCGTGTGGACGCGCCGCTGGGGAGCCGGCCGGGTCTTCGTCTGCACCCTCGGCCACCGCGTCGCGGACCTGGAGGTGCCGCAGACCGCGAAGATGGTCGAACGGGGCCTGGTCTGGGCGGCACGCTGAGGCCCGGGGCGGCCGCTCGCCGGTGGGCCGGCCGCCCCCGAGCCTCAGCGGGATCCGCCCCGGCCCGGGCAGCGCCCCCGCGTCAGGAGCTTGCGCGGGCGACGACCCGGTAGCCCACGTCGCGGTGCGGAACGCCGACCGGGGTGCCGCGCATCCTCTCCAGCAGCAACTCGGCCCCCAGCTCGCCGATAAGGATGCCGGGCACCGCCACCGTGGTGAGCGAGGGGACGAGGTGCCGGGCCAGTTCGAAGTCGCCGAACCCGGCCAGGGCCAGCGTGCCGGGGACGTCGATCCCCCGGCGCACGCAAGCCTGCAGGGCGCCTGCGGCGAAGACGTCGCTGGAGAACATCACGGCGTCGGAGTCCGGATACCGTTCCAGTACAAGGTCCAGGAGCGCGACGCCGGTGTCCATGGATACCGGCTCCGGCCCCGCGTCCACCGTGCGCGGAGCAGTTCCCAGCAGCTCCCGGACAGCGGACCCGTAGCCGTCGAGCCGCTCGGCGGCCCGGGGGTCGCCGGAGGTGTGCCGCCCGGCGAACGTGATCCTGCGCCGGCCCCGCTCGACGAGGTGCCCGACCATCGCGGCGGCCGCCGCCGCGTTGGAGAAGCCGACCAGCAGGTCCACCGGGTCGTCCGTCCAGCCCCAGGTCTCCACGACGGGCACTCCCGCGGCGGCCAGCAGGGCACGGGTGCCGGGGGTGTGGTCGGTTCCCACCATGAGCAGTCCGTCCGGCCGCCGGCCGAGGAAACTCCGCAGCACGTCCTCCTCGTGCTCCGGCCGGTAGTCGGTCGTGCCGACGAAGATCTGGTAGCCGTGGGCCGCCAGGGCGGTCGAGAAGGCGTGAACGGTGTCCGCGAAGACCGACGCGTTGATCTGCGGGACCAGGACACCGACCGTGCGGCTGCGGTTCGACGCCAGGTTGCTGGCGGCGAGGTTGGGCACGTAGCCGGTGGCCGCAATGGCCGCTTCGACGTTGGCCCGGGTCTCGTCCGGCACCGACCGCGGGTCGCGCACGACCCGGGAGACCGTCTGGGCGGACACCCCGGCCGCCGCCGCCACGTCCGACAGGGTCACCGAACGGGTGGCGGAACGCTTGCGTGGGCGGCGGGGTGGCTGGGTCACATCCGAGACGATATCCATTGCGCCCGCCGCCCCGCCGTCCGCCCGGCCGGTCCGGGCGGACGGCGCGCCCTGCGTCACAGCGCTCCTCGTGCGGCCAGGGAGCGCATCAGATCGGAGATTCCGAAGGTCCACGGCTCGCACGCGTCGCTCGGCCTGATCCGGCTGACGAGTGAACCGAGCCGGGGCGTGGCGATGGTGACCAGGTCCCCGTCGTGATGGGTGAAGCCCTGGCCCGGAGCGTCACGGTCCTCGACGGGGGCGAACATCGTGCCCAGGTAGAGCACCGCGCCGTCGGGGTACTGGTGGTGCGGACCGATCAGCTGACCGACGAGGTCCAGTGGATCGCGGCTGATGGCGGACATGGAGGACACCGCGTCAAGTCGGTAGCCTTCCTGGCCCTCGACGGTCAGGGCCACCGCCGCCTGCCGCACGTCGTCGATCCCGAAGCCCGCGTCGAAGAGCCGCACGAACGGCCCGAGGGCGGCGGAGGCGTTGTTGTCCTTCGCCTTCGACAACAGGAGCGCCGAACGGCCCTCCACATCACGGAGGTTGACGTCGTTCCCGAGAGTAGCGCCCACGACCTTCCCGGCGGAGGAGACGACCATCACCATCTCCGGTTCGGGGTTGTTCCACCGCGAGGTGGAAAGGACCCCGGCATCGGTCGCGGTGCCGACGGCGGCCAGCACCGGGGCCTTGGTGAAGATCTCGGCGTCGGGCCCGATGCCCACCTCCAGGTACTGGCTCCACATTCCCCGGGCGACCAGGAGTTCCTTCAGCGCGGCGGCCTCCGCGGAGCCGGGCCGCAGGGATGCCACATCGTCCCCGACGAGTCCGCGTATCCGCTCGCGCACCTCGGCGGCGCCGGAGGCCTCACCCCGCACACGTTCCTCGATCACCCGCTCCAGCATGGACACCACGAAGGTCACGCCGGCGGCCTTGACCGCCTGAAGGTCCACGGGAGCGAGCAGCCAGGGACGTGCGGGATCACGTTTCTCGGGTGGGGTGTTGGCCAGCAGTTCGTCGAGTCCGGCGAGGCACTCGCCGTCGGCCGTACGCAACTGCGCCGCCGGGTCGGGCGATTCGCACAGGTCGCGGACGGTCGGGAAGGTCCCCGTCACGTCGTGCACACCGCTCTCGCGGACGGCTACGACGCAGGGACCGATGCCAGGCTGCCAGACCCGGCCGACGAGGGCCCCTTCCGTGCCGTCGTCGGGAAGGGTGGTGTCGGCGTCGGGCCACTGGGTCATGTCGTTCCTCTCAGGCTTTGCGGAAAACGGGCGGGCGCTTCTCGGCGAACGCGCGGCGGCCTTCGGCGGCGTCCTCGGTGGCGAAGCAGATGGTCTGCAGGTCCCGTTCGTAGGCGAGGGCCTGGTCCTCGGGCAGATTCCCGGCCGCCCGCAGGTTGATCTTGGCGGTCTCCGCCGCCACGGGGGCCCGGGAGGCGATGACCGCGGCGAGGGCCTTGGCCCGGTCGAGCAGTTCGCCGGGAGCGACCACCTCGCTGACCAGGTGCCACTCCAGCGCCCGTGCGGCGTCGACGCGGTCTCCGGTGAGCAGCATGAGTGCCGCGTTGCTGGGGCCGGCCGCGCGGCTGAGGAAGGCCGCCATGCCGCCGCCCCCGATCCAGCCGAGTGTGATCTCCGGTGCTCCGAAGGACGCCGTCCGTGAGGCGATCCTGATGTCGCAGGACAGGGCGGTCTCCAGCCCGCCGCCGAGGGCGTAGCCGCCGACGGCCGCGATCGTGGGCGTCCGTGCCTCGCGGATGGCGTCGCAGTAGTCGACGCGGTTGCGGAACTCCCACGGCGTACGGTATCCGTCGAGTTCGCGGATGTCCGATCCGGCGCTGAAGGCGCGCCCGCCCGCACCGGTCAGGATCACCGCGCGGACATCGTCCGTGGTGTCGCACCATCGCACGGCCCGGACCAGGGCGCGGGACATCTCGGGGGTCACGGCGTTCAGCTTCTCGGGCCGGTTCAGCGTCAGGGTGGCCACACGGTCAACCACGTCGAGCAGGACGTGTCCGGTGCCGAGGTCGGGCGGGGTGCTGGTGGTCTCGGTCATGCTCGTCCTGCTTCCTTCGTGGTGCGGCTCGCGCGGTAGAGAGCTCGCAGCCGGTCGATTGCCGCCCGGTGGCCGGTCTCGCCGGCCAGGGCGTCCCGGACGACGGCGGAGGCGGCGCTCTGGAAGCCGATGTAGCCGGCGTGGCGGGGGCGGACCCACGCCTGCTCACAGGTGGTGGCGGTCCGGCGGTAGAAATCCGCCGCGACGATCGCCGGGTCGGTCCAGGCGGCGCGTGCGCTCGGCTGCCCGCTGTGCCGGGGCAGGAATCCGCACTGGACGGAGGGCGACATCAGCCAGCGGATGTGGTCCAGGAGTTCCGAGGTGGGGTTGCAGCGGGAACTGACGGCGAGTCCGGTGCCGCCGAGGGTGGAGCCCGGCCGTCCCCCCGGTCGGGCGGTCGGGGCGTCGGTGAACGTCAGCCGGTCCGCGTAGGTCACATAGCCGTACACCAGCGGGCAGTGCGCCAGGCGGTCGGTGCCCGCCATCAGCTCCAGCAGCCCGATCGGGTTGAGAGTGCGCGTACGGGCGGGTGCGCGGGCGTCGATCCCGGCCATGAGGTCCAGGACGGCGCGTCCCGTCGTATCGCTGATCAGTTCACCGGGGTCGGCGGCCGGTTCCTCGCCGAGTGCGACGGCGACGGAGGCGAAGGTGAGGAAGGCGTGCGGTCCGGCGAGCGACAGGGCCACCGGCGCGCGGCGCGCGAGGCCCATCACCTCCTCCCAGGTGGTGGGCGGCTCCCCGGCAAGATCGGTGCGGGTCGCGGAGACCTGGGTGGCCGCGTCCAGGGGCAGGGCCCACTGGCTGCCTTCCATCGCGTACGAGCGCATGGTGGGTCCGATCGAGCCGGCGTGCCAGCCGTCCAGTTCCTCCCTGCCGAAGAGGTCGTCCAGGGGGCGGAGGCAGCCCGCGGCGAGTGCCTCGCCGAGGTGCGGATGGTCCAGCACGACGAGGTCGTAGCGGGCGCAGAGTTCGTCGACGGGATGGGACTCGAAACCCTCCAGCGGCTGGACGGACCAGCGCACGAGGCCGCCGGCCGCGGCGGCGAGGGCGTCATGGCCGCGCGGGTGGTCCCAGGTCAGTCCGGCGTAGGTCACGAAGTCTCCGTCACGGTGCCGGAGGCGAACAGCGCCTCGATCTCCTTCCGGCCGAGGCCCGCTTCGGCCAGGATCTCGCGCGAGTGCTGGCCGGTGAGCGGTGCACCTCGGTCGATACGGGGCGGCGTGGCGGAGAACTTGTAAGGAAACCCGGGCACCTTCACCCGGCCTTCGGTGGGGTGGTCGTAGGTGACGAAGGTGCCGTTGTGGCGGATCTGCGGGTCGTCGACCAGGTCCGCGTAGCCGTAGACCGGTCCGGCCCATACGCCCGCGGCCTCGAAGGCGTCGAGCCAGTGGCGCGAAGTACGGGCACGGAGCCGGGACGCGGTGCGCGAGAAGAGCTCGTCGCGGTGGGTCCAGCCGTGCTCCTCGTCCTCCATGGACTGGAAGCTTTCCTCGCCGAGGAGTTCACCGAGTGTCTTCAGCGGCGGGAACGCGAGGACGATGTAGCCGTCCGCGGTCTCGAACGCGCCGTAGGGCGCGCGGATGTAGACATGTGCGTGCGGTTCGCCGGAGCGGTTCTGCGCCAGACCGCCCACGGTGTGCACCGACAGTTCCTGCATCTGGAGTGTGGTGACGGCGTCCAGCATGTTCACCGTCACGAGCTGTCCCTCACCGGTGCGTTCGCGGTGCAGCAGCGCGGCGAGCGCCCCCTCGAAGGCGGTGGACGCGGTGACGGCGTCCACGAGGTACTGGCCCGCGGCCTGCGGTGCCTCGCCGGCGCGTCCCGCGGAGAGCATGGCACCGGACATCGCCTGGAGCAGCAGGTCCTGCCCGGGGCGCTGGGCGTAGGGGCCGTCCTCGCCGTAGCCGGAGATGGAGACGTACACGAGGGACGGGTTGATCTCCGCCAGCGAGGCGTAGTCGACGCCGAGGCGGGCGGCGACGCCGGGGCGGTAGTTCTGCAGGAAGACGTCGGCGTCGGCCACGAGCCGGCGGAGTACCTCTTTGCCGTCCGGGTCCTTGAGGTCGACGGCGAGGGAGCGCTTGTTGCGGTTCAGCGAGAGGAAGGAGACGTTGATCCGGTTCCCGCCCGCGCCTCCTGCGGCCGCATGACGCTGCCATTCCCCGGTGACCGGCTCGACCTTGACCACGTCGGCCCCGAGGTCGCCGAGCCGCTGGGCAGCGAACGGGCCGGCCATCGCGATGGAGCAGTCGAGGACCCGGTACCCGCTGAGTATCCCGGGCTTGTCAGGCGTCGTCATGGGACTCCTTGAAAGGGGAGGGAGGCGAGGAGGAGGGAGGGAAGGGAACTCACCGCGTCGTCGCCGCATTTGTTGTTCCAAGCTCTTTGTTAGCGCTACCGGCAGCGCTAACATTCACGCTATGCGGGCACCGCTCGCAGTGTCAACGCCTCGATCCGCCCCGCGGCGCCCGGCCGGCACCGGGAAGATGGGAACCACCGATGAGTCAACCGCAAGCAGCACTCGTGACCGGCGCCGGCGGCGCCCTGGGGCGCGCCATAGCCTCCCGTCTGGCCGCCGACGGGCACGATGTGGCCGTGCTCGACCGCGACGCCGCATCACTCGAGCAGACGGTCGAGGAGGTGCGGAAGTCGGGTGCCCGCGCCTTGGCTCTGGCCACCGACCTGCGCGACGCACAAGCGGTCGAAGCGGCGGTCGAACGGACCGCGGCCGAGCTGGGCACCCTGCGCGTCCTGGTCAACAACGCCGCCGTGTACCCGAGCCGGCCCTTCCTCGACGTGCCGCTGGCGGAGTACGAGGATGTGGTCGCCGTAAACCAACGCGCCTACTGGGTCGCCGCTCAGGCGGCCGCGCGACGCATGACTCGCACGGGCGGCGGGGCGATCGTCAACGTCGCCTCGATCACCATGCACGGGGGCTGGGACTCGCTCGCCGCCTACATCTCCACGAAGGGCGCGGCCGTCGCCTTCACCCGCGCACTCGCCCGCGAGCTCGGGCCTGCGGAGATCCGCGTCAACTGCGTCTCCCCCGGCGCGTTCCCCACGGCGGCCGAGGAGATCCACGACGATCCCGAGGCCTACACGCGGCATGTGCTCGACCATCAGGCTCTCAAGCGGCGCGGCCGCCCCGAGGAGCTGGCCTCGGCCGTCTCCTTCCTCGCCGGACCGGACTCCTCCTTCGTCACCGGCCAGTGCCTGGAGGTCAACGGAGGGTGGGTGATGGCGTGAAGCTGAACGGACGCGACTACGACCGTCACGCCCTCGCCCGGCACGCGGGCGACCTCGCAGCCGCCGGCGGTGTGCGGTCCGTCGTCCTGGACGACGGCTCCGAACGCGGCATCCGCACGCTGGAGTTCCGTACCGGCGCCGGACTCTCCTTCGATGTGCTCGTGGACCGGGCCATGGACCTCGGTGGGGCGGAGTTCCTGGGCCGCGGGTTCGGCTGGCGCTCCGCGACCGGGTTCCGCCACCCCGGCCTGCACGAGTACCGCGACGACGACGGCCTGTCGATGATGCGCAGCTTCTCGGGTCTGCTGCTCACCGCCGGTCTCGACCACACCCTGTTCGGCGCCGAGGTGGACGCCTCGCAGTACCGCTACCCGCCGCGCCGCACCGCCTCCCACGCCCTGCACGGCCGGGTCGGCAATCTGCCCGCCCGGCTCACCGGCTACGGCGAGCAGTGGCAGGACGAGGACCACTGCGTCCTCTGGGCGGAGGGCGAGGTCCGCCAGGCCGCGATCTTCGGTGAGCACCTGCGGCTCACCCGCCGCATCGAGGCCGATCTCGGCGGCACGGAGATCCGGCTCATCGACCGGGTGCGCAACGCGGGCTTCGACCCCACACCGCACATGTTCCTCTACCACATCAACGTCGGCTGGCCCTTCCTGGACGAGGGCGCGCGCTACGAGATGCCGCTGCGCCGCACGCTGTGGCAGAGCGACAGCGTCGCCGAACAGGGCGTCTCGAACACCGAGATGCCCGGCCCGCTGTCCGGATTCGTCGAGCAGGTCTACGAGCACGAACTGGAACCGGACGCAGACGGCTCGGTACGGCCCCGGCTGGTGAACGACCGCCTGGGGATGTACTTCGAGCTGGAGTACGACCAGGCGCAGTTCCCGTCCTTCTTCCAGTGGATGCACCTGCGCGAGGGCGCCTACGCCGTGGGCTTCGAACCCTCCACGCACCATGTGCGGGGCGAGACCGCGGCCCGGGAGGACGGCTCCATGACGTTCTTGGAGCCGGGTGAGGAACGCCTGTACACGACGACGTTCCGGGTCGGCCGGACCGCCTGATCACCCGACGGAGCGGACCGCGTCGCGGGGCCGGGCACCGGCCCCGGCAACGGCGCGGTCCGCTCCGGATATGTGCGCACAAGGGGGCGCCGGCGGGAGGCCACCGGGCCCCGGGGCGTGTACGCGCGCAAACCAGCCGTCAGTGGAGCCGACCGGCCAGAACGGTCAGCCGGACGCCGCGGGTACGGTCGGAGGACGGGCCCGTCTCCACCTCGAACTCCCCCGGCTCCACGGCCCGCTCCAGGTCGCGGGTGACCGAGGCCAGGGTCCGCTCCTCCACGGGGAAGGAGACCTCGGCCCGTTCCCCGGATTCGAGAACGACCCGGGCGAAGCCGCGCAGCTCCCGGACCCTCGGCCACGAAGAGCCTCCGGTCACCCGGCGTACGTAGAGCTGGACCGTTTCCCGCACCGGCCGGTCGCCGGTGTTGCGGATGTCGACCGTGCACACCAGCGGCCGCGGTGTGGCCTGCGTCGTGTTCGGTGTGCCGGCGGTGAGTTCCGCTGCCGGGACGGACGTCCGGGACAGGCGGGGGGTACCGTACTCGACCGTCGTGTAGCTCAGCCCGTGGCCGAACGCGTGGCGGGCGGTCGCGGGCTGGTCGACGTAGCCGCGGTAGCCGTGATCCTTCCCGTTGTAGTGGACGGGCAGCTGAGCCGCCGAGCGGGGCACCGAGACCGGCAGACGCCCGACGGGGTCCGCCGTGCCGAACAGGACGTCCGCCACCGCCCGCCCGCCCCAAGGGCCGGGATACCAGGCACTCAGTACCGCGGCGGCCCGGCCGGCGAGGTCCGTCAGCGCGTGCGGACGGCCCTGTACCAGCACCACGACCACGGGGGTCCCTGTCGCGGTCAGGGCGTCGAGCAGTGCCGTCTGGCCTTCCGGGAGGGATAGTTCCGCCAGGTCCACGCCCTCGCCGCAGGTCATCTCGACAGGGTTGCCCGAGGTGACGACCGCCGCCCCGTTGGCGTCGAAGCGGGTTCCCGACTCACGAGCGCTCGATCCGCCGAGTACCACGACCGCGACATCGGCCCCGGCGTTGAGCGCGACGGCCCCGGGAAGACCCGACAGGTCGCCGCCCACGAGACCGGTCCCCCGGGCGTGCACGATCTCCGTGCCCAGAGGCGCCGCCGCCTTGAGTCCTTCGAGGACGCTGATGCCCGTGCCCGGGCGCTGGGGCGCGGTGTAGTCGCCGATCTGCTGCGGCACGGAGTCGGCGTTCGGACCGATGACCGCGATCCGGCGTGTGCGTGCCCCTAGCGGGAGTGTCTCGCCGTCATGCGTGAGCAGCGTGACCGATTCCCGAGCGATGCGCTCGCTCAGCTGCTCCGGCCCCGGCGCCGGAGTGCGCTCCCCGGTGTACGGATTCTCGAACAAACCTAGGCGGAACTTCAGCGCGAGCACCCGGCCGACCGCGGTGTCCAGAGCACTCTCGTCCACGAGGCCCCGGCGCACGGCCTCCTCCAGGCGGGGGAAACTGTCGTCCCACAGGCTCAGATCCGTCCCCGCCTCCAACGCCATGGCGCCTGCCGCCACGGGGTCGCCGGCCAGCCGCACCAGTCGGTCGAGCGCCAGCCCGTCCGCCATCACCAGACCGGTGAACCCCCACCGTTCGCGCAGGATGCCGGTGAGCAGTTCCCGGTTGGCGGCACATGGGATGCCGTCGAACTCGTTGTACGCGGCCATGAGACCTGCCGCCCCGGCCCTGACTCCCGCCAGGGCGGCCTCCAGGTGGATCTCGTGGAGTTCGCGGGCTCCCAGTTCGGTGGCCGCGCTGTTGCGGCCGCCGACCGTGGCGCCCTGCCCGGCGAAGTGCTTGAGGACGACGGCCGCCCGGTCCGGCCCGAACGATTCTCCGGGCGGCCCCTGGACACCGCGCACCAGCGCCTCGGTGAACCGCGCCGCGAGGTAGGGGTCCTCTCCGAAGCACTCCTCCGCCCGGCCCCAGCGCGGATCGCGCACCAGGTCGAGCGCGGACACCAGCGCGACGTGGCCGCCGCGTGACCGCAGCTGCGCGGCGGCGAGCGCGGCGGCCTCCTCGTACAGGTCCGGGTTCCAGGTGGCGGCGACCGCCAGATTGACGGGCAGCAGCGTGCCGTCCAGTGCCTGGAGACCGTGCGGCATCTCCTCGACCAGCAGAACGGGGATCCCGAGGCGGGTGGTCTCCACGACGTGCCGCTGCACGGCGTCGGAGACACGCGCACCGTCCGCCGCACCGATGCCCGTGGCTGCGGTCACGCCCGACCACGGGTCGGCCCGCTGCAGCCCGTAGAGCGCACCCATCCCGTCGAAGGCAGCCACCTCGCCGCGGAAGGCGTCGGTCAGGCGATGGCCCGAAGCGTTGCGCTCGTACGCGTCCCAGCCGTACATCCGCTGATTGACCTGCCCCACCTTCTCCGTGAGGGTCATCCGCGCCAGGAGGTCGCGCACCCGGACGGCTGTGGGTGCCTCGGGGTCGAGGAAGAGCGGCTGGGACATCGGAGGGCTCCCTTTCACGGGCGATGGGGCAGGCGGGGCGGGCGGAGCCGGTCGGTCAGCGGAGTTCGAGGACGCGCACCCCGTACGGGGCGATCACCACATCCACCACCGGGTCGCCGCCCGTCAGCTCGCGCAGTTCACCGTCCGCCGACGGGCGGACGGTCAGTTCCTCGGCGGACTGGCTCACCAGCCAGACGAAGCGCGTGCCGTCCTCCCGGACCAGCGTGTCGGCTGCGACGTACGGAGAGCCGGCCGTCACCGGTCGTGCGGCTCCGGCGAGTTCGGCGAGCGCCGCGTACAGGCGGTGTGTCTGCTCCGGGTTGGCCCGCGCCGTCCGGGCCGCCATGTGCTCCAACGGGTAGGTGGCCAGGACCGTGCGGCCCTCGCCCGTCTCCTGGCAGAGCAGAGCCGGGCGGCCGTGCGCGTCGGTAGCGACGACGCGCGCACCGGCGGGGACGACCGGCAGGTAGGCGCGGCTGTCCTCGTTGCCGGCGACGGGGAACGTCAGGGTCTCGCCTGCGGCTATGGAGCCGAAGTCCTCCGTGAACGTCATCTCCAGCACGTCGTCCTCGATCGGCTCCGCGACACCGTAGGAGAGCTGGAGCTCCACGCCGAACAGTCCGTCCAGATCGTGGAACCACGGACCACGTGTCGCCGGGTGCTCCCCCGAACAGAACGACAGGTAGACCGTGGCGCCCTCCCGGGCCCGGCGCTCCAGCGCCCGACGGGTACGGGTGGTCAGCTGCCGCGTCGAGGGCAGCAGGTACAGCGCGGCGTCGTCCGGCAGTCCGTCGGCCTCCCGGGCGAACGCCACGGGCAGGTCCGCACCGCGCGCGGCCACGTACGCCTGGTGGAGGGAGGTGAAGATCAGCGGGCGGTCGGCGGGCCGGCTGTAGGGGTACCCGCGTTCCAGGAAGGCGGGGACGACCAGGGCCGCGTCGGCGTCCGTACGGCGGCAGCGGGTGAAGTCGACCTGCTTCAGGATTTCGGCGAAGGCGGCCAGTTCCCGCAGCGGCTCCTTCGGCCGGCCTGTGTGGTCGGTGATGCCGAAGTGCATCTCGAAGGGGTGGTGGTCGTACGGGGACTGATCCCACAGGTCGTCGTAGTCCGTGTTGTTCCAGGCGATCCAGCCGGTCGCCCCGCCGAGAAGCGAGTTGTGCAGGGTCTGCCGGTAGAACACGCCGGCGTTGGCCGCCGAGACCACGTCGGTCGACAGCCCGAACTCCTCCAGCACGACCGGCTGGCCGGTCACGGCGGCGAGTTCGCACTCGAACGCGGCGCGGTAGTGCTGGCGCGGCCGGTCCGTGTCGGACCGGTAGACGTGCGGCCCGACGAAGTCCACGTACTCGGCGGTGTCCCGAAGCGAGAAGCCGTTGTCCCGGCCCGTGACCTCGATGCCCCAGGCGCCGTCGCCCAGCGAGACGGGCTGGGTGCCGCCCGCCGCGCGCACCGCGTCGCACATGAACTGCGCCCAGGCGGTGACGACGTCGCTGGAGGGCGGGTCGACCTGGTAGATCCGTCCGTAGCCCGGCATCTCGTTGGTGATCAGCCAGCCGGTGACCGCGGGGTGGTCCTTGAAGCGGCGTGTCATCTGGGAGACGAACCATGCCTGACGCCCGACCAGCCACACGTCCTCGTACAGGTCGCGGTTCCCTCGCCAGGCCGGGTCCCAGTTCTCACCCGACATGTGGCCGACGATGAAGGTGGGGACCGTCCCCATCCCCGCCTCCGTGTGGGCGTCCAAGAAGTCGCGGAAGCGCTCGCACAGCTCCTCGTCGATCCGGCCGGGCTCCGGGTGGAAGTCGGGCCAGTAGAAGAAGGACCGGGTCATGTTCAGTCCGTGGTCGCGCAGGACGGCCAGTTCCTCGCGGACGGTCTTCGGGTCGTAGTTCCGCCACATCAGCGGGCCGCCGGTGCGGGACCAGAAGTTGGCGCCGAGCCAGGGAATGACGGCGGAGTCGTGGGTGAGCTGGGCGCTGTGGCGTCGCATGGTCGGGTCCTGACCTCTTCGATGTGCGGGGGTGGATCGGTGCGGCGGGCGAACGGCCGGTGCGGGCCGGGCCGGAGCCGCGGGACGAAGCGGGGCCGTGAGAGGCGGGCCGCGGGCGGTGTGCGGTGGGCGACTCATGGCTCAGAACCCGGCGGGAAGCGGGCCGGTCGATTCCCGGACGACCAGGCTCGGGCGTCCATCGAGGACCGGAGGCGGCACGTCCTCGCCGCAGCGGTGGAGCAGCGCGCGGGCGGCGGCCGCACCGACCCGCTGCACCTGCTGGTCCACGGTTGTCAGCCGAGGGTGAAGCCAGCGGCCGAGCGGCAGGTTGTCGTACCCCACCACCGACACGTCCTCCGGCACCCGGAGCCCGCGCCGCTGCGCCGTGCCGATGCCGCAGACCGCCATGGAGTCGTTGGGGAAAACCAGCGCGGTAGGCCGGTCGGGCAGGGCGAGCAGTTCCTCGGTCACGGCGACGGCGGCCTGTTCGGTGAAATCGGTGTGCCGGATGGCCACGGGGCTCAGCCCTGCCCCGGCGAGCGCGTCCTCGAAGGCGGCACGGCGCAGTTGGGTGTGCACCAGTTCGGCCGGGCCCGCGACGTACGCGAGGCGCCGGTGGCCCAGTTCCAGCAGGTGGGCGACGGCCTCGCGGACGCCGGCGTCCTGCCGGCCGAGCCCGACGCCGGGGACGGCTGATGCGGAGTCGGGCGCGCCCAGCAGGACGGCGGGCAGTCCGAGGTCCCGCAGGAGGTGCGGGCGGGGGTCGTCGGCGCGTGCGTCTGTCAGAACGGCTCCGTCGATGCGGCCCTCCGCGACGAGCCGTTCGTACAGTGCGTTCTCCTGGGCGATGCCGGCGACCAGGTGGAGCAGCAGACCGTAGCCCCGGGGGGCGAGTTCGCCCTCCAGACCGGTGATCAGTTCACTGAAGTGCGGGTCGGCGCCGAGCACGTCCGTGGGGCGCCTGACGACGAGCGCGATCGTGCGGGTACGGGCCCGCCGCAGGGCCGAGGCGGACGCGCTGGGCGACCAGCCCAGTTCGGCGGCCGCCTCCAGGACCCGGCGGCGGGTGGCCTCGGAGATCCGTCCGGTGCCGTTGACGGCCTGGGAGACGGCGGCGGTGGAGACCCCGGCCGCGGCGGCCACGGCCTTGATCGTGGGCCGGCCGGTGGCCTGGGCCGGTGGCGTGCCCGCCATGCCGTCCGATTTCTGGGTACGTCCCTCGAGACGTTCCTTCACATCTTCACCGCCCCGCTGACGAGTGCCTGTTGCATGCGCTTCTGGAGCACGGTGTACACCACCCAGACGGGGACCAGTGTCAGGACCGTGCCCGCGGTCAGGATGCCGTAGTCGGTGCCGGTCAGGGACTTGAGGGTGGGCAGCGCCACCTGCACAGTGCGCTGTTCGGGGTCGGGGCCGATGATCACGAGGGAGTACAGGTACTCGTTCCAGAACGTCAGGAAGTTCAGCAGGAGGATCGTCGCGATCCCGGGCATGCACATCGGGGTGTAGATGTGCCGCAGGACGGCGAAGGTGGAGGCGCCGTCCACCCGCGCAGCCTCCTCCATCTCGCGCGGGATCGTCCGCATGAACTGGACGAGGATCACGACGGACAGCGGCATCGCCGTGGCCGGCAGGAAGAAAACCATGAAGGCGCGGGTGTGGAAGAGTCCGGTCGCCGCGGCAAGCAGGAACGTGGGGAAGAGCGCGGCGAACGTGGGGACCAGGAACCCCAGTGAGAACACCCGCTCCACGAAGGCGCCGAGGCGTCCCTCGGTACGGGCGATGGCGAAGGCCGCCGGAATGGCCAGGGCCAGGGTGAGCACCAGCGCGAGCGCGGTGACCAGTACCGAGTTGACGATGGCCGGCCCGAGGCCCGCGGAGGAGAAGGCCTCCCCGAAGTTGTGCGGGGAGAACGAGGTGGGCAGGGAGAACGGGCTCCCGAAGATCTGGTCGTTCGTCTTGAACGCCGAGACCAGCAGGTAATAGAGGGGCACCACCAGCAGTGCCGCGTACAGCCACGCCAGGATGTGGGCCGGCAGCCAGGACCTTCCGAACTTCATGGAACCGCTCCGATCAGTAGTTCTGGCGGAAGACGCGACGGATCGTCAGCAGCCCGGCCAGACCGACCAGGAACAGGACCACGCCGACGGTCTGGCTGTAGCCGAGGTCGGCCGCGATGAACGCCTTCTGGTAGACGAGGAAGGACAACGTTGTCGAGGAGCTTCCGGGGCCGCCCTGCGTGAGCAGCAGTACGTTCTGTGCGGAGCCGAACAGCGTCCACAGGAACTGGAGCATGGTCACGACGCCGACGAAGTCGCGGATGACGGGGAAGTGGATGCGCCACATGGCGCGCCAGTGGCCGGCGCCGTCGAGCTGGGCGGCCTCGCCGATCTCGTCCGGCACGCTGCCGAGCCGGGCAGCGAAGAGCACGGCGGTGAAGCCGATGCCGCTCCACACGT
This sequence comes from Streptomyces sp. NPDC005775, assembly GCF_042871565.1. Classification (NCBI taxonomy): domain Bacteria; kingdom Bacillati; phylum Actinomycetota; class Actinomycetes; order Kitasatosporales; family Streptomycetaceae; genus Streptomyces; species Streptomyces sp. NPDC005775. The sequence goes on along the minus strand of NZ_JBIAIU010000014.1, from coordinate 72,426 downwards.
CGAGGACGATGAGGCAGTACAGGGCGGTGGACGGGGAGGCGAGCCAGGCGTCGGTGAGCGAGCCCAGACCGGCCTTGTCCAGGGCGCCGTTGAGCATTCCGTCCGGCGAGAGGACCGCGTAGAAGACCATCGCCTTGGCCGGGGTGGAGATGAGGCCGGGGATGAAGAGCAGGTAGCGCAGGGCGCGGTGACCCGGCGGCTTCTGCGCGACGTAGTACCCGAGCATGTACGCGCACACGATCATCACGGGCAGGGCGACGACCAACTGGGTGGCGGTGTTGCCCACCGAGTCCCAGAAGACCGGGTCGTCCAGGACCGTCCGCACGTTGTCGAGGCCTGCGAAGGAGACCGGTTGGAGCATGCCCGGCCAGTGCAGGGCGGCGATGACGAAGATGGCGATCAGGGGGCCGACCATGAAGACGAGGTACCAGACCAGCGCCGGCAGGGCGAGGACGACCCCGGCCTGCTTCCGGCGGCCGGGCCGGGCGGGAGGGGGCGAGGGCGGGGCCGGCCGGCGGACCGAGGCGCCGCCCGGGGCGGACGAGAGCAACGTCATGAAGGGACTCGCAGAGGGCTCGGGCGCGCGGTTCAGGCCGTGCGGTAGGCGGATTCGAGGGCGGAGCGCACGGCGGCCGCGCTCGTTCCCCGGGTGAAGGCGGTGCTGGTCGCCGTGATCAGCGGCTGGGTGGCCGTCGGGGGGACGTACAGGTCGGGCAGGAGGACCTGGCCGACACCGTCGCCGAGCTGCTGGGCCTTGGCCACCAGCGGGAATTCCTTGCTGACGGTGTCGGTGACGAGCGCCATGTCCCGGCCGCTCTCGGTGATGAAGCGTGAGACCGTCTCGGGGCGGTACATGAAGCGCAGGAACTTCTCGACCGAGGACAGCTTCTTGACGCCGTTGGGGCTGATCCAGAATCCGATGAGGGTGTGCGAGCGCATGATGGTCGGCTTGCTGTGCGAGGCGCCGGGGGCCAGTGGCCAGCCACCTATCTCCGTGTGTCCGGCCGCCTTCGGTGAGACCTTCGCCAGCGCCGAGGACATCGCGGACTGGATGGCCGCCGTCTCGGTGTTGTACTGCGTGGTCATGATGTCCGACGTCAGCCCCTGCGCCTTGTCGGCGAAGACGCCGGCGTCACGCAGCTGGACGAAGTAGTCGATGCCCTCCCGGGCTCCCCTGCTGCCGCTGAAGTCGCCGCTCGTGTAGACCTTCCTCGCCTCGTCGGGCGTGAGGAAGGTCTGGATGATCTGGGCCAGCAGCTTCTGCCCGGTCCAGTCGTTGCCGCCGACGGTGACCGGGGCGATCCCCTTGGCGCGCAGTCTGCGCGCGGCCCCGATCAGCTGGTCACCGGTGGTGGGTACGGAGTCGACACCGGCCAGCTCCAGCAGGGCCGTGTTGAAGGCGACGGGCCAGTTGGTGGCGAAGTACGGGAAGGCACGGAGCCTGCCCTTGGCGTCGGTCCATTCCTCGAGGGCGGCGGGGAGCACGCGCTCGCGGAGCCCCCAGTCGTCGAGATAGCCCTTCACGTCGACGGTGGCCCCGACATCGGTCCAGGCCAGGGTCTTGTCGTAGAGGTTGACCATGACCACGTCCGGCTCCTTGCGGGCCAGCCGGGAGGTCTCGTACACCTGGGGAAGGTCGTCCCCGTTGACGAGGTTCTTGATCCGGATGTCCGGATTCTCCTCGTGGAACGTCTCGACGACGGCCTTGTAGGTGGGAGAGCCGGGCGCGGTGGTGCCGAGCTGGGTGTGCACGAGCAGGGTGCCGGGGTCGGAATCGGCCGAGGCGAATGTGGAGCAGCCGGACAGAGCGGTAGCGGCGGCAAGGCCGGAGCCTGCTGCGAGGAAACCGCGCCGGCTCAGGGATGAGCGCACAGCGGGATGTCTCCAACCAGGACGTTAACCATGTGGTTAATCGATGTACCAGTGGGCTGCGAGAAACTTAGAGCCACTTACGGGAAGGGTCAACCCCCGGTTGCACATGACGAAAATACGGACATCTTGGCTGAGTGAAGGCCACCTCGGGGCTCCTTCGGGGGCGGCCACCGAACTTCCCCCGGGGGCGGGCACAGGACTCCCCCGGAAGACCCCGCACTCACTGCCGCCTCCTGCCCCCTCGGCAGTCCGGCTCCCTCGGCTGGCGGTATTGATCGCGGGCGGCTCATTCGGGACGTCGGCCCAGGCATTGAGAGACATCGGGTTCCCCACCACCTGAAGGGCGAAGGCACTCACACCGCGACGCGCGGCGTCACCCCGAATGCAGAATGCACAACTTCGCCCTCATCGGATGACTCCCGCCCCCTGGCTGACGTGCACTTCTCCGTCAAGTTCAGCGTGTTGCGCTGTGGGCGACGTCCGGCCCTTCGGCCGAGAGGAGCGGAAGTGCGAGCACCGACGAGAACGAGTGAGCCCCGGTGCTGGAGCGGAAGGTCTTGAGGGGTGGTTGCGCCGGTCTTGCGGTGGTGGGTCCGGGGATCTGGGCGGGCGGAGAGGCTGGGGCCGACTGAGTCCGGATCTGGGCGGCGACGGCTCCGGGGGCGAAATCGAAAGGGACTCCGTGCTCTTCGGGAAACGTCACGGGCTGCCGCGCGGGAGATGTGGTCTGCGCATGCCGGCGCTCAGGCCGCTGCGGATGATCTGTGCTGCCCGGCGGTCCTGCCCCGGGCGCGCCCGAGAGCGGCCCGGTGCGACCTGGCCCTGGCTCCATGAGCTCGCCGCCGCATTCCACCGCTTGGCCGCACTACCCCGGCCCGCCGACTGACTCGCGGTCCACGCCCACACCCTCGACCCGAGAACCTTGGAGAACCCGGCCCCCCGTCGGGCCCTCTACGGCGCACCCACTTGTGAGCCCTCGCCGGCGAGATTCCCGTCTCAGCGGCGACGTGTGCGACCCGACGACCGGATGCGGCACGTTCGACCAGGAGACACCTCCCGAAGGCTGTCAGCCGGGCATTACGGTGGGACACGAAGACCTCCGTGTGGTGCGTTCCTAGACAGCTCCACCACATCGGCGGCCTTCGTCATGTTCAAGACCCAAGTCTGCCAACAACGCTCGTGATCAATACATCTAGATCGCTGCGGGTTGGATCACGACTGGCGGGTCCTGCGGGTTGCCGGGCCAGAGCCACAGCGTGCCAGGCGGTGCCGTGCCGGTCAGGCAGGCGATGAGCGGTTCTCTGCGTCGGCGAGATGGGTGGGCCTCCAAGCGGATCAGGGCCTCGTCGATCGGGACCCAGGCGGCCTCCAGCACCAGCCTGTCGGGGTCTTGAGGGTTCGGGGCACCCTCCGGCCCCTGCGTGCGGAACGTGAAGACGGTCCAGGTGCCATCCCAGTCTGGATCGCCAACTACCACGTGCTGGGAGACGCAGGCCAAGGTCGTTGGCTCGGCCAAGATCAATCCGGTCTCCTCGTGGACCTCACGGGTGAGGGCATCATGGGCAAGCTCTCCAGGCTCGGCCACGCCGCCCGGAAGAACCCATTGTTCCGCTTCTCCCGGCAGACGTTCGCGAACCATCAACACAGAGCCGCCCAGTTCAACTATGGCTGACACGATAGTTTTTGAGGCTCGTGACACCATGCCGCCTTCCCCTAGCCTACGTCAACAATACATCGGATTGATGCAGGATTCTTCAAATCCCTTACAGATAAGCACAGTTGCACGACAGGCCACCTGACTTGCAGTCAAGGCAAGTCACGCAAAGGGCGACGCGGAGTCATGCACTCCGGGCGCTACTGGCCTGTCTCGATAGCAGAGAGGCCAGCTTCGGGTGCAGTTGACTCCTCCACCGAGTAAGGAGTGTGCCCCATGGAGAACGGCGAGCCTGTGCACCCATTGCCCCTCGATATTTCTTGACTGCCAAAGTTCACTGAGGAGCTCCGAGATATCGGCCTCTGGGAAGAGAATTCCTTCCATACTTTTCGCGCCCCCCGAAAGAATGACCGGACGGGACGACGTGGAGCGGCGTAGCGTGCCCTCCGTTGCCCATCCGCCGCCACAGGGTAGACGGGCGCTTGGCTCGTCGCGTACGACGAGTTCCCCTATACATAGACGGGCGGGGCCCGGCGTCTGGAACTGCTTGGGCTCCAAGGGGGAAAGATGACGTCGGTTGAGAATTCCTGAGCGGCGCAGGACGCCTTGCATCAGGACGGTGGCACTCCAGCGCGTTCGCAGGGGCGGTGCCAGGGCGGGGGCTGGGGCGGCACTTCAGCCTGTTGGCCGCCGAGTGACAGGTGGAGCAGGGCTTCGTGCCCTTGGAACTCGACGTGTTCGACGATGCCCGTCAGCGGGCGTTCGAAGGACGTGGCGCCGGAGTGTTCTGCTATGCGTATGACCTCGGGACGCAGGCCGATAAGGAGAGGCCAGCCCTGAACGGAGCTGGTCATGGATGTAGGTGAAGACCCAGGGCCCCGGCAAAGTCGTGGAGTGTCGGGCTTGAGGTAGTTGGTAGAGACGCGCCCGTGCCGGTGGCAGCAGGGACCGTTTCGGAAGATCATCGAGGCTCTCGAGGCCTTGTTGATCCATCCGAAGTCAGCCATGCCCGCACCACCATCATCGCTGATCTCTGCACTGTCATGTCCACCAGCGGGTGCCACCGCGCCCGACCCTGCCGGGCTTCCTACGGCGCTGGCACATCTACCGGATCCACGAGCCCGCCGCGGCGTGCGGCACCGGCTGCGGGTCGTAGTCAGCACGGCGGTCTGCGCCGTTATGGCCGGCCACCGCTCCTACACGGCGATCGCCGAATGGATCAAAAACGTCCCAGCCGCGACCATGCTCGCCTTGGGTATCAACCCTGATCGCAGGCCGTCCGAGACGATGATCCGACGCCTGCTGCAAGCGTCGATCCTGACCTACTGACCGCGGCGATAGGTGACTGGCTCACCGGCCGGGCCACGACCACAGAGGAGTCGGCCACGAGACAAGCGATTGCGGTCGATGGCAAGACTCTGCGCGGCTCACGCAGCAGCGGCAGCCCTGCCCGGCACGTCCTCGCAGCCTGTGACCAGGACACGAGCGTTGTCCTCGCGAGCATCGGCGTCGACGGCAAGACCAACGAGATCACTCGCTTCGCGCCGCTGCTCGACCGGATCAGTGACCTGCGCAACACCGTGATCACCGTCGACGCGTTGCACTGCCAGCGTGATCACGTCACCTACCTCGCCGAACGCGGCGCCGACTGGATACTGACCGTCAAAGGCAACCAGCCCACCCTGCCCCAGCAATTGGCCGATCTGCCCTGGCGGGCCGTCCCGGACACCACCCGCGACACCGCCCGCGGACACGGCCGCCGCGAGATCCGCGCCCTAAAGATCCTGAGCGTCTCCACCGGCATCGAATTCCCGCACGCTCCCCAAGCCATCCAGATCCGCCGCCGACACCGCCTGGACCAGCCGAAACGCTTCACCACCGAGACCGTCTACGCGATCACGAACCGGCACGTGCACCAGGCCAGACCCGCACAGCTCGCCGCGTGGATCCGCCGTCACTGGCACATCGAGAACCAGATCCACCGGGTCCGCGACGTCCCCTACGACGAAGACCGCTCCCAGATCCGCACCGGCACCGGACCTCACGTCATGGCCGCCCTGCGCAACGCCGCCATCGGCGCACTCCGCATCACCGGCGTCACCAACATCGCCGCCGCCAACCGCCACCACGCCCGCGACAGCACCCGACGACTGGCACTACTCGGCATCACCTAACGACTTCGCCGGGGGCCCTGGGTGTCCATCGCACTACGCAAGGTAGTGGATGTGGTCCCCCCGGAGATACGGGCGGTAGCTGCGGCGACGGTTGCCAGGTCGTCGCTCGAGAAGCCGGCGCGGCTCAGCACCGCCAGGGATTTGTTCGTTGCCAGCGTGCACAACGCCAACTCTGCCGCCTCGCGTTCATCGGCCCCCGCCGCCAGCAACGCCTGCTCCAGCATCGCCCGCAAGCCGTCGATCATGGCGCGGACCATCGCCTGGCCCTTCGCGTCGAGGGCGGGGAACTGCGTTGCCGACACCGTGAGCAGGCAGCCGTCCGGGACCGTCGGGTCGGCGATGCGGTTCAGGGTGACCTGCAGGTAGGCGGCCACAACGGCGCTCGGGCTCGAGTGGAGGCCGGCCAGTGCCTGGTCGTACAGCGGGTGGTAGGTCTGCGCGTACCGTTGGAGGCTTTTTTGGAAGAGGGTGCTCTTGTCGCCGAAGGTGCCGTAGAGCGAGCTCCGGCCCAGGCCCGTGCCCTCGGTCAGGCGGTCGATCGAGGCCTCCGAATAGCCCCAGCGCCAGAAGACGTGCATCGCACGTCGTAGCGCCTCGTCCTCGTCGAATTGCTTGCGGCCCGCCATGGTTCGTCAGCCTACACATCTTGTATCGATCGTTTCAAGATGTGTAGGGTCGCCGCCATGACAAGTTGCACTGATCGTTCCATGATGAGGACGGCCGACAGCACGACAAGCCTGAATTCAGTACAGCTGCCCGACGGGTTCACCGACGTCTTCACCAGCCGGCTCGTGGAGCTGAACGGGCTGCGGCTGCACGCAGTCACCGGCGGCGACGGCCCGCCGGTGCTGCTGGTCGGCGGGTGGCCACAGACCTGGTACGCCTGGCGGGAGGTGATGCCCGCGCTCGCCCGCGAGCACACCGTCGTCGCCGTCGATTCGCGCGGGGCCGGGCTCTCCGACAAGCCCGACGACGGTTACGACGCCGGCACGCTGGCCGCCGATCTGGTCGCGCTGATGGCCGCGCTCGGGCACGACCGGTTCGACGTGGTCGGCCACGACATCGGCACGTGGACGGGATACGCCCTCGCTGCTGATTACCCCGAGCGGGTGGGCCGACTCGCCGTCGTCGAAGCCGTGATCCCCGGTCTCGTGCTGTCCCCGCCGGTCTTCAGCCCGGCTGCGGTCAACCAGAAGCTCTGGCAGTTCGGCTTCAACCGGCTCACCGAGCTCAACGAGGAACTGGTCCGAGGGCGGGAGCGGCTCTTCTTCGGCTGGCAGTTCGCCACCAAGGCCGCCACCCCTGCCGGGATCCCCGCGTACGCCGTCGACGTCTATGTGGACGCGATCACCGCGGATCCTCGCGCGCTGCGGGCGAGCTTCGCGTACTACCGGGCGCTGGACGAGACGATCGCGCAGAACGAGCAGCGCAGCAAGACCCGGCTGACGCTGCCGGTGCTCGCCGTCGGCGGCGCGCTCTGGAGCGGCGCGAATGCCGCCCAGACGATGCGGCTGGCGGCCGACGACGTCACCGGGGTGATCCTCGACGACTGCGGCCATTATCCGGCTGAGGAACAGCCGGAGCGGTTTACCGAAATCCTGGAGGACTTCCTCGGTGGTGAACCGGTAGCAGGCGTGCCGCACGACTGACACACGTCCGCAGCCGTCTACGCCATCACCGACCTGCGCGTCCACAAGGCCAGACCGGCACGACTGGCCGCCTGGATCCGCGGGCACTGGGCCATCAACAATAAGATTCCCCGGGTCCGCGATGTCCCCTACGACGGAGACCGCAGCCAGGTCCGCCCGGGCACCGGACCTGAAGTCATGGCCGCGATGTGCAACGCCGTCATCGGCGCGTTACGCACCGCCGGAATCACCACCATCGCCGCCTGCACCCGACATCACGCCCGCGACAGCACCCGAGCACTGGCCCTCCTCGGCATCACCTAACGACTTTGCCGGGGCCCTGGGTGAAGACCCCGGGCCGGTTCCACCTCCAGAAGAATCCGTAAACCGTCTCCCACGGGGTTATGTGGAATTTGACTTGCCAAGATCATTGGCAGTGCCAGCGACTGCCGGCCCGCACTCGGGGGAAAGGTGGGCGACGACCAAGGCGACTGCGTCACGCGGGTTGTCAGCCTCTCCGATGTCCGCCGGCCCTTGAGGCGAGCGGGTCTCCCACCAGGTGACGCGGTATCTCCCGTCCACGGGCGTAACCACTGGAACGTCGTGGGTGTAGGGAAAGCCGGTGCAGCGGCTGAAGTTCAGCGACCGGTGGCTGTGGAAGGGGAACAGAGCGCGAAGCTGCGGCTGGGCGTAACACGCTTCGATGAGGTCCTGGTCGACGTGTGATGCCGCGGTCTGCCGGTAGATCGTCCACATGGTCTCGACCGCATCGCCGCGCTCGTGGGCCTCGGCGAGCGGGCCGTAGTGGACGAACGGGCATGCAGATTGCAGATCTTCCAAGGTCGCGCCGGACTGCCAGTCCCCCGTAGCCGTGGCAGCCTCGTTCAAACTGGTTGTCGTGCCCTTGGCCATCGCGACACCGCCTTCCCAGAAGCTCATGACGAAGCAGCGGTCCTGAATGCCCAGGTGAACGCTCGTCGCCCGGCTGTCACCGTCTGCCCGGGCTCCTGTTCGCTTCCACCCCGGAGCTCGTTCGAGGAGCACGTCGAACCGGTATCCGGCCTGGTCAACGGCCTTCTGCAAGGCGATCTGGAGGGTGCCGTCCCGGCCGAGTTCAGGATAAAGACTGGTCAGGTCCGGGACCGGTTGAGACGTCACGCTTCGCCCTTCAGTTGGTGCTGCCGGTGGTGGACCGCTCTTCGTTGCCTGCCGCAGGCTTCGTGCTGTGCCGGACCTCGACGAGGGGTAGCAGTGTGGCTGTCGCGGGTGTTCCGAGGTGGCGTGGTGTCGGGCCAGGGACATCGGTGAGTCGTGCCAGGAGTTGGTCGAGGGCAGTTTGGCCGTCGTCGACGGCGGTGTGTTCGTCTTCGGTGAGGGGGATGTTGGCCAGCAGCTTCTGCAGATTGTCCTTGGCCTCCAGCAGCTGGCCCCGGCTGCGGTTCTTCGGGGTGTAGAAGTCGCAGCGCGCGCAGGCCATGCGGTGCTCACACTGCTCGAGGAAACTGTAGGTGCACCAGCCGTGGCCCAGGTCGTAGTACTGCCAGGGTTCGCCGCTCGCGGCGGCGCCTGAGGCGACCTCGTCGCGGTCGACGAGGACCGCGATGGTGCGAACGTTCCGGGCAAAGTAGTCGGCGTCGTTGTAGACCCTGGCCAGGGTGTTCGGGGTGATCTTCGCGTAGTGGGCCGTCGCTTCCGGGGTGCGGCGACCAAGCCATTCCTGCAGTTCGGACAGCGTCATGGGCTCCTTGGCGTTGTAGAGCCGGCTGCCGATCGTGAACCGGCCCGGTGTCTGGTGATGTTGCCGCGGACGTCACCTGTGGGGACGCCGGCCTTGCGGCAGAGCATCGGGATGATCGCCGTGTTGATGTTGTGCTTGGCGACCCGGCGGGCGCGGCGGGCGAACAGGAAGTCGGTCGACTCGCCGGCTTTGTGGTCGAGCCTCTGCGGTTGGGCGGGTCTGACGGCCTGCCTTGCATCAATGGCCTTGCCCAGGAGTGGGTCGACGGGCTTGGTGAAGGCGGTGGTCTTACGGTGGGGGCATCCAGCAGGCAGACCGCGTCGCGGGCAAGGACTTCGCCCGAGCCGCCGGGGATGGGCAGGCCGTCGCACTGCCGGCGGCTGCAGACCACCCGCAGCTGGGCGATCTCGTCACTGCGTTGGCCGGCGAAGAGCCAGACCGGGGTGATGGCGCGGATCAGCTCGACCGGGTAGGTCCGGCTGTCCGAGGTCGGCAGATCACCGGGTTCGACGTTGAGGCCCGGCCCACAGCAGCTTCGCGAGGTAGGGCCAGCCGGCTTCCCGGCCGCCGGTGTCGCCGCGAAGGCCATCTGGCGCCGCCGCTCCGGAAGGCCCGCCGAGAACCGCACCCTGCCCGAGCAGCGTAGGGCACCGATCCGCCAAACCGCCTCCCGGTGACGGGAGATCGGGATGTCCTCGTCCGCACCATTGACGCGGTCATGCCTCCCCTCCATCATCATGGGAGCGCTCCCATAGATGCCGCGCCTATGGCATCCATCGACCACTCACACCGGGCGTCCTGCCGACCGACGCGGCGCTCGTCCGAGGAGGACACGTCATGCCGCTCGCATACCTCCCCGCCACCGGCCGGTTAGGCCGGCCGGCCCACAGAACTGGACGTCCCGTGGGCAGACGCGCCGCCGCAGCGCTCGTCTGCGCCCTGGCCACGGTCGCCGCCCTCGCCGCCGCTCCCCCGGCACCAGCCGCGACCGGCCGGGCCACTGCGGACCCTGCCGCAGCGGCTGCGGCCGCCGACGAGGCGTCGGCCGTCGCGGTCTCCGTCAACGCGGGAGTGGGGCTCGGCACGATCGACAAGGCGGCGTTCGGGGTCAACCACGCGCTCTGGGACTCGCACATGAACGACCCCGAGGTGACCGGCCTGCTGAGCGAGGCGGGTGTCGGCATGATGCGCTATCCGGGCGGCTCCTACGGCGACATCTACCACTGGAAGGACCACACCGCCCCGGGCGGCTATGTGGCTCCCGGCACCACCTTCGACGAGTTCATGGGCAGCGTCCGCGCCTCCGGCTCCCAGCCGATGATCATCGCCAACTACGGCACCGGCACCCCCCAGGAGGCCGCCGACTGGGTCCGGTACGCCAACGTCACCCGCGGCTATGGGGCTAAGTACTGGGAGATCGGCAACGAGATCTACGGCAACGGCCACTACGGCAGCGGCTGGGAGGCCGACGACCACCCGGACAAGAGCCCGCGCGAGTACGTCCGCAACGTCCTCGCCTACGCCGGAGCGATGAAGGCCGTCGACCCGACGATCAAGATCGGTGCGGTGCTGACCACGCCGGGCGACTGGCCGGACGGCATCTCCGGCCCGGGCGACTCGGCCGACTGGAACCACACCGTGCTGTCCGCGGTCGCCGGGACGATCGACTTCGCCATCGTGCACTCCTACCCGGGCGGCGCCACCGCCGACGACGCCCTGCACCGGACCGCCCGGCTGCCCGGACAACTCCGCGAGGTCCGCAGGCAAATCGACCGGTACGCCGGGGAACGCTCGTCGAGGATCGGCATCGCGCTTACCGAGGTCAACTCCAACGTCCAGATGAACAGCCGCCCCAACGGCCTGTTCGCCGCGGACACCTACATGACGGCGCTGGAGAACGGCGTCTTCAACGTCGACTGGTGGAACGTCCACAACGGGCCCGACAAGGTGGAGACGGTGGACGGCGACACCGACTTCAACGACTTCGGCCTGCTCTCCAGCGGCGGCTGCGTCGGCGACGTCTGCCAGCCGGCCGTGAACACGCCGTTCCACCCGTATTACGGCCTCAAGTCGCTGACCCAGCTGGGCCGTCCCGGCGACACGATGGTCGCTTCCTCCACCGACAGCGACCAGGTGTCCGCGCACGCCGTGCTCCGGGCCGACGGCACGCTGAGCGTGATGCTGATCAACAAGGACCCACTGAACTCCCGCACAGCAGACATTAGTTACGCCGGATACACCCCCACCACCCAGGCACCGGTCGTGCACCGGTACGGCCGCGGCGACACCGATATCACTCGGGTGGCCTCCACCACCGGGGGAGACCAGGTGCTGCCGCCGTACTCGATCACCACGATCACCGTCGCCCCGCACGCCGCCGCGGCCTCGGTCGGCGCGCCCGGCGCACCGAGGACCACCGCGGTGGACAGCTCGACCGCCACGGCGAGCTGGACCGCCCCCGCGAACGGCAAGGCGGTGCGCTACGAGGTGTACGAACGCCTGGGCGCCAACGCCCAGTTGCTCGCCACCTCGACCTCCACCTCGGCGACGCTGCACAACCTGCCGCCGGGCTCCGAGCACACGGTCAACGTCCTGGCCCGGGACGCCGACGGCCGCCTCTCGCGCCCCTCCGAACCGCTGACCTTCGCCACCACGGCTCCGCGCGACAGCAGCTGCCTGGTCAACTACCGGATCGACAGCGGCTGGGGCAGCGGATTCGTCGCCACCGTCACGGTCTCCAACGTCGGTGACGCCCCGGTCAACGGCTGGACCCTGGACTTCACCTGGCCGTCCACCGGCCAGTCCGTGCAGAGCTCCTGGAACGCGAACGTCACCGGGTCGGGCACGCGCGTCCATGTGACCGACAACGGCGCCAACGCCGACCTGGCCCCGCGCGGCGGCTCCACCGCCACCTTCGGCTTCGTCGGAGCCAACGACGGCGCCAACCCCACCCCGACAGCGTTCACCCTCAACGGAACAATCTGTCGCACCTCCTGACTTGCCACCTGCGGCCCGGCCCGCCCTCCGGCGGGCCGGGCCGCGCGTGAGGATCGTCGCCCGCACCCAGAGGAGGCACAGTGAGCTGACCTGACCCTATGCGTCCGACCTGGACCGCACTGGACCCCACAAAGAGCGATCTACCACCTGTGCCATGTGGGGACGCCGGAAGTGCCCTACGAACACGTCGAGGGGCGTATCCGCTGGGCAGACGGCTGTCCGACCAATGCCGCGCCTACCGGGCGGGATCATGCCCGGCGCCCGGGCCGGGCGGCTCGACAATGACGTTCACCGACCCGCTTCTTTGCGCGGCCATCGTCGACCGCCTCACCTTCGGTGGCACCATCATCGAGACTGGCACCGACTCCTACTCGGCCGGATCAACATCCGCTGCCGAAACTCGGCATCAAACGCTCTTCGTCACCGCCTACGAAGCCAACCGGCTGAAGGGGTATATCGGACCCCGCCACAGCGTGATCGGCCGTTTCTCCGGCCCGCACCACCGGCCGCCTCCACCGAATTCCGCGGTGGCATTCCCTTCACGCCTGCGGCCCGCACCACGCTCCTTCCACCGGCCGCTCCGAGTGGCCAGACCCACCTGGCCCCCCGGGGCTGCCGAACCCGTCACCGGGACCGGCCCCGCCAAACCGAAGGTGCGCACCGTCACCCCGTCGCGCAACCGGCCGCGGAACGGCCGCGGAACGGGCATGCCTGCCGAAATACCGGGTAGCTGAGGCCATGGCTCTGCCGGACCCGCAAGACGGAAGGAGATCACCGGTGTTGATGGCCCACCCCGCAATGCTGCGGAGCTTGATCGAACAGTACGAAGCTCTGCAGGTTCTGCGCGCCCAGGCCGGCACTACGGAGGCGCAGCAGCGGATGGACGACGTCGCCTACACGTTGTGCGTGTCCACCGGCACCCGTGACGTGGACGCCGCCCTCATCGCCGCCCGGCACCAGTTGCCCGGCGCCCGGACGTACGACGATTCCGTCCTGACCGGCAGTTGAAGCCTGCCGCCCGGGCGCCGATGCGCAGCGGGCGGCCGATACGCAAGGACAAAAAACCACGTGGCTACCGCGGACCAGGCCGACGCGCCGATCTACGACATCCTGATAGCCGAGCGCGGCGACATCCCCGCCGATGCCCAGCACACCGCCGAACAGACCCGGCGAACAGCGGCAAGGGTACTCAACTGGAACAGCCCCTCACCAGGCGGAAGGCCGCCCATAGTCACGGCCACCCCGGACGCCGGCCCTGCAGGGCCAGAGCCGGAGCACGCCGCATATCCCCAAGCAGAGCATGACCGCTCGCGAGAGCCGTCACATGCCCCGCCACCACCCCCAGCTTGACGTCGGTGTGCTGTGACACCTCCCCCAGCGCACCCCACGCCTCCTCCACCGTGCACGGACCCATCGCGCAACCATGCCGCGGACTTCGTCCATCGCCCGGCCGGGGCCACATAGCCTGCCGCAGCTGAGCCACCTCACGGCGCAGCAGCCAGTTCGGGCCCGTAGACGCAGTGCCCCGGCCAAGGCGCACCGCGACCTCGGGCGCGCCGCCGTCGGGGTGGTTCCAGCACGGGACGTCTGGCATGGGCCCGCTGCGTGCACGCTGGACTGACTGCGCTGGGCGCAGTCACCTCATGCAACAACCCCGACGCTTGCTCTTCAGTCCAGGGACCATCGCGGATTTCGTAGTACGGCCCGCCGCCGCGGTTCGTCCAGGGCGGTCAGGGCCGCTTGCGCGGCTGATTCAGCCTTGGAGACCTGATCGGGTGTGGCGGCGTTGCCGAGGTCCCGAAGCGTCGTGAGCCGGCAGAGCGAAGCAAGTGCGCGGCGGTGCACGTCGCCCGCCTGCTCCGCTTGGTCTGCGGCTCGCGCAAAAAGGGTCGCGGCCTGGCCCAGGTCTCCTTGCGCGCGGTGGGCGTCCGCCAGTCCGCCGTACGCGGCGCTCAGACCGTAGGCGTCGTCCACTGCGGTGAACTGGACGACCGCGAGGGTGAACAGGTCGACGGCCTGGGGCCACTCTTGTTGCTGCGCGTGCACGGCGCCCAGGTGGCAGTGCATCCATGCCTGTCCGAGCCGGTGCCCGACGGCCTCGAACGCCGCCAGGCCGGGCTCGTAGCACGCCTGCGCCTCGGAAAGCCGGTTCTGCGCGCGGAGGGTGGCGAGCAGATTGGCTGTGGCCCAGCCGGTCACGGTGCGGTCACCGAGCCGGGCGGCGATCGCGGCCGCCTGACGCAGGTGGGCCGCAGCCTCCTCATATCGCTTGAGGCGCCGCAGGGTGTGCCCGAGGTTGTTGTGGGACTGGGCCAGAGCATGGCTGTCCTCGCCGGTGAGGGCGTCGACGGCCAGGCTCAGGTGACTGATCGCCTCGTTGTATCGTCCACGTTCGCGCAGGAGCATGCCGGACTGGAAGTGTGCCTGGCCCACCAGTTGGGGCTGCCCGAGGTTCTGGGCGCGTTGCAGGGCGTCCGCTGGACGGTGCTCGGCGCCGGCGTGGTCGCGCAGGAGGCGGCTGCGGTCGCCGAGGCCGAGCAGGAGGCGTACGGCGCAGGCTTCGTCACCCGAGGCGAGGGCATGATTCAGCGCGCTCTCGTACGCCCGCCGCCATGCCTCGTAATGGCTGCCGGCTTCGAACCAGGGCTCCAGGCACAGGGCGAGTGCGACGGCATCGGCCGCGCCACCGCTCTGCGGTGTCGACTGTTCCACGACAGTGACGAGGACCGTTCCTTCCGCGTCCAACTGTCGGCGGGCTCGGCCGGCTTCCGCCGTGTCCGGGGAGTGCAGCGCCTGGATGTTGTCGGTGGCGAGGGCGACGGCCCAGGCGCGCAGCCGGGCCATGGCCCTCGCGCACTCCTGCTCGCCGTCCTCGTCCCGGGCCTGTTCCCGGGCGAAACGCCGTAGCAGGTCGTGGAGATGGAACCGGTCGCCGTCCGGGCCCGACGGCTCGGCAAGGTAGGCATCCAACAGTTCGTCGTGGGCGTCTTCCACGTCGTCCTCGCCGAGACCGGTCAGGGCGGCGACGCAGGGCACGCTGAGGGAAGTGGCGGCGACCAGTCCTTGACCGCGGAAGACACGTGCCGCGGTGGGAGAGAGAGTGCGGTATGACAGTGCGAAGCCGGCTCGTACTTCGGTGTCGAACGCGCCGTGGCGGCGACCCTCTTCGGCCAGACGTCGCGCGAACGTCGTGAGGGAGCGGCGCTTCCCGGAGGGCGAGTTGAGCGCAGATGACGCCAGCTGAACCGCCAGCGGCAGACAGCCGCAGGCACGTCGGCTGAGCCGATCTCGGGAAGCAGGACGCCGCCGTCCTGGGCAGGACGGCGGCGTCACATCGGTTCGGCACCCGGAATGATGATGACCACAGCGTGAAGGTACCCACCCGCGCCTGGCCTTGCCCGAGCCCTGCACGAAGACCGACATGCCGTCGCCCAGGGGATCACCACCCCTTTCAACTCCGGGGTCGACGCAGGTCGCATCACTGACGTCAAACCGCAGAAACGCCTCATGTAGGACGCGCGCGCTGGCGTCTCCCTTCTCCCCCACCGCGTCGTCCTGATCGCCCACCTCCGTCGACGCTACGTGGACCGGCCAGCCCTACAGTCCCCGAGATGATCTCCGGCCACGAAAATCCTGCCAGAGCCACGTTCACTTGTACGCCGACAACGGGCACCTCGAGCCCGTCCTCCTACGCGACCGCGACCCTCAGTACTTCACGTGGGAGGGCACCATCTGGCACGACATGCGCTCCGACGACCTGATGAAGAAACAGGTTGAGAAGATGCGCCGCACGCTCGAAGGAGGGGTGCGCGGGCGGCTCTCGCTCACCGCCCCAACCGCCTGGTGGCGCTACGCCCGCACGGGTGACAGGCTTGATCAGGTGGATAGTGACCGGATGGAGAAGCAGCTGCTGGACGGTTTGACCGTCGATACCAGCCGGCCTGAGCAGCCGATTCTGCTCGACGAAGCGGGCAGGCCGATCAGGACCTGGCGCGAGAACTACCCCTACGACCGCAAGATCCACCGCAGGGAGTACGAGCGGATCAAGCGCATCCTGCAGATCGAGATGCTCAAGCTCCAGCGGTGGACCAAGAGCACCGGCGCACGGGTCGTGGTGGTTTGCGAGGGGCGGGACGCGGCCGGAAAGGGCGGCACCATCCAGCGGTTCACCGAGCGCCTCAACCCACGTGGTGCGCGCATCGTGGCCCTGGACAAGCCCACGGACCGCGAGCGCGGCCAGTGGTACTTCCAGCGCTACGTGGCCCATCTGCCGGCGCCCGGCGAGCTCGTGTTCTTCGACCGCTCCTGGTACAACCGGGCCGGAGTCGAACGCGTCATGGGCTTCTGCACTCCGTCCGAGTACGAGCTCTTCCTCGGGCAGTGTCCGGAGTTCGAGAAGATGCTCGTCGACGACGGCATCATCGTGGTCAAGTTCTGGTTCTCGGTCTCCCGCGCCGAGCAGCGCACACGCTTCGCCATCCGCCAGGTCGACCCGGTCCGCCAGTGGAAGCTCTCGCCCACGGATATCGACTCCCTTGATCGCTGGGACGACTACACCACTGCGAAGGTCGACATGTTCCGCGCCACCGACACGGAGCATGCGCCCTGGACGGTCGTGAAGAGCAACGACAAGCGCCGGGCACGCCTCGAAGCGATGCGCAGTCTGCTCGCCCGCATCGACTACACGGCGAAGAGCGACGAGGCGGTCGGCAAGCCGGACCCCCTCGTCGTGGGCCCGGCCGCCACCCTGCTGGAACCGGGCGAGGAGGACACCGCTCTCTCGCCCACCCGTCTCGCCCCGCACGCCGAGGGGCCGGGTGAACATCCCTGATCGCGCTCAGCCGCGCGTGGCGGTGACGTCACCGTTCACCGTGGTCAGGGTCATGTTGTGCCCGTTCCGCTCCGTGGCGAAGGGGAACGCCACCGCGGTCCGGCCGTTCCGCGTCGTCGCGTCGGCGGCGTACTCGGGCGCGTCGCGGGGCAGCGACACCCGCACGGAGCCGTTGGTCGTGGCGGCGTCAAGACGGGCCGGTGAGGTGGTGCTGCCGAGCGTCACGTCACCGTTGACGGTCTCTGCGTGCAGACGCGCCGAACTCAGGGTTCCCGCGCGCACGGAGCCGTTGTGGGTGACCAGACGGACGGTGGCGTCGTCGAGGCCGGACCGGGCGACCGTCACGTCCCCGTTGACAGTGGTCAGGTCCAGCGCCGTCGCGACGCCAACCACATCAATGCCCGCGTTCCTGGCGGTGACCGTGACCGGGACGCCGACGGGGATGCCGACCACGGGCATGCGGGGGCACTGCCCGTCCTCATGATCACCCTGCTCGTCGGGCGCGGGCTCCTCGTCCCCGGGGCAGGACAGGTCGAGGACCCAGGTGTCGTCGCGGTGGGACCAACGGCTGTCGATCCGGGCCTCGATGACCGCCCCGTCGCCTTCGGCCGGCCGCAGACGCACGCCGTTGTCGGTCGTGATCACCAGATGCGATCCCCGGCCCAGGTCGGACGGTGCCCCATCGAGCCCTGCGCCGGGGCCCCCGCCGCACGCGGCCAGGAAGGGAACGGCGGCCAACAGTGCTGCCCATCGCGATCGATGCGTGAATGTCGTGAGGTTCATGTCTTCTCGTCTTCCCAGCGCAAAGCCATCCCATGGCACACGGCCGTGGCTCAGCGAGACAGCGGCGGGTCCTCCGCTCCCCCACCGGATGCCCCCAAGCGCCTCGCGGGCCTTCGCCCACATTGCCGCACCGCGCTCCGACAGCCCCGGGTACCGAGCGAGCACCGCATCGGAGAAGTCGTCCGGGTCCAGACCTGGATGTGTCACGCCCTTCCAACGATGAGATCGGACCCGGCCTCAGCGATCGGGAACTCGACATGGTCGAAGCACGGACTACTCCCCGGCGGTCTGACGCCACGGGCGCAACGCCACTTCTGTCGCCTGCCGCACCCGCGTCCGCAAGTGGTCGGCGTCCGCGCCGTCGATGCCGTCCTCGCCGATGAGTGCGTCAAGTGCGCCACTCACCGCTCCCGTCAGCCCTCCGGCGAGCGCCGCCGCGGTCACCCGGTCCAGCTCCTCGGGGAACGCCACCTGCAGCTCGCGAGCGATCTCCCGCTGGGCCGCGAGCTGGACCTGCAGCGCTTTGCCCCGCACCGCGGGGACGGTGTGGAACAGCCGCATCCGCACGTCGGCCATCGGGCTCACCATGTCGGCATCGCTCTCGGCGATGGAGTCGAGCGCCCGCAGCAGCACGTCCACCGGGCCCTCAGCCGGGTCGCGGTTGACGATCGCCGCGATCGTGGCCCGCGCGCGGGCGTCGCTGTCGGGGAACAGGAGGTCTTCCTTGCTGGCGAAGTACCCGAAGAAGGTCCGGGTGCCGATCTCCGCCGCCGCCGCGATCTCGGCGACGGTCGTCTCGTCATAGCCCTGGCGCGCGAACAGCTCCGCGGCGGCGTCGATAAGCGCCCGGCGCGTGCGCGCCCGCTTCCGTTCGCGCAGGGAGGGCTCCGGGGCGGCGGTCTCATGTCTGGCCATGACGTAGAGGTTAATGCATTGACGGCTAACTTGCACTCAGTGCATACTCGCATCAAATGCAAGAACAATTCAGGGTTGCAGAGGAGATCGCCATGGACGCTCACGCCAAAACCGTGCTCGTCACGGGCGCCACCGGGAACCAGGGCGGCGCGACCGCCCGCCATCTGCTCGCCGCCGGCTGGCGGGTCCGGGCCCTCGTCCGGGACGACCACGCCCCGGCTGCTACAGCGCTCGCCGCCGCCGGCGCCGAACTCGTCCACGGCGACCTGGACGACCGCGCCTCCCTCGACGCGGCGATGAGCGGGGCGTACGGCGCGTACAGCGTCCAGCCCGACAACCCCGACGAGACCACCCAGGCGAAGAACATCGCGGAGGCCGCCCAGTCCGCCGGAGTGCAGCACCTGGTGTACTCCTCAGTCGGTGGCGTGGAGCAGCAGAACCGCTTCTACGTGGAGCAGGGCTGGGGCGCCATCGACAAATGGCACATCGAGCAGCACCTCCGCACACTGGCCATCCCCGCAACGATCCTGCGTCCCGCCGCGTTCATGGAGGACTTCACCAGCCCAGCGCGGTTCTTCCAGAACGGCGCGCTCAACGTGCCCTGGCACGACGACGTGGTCATGAAACTGATCGCCATCGACGACGTCGGCGCCTTCGCCGCGCTGGCCTTCGCCGACCCCGTCACCTACGCGGGCCGGACGATGGAGATCGCCGGCGACCAGCTGACTGCCCCGCAGATCGCCGACGCACTGGGCAGGGCGGCCGGCCGCTCAATCCCCCACACGCAGGTACCGCTCGACGTGCTGCGGGAGCACGCCCCGGAGGTGGCGAAGGTGATGGCCTGGGCCAACGAGAGCTTCTACGACATCGACCTCGCGCCCATGCGCAGGGCCCTCCCCGAGCTCATGGACTTCGGCACCTGGCTGGAACGATCGGGCAAGGAACGCCTCCTGGCGCAGTTGGGCTCTCTGACTGCGTAGCCGCCACGGCACAGACCAGTACACCAACGTCCAGCGCCACCCTGGCCGCCCCTGCATCGGCGGATCGGACTCCGCCGCGGGAGACGGCGAGACGCGACGGCGCCCGGGCCTGGTCGAAGGGAATCGCCTTGCACCAGGACTGTTCGGTCGCCGGCTTCACCTGCGACGATCAGCTCGTGCGTACGAGTCAGGGCCGCGCCGCCACGGCCGTCCCGTCGGGTACAGCCACCCGCGGTCGAACCCCCTGAGCGGCTCCCGGTCCGAGGCTCTTCCCTCTCGGGACCGGCCGTCCTCACATCAACGGCAGCGGCACGACGGCCGTGTACACCGTACGGTCCGCGAGTTCGCGGGTGGTGCCGACGGCCGCGCCGAAGGAAGGGGTGATGTCCTCGACCTCTCGGACGAGGACCCTCAGACGGCCGGGGCCGGCCGGAGCGGTGAGGGGCGGCAGCGGCTCACCGGTGTGGCCGGAGACCGTCGCACCGGCGACGCGTTCCCACACAGGGAAGCCCGGCGGTGTTCCGGTGAGCGAGGTGAGGTCGACGGGTGCGCCCGGTACATCCGGCGCGTCGCACCGTTCGACCGACGCGAAGACGCGGTTGGGCCGGTTTCCCCCGCGACTCAGGCCGGTGAGGGCGATCCGCAGGCCGTCGGGTTCCTCCCGGACCTCCAGGGCACGGTCCGGGAGGAGCGGGACCATGTCCGTGCGGACGACACGGGAGAGGCTCAGGCCGTCCAGGCTCTCCGGCTGGTAGCGGGCCAGCGCCAGGTGCACGAAGGGGCAGTACGACGAGGAGGCCGCCCCCGGCATCTCGATGTCGGCGTACCAGCGGCCCTCGTCGCGGAACACCGGGTAGGGAAGGACCCGGACGCCGTGGCCGGTCTCCACGAGCGGTACGTCGACCGGGGCAACGGCACCGGCGAACATGGACGGGTCGGCCAGCGCCTTCGGGGAGGGTGTCGAATGGATCGGGTCGCGGTTGATCCAGGACACCAGGGGTCGGTCCTCGTCGAGGACGGAGTCCTCGTCGCCGGGCAGGACGATCACGGCGACGCATTCCCCCTCGCCCGTGGTGTACCAGGGCCGGCCGAGTTCGACGCGCAGCCGGCCGGCGGAGCGCTTCCGTACGATTCCCCCCTCGGGGCCGGGTTCGTCCGACCAGAGAAATGCGGGGACGGCGGACACGATCACGGGTGGCGGGGGCAGCGCGCTGCTCTTGACCGACACCGGGCCGAGGACGGTGTTCGCGCGGAACTGTTCCTCGTCGTCGGTGGGTGCGAAGCAATCGCGGAAGCGGCTGATCGCGGTGACGGAGCAGCGGATGTTCCGGTGCTTGGTGTCGCCGAACTCCGGGCGGATCTCGGCCAGCGCACGTGCCCCGCGGGACACCGTGAGCGGGGGCAGGGGGACCGAGGTGGGGGCGGGGGCGTCGGTGTCACCCCATTCGTCCCAGTGCGCGCGGATGTCCAGCTGGGCGGTGCTCGGCGTGTGCACGCCGAAGATCCCGTCGTGGGGTTCGAGGACGGCATGAGTGCTGCCGGGGGGCCTCGACGAGGTCAGGGATCCCGACGGGGCGTTGAGCGGGCGCCGGACTGCGTGGACGAGTTCGAGCCGGCGTGGCGGGGTCAGCATGGGATGCCGGCCCTTGAGTGCGGCCCTGCCCGCGTCGAGGTCGCCGGTGTCGTCGGAGTCCGCCACACCGTTCCCGTCCGTATCGCCGTCGGTGTCCGCGGTGACCAGCCGCTTGATCTCGAACCAGTCGAGTTTGTCCTGCAGGATCGTCGAGGTCAGTTCCACCTTGACGCGCTGCCCGGGCGGCACGGAGATCCACACCGTCGAGGACTCCGCGGCCGGCGTTCCCTGCGGGGTCTTCCAGTTCACGCTCGCCGGGTCGTCGCGGTCGCCGGCGGGGACGAGTTTGACGTGTTTGGGCTGGTGGTCGGGCCAGGTACCGGCCCAGGGGCGGGCGTCGGTGAGGCGGCGGGGCGGACCGGCGGGCTCCGGCATGACGGTGGCGGCGGCTCCGAGGGCGGCCGGGTCGGGGAGCCCCGTGCCAGGTGCGGCGGTGAGGGCGCGGGTGGCCCGGTCGCGACCGTCCTCGGCCGGGTCGCTGAGGACCCCGTGCTGCTCGGCGAGCTGGAAGGTCGTCGCGGGCGGTGAGAAGGAGCGGTGGTCATTCTCGGGGTACGCGGGGTCACCCTCGAACTCGTCGGGACGGAATTCCCCGTCGGGGGTGGGCGACGAACGTACGACAAGCCGTTCCAGGGTGCCGCCCGGTCCCAGTAGTTCGTGGTTCACGCGGAACCTGCCCGGGTGCCGCGGGTCCTCGACGAGCAGGCCGTCGGGGACCAGCACTTCCGGGGGTGGGACCGGCTCCCACCGGGTGTAGGGGATCTCGTCGGTCGGGCGCGAGGCCGCGAGACGGTCGTCCGGCAGGAGCCCGCCGCCCGCGATGTCGGCCACGCGTGCGCGCAGCTGGTACGCGCGGCCGAACCGAAGTTCGGGAAGGCTCCCCTTGGCGACCTCGACGTGCGCGACGAACCGGTAGGGGATGCGTTCGGCCGCGAGTGCCGAGGGGGTGGACGTCGGCTGCGTACCGTCCAGGGCGGGGCGGGGGACGGCCAGGCTCCAGCCAGTCCAGCCGGCCACGATCTGATCCGTGTGCAGGCCGTCCTCCTTCTTGACCATCATGTTCGGTTTGAGGTGGCCCTCTTCCGGCACGTCGGTCTCCGGACCCACCGGGTGGCCGTCGACCGTGTACCGGGCGATGCGGGCCTGTAGGGAGAACCACGTGTTGCTGTCCTGCGGCCGGACGTCGAGACGGTATCCGAGGACCAGGTCCTCCGCGCCGAGGACCCGGTCGGCGAGCGATCCGTTCCGGGCGCTGGAGCGTCCGCGCTCGCTGCGGTCCGTCAGCTGCTGCTCGCGGTCGGTACGTGCCAGCAGGAGCCCGGCGGACTTCAGTGTGGGAAGTACCAGCGGTTCGTCCGCCGTGCCCCCGTCGTCGTCGAGCGCCGTGCCGGCGGTGTCCCGGAGTCTGTCCACTCCGCCGTCGACGTCGACCGTGACGACCTTCCAGGTGTCGGAGTCCGACAGGTCGACGAATCCGGACCGGATGTCGCCGCCGGAGGCCGGCAGGAAGTGGGTGCCGTCGAACTCGTAGGCGGTCCACGGAGACTCGACGGTGACCGGTGAATCCGGCCAGCTCACCCGGATCCAGGGGTATGGCGGCTCGGTGCTCGTGGGCAGCGCGCCGGCCGGCACGTCCAGCCGGACGACCAGCCCGAGCGCGTGCAGTACGTAGGGGTGGTCCCGCAGGAAGGAGACGGCCCGGTGGAAGTCGAGCGTCGGAAAGTCCGGTTCTCGGACCGGCTGTTCGTCGGAGGCGGGATCCGGTGGGCGGCCCGGGCGCCAGTTCCGCAACTCGTCCCGGACGACCTCCGTGTCGCCCGGGCTGCTCGCCGCGGCTGCGTAGGTGGCGATCAGGGCGTCGTGGTCCCGCAGGGTCGGGCTGACCTCCGGTTTCCGGTACCCCTCGGGCGGCTGCCAGGGGGTGACCTTGATTCCGTGGCCGAAGAAGCCCTGCCAGGTGTCGCTGCGGGCGTCGCGGTGCAACGTGGCCGGGACCGCGCGTCCGGCCTGTCCGGGCTCGCGGATCTCGACGAGCGGGTTCGCCGCGTTGACGGTCTTGGGCCAGTCCTCCATCGGCGTGCCGGCCAGTTGCCGGGTCAGCCGGGGAACGACGAGTACGCGCAGCGGCGCGCCCTCCGTCCCGACCCGGCCCCCGGGTACGGCGATCCAGCCGAGTGCGCTCATGACGTGGGTCCTTCCCCGAAGGCGGACCGGTAGCCGCGCCACTCCTCTGCGGCCGGACCGGCCGGCTCGGCCGGCTCGACGGGCGGGGGCTGCGGGCCGGGTCCCACCGGCGCGATTGTGCGTTGCCGCCGGCCTTCTCCGCCGGCCAGTACCCAGTCGCCGGTGTCGAGTTCGACGGACTCGCTGAACAGCGTCAGGTCGATCTCCAGCACCAGCGTGGCCCGGCCGACCAGCTCGTTCGTTCCGCTCCGGTAGGTGAGGGTGATCCTCACTTCGATGGACACGGTGACCAGCCCGAAAATACTGACGTGGCCGCCCAGCCGGAGGTAGCCGCTGAGGTCGAACTGGTCTCCGCTCTTCAGGAGGTGGACACCGCCCATGGCGTGGACCTCGCCGGAGGCGACCACGAAGTTCACCGCGACCGAGGCGCCGAACTCCAGCGCGGCCTCCAGCCTTCTCAGTCCGGTCCGGTCGAGTACTACGTCGACGTATCCACCGCCGCCGAACATCAGCACGGCAAGGTTGAACGGCGCTGCCCGGCTGGCGAACGCCAGGGAGACCGTGACCGGCCGGTCGTCGAAGGGAACGTCGATCCCGGCGTGGAACACCAGCCCGGTCAACTGGAAGGCTCCCGCGGTCACGTCCGGGACCGGCAGGCTGTAGGAGGCCGAGACCCCGCCGGACGAGGCCTCGATGTGCGGCCCGGCGCCCCCGAGGTCGACGCCCTCCTGCAACTCCTTCAGCAGGTTCAGCAGCCCGGAGAACTGCGCCCCGACATCCTCGACTTCGAGGGTGGGCGGTTGCCCGCCGCTCTGGAGGAAGGTGATGCTGCCG
The DNA here is from genome assembly GCF_042871565.1 of Streptomyces sp. NPDC005775. Taxonomy (NCBI): domain Bacteria; kingdom Bacillati; phylum Actinomycetota; class Actinomycetes; order Kitasatosporales; family Streptomycetaceae; genus Streptomyces; species Streptomyces sp. NPDC005775. The sequence continues at coordinate 48,203 of NZ_JBIAIU010000014.1, read as the reverse complement.
AAGCTCACCTCCAGGAGCTTGCCGCTCTCGCTCCGGTCGGGAAGGGCCAGCGCCACGTTCCGCACCGTGCAGCTGATGGTCTGCTCCTCCGGCGCCATGATGACGTCGAGGTCCAGCACGGAGTCGTCGCCGGTGACGAACGATCCGTCGTCGGTGGCGAGTTTCACGCCGTGCCATTGCAGGGTGATGCGCGGAGGGCCGCCTGCCGCGGCGTCGCTCAGGATTGTCGGCGGCTCCTTCAGCGCGGTCGCGTCGATGAGGTCGGACAAGCGGTAACCGAGGAGGGTCGCTCCGTCGCCGAGGATCTTCTTCGGGTCCAGGTGGCCGCCGGCCCGGTCGAGCAGACCGGCCACGTTGACCGGTCCGTTCAGACGGGAGATGCCGTCCGCGACGATGTCGGGCGCCACGATGCCGCCGCTGCGCGCGCTGTTCCGGGCGAAGTCGGTGACGAGCGCATCCGCCCCCTCGGGTACCTCGAACGGGACCTTCAGGTCGGGTGCCGAGTCGAGCAGGGCAGCGCTGAGGGCCAGCCGCATCGGTGGACGGTCCGCGCCGACCAGCGCCCGTACCGCCGGAAGCGCGGTGTCGAACGCCCAGCGGTCCACGCCCGGCCGACGCTGCTCGCCGGGCCCGGGCGCCGCCCCGAGCCGCGGGCGGAACCCGCCCTTGTGCGGGGTCCCCACGACATGCAGGCGCTCCACCTCGCAGACGTCCTGTTCCACGGGCGCGCTCGACCGTACGAGATCGATCCGGGCGCCGTGTGCCGCCACGGCCCCGTCGCCCACATCCCGGTAGGTCTCCGCCAGCCTGCGCGCGATGTCGCTGTCGGTGAGGGAGTTGAAGGGCGGTGTGAGCAGTCCCTGAGGGCGGTCGATGTCCGACACGAACACCAGGGGCATCGCCAGGTGGACGTCACCCGCCCGGCCCGCCGCACGGACCGGGAAGTCGACGGGTACACCGCCGACCCGCGGCACGATGTAGACAGGGAGCGGAGCGACCCCACCGTGCGGCAGGGCGTCGATCTTCGCGTCGATGTGCGCGACCTGATTCCGCAGATCCAGGTAGTGCCGCGCCGCCGAGGAGCGGGTGACAGGAGGCTCCGGATCGTCGGGGTCGAAGACCGCGTCGTCGAGAGGCTCGTCAGCGTCGGGGGTGACACCGTCCGCGAGGTCCTCGACCGGGGGGTTGCGCCCGTCCGGCCCCATGTCGCCGTACAACTTCTCGTACAGGTCACCGGCCAGGTCCGACCAGTGGTCCCGGGTCTCCAGGAGGCCGGTCAGTTCGGGCACCGGGAAGTCCTGAGTCCCCCAGGGCTCGCTGTCGAGCCCCTCGTAGAACGTGCGCTCGATCTCCACCTCGTGGAAGGGAAAAGCCGCCCGGAGTGCGTCGTCGGCCGGTTCACTCCGGACGGGTTCGGTGACCTTGAGAATCGTCGACTTCCGCAGATGTGCCACGGCCCCGTCGCGGGTTCCCTCGAAGACGCGTTCCGTCAGCTCGACGAACTCGGCCCGGTGCCCGAAGGGGTACAGCACCCCTTTGGTCGCCGTACGCACGTACCGGTCGCGGCCTAGCGCGGCCAGATGTTCCCATTCGAACGTGTCCCAGGACCCTGCGGCGGTCAGCGATCCGCCCAGTGAGCTCAGGGTGAGTCGGTCGATCCGCGCGGTGGGCTCCTCCAGCATGATCCGGGCGCGTGAACCCCCGCGCAACGCCACGGGGAACGGATCGTCGGAGGTCATGTCGACCGGGCGCAGAATCAGGCCGGCCGGTGCGCCCGCGGCCGTGTCCTGCGCCGCGACGGTCGTCTGCCAGAGGCCGACCGTGCTCGACCCCGACCTGACGGCGTCGGCCGGATGCGTGGCACGCACGTCCAGCCCTTCCGGCGGGTGCGGGGAGAGCACCAGCCCGTAGGGGATCTCGATCGCCGTCTTCTCGTCCTGGACGCCGTTCGCCGGCACCAGACGGCCATGGCGTACGGCGTCCAGGACGCCCTCGGCCGTCAGCCGGACCGGAGGATCGTCCGTCCGGAATCCCACCACGAGCCGGCTCGCCCCCGCCAGGGCGGCCTGCCAGGTGGGGAATCCGCCCGTCAGGGACGGGTCCACCGTGGGCACGGCAGGCCCTCCGCTCGCGACGACCTCCTCGAGAACGTGCTGCGGAGGGAACAGGACGGTCAGTTCCGCCGCCGGGCCCGGCACGAGTTCGGCCGGTTCGCCCGCCGGGGTCCGGAGTTCGAAGCCGTTCCAGCGCACTCCGAGGAGGACCAGGTCGTCCGGTCTGATCAGCAGCATGTCGGGATCGGCCGGAAGGGCGGTCATGAATTGCGGCACGGGTGCCGGCTCGGTGGGGAACAGCCCCTCCGACTCCCCGGTCAGCGGCACCGGCTCCCCCATGCCGCCCTCGGGGTCGAGGGTGAAGTCCTCGCGGCTGAAGCCGCCGTCGGTAGCGCGCACCAGTACCTCGGCGTGTTCCCCGGTCGACCAGGCGGTGGGTGGGAAGGGGGAGGTCACGGTCTCGGTGGGGCCGCGCCAGGCGGCGGGGCGTCCCGGAGCCGCGGGTTCCAGAACCCAGCGCACGGTCCCGTCGTTCTTCGTGCCGGCAACCAGCAGGAGAAGTTCGGGGCCGAACGTGACGAGCTGCACATCCCGGGCGGCGATCCTCCTGGAAGCGGTGAGCTCCATGTCCAGCCGTTCTTCGGCGTCGAACCATCGGACGCCGTCCCAGCCCCAGTGCACTGGCACCCCGTCGGTCCGCACCGCGAAGAGGTCGAGCCGTCGGGGATCGTACGAGGCCACGGTGGGCCTGCCCGACAGCGACTGACCGCCCCTCGCCTCGGTGTTCCAGCGGTTCTCCGCCCACCACCAGTGCCGCAGCGCGCCGTCGCCGTCAACGGCGAACACGTCGAGTGCGCCCGGAGCGCGGCTGATGGCCGTCGGCCCGGAGGTCGCCACGTCCGGCGTCAGCCTCCGCGGGGAGCTCCAGCCACGAACACCGAGCGTCCACTGCCTGATGCATCCCTCGGCCCCGAGGGCGAAGAGCTGGAGCCCTCCGGCGTGGACGATCTCCGGGTCGGTGACGCAGAAACCTGGCAGAGTCTCCTCGGTGGGCGGTCCCAGCAACTGGACGCGCCCCGCGTCCGGCCAGGACCAGTCGACGATCCTGACCCCCGACCGGCCGAGCAGGTGCAGACGTCCGTCATCGCCTACGGTCACCACCGGGTCGGAGTCGAAATGGCCTCCGAGCGGCTCGGGGCCGGCCATGACAACGCCCTCGAAGACCTCGTAATGCTCCACCGTGCCGTCGTCCCCGCGGACGAAAGCGGTGAACTCACCGAGATCCCAGGGAAGCACGGCCACCCGATGGTGGAAGGCCGAACGATCGAAATCGGTCACGACGCTGACATCTCCCTGTTGAGAGCGGGAGGTGAGCCGACGCCGGGCGGCGCATGCCACCAGCTCGCTTGAAGGGCCGTCAATTCACTCGCGGGACTGGGGAACTCACCCCGAGGGTTGGGCCCCGGTTCCCAGCGAGCGGCTCCTGCGGGCCGCGGCGGAGGCCAGACGACGATTTCTGGGCGACGCGTGGGTCCGCCGCACACGGCGGAAGAGCCGCGGGCCGCCCGCGTTCACGGTGAGGGGCCTCGTGAACAGTGCGTCCTCCGAAACGCTGAAGGTGCACATGTTGGACCCACTTGTCGACACATCGCCCGACAGCGTCGTGGTGGCCGTGACGGTCACCGGGCCCGGCGAGGGATAGGCGGCGACCAGATACAGCGTCTGCGTGGCGGTCGTGTCGCTCTGCGGCGCTATCGACTCGCGTCGGACCTCGGACGCGGTATTCCCTTCCGAATCAGACAATTCACAGACGATTTCCACGATGATCGGGTCGTCCGTGTCATTGACAATTTCGTACCAATGGGAACTGCTCAGCGAAACGTTGGTGTCCGCCGTCGCCGCTCCCGGGCACGTGGGGCCCGCGGCTGCTCCGCCGTACGGCATGATCTCTCCTCGGCTCGTGCGTATCACCGGACCGGTTGTCCCGTTCCGCCCTTGGTACCGCCTCTGCCCACGCCTGTCCGCCGGTTCAGACCGCGGCCACGACGGGAACGCAGAGGAACGTCGTGTGCCCCACTCCGAGGTCGTTGGCCAGCGTCACGGTGAGCCGGTAGTCCCCGACCGGAAACGGCCCCACCTGGGGCTCCATCAGCGGGCCCGTGTCGCCCGCGAGCAGATCCGGTTCGGTGAAGTCCGCCGGGTCCCCGTCCACGTCGCTGTCGAAGACGGCCTCATGTTCGGTGTCGTCGGAACCGGGGCAGCCTTCCGGAATCCTCTCGACGAGCAGACGGTCGACGAAGGACGGAAGGTCTTGGGCGCCGGCGTTGAAGGCCACCCATTCGACACGGAACGATTCATCGTCATGGATGATCGATATGCTCGGGGTTATTGGATTGTCACCGCTGGCAAAAACGACGTCGACCATGACTGCTCCCGTGAAGCGGCCTGTAATCGGAGGGTGTAACGACCTGTCCCATCTTATCTTCGTCTGGTGTTTCGCGTCATATGGAGGCATGGGGCGGTGATCTTTCCCCGAATACTCGCCTGAGTTTCACGACAGGCAGCCAAGAGCTGTCCCGTACGAGGTCCGCCCGCAGCCACGGGCCCCCGCAGCGAGCACCGCTCCCGGGCGCGGGCCCTGGCCCCGGGTGTCGCCCACACCACGGCCGTGCCACCGGTCGGAAAGATGCGGGCTGGAGCACGAGCGGACACCACCGGCCCGGCGGCAGCCGGCGAGCCAGGACATGGTGCGTTCGACCGCCCAACGGTGGCGGCGGAGCCGCTGTGAGGACTCGACGCCTTTCCTCGCAATGCGCTGCTGGATGCCGCGCCGGCGTAACCACGTCGCAGGCGGGCGGCGTCGCAGCCTTTGTCGGTGTGGAGCTTTCCGGGCCCTGGCCTGATCGAGGTGGACTGCCTGGTCCGCTGGTCGGCCACCTTGCATGAAGTTTGATGCGAACGTGTACGGGTTACCGGATGCCGCTCGCCGCTCAGGGAAGCGGCTTGCGGCGGGTGGCATCGGCTAGTTGGTGTCCGGTCGACTCCAGGGTCGTCCGGACGGTGTGAAGCTCGGTGCAAGGGTCGACAACCCGTGCATCACGAGATTGCTCCGGAACGGGTGGCCGGCTGACCGGAGTCGGGATGCGCTGGTCCTCATCACCTCCCACACTCGTAGGCTGTGCCGCACCGAGTACGGCATCTCCCCGCGGCAAGGGCCGACGACGTGATCTACCCTTTCCCTCTTTGCTTGATTCTCACCAGGGCGGGCAATGTGTTGACCAAGGGAAGACCACTTCGGGGCATAGTCGCGGGGTTCGTTCTGGCCGCCGGTCTGTTCGCGAGCGTGCCGTCGACGGCGGCCGTGTCTGCCGAGGCGCCGGCGGGTACACCCCCGGTCCGTACGATCACGTACAACGTCTGCGGCGCGTATGCGGCGAAGTGTCAGAGCGACATGTCCCCGATCGCCTGGGCCGAAGGCCTCCAGGGTCACATCACCGACTGGGACACCGATGTGGTGATGCTTCAGGAGATGTGCAAGGGCCAGTACGACCGACTCCGGCAGGCCTTGCCCAGCTACGCGGGCGTATGGACCAGCACCCAGACCTCGGACGGCTGCTCCAAGTGGGGTGACGACAGAAGCTTCGGCCAGGCGCTTTTGATCAAGGCCCCGCCAAGCGAGGTCACCGGGATGTCGGCGAACCTGACACCGCCCGGTTTCACCGGGGAGAAGCGCTCGGTGGTCTGTGCCAAGGCCCCGGTCGACGGGCGTGCCGTCCTGGCCTGCAGTACGCACCTTCGGCGCGACGACGCCACAAAGAACGACACCCCGGAGCTGCTGGAGCGGATCGAGACCTGGGCTAACGGCCTGCCAGTCATCCTGGCCGGCGACTTCAACGCCCGCCCCGACTACGCGCACATGGATCCGGTGTATGCGGGCCGTCCGGGGACCCTGTCCTTCGACGAGGCAGACGGCACCGACCAGCAGTACTTCACGGACGCATGCAAGGGGGCAGGTGCCACGATCTGCCGCTCCGGCGCTCCCACTCTCGTCGACAACGAGACGGGTACGAAATACGTCTCGAAGTTCGACTTCGCCTTCTTCGGACATCAGGATTTCCGCGACCTGCGCAGCGAAACCGTGGAAACTGGTTTCACCAAGGTGAAGGACCACCTGCTGGTCCGCTCGGCGGCGGCGTTCCGGGAGCGGTCGCCCGTGGCCGGAGACCTTTCCGGTGACGGTATCCGGGATCTGCTCGCGGTCCAGAACGACGGCTCGCTGCGGCTCTACCCCGGGCTCGGCGACGGACACTTCGCCCCGTACCAGATCATCGGCGGGAGCGGCTTCGCGGGTGCCGACGTCAGTCACCGCGGCGACTGGAACGGCGACGGTCGCGAGGACGTCATCGCACGGATCGGCGACGAGCTGTGGGTCTACCCGAACATCGGCCTCGGCCACCTCGGCGACCGCATCCCGATGGGTGAACGCCACACCGGCTGGGCGCACGCCGACGTCCTCGCCGTGGGGGACATCGACGGTGACGGGCAACCCGATCTGTTGGGCCGCAGCGCCAACGGCCTCTACCTGCACCGCGGCAGCGTGGGGACCAACCCAACGCTGCCGCAAAACGCCGTGCTTCTGGGAGGCCCGGAGTGGAAGCCCGCCGACCTGCCCGAGATCCTTGCCCCCGGCGACGTAAATACGGACGGCCGCGCGGATCTGTGGGCCCGTTCCGCAGAGGGGCAGCTTCGCCAGTTCCTGTCCGGCGGGGCGCAGGCGCTTCCCGCATCCACTCTCATCGGCTCCGTGCCGAGCACCCAGTACCCTCTCGCCAGTACGGTCGGGGACACCAATGACGACGGACGCGCCGATCTGCTGCTCACCACCACACCCCAGGACACCAGCACTGGTGACCTGCTGTCTCGCCCAGGCGATGCGGCAGGTACCGGCTTCGGACCAGCCGTCTCGATCGGCGAGGGTGGCTGGCGCTGGATCCAATCCATGCGCTGAGGGGAAGGCGTCATACCGCATGGCCGGACATTTCCCGGCCGGAGAGATGGCACGCTGATGACTTTCAGAGAAGGGAACCCGAAGGCGGGGCGCGGGAGGCGGCCGGCGGCGCCTGCCGTGGTGGACGCGGGCTCGCGGTACGAGCTGAGGCAACTGGTCCCCGCGAAGAGCGTCTCGGAGCAGGTGCATACCGCAGGGCGGGTCAAGGACTGTGGGAAGACGGTGGAGTTCAGCTGGCCCGGGGTGTATTTCGAGGGCCGCTTCCGCGGGACCGGGCTCGGGGTGATACTCGATTGCGCGGCCGCCGACTACGACGTCCAGGTCGACGGTGTCACCGTCGCCACCCTGGTCACACCCGGCGACACCACGCACTGGATCAACAGCCTGCAAGACGGCGAGCACACGGTCCGGGTCGTCAAACGCAACGACACCCCGGGGGACACCAGCACGTTCGGAGGCTTCGTCGCCGCGCCCGGGGGTGCCGTACTGGGCAAGCCGGCGCCCCGGGATCGCCAGATCGAGTTCATCGGGGACTCCATCACGGTGGGCTACGGCAATGTGTCGGGGACCCGGGACTGCAATCCGGAGCAGGTCGGGCGAAACACCAACAGCGACGTGAGCCACGGAGCCCTCACCGCCCGGCAGTTGGACGCCGATTACCAGATCAACGGCTTCTCCGGCCTCGGCATGGTGCGCAATGTCGCCGGTATCTGCCCGGACGTCACGTACCGGACCTACTACGACCGCGCCCTGCTGAACGTGGACGGCGACGTCTGGCAGAACCCGGGGACGTGGCGCCCCCAGGTCGTGGTGGTCAACCTCGGCTCCAACGACTTCTCCGACCTCACCCCCGGTGAACCGTGGACGCCCGACAGTCTGGCGGCCGCCTACCGCGCCGCTTACGGCGAGTTCCTTCGGAAAATCCGGATTCGCAACGGTGCCGGGACCACCCTCGTGGCCGTCGGCTTCGACAGAAACGCCGAGCATGTGCGGCAGGTGGTCGAGGCGCGCAACGACGCCGGTGACAGCGGGGTCCACTACTGGTTCCTCGATCAGTCGGGCCTGGACTTCCTCGGATGTGACGGGCACACCTCGGCTCACGACGACCGGGTGATCGCCGACCGGCTTGCCGTGTTCGTCAAGAGCCTGCCGATGGGATGGTGAGGGACATGGCCACCCGTGGGCCAGGCCGGAGAATGCTGCCCCCGCCGCCTCCGAAATCCCCTGCGTGCCCTACCGCTCGCCAACTTGATCACCTGGGGCACCCGGCGCCGCCGACTACTTAGATTCTGGACCTGCATCCATTACCTGGAACTCCCGGGGACGAGGTGTCGTGCATGTGCTTACCTCCTTGACCATCGGTCAGGCCCCGCTCACCGACCGGTCACCTGCCCGAAGCCATCGAGGTACATCCTCCCGGTGACCGCTCGCCGCGCGTGTGAGGAGTGGCGGGCCACCACCCCCTGTTCACGTACGTCTCGCCCGACGCCGAAGACGATGCGGGTCTGAACGCGGCCGCTCGCAGCCCTGTCGACGCGGGCGCGGAGGCACTGCTGCTCGACTGGATGGGCTGCGGGTCTCGGCACCGTCGGGCGCTGCGCGCGGCCGGCGACGGTGCCTGTCCCGACGCCCGGCGCGGTGGTGGGCGCGCCGCTCTGCCCCTGCTGGGCCGAGAGCGCCTCAGCGGCCGGTATCGCTCTCGACGTACCGCAGCCAGTACGGGTCGCCGATGCGCTTGCCGACGCGCAGGGCGGCGTCCCGTACCGCCCGGCCGAAACGGGCCGCGTTCCCGTCGTGCAGCTCGGGCGCGGGCAGCGCGACGCCTATGCCGAAGATCTGTCCGGTGTCGCTGTCGAGCACGGCGGCGGAGACGCCTGCGACGTTCGGTACGTACTCACCGCGTGAGGACTCCCAGCCGTCGGCGCGGACCCGGGCCAGGCAGGAGGTCAGCTCGCCGGGGGTGCGCGGCGCCGAGCCCGTGCTCTGCTCGAGGCGCGCGTCGACGAGTCGCAGCACCTGCGCGTCGTCCAGGCGGGCGAGCAGCGCCCGCCCCATGGAGCTGGCATAGGCCGGCGCCCGGGTGCCGGCCGGGGTGTACGCCTGGAGGGCGCCGGTCGTTCCGAGCCTCATGTGCAGCACGAGCGACTCCGACCCGTCGAGCACGTCCACGTAACCCGTGTACCCGATGTCGGCGACCAGCCTGGCCAGCTCCTCCTCCAGGAGGGAGGCCGTGCTGCGCGAGGCACGGAAGTGGTACGAGGCCTCCATGACGAGTACGCCGGGTCGGTAGGCGCGGCTCATCGGGTCGCGGTCGAGGAAGCCGTATTCGGCCATCATGCTGAGCGTCCGCGACACGGAGCTCTTGGGCAGGTCCAGTGCCCCCGCGACGTCCGTCACGGTCAGATCGCGCTGCAGACGTGCCATCAACCGCAGGACATCGCGCGCGTTGGCGAGTGTGCTCACCGTGCTCCCGCCTCCCCCGAGCTCCCCCGAGTCGTGTCGTCCGATCGTAAAGGGCACCCGCGCGTCTTCGTGACCGCCCCTCGCCCACGGGTAGGCACCGCCCACATACCGAGAACCCCGGCCGGGATCTTGACGGCGGACTGCGCCATGTGGATGATCCAGTGATATCCACATATTCAGATGCTGTTCCAGATTTTAGAACTTCTCCAGGCGCCTGACAAGGCGTTCACCCGCACGGGAGCACCAAAGACCCATGAGCACTGACGCCCCTCCCCAGGCAGAGACCTCGCGCTCCGCGAGTGAGGACCGACGCCACCCCCGCGCCCTCGCCCCCGGCAACCTGATCCTCACGGTGGTGCTCAGCGTGTTCGGCGCGATCGTGGGAGTCCAGTTGCTCGCCACGCTCGGCGTCACCCCCAGCACCTCGCTGATCGGCGCGCTGGCCGCGATGACGCTGGCCCGTGTACCGCTCGTCTGGTTCCGCGGCTTCCGCTCGGTGCACGCCCAGAACCTCGCGCAGACCAGCATCTCCTCGGCCACGTTCGGCGCCGCGAACAGCCTGTTCCTGCCGATCGGCATTCCGTTCCTCTTCGGGATGGACAACATGATCATCCCGATGCTGATCGGGGTTTCCGCCGCGATGCTGGTCGATGCCTGGCTGCTCTACCGGATGTACGACACCCCGGCCTTCCCCGCGAAGAACCCCTGGCCGCCCGGGCTCGCCGCCGCTCAGGCCATCAAGGCCGGTGACGAGGGCGGCCGCCGCGCCAAGGTGCTCGGCCTCGGTCTGCTGACCGGGCTGGTCGGCGCCGCGTTCACGCTGCCCATGTCGGCGTTCGGCGTGGCCCTGATCGGTGGGCTCGGCGCCATGGCCGCCTTCGGCATCGGCCTGCTGTTCAACCAGTACGCCGACCCGCTGTTCGGCCTCGACCTGGGCGGGATGTACCTGCCGCACGGCATGATGATGGGTGCCGGCCTGGTCGCCCTGGTCCAGGTCTGCCTCACCATCGTCAAGGCCCGGCGCACCTCGGCGGACGAGACCCGCACCGCCGGACCGGAAGGCGCACCGGAAGGCGCCCGACGTCTGGGACGCTCCATGCGGCTGGGCTTCGGCGCCTACCTCGTGATCTCGGTCCTGCTGGCGTTCGGCACCGGTGCCGCCACGCACATGAGCCCGGGCATGCTGATCGGCTTCCTCCTGTACGCCTCCGTCGCCGCGTTCCTGCACGAACTGCTCGTCGGTATCGCGTCAATGCACTCCGGCTGGTTCCCCGCCTTCGCTATCGCCCTGATCACCCTGCTGCTCGGCATCCTCATCGGCTTCCCGCCCGAGGCGCTCGTCGTGCTCTCCGGCTTCACCGCCGCGACCGGCCCGGCCTTCGCCGACATGGGGTACGACCTCAAGGCGGGCTACCTGCTGCGTGGCGAGAACGCCGACCCGGCCTTCGAGCTGGAGGGCCGCCGTCAGCAGCTGATCGCCGCAATGATCGGCTTCGGCGTCGCCATCGTCGTCGTCCTGGTCTCGTACCGGATGTTCTTCGACAACGGGCAGACCGCCCCGATCGACGCCGCGTACGTCGCCGCGATCAAGGCGGGCCCGTCCGCGGAGACCGCCCGGGACCTCGCCCTGTGGGCGATCCCCGGCGCGATCGTGCAGCTGATCGGCGGCTCGAAGCGCCAGCTCGGCATCCTGCTCGCGACCGGACTGCTGATCACCACACCGATGGCGGGCTGGATGGTCGCCGCCGGCGTCGCCGTCCGCATCCTCGCCCCGCGCGTCCTCGGCCCCAAGGCCAAGGACGACCTGGAGGTCTTCGCCGGCGGTGCGATCGCCGGTGACGCCCTCTACTCGTTCGGCAACGGCGTGTTCAAGGCCGCCAAGTAGCCGGACGCCCGTACGTCCTCTCGCCCCTCTGCACAGAACCACCCTGGGAGTTCCCGTGAAGCGACAGTTGACCCATGACGACATCCGCGCAGCCGTGTACGGCGGTGCCGTGCTGGGCGGAGGCGGCGGCGGATTCGTCGAGCGGGGTCTGCGCACCGCCGAACTGGCGCTCCAGATCGGTGTGCCGGAGCTGTGGTCGGCCGACGAGTTCGCGGCCGACGACCTGACCGCGACGGTGGCCCTGGTCGGCGCCCCCGCGGCACCCGATCCGCAGGTCCTGCCCACGCACCTGCTGCGCGCCCTGGAACTGCTCCGCCGTGACCTGCCGCGCCCGCTCGTGGCGATCCACACGAACGAGAACGGCGCCGAGACCACCATCAACGGCTGGTTCCACTCGGCGATGACCGGCCTGCCCGTCATCGACCTGGCCTGCAACGGCCGCGCCCACCCCTCCAGCGTGATGGGCGCGATGGGACTGCACCAGGAGGAGAACTACCTCTCCTCCCAGGGCTACGCGGGCGGCAAGCCGTACGCCTACGTCGAGGGCTCCGTCTCCGGCGGTCTGGAGGCCACGTCGAACGTGGTCCGGCGCGCATCCGTCGAGGCGGGCGGCTGGGTGGGCGTCGCCCGCAACCCCGTCGAGGTCGGCTACGCGGTGCGGCACGGCGCACCGGGCGCGATCGGTTTCGCCATCGAACTGGGCCGCCGCTTCCTGGCGGGCGGGGTGCTCGGCGCCGCACAGCACCTCGGCGGTGAGATCGCCGTGACCGGCACGGTGCGCGACTACCGCTGCGAGCAGCGGGAGGGCTTGGACGTCGGCGTCGCGGTTCTGGACGACGCGGCACGCACCACCCTCTACATCGTCAACGAGTACATGGCTCTCGACGTCGCAGGTGCCCGCCGGGCGTCGTTCCCCGATCTGATCACCACGTTCGACGAGGCCGGGCAGCCGCTCGCCTCCGCCGACATCGAGGTCGGCAAGCAGGTCAGCGTCCTGGTCGCCCCGGCCGAGAACCTCCTGCTCTCCCGGACGATGTACATGCCCGAGGTGTACGCGCCGGTGGAGGAACTGCTCGGTATCGAGTTCGCCCCGGCCGCGCAGGTCCTCGCCGATGCCTGAGCAGGCTCCGGCCGGTGTTCCGTCTCCCACCGGGCATCACAGAAGTCCCGTTCGGCGCCGGCTTCGGCGACCGACACGCGGCGACGATCTCCGCACGACGCAGTGGGCCCGCCACGGAATGTTGCCGGGGCGGGCCCACGTGCGCCTGTCGACGTGCTGGATCAGCTCGTCAGGTCAGGGCGGTGCGTCACCCGGATCGAGTTGACCAACGTCGTGCCGGTGACCGCCTTGAAGCCCACCTCCAGCCGGCCGTCGGTGACCTTGACCGTGAACGTCCTGGACAGCGCGGTCCGGGCGCCGCCAGACTCCAGCCGGACGTCCACGTCCGCGACCTTCTCCAGGCCTTCGGCCGTCACGTCGAAGACACGCTGTCCCGGCTTCACGCCCGCCGGCTCGGCGAAGAGTAGACGGTGCCGGGCTTGGCGGCCGCGGTGTCGAACGTCAGCGAGACCTTTTGCTGCCCGCACGCGCCGAGCGTGGTGAGGGTCGGCGTACGCTCGCGCCGCTCCCCCACCGGGCTCCCCCACCGGCACGACCAGTTTGCCGGCCGGCCGCCTGGTCCACCCGAACCGCACCCGTGGTCGGCCGCCGCGGCCGCCGGTACCTGGGTCAGGTACGCCCCGTCGGCCCGGGTGGCGGCGGTGGCGACGGCCGTGCCGCCGCGGGCGACACTGTGACGGTGGCGCCGGTGACCGGCTCGCCGTCGTTGGCGTCGGTCACCGTGCCGGACACGACCGCGTGGCCCTCGGGCCGCAACCGGATCGTCATGCCGTCGCGCACGGCGAGCTGGTTGCACGACCGCCGGACGACGCCACGCGGAGGGCGGGGGCCCGGCGGGTGACCGGCGTACGGCTTCGCAGCAGGCGAAGGGGCTACCGGATGGGATCAAGCTCGTGAGACAGCCGGTCAGTCCCGCCACCGGACTCGGCCGCACCGGCTCACCCGGACTGAGCTCACGGCCCACGCCAGACGTTGGCAAAGGCCGCGTTCTCGATGTTCCGCCTCTGACGTACGGCTTCCAGCTCCATCACCGCGTCATGGACGGCAGCCATCACGGTCGTCACCGCCTCGTCGTCGAAGCCGGGCTCGTCGTCGGACCGTGCGTCTTCGACGCCCAGGACCGAGGTCAGAGCGGCAAGGACGGGTTCCTTCTCCGCCCAACGCTCGGCCGCCCGGGTGCGCGCGGGTGTATCGGCCGGTTCCACACGTTCCGCCCCGAAGGGCAACCGGCCTGTTCGCTTCCGCGTCAGCACACCGTCCTCTTCCAGGGCCGCCCGGTACGTGGCCGAGAGGTCTCGGCCACGGCGCCACAGCCAGTCCTCGATCCGCTCGTAGGGCTCCCGCGGAATGAGCCCCTCCACAGCCGCCCGCATGAGCCGGTCCTCCGGCGTCGCGGCGGATCCACCCGGCACGATGTGGTCGCCGTCCACCACGACCGCCTCCGCCCCGACGAGATCGATCAGCTCGGCTCCCGCAAGTGCGAGCGACAGATCGCCCTGTCCCACGGAGTGGTCCGGATCCATGGCGATGATGAACAGGTCTTTCGCCGTGGTCATGGATGACCCCCTCAAAGGCATCGACAAAAACACGTACCGCCCAGCCGGACCGGGTACGCGCGTGACCCCTCGGCGGACAGGCGGCTGTCACCATCAGTATGGTCCCTCTCGCCAATACCCGGGACTATGTCCGCGGGGTCCGGGAACGCCGTTGGTCCAGGTACCGGATCACGGGCGTGGCGGTCGTGCCGTGCAGGAGCACGGAGGCGAGGATCGTGAATGCCGCCACTGCCCACAGCTCGTCGGCATACCGCGCGAAGGGCCCCTCCCCGAGTGCGTACGCGAGGTAGAAGAGCGACCCGATCCCCCGAATGCCGAACAGCGCCGTGACCGCTCGCTCGCGCCGCCCCGACGGGAACCCCAGTTGGGCGGCAGCACCGGCGAGCGGACGGATCACGACGATGAGGGCGATCCCCATGAGAACGTCTCGCGGACCGAGGACCGACAAACCGTCGGCGACCAGGTAGCCACCGAGGAGGAAGAGCAGCACAGCGGTCAGCAGACGCTCGATCTGTTCACTGAAGCCGTGCAGTACTTGGTGGTACCCGTGGCTGCGTTCGGCGGCCCGGATGGTGCAGGCCGCGACGAACACTGCGAGGAAACCGTATCCGTGGACCAACTCGGTGATCCCGTAGGCGGTGAAGGTGGCGCCGAGCGCGGTGAAACCTTCCATCTGTCGCGAAAGGCGAACGCGGGGGGAGCGGAAGAACAGCCAGCCGAGGAGGCGGCCCACGGCCACTCCCGCGATCACCCCGACGACTGCCCTCAGCAGTACGTCGACGAGCAGCCAGTGGCCGATCCAGTCCGCGGACCAGCCATCACCGGCCGCGGTCGCCAGTGCTATGGCGGCGAGTACGAACGGCAGGGCCAGACCGTCGTTGAGACCGGCCTCGGACGTCAGCGTGAAGCGCACCTCTTCTTCGTCCGCCTCGTCCTCACCGCTGATGGGCTCCCCGACCCGCACTTCCGCGGCAAGCACCGGATCGGTGGGTGACAGCGCCGCCGCCAGCAGCAGGGCCACCGCCGGAGGCCAGTCCATGAGCCACCAGCCCAGCACCCCCATGGCGGCGATGGTGAGCGGAAGGGCGAGGGTCAGGAAGCGCCAGGCTCCTGCCCACGCACGCCATCCGAACGGCCTGTCGATGGCCAGCCCAGCGCCCATCAGCGACACGATGACGCAGACCTCCGTCACGTGCTCGACCCAGACCCGGTCACGTACCGGGTCCACGACGGGCACGTCGAGCGGCAGCAGAGCGATGGCCGCTCCCGCAACGAGGAACACCATCGGCAGGGAAAAGGGACGTCGATGGACCACCGGAGGGAGGGCGGCGGCCAAAAGGATGCCAATGCCTGCTGCCATGTATATGCCGTGCGCCAACGTCATCCGGTCCCAGCCCTTCTGTCGTTCCGGGCCGCAAGCAGACGAACGAGACAGTCACGCTGACTGAGGTTGCGGCGGGAGAAACACCCGGATACCCCGCTGCCCGGCATCCACGCCCGCTCCCCCGCGAGCGGGCACCCAGCAGACGCGCACGTGGACCTTCAGGTCGATGACCTGGCAGTGGAGACCGCGCCTCCCGTTCCGGCTCGGTGAGCCAGGCGTGCCACGCGACTTGCAGCACATCAGCCGCCCGTTCCCGGGCGGCCGCCTCCTCGTACGGTTCACCGGTCTCGGTGGCACCGGACTGTGCCCCGCCACCACGTCAGTGCTCAGCCATCACGATCACCTCGTCGTCCGCGCTCCAGTACCGGACTTCGGCCTTGGGCGGGTTGAGCCGCACCTCGTAATCGGTCCCCACGCGTGCGAGGCCGCTACTGCGGTATCCGAGGGCGCACTCCCCGCGGCGCGAGGCGGCCTCGACGACCGTGGCGAAGGATGCCCGCTCCCCTCCACGTACGTAGTCGCCGACGGGCTTGAGGTGGATCGCGTTGCCGTGCGGAGCCAGTAGTTCCGCGAACAGGCCTGCGAGGTGCCAGTTCTGTGAGATCTGAGCCATCAGAAGACCGACCAGCTTTCCGCTCACGATGAAGTCGGCGCCGACGCCGACGGGGGCGAGGGCTCTGTTGCGGTCGTCGGTCATCTCGGTGACCACCCGGACCGGGATTCCCGATGTGCGCTCCCGGTCACGCAGGAGCAGCAGCGTGACCAGGGTCCGGTCGTCCGGTGAGTCATGGCCGGGCCCGCGATCAGGGCCGAGCACGATGACGCCGTCGTGGGCGGACAGGTCCACGTCGCTCATCGTGCCCGGAAGGGTGGGGTCACCGGGACCGAAGGTGACGTTCAGCGTAGGAGCGGCTTGCGCGGCGGCGGCCCGTACCTCCGTCGCCAGGCTCTCACCTCCGTCGGCCACGACGTGAAGGACGGAACCGGAAGCGACATGGCCGGAGAGATGACGGACGATGTGCCGGGCGCGGCCGTTCCATCCCAGAAGAAGCACTCGTTCGGCGCGCGCCGGCGTCCTTTCCCGGTTCACCATCACCGACTCGTCGAATGCGGCGGGCTCGTCGGTGGTGACCGTGGTGTCGTCGTCCTCGGCGATCACGACGAGCTGGTCGCCCGGGCTCAGGACCGAGGCGGCCGGCGGGTTCAGGTGAAGGGTTCCGTCCACCCGTAGGACCCCGACCACGCTGGACGTGGGACATGCCCTCAGCACCTCGGCGAAAGCACGGCCTGCCTGGTCCGGGGCGTCGACGACGTAGAACTCGTCCCCGGCGAAGTCGAGCAACTCCTGGTAGACGAGGGACAGGCCGGGCTGCCTGGCGCACTGCGCCACGAGCCGGGCGGTCACGTCGTCGATCTCGAGCACGACCGCGTCCGGGCCGGCCGCGAGTTCGGCGGCGAGGCGGTATCGAGCATCTCGCACCACCGCCACGGTACGCACCCGGCTCTCCTCGTCGACCGCGGTCCGCAAGGCCAACAGGTTCTTGACGATCTCCGCGTCCTCGTCCGGATGGTCACGCGGCAGGATCAGGACGACGTCCGCCGTGGCCGGGCTGACGCGCGCGAGCGCGGCCGGATCAGTGGGGCGTCCGTTGCGGCAGACGATCCTCGTCCGGCCGGCGTCCCCCACCTCGGTGCGCAGTTCCTCCTCCATTTCCGTCACGTCCCGGTCGGCCAGGACCGCGATGGCGCTCCGGCCCTGATTGGCGTTGGCCGCGACGAGCTCGGCCACAACGGTGAAGAGCTGGTCCGACCAGCCGAGCACGACAGTGTGACCGCTCTCCAGCACCGTGGAGTGGCCACGTCTCAGGGCAATGAGCTCCTCGGTGATCGCCGTGGTGATGAGACCTACGATGGTGGAGACGTAGAAGAGTGCCATCAGGGCCAGCAGGACCGACAGGATGACGCGCAGCGGTGAGCCGACCTCTCCTCCCAGCCTGAGGGTCTGCCCGACGCTCCGCCACACCGCCGCCGTCTTGGCGCGTGCCGTGTCCGGAGCCCGGTCGTCCGTCCACACCAGAAGCGCGCTCACCGGGACCACGACAGCAAGGCATGCGACGGCAAGCCATCCGATGAGAACGGTCACCCCCCTGGCCAACGTGTTGTCGAACCAGTACCGGGCGCGCTCGTACAAGGGAGCCCGTGTCGGCGGCGTCCCCCGCGCCGGGCGTGACACGGAGGCCGGTGTGCTCGGTGGCTGTCTCTGCTTGCCCACGCGGACGCCGTGCTCGCTTCGGCGCCGGCCCTGATCCTTGATCATCCTGTACACAGGAGCAGCGTGGGGAATCGTCTCCTCCGCCACACGGGTATCCGGTGGCGTTTCATCCGATAGGGATCAGAACCGGGGAGACGGCCGTGGCGGGTCGTGCGAGCGTGCAGGACGCACGGCCAGGTCGGTCCTCGGCAGCGAGGCCGGACTCGGGTTCGTCGCCGCCCGGTTTTTGTTGCGGGCCGTTGCCGGGGCCGGCGCGCGGCCGGACAGCACGCCTTCAAGTGATGAACACTGCACAGCCCATTGACATGCCCATTGCTCTATCGCTTTTATGGCGCCGGGCCGCGAGCCATCGGCTTCCACGTCCGGCAACCGGAGTTCAGCCCCGGGCCGGAAGCGACGATGGTCCACGACGCCACCATCCCTCCCACCATCAGCGGCTGGGTGCGCGACACGGATTTGGGAGCGCTCCCATACGCGTGTCGACGGACCTTGCTCCCGAGAGAGGACCCAGCACCGTGCTTCACCCTCTCCGCGTTCTCCGACGCGCGGTCAGAACGGCCGCGATCACCGCCGCCGCCCTCCTGCTCCCCCTCGCGGGTGTTCAGGCGGCGACCGCCGCCGACGTCACACCGGGGGCCGGCTACTGGCACACCAGCGGCCGTCAGCTCCTGGACGCCGCCAACCGGCCGGTCCGCGTCGCCGGTATCAACTGGTTCGGTTTCGAGACGTCCAACTACGTGCCGCACGGCCTGTGGTCCCGCGACTACAAGAGCATGATCGACCAGATGAAGTCGCTGGGCTACAACACCATCAGGCTGCCCTACAGCGACGACATCTTCACCGGCACCGCGCCCACGAGCATCAACTACTCCGCAGGCATGAACAGCGAATTGCAGGGCCTCGACTCGCTGGGCGTGATGGACCGGATCGTGGAGCACGCGGGCAACGTCGGCATGAAGGTCATTCTGGACCGGCACCGGCCCGACTCCGCAGGGCAGTCGGCGCTCTGGTACACCGCGTCCGTTCCGGAGGCCACCTGGCTGGCCAACCTCAAGGCCCTGGCCGGCCGCTACACCGGCAACGACGCCGTGATCGGGATCGACCTCCACAACGAACCGCACGATCCCGCCTGCTGGGGCTGCGGCGACACCACGAAGGACTGGCGGCTGGCAGCACAGCGCGGCGGCAACGCCGTACTGTCCGCCAACCCCGAGCTGCTGATCTTCGTGGAGGGCGTCCAGACCTTCAACGGTGTGTCCGGCTGGTGGGGCGGAAACCTTATGGGCGTCGGCCAGTATCCGGTGGAGCTGAACGTGGCGCACCGGGTGGTCTACTCGGCGCACGACTACGCGACCAGTGTCGCCCAGCAACCCTGGTTCAGCGACGCGGCCTTCCCCGGCAACATGCCCGGCGTCTGGGACAAGTACTGGGGCTACATCTTCAAGCAGAACATCGCGCCGGTCTGGGTGGGCGAGTTCGGCACCACGCTCCAGTCGGTCACCGACCAGAAGTGGCTGAAGGCGTTGGCCGAGTACCTGCGGCCGACGGGCCAGTACGGCGGTGACAGCTTCTCCTGGACCTTCTGGTCCTGGAACCCCAACTCCGGAGACACCGGGGGCATCCTCAAGGATGACTGGGCGACCGTCGACACTGTGAAGGACGGCTACCTGGCGAGCATCAAGGCCCCGGGTTTCGGCGGCGGAGGTGACGGAGGTGACGGGGGCGACACACAGGCCCCCTCTGTTCCGGCCGGGCTCACTGTCACCGGAACCACCAGCGCCTCGGTCTCGCTCTCGTGGACGGCGGCGACCGATGACACCGGGGTGACGGGTTACGACGTCTACCGCGGCTCCGTCAAGGTCGGCACAGCCACCGGAACCAGTTACACGGACTCCGGTCTGACGGCCGGGACGTCGTACGCATATTCCGTCCGGGCGCGCGACGCGGCGGGCAACACGTCCGCGGCTTCCGCATCCGTGCCGGCCACCACCGCCGGCACCTCCGGCAGCAACGGTGGATGCACAGCCACCTACACCGTCAGCGGAGACTGGGGGAACGGCTTCGGCGTGGACGTGACCGTCACCAACACGGGCACCGCGGGCGCCGCCGCATGGAAGGTGAGCTGGACCTGGGCAGGAAGCCAGAAGGTCACGAACATGTGGAACGCGGCCTACACCCAGACCGGACCCGCGGTCGGCGTCACGAACACCCCGTACAACGGAAGCCTCGCGCCCGGTGCGCACACGAGCTTCGGCTTCCAGGGAACGCCGGGCTCCGGCGGCGTCCCGACAGTGACCTGCACCCTCTCCTGACAGGGCGCGACACGCCCGCCCCGGGCGACGAAAGGCCGGCCGGGGCGAGGCGTCTGCCCCTCCCCCACACCTCCTTCCCGGCGTGGCACCATTCCGCCGGGAAGAGCTGCGCCGCAGGGCCACCGCCGCCCTGTGCGCTCCGCTCGCAGCCGTGGCGTTGAAACCTCCGAAGAGATCGTGTGAGCGGATGCGCTCGGCTCGCGGACGACGTGGAATTGTCTCTGGCCACTACGTCGCCCCCGTGACCCAGGTGAGCGCACGGCAAGCTGCCGTGCGTCGCGTCGGAGGACGGGGGTACGCGGGGTGCAGCACGAGTCCGCCCCGCTCGGGGGCGGACGCGCACTGACGGGAGCACGACCATGACCGACCGCAGGCCCGAGGGCACCGCGTACACGGGAGCGACGGGCAGTCCGCCGCCGATACCCGCCGACGTGCCCGACCAGCAGGCTCAGGACGGCGAGGACGCCCTCGACGTCGTTCTCCCCCCGAATGCCGAGGATCGGGATGAGGATGCGGAGCACGACAGGCCCGACCCCGATGAGGCCGGCTCGGGCCGGAGCACCGCCCGCAATGCCGGCACCCACGCGGAACACCCCACCCCGGATGAGTCGACGGGGTGAGGGGCAGCGCACGCCCGCCGGGGCCCGGCCGCGAAGGCCGGGCCTCAGCGGACGGCGGTCCCGTCAACCAGGCCGCGGCGACGCTCGCGGGACACCGCCCCGCAGGGCCCCGCGAAAAGGGTCCACGCCGAGCGCCTCTGCTGGATCGGTAGCGGCGGGTTTTACCCCGCGCTCCGTCAGCGAGGCGAAGCCACGGCGTACACCTCGTGCGTCATGACCGACGTCACCGATGTGCGGCAGGCTCTGAACGCGGCGGACGCACTCCCACCAACGGGCACTCAGGAGTTGGCCGTACGAGCGTGCGCGAGAATCGCCATGGAAGGTGAAATCCGTCCGGCATCTGCAGAGGAAGCGCACCTGCACGGATTCCTGCGGGCGGTCGTCGCGAAGAGGTCCCCCGCACGGAGTGCGGAGCCAACGCCGGTCACCGTGCCATTCCGGTGCGCAGGACGCGACGCGACGCCCTTGCAGCGTTTCCTCAGTCTTCGCCGCGCACGATATGCGGCTCCGTCTGCTTGCCCAAGCTCGCCTCAGCCCCTGCCCTTGGCTCTGTCCGGGCCGGCTGATACATCCGCACCCTGCCCACGACGCTCCTCTGCCCGCTCTGCTTTTCGGTGTCTGGTCCTGTAGCCACGGGTCACCTCCTGTCATTGACCGGCTGAGTAGCCGCCTACCCGTCGCCGTCCGAGGCATACGCGCGTTCCCCTCTCGCATAACAGTGCCCTCCCGGCCGGGCTCATCCACCGAAGAAGTCAGCCGGCTACGTCATCAACCCGTGCGTTGGCCGGGAAGTCTGGATCGCCGCCCAGCGAGGGGATTCGGCACACGGGTTGTCGCGGGCACAGCCTGACTCCACTTGCGCGATCCGGGTTATGGATCGTCGGCGACAGGGCACACAAAAGGGCGCGCGTTCATCCCACGGAATTCATCCCACGAAGGAGAGTCATGGCAGTCGGCAGCCCTCGCTACACCGTTCCGGGTCTCAGCACCAAGGACGGTAAGCAGATCATTTCGCTCCTGAACATGCGCCTGCACGCTCTCAATGACCTGGCGCTCACCCTCAAGCACATCCACTGGAACGTGGTGGGGCCCCACTTCATCGCGGTTCACGAAATGCTCGACCCTCAGACGGTCGCGGTCAGGGCCATGGCGGACGACACGGCGGAGCGGATTTCCGCGCTCGGTGGCGAACCCCACGGCACACCCGGCGCCCTGGTCGCCGAACGGACGTGGGACGACTACAGCCTCGGCCGCGCGGACGCCCTGGCCCACCTGGGCGCCTTGGACCTCGTCTACACCGGCATCATCACGGAGCACAGGTCCGCAGCGTCCAAGGCCGCCGACATCGATCCCGTCACCGAGGATCTCCTCATCGAGCACCTGCGTTCCCTGGAGCAGTTCCAGTGGTTCGTCCGGGCCCACCTGGAAGGCGCGGGCGGCTCCCTGTCCACGACGGGGGCCGAGACGGAGCAGCAGGCCGCCACGGCCGCAGTTCGCAAACCCGCCGCGAAGCGGACCGCCAAGAAGACCAGCAGGTCCAAGGCCTGAACTGATCGCGGCGGACTTCCGGTGCCCACATCCGTAGCACCGCCTGCTTCCCCGGACTCGGTGTGGTGACGGCGTGACGGGTTGCCGGACCTCAGTCGGGGCGCCCGTGGGGTCGGTGTCCGCTTTCCGCCAGCTCTCCGCCCCCGGCATCCCCCACGCTGGTGTCATGCCATACCGCTTCGCAGACATCATCGACCGCTATCTGCTGGCCGGCTCCGGATTCACCCGCAGGCTGTGCTCGGTGCGGCCCGAACAGTGGACGGCACCCACCCCCTGCGCGGAATGGGACGTCCGCCACCTGGTCAATCACGTGACCCGGGGAAACCTCAACTACGTCCTGCTGCTCGGCGGCGGCTCGGCCGCCGACTTCCTGCGGCTCCGGGACGAGGATGCCCTGGGCGCCGATCCAGTCGACGCGTACCGCCGCTCGGTGCGGGAGTGCGCCGCTGCGTTCCGTGGACCCGGTGCCCTCCAGCAGACCCTGGACTACCCACTCGGCCCGGTGACGGGAGAGCAGGCTCTCACCGTCCGGACCACGGACACCGTCATTCACACCTGGGACCTGGCCAGAGCCGTCGACGGTGCGGAGGACCTGGATCAGGGGCTGGTCGCCTGGATCGAGGACAATCTCGCAGACATCTACGCCGGTTTGCCGGAGTCGCCCACGGCCTCCGGCACCAGCCACCGCTTCTTCGCCGCCCCAGGGGCTACGCCCCCGGCCGAGGAGGTTCGGCAGAGCCGGTTGCTGCGGCTGATGGGCCGCTGAGACCTGTGGCCACGGGGTGACTGTCCGGCTGAAGCCCCGCCGGGCACTTCCCCGTCCCCGACCTGGCAGCCCGGTGCTCGCAGACTGACGGGGCCCGGCAGGCGCAAGCCTTCCCACGCGGTGCGAGGTCGAGCGTCGCTCTCAGCCGCTGTCCCACTGCGGGCGGGGCGCTGCGCCCCGCCCGCAGTGGCTGTGCGCGCATACTGGCCGTATGGACTCGTCCACGCGTACCGTCCTCGGCCTGCGGGAGCGGCTGGGCAGCGCCATCTTCGCCCAGGTCGCCGGTCCGGCGGGGCCGAAGAACCGCGCCCGTATCCACGGAGCGCCCGGCCCGCGCTGGTTCGGTCCGGACCGGCCGATTCGCACGGTCCACGGCGATGCGTCCATGTTCATCGGCGGACTGCGGGCGCTTCTGCTCCAGTCCCTGCACCCGTTGGCCATGGCTGCCGTGGAGGCTCATTCCGGTTATCGCGGGGATCCCTGGGGGCGGCTCCAGCGCACCAGTACCTTCCTCGCCGTCACCACATACGGAACAGCGGACGACGCACAGCAGGCGGTCGACCGCGTGCGGGCCGTGCACAGCCGGGTGCGCGGAACGACTTCGCGCGGAGAGCCGTATTGCGCCGCTGACCCCCACCTCCTCGGGTGGGTGCATGTGGCCGAGGTGGAGAGTTTTCTGCTCGCTCACCAGCGATACGGCGTGGATCCGCTCGACGCGGCGGGGTGCGACGGCTACGTCGCCGACACTGCGCGGGTGGCGGAAGCGCTCGGTGTCATCGATCCTCCGCGTGACCGCAAGGAACTCGCCGCCCGCCTCGCGGCCTACCGCGATGAACTCCGCCCGACAAGGGAAGCGCGCGAGGCCGCACGTTTCATCCTGTTGCACCCTCCCCTGCCCTGGGCTGCCCGCGCCCCCTATGCCGTGCTTGCCGCGAACTCCGTCGCCACCCTCCCGCGGTGGGCCCGTACGTCGCTGGAGCTACCGCGGCTCTTCGGCATGTCCGAGGCCTGTGTGGCCCCGACCGGGCGAGCACTGACCGCCACGATTCGCTGGGCCATGTTCCCGCCACGCCCGTCGGCGTGATCACTCGTATCTGTCGACTCCGGGCGCGCGGCGGCGTCGCGCGGGGCCGGGCCCCCACCCGCTCCTGCCCGGGCACGTCGGGTCATGCGTGATGGCGTCCCGTCACTCTTCCTCGTATCCGCGTCCGCTTCTCGGCTGGGTTCTCCACCCGCGGCTATGGTTGACCGTGACGTAGTTCTCCGGGCCGTAAGGAGGGTGTCGTTGATGAGCGGCACGGATGTGGCGCGTGCATGCGTGCTGGGAGAGCTGATCGCTGCGAGCCATCTGATGACCCTGGAGCAGCTGCCCGGTACGGTCGCGTCGCATGCCGGTCGGGCGGGCTGGCCGCACGTGCTCATCTATGTGGCAGATCTGCGGCAGGAACAATTGTGTCTGCTCGCAGGGAATATCGACATCAGCCCCGGTGGGGTCGACGCGCCGGCCGAGTTGGCCGTTGAAGGAACGGTGGCCGGGCGAGCCTTCCAACTCGGAAAGATCTCACCGGCCTCTGCTTCCTCGACGGGGCAGTGGTGGGTGCCCCTGCTGGACGGAACCGAGCGCCTGGGCGTACTCCGGGTCGGTATGCCGGGCGCGCAGGTCGAGCCGGATGACGATCTGAACAGACTCGCCGGACTCGTCGCCCTGCTCCTGGAGAGCAAGCGTGGAACCAGCGACCTGTACTCGAGGCTGGTGCGCCGCCGGAAGATGAAAGTGGCAGCGGAAATGGAATGGCGGCTGATGCCGCCGCGGACCTTCGCGACCGATCGGCTTTTGATCAGCGCCGTCATGGAACCGGCTTACGAAGTCAGCGGAGACGCCTTCGAGTACGCCCTGGCAGGCGAGACCATGCATCTTTCCGTCTTCGACGCCATGGGACATGACACTGCCGCCGGATTGACCGCGAATCTTGCGCTGGCCGCCGCGCGCGTCCAGCGTTGTCAGGGTGAAGGTCTTTTGCAGACAGCCGAAGGTGTGGGAGCGGCGCTGACCGAACAATTCGCGGGCAGCCGCTACGCCACGAGCATCATGGCCGAGTTCAATTTGGCCACGGGTGTACTGACCTGGACGAACTACGGCCACCATCCCCCGGTGGTCATCCGCGGCAACCGCACCCTCGTACATCTGTCCTGCCCGCCCGCGCCTCCGCTGGGAACCGGGCTGGGCGTGCGCGGCACCCTGCGCCGCGACCAGCTCGAACCCGGGGACCGCCTGCTGTTCTACACCGATGGCATCACCGAAGCGCGCAACGACGAGGGGCAGGAATTCGGCCTCGACGGCCTGACCGACTTCCTCATCCGCCACCACTCCGACGGCCTCCCGGTGCCGGAAACCCTACGGCGGCTGATCGGGCACCACTTGGACTACCACGGCGGCCGTCTCAACGACGACGCCACCGTGATGATCCTGGAGTGGCACGGCCCCACTCCCTACGAGCCCGCTCAGTTGAAGGCGCTCACGGGTCTGCCCGCGACCATCGCCGCGGACACGATCGCCTCTGCGTGGGGCCAACAGCCCGCAGCAGAAGCCGAGGGCGGTTTCTGACTGGTCGAGGGCCGGCGATCACGGCACCGGAGCCCGTTCGGGGGGGCCTGCGTCAGCCGATCGGGCCATCGAAGTAGTTCTTCCCGTGTGGTCAGCGGACGCGGAGGGCGTACGTGCCGGTCACCGATCAGGCATTCGCCGTGCCGGCCGGCCTGACACCCTCGCGGTATTCGGCGTTGATGCGCTGGGCTTCTACGAGCTGGTCCTCGAGGATGACGATGCGGCAGGCGGCCTCGATGGGGGTGCCCTGGTCGACGAGTTCCCGGGCACGCGCGGCGATGCGCAGCTGGTAACGGGAGTAGCGGCGGTGGCCGCCCGCGGAACGGAGCGGGGTGATCAGGCGGGCTTCGCCGATGGCACGGAGGAAACCCTGCGTGGTGCCGAGCATTTCGGCGGCCCGGCCCATGGTGTAAGCGGGGTAGTCGTCGTCGTCGAGACGTCCGAACGAGTCATCTGCTGTCATCGCACCTCTCTGTGGAACGCGTGGAGGGGCCCTGGTGCCACATGGCACCAGGGCCCCGAAGGAACAGCTACACCATCTGCCGGCACGTGATGCTCTGCCGGCTTTTCGTGTCCGCATGCCCGAGTGTGTTGCCTGCGGGGTGCGGGGATCGCGGTTGCTTGACCGGAGACCACCTCACTATCGATGTCCTGCGGTACCCGGGCTCTGTCATTCCGCCCGGGCGATCCAGATGGCGCCCAGCTCCTCCGTTTCTTCCCTCTGGGATCGATCACTTACCTGACGCTGTACTGCTGGGTACTGCACACCGCACCTGCGGATACTGCTGCACGGCGGCCCCTGATCCACGGGCCACCCGGTCCGGCCGCCAGCCCCGTCGCCGTCCTGCACCAACCCTGGCTCCGGAACTCCACCACCGAACCGTCCTGCGAACCGCAGCCACCTCTACCGCACGTACCGCCCGGCAGTTCATCCCTGCCCGGGCCTTGCCGTCTCTCTGGCTACGAGAGAAACCATAACTACGACGCCACCCAATGTCTAGCCTGGCCGACACAGATTTCCGTCCGTTCGACCAACAGGTAATCGACCTCGAACGACCGGGGAGGCTGCGGGGGCATGCCGGAGAGCCGCCCTTCCGGCTGAGCAGGCCGTCACGTGCGGGGAGTGTCAGGATGTTCCTATGGACGTCCGGACAAGAAACCGCATATCGGTGACGGGCCGGGACGGCGGACCGGTGGTGATGCTGGCCCATGGGTTCGGATGCGATCAGAACCTGTGGCGTCTGGTCGCGCCCCGGTTGGAGGAGCACTTCCGGGTGGTGCTCTTCGATCACGTAGGGGCTGGGCGCTCGGACCCGTCCGCCTGGGATCCCAAGCGGTACTCCACTCTGGATGGCTATGCGGAGGATGTCATCGAGATGTGCCGGGAGCTCGGCCTCGGGCCGGTGGTCTTCGTCGGGCATTCGGTCAGTGCCATGATCGGCGTCCTTGCCGCCGTGCGGGAGCCCTCGCTTTTCGACAAGCTGGTCCTTCTCACCCCATCCCCGTCGTACATCGACGACGGGGACTATCACGGCGGATTCAGCGAGCAGGACATCGACGAACTGCTCGAGTCGCTGGAAAGCAACTACCTCGGCTGGTCCGCGACGATGGCGCCGGTGATCATGGGAAACCCGGAGCGCCCCGAGTTGGGTGAGGAGCTGACCAACAGCTTCTGCCGAACGAATCCTGAGATGGCCCGTGCATTCGCGCGCGCCACCTTTCTCTCCGACAACCGCGCGGATCTCGCCAAGGTGACCGTGGCCACGCTCATCGCCGAGAGTGCGCGCGACACGATCGCCCCGCGTGAGGTGGGTGCCTTCGTCCAGGCGCAGATTCCCGACAGCCGACTGGTCACCCTGGACTCGACGGGCCACTGCCCCCAGCTGAGCGCCCCCGAGGAGACGGCCGAGGCGATCATCGCCTTCGTGCAGGGGCCGTGACGGTGCACCCGGGCGGCGAGGAGACCGACGCATGGTGGGCGGCAGGTGACCGCGAGCAGGCACAGCTGTCGTTCTCCGCGCTGCTCGAAGACAGTGCGGAGGACCTGTACGAGAACGCGCCGTGCGGCTACCTCTCCACACTGATGGACGGACGGATCGCCAAGGTCAACGGAACGCTGTTGCGATGGCTCGGCTACCGCCGGGAGGAACTGATAGGCCACAAGAGGTTCGCCGACCTGTTGACCATCGGGGGGAAGCTCTATCACGAGACGCACTTCTCACCCTTGTTGCGCATGCAGGGCGAGATCAGCGGCATCGCGCTGGAGCTCAAGGCCGCAGACGGCAGCCGACTGCCCGTCCTGGTCACCTCCGTGGTCAAGCACGACCGCGACGGCGAACCGTTGCTCATCCGCACCACCCTCCTGGACGCCCGGGACAGACGTACGTACGAGCGGGAACTCCTGCGTGCCCGTCAGGAGGCGGACCGCGACCGCGAACGCCTGCAACGCCTCGCCACGACGCTGCAACGCACTCTGATCCCGCCGGCGCTCGAACCGGTTCCGGGCCTGGACGTCGCCGCGCACTACCACTTCGCCTCCTCCGACGAGGTGGGTGGGGATTTCTACGATCTCTTCCCGCTGGCCGATGGCCGCTGGGGCTTCTTCATGGGAGACGTACGCGGCAAGGGGGCTGACGCGGCCGTGGTGACGTCGTTGGCGCGGTACACCCTGCGGGCCGCAGCGGTCTCCGATCCCGTACCGGCGACGGTGCTCGCCAACCTCAACACCGCTCTCAACCACCAGGCACAGGACGACGAACCGCGGTTCTGCACGGTGATCTTCGGTCTGCTGACCCCCGGGGAGAACAACACGGGATTCCATATCGTCATGGCCGGCGGCGGGCACCCCCCTGCCGTGCTGCTGCGTGCCGACGGCAGCGCCGACTACCGGCCCACGCCGGGCGGCCAGTTGGTCGGAGTGGTCGTGGACGCCCAGTTCACCACGGTCACCGTGGATCTGGGTCCGGGTGACACCCTGCTGCTGTATACCGACGGCCTGACCGAGGCGCGTACCCCGGACACAGGTGAACGCTATGGCGACGCAGCTTTCCTGGACTTCGCCCGGGACCTCGCGCCCGCCTCGGCCACCGGCGCCGTCGAGGCCCTCACCGCACTCCTGGACTCGTTCGGCGAAGGACTCGACGACGACACCGCGCTCCTGGCCATGAGCGTGCCCCCGACCGGACGATGAGCCGACCGGCACCTGGACTCGCACGTCGGAAATTCTGAGCAGACGGGGCGGACCTTGCCGACCTGCCGGCAGGAAACATCGTGGCCACGTTCTGTCCAGCCCGGCAGGGAGAGCCGACAGCCCGGGCGACCGGGCGACAGCCCAGGGGATCGGGGCCCAGCCCGCCCCCGTGTGATCGGGCATGCCTGACGGGCGGTTTTCGGGGCAGACGGCGGAACACCTGGCGGGCCGAGCCCGCGCCCGACTCCGACTGCCGTCGCGCAGTGCCGAACACGGGGAGCGTCATGCCTACCGCCCTGCCGGAAAGACCGGACCAACGGACCACGGAGCCCAGTGCTCTCTCCCGCCCCGGCCGGTCGCCCGCCCTGACCAGTGGCCGCGGGCCGGCCGCTGCCCGGATCGGCGCGCTGACCATCTGCCAGGCCGCGCTGATGGTGGGGCTCGGCCTGCTGATCATCGGACCCGCCGGTGGACTGTACCCACTGACCGTCGAGGACCGTGTCAACGAGGGCTTCGAGCACCTGCGCAACGGGTCTCTCAGCGACGTGTCGCTCATCGCGTCGGAGGCGGGTAACACCGCCACGGTGGTCATCATCACCGCCCTGGCCTGTCTGGGACTGATCCTGATACCCCGGCTGCCCAGGTGGCGGGAGGCTGTGTTCCTCGCCGTCTCCGTCTCGCTCCAGGCGCTCGTGTTCCTGGTCATCAGCACGTCCGTGGACCGTGACCGGCCCGATGTGGACCGTCTCGACGCCTCGCCGCCGACGGCCAGTTACACCTCGGGCCACACGGGTGCCGCCACGGCGCTCTACGGCGGCCTCGCGGTGCTGGCACTCTCCCGTATCCGGGGCCCCTGGCGCAAAGCGGTCGGCGGGCTGCTGCTGCTCATACCGCTGCTGGTGGCGGTCGCACGCCTCTACCGGGGGATGCACCACCCCAGCGACGTCATCGGCGGACTGCTGAACGGCAGCCTGTCGCTCCTGATCGTCGGTCGCCACCTCCTGGCCGACGGCAGCCCCACTCCCCCGCCGTCGAACGCCATGGAGGTCGCGCTGGAGACCGCGGCAGAACGCTCCGAACGCGTTGCGGGCCACACCGTCGTCATCGTCAATCCGACCGTCACGGACGACGCGCAGCGCGACAGTCTGCGGCTGGTCCTGGAGCAGCACGGTCATCACGCCGCAGAGTTCGTCTCCACCACCGCCGAGGACCCCGGCGGTGGCCAGGCCGCCGCGGCGATCGTGGCCGGCGCTTCGCTCGTGGTGGTCTGCGGAGGCGACGGAACCGTCCGGGCGGCGGCTGACGCCCTGGCCGGCTCCGGCGTTCCGCTGGCCGTGGTGCCCTGCGGCACCGGCAACCTGCTGGCCCGCAACCTGGGCCTGCCCCTGAAACCGGCGGACGCCCTGGCTGCCGCACTGTCGGGCGGTCCTCGCCGCATCGACATCGGGCGGATCGAGGGCGACTCCCTCCCGGCCAGGCGCTTCACCGCCATGGCCGGCGCAGGACTGGACGCCGCGATGCTGGAGAACACCGGGGACCGCGCGAAGTCCGCGTGGGGCTGGCCCGCGTACGTGGTGGCCGGTGTGAGCAGCCTGCGGGCCCCCCGGATGTCCGTATCGATCCGGCTGGACAACGGGCCGGTACTGCACCGAACCGCCCGTATGGTGCTCCTCGCCAACGTCGGCCGGGTGCAGGGCGGCGCCGCCCTCGTCCCCGCGGCGGAGCCCGACGACGGCCTGCTCGATCTGGCCGTCTTCGACCCGCACGGGCCGACCGGCTGGCTGCGCGCCCTCGGCATACTGCTGCGCGGACGGTCGAAACCGCCTCACCCCCGTGCGCGGGGCAGCTTCCCTCATGCCGGTGGGGAGAACACAGGCACCCCGGTGGAGTACTTCCCCTTCCGCCGCGCCGAACTTCGCTTCACCTCGGTGCAGCCGCGCGAGGCGGACGGAGATCCGGTACGGCCGGGCCGGCTGCTCGTGGCCGAAGTCGAACCCGGGGCCCTGACCGTGCTCCTGCCGTCGGGAGGTGCGTGAATGGGCACCGCGACCCGGGTTCCGCAGACCAGGGACATGACGGGTGACGAACTGTCCGCCGACGAGGCGCTGGCCGCTCTGCGCCGCTACGGCCGCTGGCCGCTGGTGCGTGACTCCTTCATCCGTTTCCGTTACGCCGACGGCTTCAGCCACTCGCGCGCGCTCGCCCTGCAGACCGTTCTCGCGGTGATACCCCTGGTCATCGCCTTCGTCGGACTGTCCGCCTCGCTGCATACGGAGGATGTGGGGAGGCTGGCGGAACTGACCATCCACCGCATCGCCGCGGGTCCGAGCGCGGAGGTGGTGGACGATGCCCTCGCCCGGAGCCGCCGGAACGCCGGCGAGGGTTCGCAGCTCACGCTCTGGTTCGGTCTGGCCTTCTCCCTGGTGAACGTCACCACGGCGATGTGCCAGATCGAACGCGGCGCCAACCGGATCTACGGGGTGGAGCGTGACCGCCCCTTCCACCTGAAGTACTCCCGGGGCCTGGTCATGGCGTTGGCTGCCGGTATCCCGCTGGGCATCGGGTTCATCCTGATGGTGGTGGGCGGCGACCTGGCCGCCGCCGCCGTGACGGTCTACGGTCTCGGCGACGACGCCGGGAACTCCTGGGATCTGTTGCGCTGGCCCTGCGGGCTGCTGCTCGCGCTCATCTCCGCGAGCGCGATCTTCCGCCGCTCCCCCCGTCGCAAACAACCCGGCTACACCTGGCTGGCCTTCGGGGCTGCGGTCTACCTGGTGCTGTGGACGGCGCTGACGTGGCTGCTGAGTCTCTACCTCTCGGTCAGCGGGTCCTTCGACACGGTCTACGGCCCGCT
This sequence comes from Streptomyces sp. NPDC005775, assembly GCF_042871565.1. Taxonomy (NCBI): domain Bacteria; kingdom Bacillati; phylum Actinomycetota; class Actinomycetes; order Kitasatosporales; family Streptomycetaceae; genus Streptomyces; species Streptomyces sp. NPDC005775. The sequence continues at coordinate 16,566 of NZ_JBIAIU010000014.1, read as the reverse complement.
CAGCGCCTTCATGTCGCTGCTCCTCTGGGCCTATCTGACGTCCATCGCCCTCTTCCTCGGTCTGTCCTTCGCCGCGCAGCTCGAAGCCGCACGTGCCCGGCGGCCGGGGCCCATCCACCCCGATCCGGGAGCGTGAGTGGTGGTACGAGTGTCCGGTCCGCTGCGTCGTCGGCCCCGAGCTCGGGCTGCCGACCGCAGATTCGGGGTCCGGCTGTTCGGCGCTGTCGCCGTCGCCGCGCTCTCCGCTGTGCCCTTCGGTCTCCTCCTCGTCCTCGTCGAGGGCCGATGGCGCCCGCTCCGCGTCATGGACGCGGGTGCGGCGCGGCGATTGCACGAGACCGCCCTCGCACACCCTGCGTGGACGAGCACACTCCGCTTCCTGTCGGACTGGGTCTGGGATCCGGCGACGCTCCGTGTCGTGGTCGCCCTGCTGACGGCCTGGCTGCTCTGGCGCCGCGCCTGGCGGCTGGCCGCCTGGTCCGGCGTCACGGCTGTGGCGGGCGCGCTGACCGGGCTGCTGGTCAAGACCGTGGTCGAGCGGGCCAGGCCCTCCTTGGCGGACCCGGTGGCGCAGGCACCGGGCTTCTCCTTCCCCTCCGGCCACGCGATGACCGCCACCACCTCGTTCGCCGTGCTGGTCCTCGTGCTGCTCCCGCTGGTGCCCCGTGGCTGGCCGAGACACCTCTGCTGGAGCGTGTCGGTGTTCTCGGCGCTGGGCGTGGGCTTCACCCGGGTCGCCCTGGGCGTCCACTGGTTCAGCGATGTGGTCGGCGGCTGGCTCCTCGGCCTGGCCGTGGTCGCGTCGACCACCTGGGCCTTCGAGGCGTGGCGCGCCGATTCCGGCCGTAGCCGCAGCACGGTGGCCGAGGGCCTTGAACCCGAACTGAACGAGGACGCTCCTGAGCGGTGACCCATGGGCGGGCCGCCCGGAGTCTTCGGACCCGCCATCCCTCCGGCTTCCGCCGACGCCGGCCGTGCGACCGCACGCGCGGTCCGTTGCCTCGTTCGTGGCCGGGCGGGCGGCGGTGCCGGCCGGCTCGGCCCGGGCAGGCCAGACTGTCGCCATGGCAAAGCAGCGGTTGCACTTCGACGGATGGATCGGAGCCGTCGGCACGGCCTCGGGGACACGGCTCGTATGCGGGCACTGGCCACGGTCGCCCTTCGGGGCGTTCAGCGACGTCATGATCGAGCACCCGGACGGAGAGCGCCGTCTGCTCGCCCCCTCCCGCCACATCGCCGAATTCGTCGCGGGCACCTACACGTTCGAGCACGTCGAGGTGGTGCCGGTCGAGGTCAGGCGTGACGGGAACCGTTGGTCCGTCAGGGCGGGGCCGCTCGTGCTGGACCTCGTGACAGGTTCCCGGACACTCCTGGGCCGACTGCTGTGCGCGGTGCCCGCGCCCCTGGCCCGCAGCCGCTCCTGGGCCGCCGTCTGCGACGTACCGGCCCGCCTGCTGCCGGGTGTCCGTACGCTGGGGAGCGCGGGTCCGGACCGCCGCGAGTGGTACGGGGCCCGGGACCTGCACCGTGTTCGAGCGGCGACCGCCATCCTCGGCGGGCGGGATCTCGGCGTACTCGCTCCCGTGGACCCGCCGGTCACCTTCGGGTTCGGTTCGGCGCCCCGCGACCCTTCGGTCGTCCGGGTCACCTCCACCGTGGAGATCACCGTGCCCCCCGGCCACCGGCCCACCTCCCCGGGCTGACGGTCACGGCCCGCGGCACTCGCGTCGTCGCGCCGCGGGAGTCGGTCGCGTGGCCGGCTTCGGCGGCCGCGCCGCCTCCCCACGGCAGCCTCTCGCAGCACCCACATAGCTCAACCAGGCTCATCAGCACGCCAGGAGCCGGCCGTCAGCGAAGGGGCGGAGCCCTGTCGTCCGGGCCCGCACGCGTGGGTTAGCCTTGCCGACGCAATCCGACACGGGGTGCCCCGACCAGCGGGGCTGAGATCACACCCGTCGAACCTGAACCAGTTAGCACTGGCGGAGGGATGTCATTCATGTCGTTTCCACCTGCGCCGAGCGGCCCGGCGGTCACCCGCCCCCCGTCCGTTTTCGAGGGACGGGCTCCCTCCGGCGTCGGCCACCTGCGCATCGAGACCCGCGGGATCGCCCCCGTGCCGGACTCGCACCGCTACGGCGGTCCAGGGCGGCTGTTCACCGTCTGGTTCGCTCCGAACCTCACCATGACGGGCGTCTTCACCGGCACGATCGGCATCGTTCTCGGGCTCGACTTCACCACGGCGCTGGTGGCTGTGGTGCTCGGCACCCTCGTGGGCGCCGTTCCCACCGCGTACCTCGGGACCTGGGGCGGTCTCACGGGGGCAGGGCAACTGCCGCTGGCCCGCCTCGCTTTCGGCCGGGCCGTTGCCGTGCCGGGCGTGCTGCAGTGGCTGTCGTCGATCGCGTGGGACGCGCTCATCGGCCTCTTCGGCGGGGACGCGCTGGCTCGCCTGTTCGGGTGGCCGTTCTGGCTGGGCGTACTCGCGATGATGCTGGGGCAAGGCGTACTCGGTGTGCTCGGCTACGAGGCGATACACCGACTGCAGAAGATCATGACCTTCGTGCTGGCCGCGGCCTTCGCCGCGCTGGCCGTCAGACTCCTCCACGGCGTCCACCCGACCACGACCGGGACGGTGCACGGCGCCGACCGCGCCGGCGCTTTCGTGCTCACCAGCACCATCGCGCTCAGCCTCGCCCTGTCCTGGGCCCCCTACGCCAGCGATTTCAGTCGGTATCTGCCACGGTCCGCTTCCCGCCCCCGCATGTTCTGGTACGCGCTTCTCGGCATCTCGGTCTCCTTCGTGGCCGTGCAGGCGCTCGGGCTGTGGGGGGCATCGGCCTTCACCGACCAGACCGCGAAGGGGGTCGACGAACTGCTGGGGGGCGGCGCGCTCGGCGCGTTCGGGCTGCTGGCCGTCGCGCTGGCCGCACTGTGCAGCAATGCGATGAACGACTACAGCGGCTCGTTGGCCCTGCAGACGGCCGGGGTGCCGATCCCCCGGCCGGCGGCGGCGGCCCTGTCTGCCGTACTCGGCTTCCCACTGGTGCTGTGGATGCACGCCGCGGACACGACGGCGCGCTTCCAGAACGTGCTGCTGTTCGTCGGCTACTGGATCCCCGGTTTCGTGGCGGTGGTGGCCGTCGACTGGTTCGCACGCGCCAGGGAAAGGGGGAAAGCACCGTTCGAGCTGACTTCCGAGAGCGACCGTCCACAGCCGTCGTGGCCCGCTCTCGTGGCGTTCGTCGTCGCTTTCGGCGCGGCGGTGCCGTTCATGGACACGAGCCTGTACGTGGGACCGGTGGCTGCGGCACTGCACGGCGCGGACCTCGCCTACTACGTCGCGTTCGTCGTAGCCCTCGCCGTGTACGCACCCCTGCGGCTGCGCCGCCGCGCAGACGTGGGGGGGGGGGGGGGGGGCGGGGGGGGGGGGCCCCCCCCCCCCCCGCCCGGCGGGGGGGGCCCCCCCGGGGGGGGGGGCCCCCCCCGGGGGGCGCCCCCACCCCGCACTGCTGACTTGTCGACGACTACCAGCGGTACCAGCGACCACGGCGGCCGCCCGCTCCGGCGGAACGCATGACGAAGCCGAGCAGCCAGACAGCCAGCACGATCACAGCCACGATCCACAAGGCCTTCAGTGCGAATCCGGCACCGAAGAGAACGAGCGCGAGCAGGAGAACGAGAAGCAGGGGAACCATAGGAATCAACCTCCAGGACATCGAGTGCCCTGACCACCTCTTCTCATGCATCCGAAATCGCGGGTTTCTCCGCCGGGGCCGAGGGAACGAGACATCGCTTGACCGGCTCTTCCGGCAGCCGCTGATGTCCTGCTCGGCCGCAGCGGATCGCCGCGCTCCACCGTGTGGAGGCAGTGCTCGGCCCCGTACCCCGGCACGCCGTCCGGGTCAACGGCCCTTGCGCACCCGGGCCGCCGCGCGTGCTTCCGCTGTCTTGCGGGCGTCGGTCGCCTTGCGGGACTCCTTGGGGCGGCCGGGCCGGGTGCCCATACCTCGGAACGGGGCATTGCCGGTGCCCTTGCCTTCGATCGGCGGGCGCTTCGCTCCGGTGATGGCGGTCAGCTTCTCCTCGCCGGAGCGCACCTGCGTGACGGTCGGCCGGATCCGGGCTTCGCTCATGATCCGGTTGACGTCCCGCCGCTGGTTCGGAGTCACCAGGGTGACCACGTTCCCCGACTCCCCGGCGCGGGCCGTACGCCCGCCACGGTGCAGGTAGTCCTTCGCGTCGGCCGGCGGGTCGACGTTGACCACGAGGTCGAGGGCCTCGATGTGAATGCCCCGCGCCGCGACGTTGGTGGCCACCAGCACGGTGATCTCGCCGTCCTTGAACTGGGCGAGCGTGTGTGTGCGCTGCGGCTGCGACTTCCCGCTGTGCAGGGCGGCAGCCCGTACACCGCTGGCCCGCAGATGGCGGGTGAACTGGTCCACGCCGGCCTTGGTGTCCAGGAACATCAGGACCCGGCCGTCCCGCGCGGCGATCTCGGTCGCGGTCGCGTACTTGTCTGCGGGATGAATGTTCAGAACGTGGTGTTCCATCGTGGTGACCGAGCCCGCCACGCGGTCGAGCGAGGCCACTGCCGGCTCGTGCAGGTAGTTCTGCACCAACTGGTCGACATGACGGTCGAGCGTGGCCGAGAACAGCAGCCGCTGGCCGTCGGAGCGGACCTGGTCCAGGATTTCCGAGACCTGCGGCAGAAACCCCAGGTCACACATCTGGTCCGCCTCGTCGAGCACCGTGATCCGCACCTGCTGCAGATCACAGAACCGACGCGATACCAGGTCGGCGAGCCGCCCCGGCGTCGCCACGACCACTTCGGCGCCGGCCCGCAGCAGCGCCGCCTGCCGGTTGATCGCCAGCCCGCCCACCACCGTCGCCAGCCGCACGTTCAGCGCCTGTGCGTACGGTGCCAGCGCGTCGCTCACCTGCTGCGCCAGCTCCCGGGTCGGCACCAGGACCAGTGCGAGCGGCCGCTTCGACTCCGCGCGCATACCCGCCGTCCGCGTCAGCAGCGCGAGCCCGAAGGCAAGCGTCTTGCCGGAGCCGGTCCGCGCACGGCCGAGGACGTCACGGCCGGCCAGCGCGTGGGGCAGGGTCGCCGCCTGGATCGGGAAAGGTTCCGTCACACCGAGTCGGGCCATCGTCGCGGTCAGCTCCGACGGCAGCCCCAGCGCCTCGAAGGACTCGACCGGGAGCAGCTCAGGGGCAGCCGTCTGCGGTGTGGTGCGTTCGCCCTTCGGGGCGGGCTGCTTCGCGTTCATGGGGGAACCTTCCTCGGCCTGGCGCCCGGAACGCGCCGGGGCCCGTACCTCTCGGTACGGGCCCCAACGGTTGTGAAGCGTGCCCCCAGTTTACCAGTGGGCGCCCTGGCGCATTCCGGCCCGTCGGCACGCCCGCTGTCGTGACCGGACCTCGGCCCGGGCAGCTCCTGCTCCTGCGGAGGGCCGCCCTTGCCGTCATCCGTCCTGCCCGCCCGGCCGGGTATCGCCCATGTTCCGATTCGGCCATTCGCCTGGCATGGAACTCGACCGTGGATCATGGACGCCGAGTTGCGGGCGGTGACCGGGCCGTTGCTGCCACCGTGGCCGAAGCGGTCGAGGCGGCGCCGGGCGGTCCGGTCCGACCCAGGGCACCCAGCCGTCAGAAAACAACAAAATCTGACGTTGTCATTGTGGTGGTTGTGTTCCCTTTCTAGGGTGGGCGCGTCTCAACAGGTGTCCCCGTCACACCCGTTGCACATCCTGGCGCACTAGGAAGGCCCTGCTATGGCCCACCCGAACTCGTCCCCCCACTCCCACCCGCATCACGGATACGTGAGCCGCCGCCGTCTCCTCGAGGCAGGCGCCGCCGTACTCGGCGGCCTCGCCCTGTCCGGCGCCCCGCCGCTCTCCCGCGCGTTCGGCGCAGCCGGCGACGTCCCGGCCGGCGGCGACGAGTGGAACGGACACATCGACGTCTTCCGGCTCGGCACCGAGCCGGCGCACACCACACTCATGCCGTACGCGAACCTCAAGCAGGCTCTCGCCGCCGACCGCACCACGTCCCCATGGCGGCAGAGTCTCGACGGACCATGGAAGTTCGCGTACGTGGACCGGCCCGCCGACAAGATGGCGGACTTCTACCGCACCGACCTCGACGACTCCGGCTGGGAGAACACCCCGGTCCCCTCGGCCTGGCAGCTGCACGGCCACGACTATCCGGTCTACGTCAACATCACCTACCCGTGGTGGGGGCCCAACGGCCTCGGCGAGGACGCCCAGCCGCCGGCCGCACCAACCCGGTACAACCCCGTCGGCCAGTACCGGCGCACCTTCACCGTGCCGAAGAGCTGGGCGGGCCGGCGCACGTTCCTGCACTTCGAGGGAGTCAAGGCCGCCCACTACGTGTGGATCAACGGCCACCTGACCGGGTACCACGAGGACTCGTACACCCCGGCCGAGTACGACATCACCCCGTACCTCAAGGACGGCACCAACCAGATCGCCGTCGAGGTCTACCGCTACTCCGACGGCGACTGGCTCCAGGACCAGGACATGATCCGGCTGAGCGGCATCTTCCGGTCGGTGTATCTGTACTCGACGCCCGGCGTCCACCTGCGGGACTTCAAGCTCGACACCCCGCTCGGCGACGGGTACACCACCGCCGAGCTGTCGGTCACCGCGCAGGTACGGGACTACGCGGGCGACGCCGGCGAGGCGGCGTACACGGTCGAGACACAGCTGTACGACGCCTACGGGCACGCGGTGTGGGCGCGTCCGCTGGCCCAGCGCGCCTCACCGGCCGGTGGTGAGGTGACCGTCAGGGGCGCCAGGTCCGTTCCCTCACCGCGCCTGTGGTCCGCCGAGGACCCGTACCTGTACACCGCCGTCCTCCAGCTCCGCGATCCCTCGGGCAAAGTCGTCGAGGTGCTCTCGCACCGGGTCGGTCTGCGTGAGTTCGCGCTCACGGACGGGCTGATGCGCATCAACGGGAAGCCGGTCACCTTCCGCGGCACCAACCGTCACGAGATGCACCCGGAACGCGGATCGGCTCTCAGCCGCGCCGACCTGGTCGACGACATCGCGCTCATCAAGCGGCTGAACATCAATTCGGTCCGCACCTCTCACTACCCCAACAACCCGCTCTGGCTCGAACTCGCCGACGAGTACGGCCTCTATCTCGTCGACGAGACCAATCTCGAGACGCACGGCATCCGCGACCAGTACCCGGCCGACCGGGCCGACTGGACCAGGGCGTGCGTAGACCGGGCGCGGAACATGGTCCACCGCGACAAGAACCACGCCGGTGTCGTCATCTGGTCGCTGGGCAACGAGGCCGGCTCCGGCTCCGCGTTCCGCGCCATGCATGACTGGATCCGCTCCTACGATCCGACTCGCGTCATCCAGTACGAGGGCGACGACGGCCCCGCCACCAGCGACATCCGCTCCCGCATGTACGAGTCGCCGAGCCGGGTGGAGGCCCGGGCGAAGGACACCTCCGACACCCGCCCGTACGTGATGATCGAGTACGCCCACTCGATGGGGAACTCGACCGGCAATTTCAGCGAGTACTGGGACCTCATCCGGCGCTACGACGTTCTGCAGGGCGGCTGGATCTGGGACTTCGCAGACCAGGCGCTCACCTGGCCCACGCCGACGCGCAAGCTCCTCACCGAGACCGGACCCGCCGGCCTGAAGGGCGAGGTCATCAACCCCTCGGGCTCGTTCGACCGCGCGCACGGCGTGAGCGGCGCCACCGTCTTCGCGCGTGACGACCGGCTCGACCTGACCGGCTCGCTCACCCTCGAGGCCTGGCTGACCCCGCACGTCCGCGGCTTCCACCAGCCGATCCTGGCGAAGGGCGACACCCAGTACGCGCTGAAGCAGTCCGACGACGGCCTGGAGTTCTACATCTACGCGGACGGGCAGTGGGTCGCGGCCTCCTGGACGACCCCGGCCGACGGCTGGACGGGCGAGGAACACCATGTCGCGGGCGTCTTCGACGCGGACGCGGGAACCCTGACCCTGTACGTGGACGGCGAGGCCAGGGCCACGAGGAGCGCCCCAGGGCGGCCCAGCAGCAACACCGCGTCGCTTTCGCTCGCCGGGGAGGTCGAGAACCCGACCCGGGAGTTCAGCGGCACGATCCGCCGAGCCCGTGTGTACGCGCGTGCCCTGACGCCCGCCGAACTCGCAGACGACGGGCGTGGCCCCGGGGACGACGACGTGCGCTTCTGGTTCGACGCCCGGACGGCCCGGTACGAGCAGAAGAAGGCCCGGGCCCGGACGTTCTTCGCCTACGGCGGCGACTGGGGTGACAACCCCAACGACGGCGCGTTCGCCGGGGACGGCATCGTCCTGCCCGACCGCCGCCACACCGGCAAGGCCGCAGAGGTCAAACGGATCTACCAGACGATCCGCGCGGCCCGCGCGGACGGGGCCGCGCCCGGCGAGATCACCCTGACGAACGAGAACCTCTTCACCAACCTGCGGACGTACAACGGCACCTGGGAACTCTCCGCCGACGGCGAGACGGTGCGGCGCGGCAGAATCGGCCGCGATCAACTCGACGTTCCGCCGATGGCGGAGAAGACCATCACGCTGCCCGTGGAACTGCCCGGCAACGCTGCCGCCGGGGTCGAACACTTCCTCCAGCTGTCCTTCACGACCAGGGAACGCACGCCGTGGGCCGATGAGGGCTTCGAGGTGGCGCGAGTGCAACTGCCCCTCGCCGGCGCCGGCCCCGCTACCGCGCCCGTACCACTGGCCGAGGTGCCGAAACTGTCGCACCGGATCAGTGACACGGACGTCACCGTCACCGGCAACGGCTTCGAGGTCGTCATCGACAGGTCGACCGGCGTCATCACGTCGTACGAGGCGGGCGGCACGAAGCTCCTCGATTCCGGCCCGGTGCCCAATTTCTGGCGCGCCCCGACCGACAACGATCACGGCAACGGTCAGCACACCCGCAACCAGACCTGGCGCGACGCGGGCGCCCGGCGCACCGTGACCGATGTGACGGTGCGCGCACTCCAGGGACGTGCGGTCGAGGTCGCGGTCCGGGGGACACTGCCGACGAGCACCGCCTCCGCGTACACCACGACCCTCACCATCTTCGGCAACGGCGAGATCAAGGTCGACAACACCCTCGCTCCGGGTGCTCCGGCCCTTCCCTACATCCCCGAGATCGGCACGATCCTGCGCCTTCCCGCGGCCCTGGACCAGCTTCACTACTACGGCCGCGGCCCCGAGGAGAACCACTGGGACCGCAAGGACGGTACGGACGTGGGACGCTGGTCCGGCACCGTTGCCGGGCAGTGGAGTCCGTACTTGCGGCCGCAGGAGAACGGGAACAGGACCGACGTACGCTGGGCGGCGCTCACCGACCGGCACGGCCGCGGCCTGCTCGTCAGCGGCGACGGGCTCCTGGAGGTGAACGCCTCCCACTTCACACCGGAAGACCTCTCCGTCGGAGCCCGCCACGACTACCAGCTCACGCCCCGCGACGAGGTCATCCTGCGGGTCAACCACCGGCAGATGGGCGTCGGTGGCGACAACAGCTGGGGCGCGCACACGCATGACGCGTACAAGCTGCTCGCCGACCGGGACTACGCGTACACGTACCGGCTGCGTCCGCTCAAGAACGTACGGGACGCGACAGGCCTGTCCCGCCGGCCGACGACGACGGACCGGGCACGGTAAGCACCGGGGAGCGGGGGCAGGTGCCGACGCCCGCCCACCGGCGGGCGTCGGCACCTGCCCCGGTCCTGCTCCGCACCCCAGGAGCGCCGCCCTCTCGTCCGGAGACGCTCAGCGCACTCCGCCCGCGGCGGTCCGCTCGGCCAGCTTCTGGAACTCACCGAGGTCGTAGTTGGCGAGGACCGAGTCGAGATTGGTGAGGGCTCCCAGGTACTCGACGAATCCCTGGGGGTCGTATTCGATCTGCAGGGTCAACCGACTCGACTCGTCGTCCAGCCGATGGAAGGTGACAACACCGGCGTGGTGGACACCCTCCGTCGTCTTCCAGGCGATCCGGTCCTGCGGCACGACTTCGGTGAGTTCGGCGACGAAGTTCTTGTCGACCCCCGGCAGGGCGAGCTGCCAGGCGAACCGGCGCTCGTCCAGCGGATCGACGCGCTGGACATGGCTCAGGAACTTGGGCCACTGGGTCACATCGCTCCACAGGGCCCAGCTGATTGCCACGGGGGCCTTCATATCGACTGTCTCGACTATCGAGGAGGACATCAGGGCTCCTTCGTAAGGTTCGCGGATTCATGCGTGCTGCGTAAGACGTTGGCGGGACGGCAGGAGACCGGCCCGCACAGCGGAACGTACGGCCAGTCCGGCGGGTCAGCCGGTTGTGGCCAACGTGAACGGGTGTCCGGCGGGATCGGAATAGAGGCGGGTGTCACGGACACCCCCGTTGTTCTTCGTGTCCAGAGGACGCGCGCCGAGACCGATCGCCTCGCGCTCCGCCTCGTCGATGTCCTCACGCGCCACCAGGATCAGCAGATGAGCCTGCTGGGAGTCATCCGGTCGCGGCCAACTCGGCGGCGCGAAACCGTGGTCCCTGCGGATCGCGAGACGCACTCCTGCCTGCCCCACGACCTCGACGGTGTCGGGCTCGTGGCCGGCATGGACTTCCGCGTTGAGGAACGCGGCATAGAAGTCGGCCAGTTCTTCCGGCTCCGCACAGTCCAGCACCAGCACACTCGCCTTCGGTACCGCCATGGCCATCCTCCTGTTTCACGGCATCTGGGCTCCGGACGTCGTGTCGCCTACCCCCGCCCGCAGGCGGCACACCCCGGCCCCGTGCGCGGGGAAGGCGACGGCCCGAAGCCCTGGCGGGCCGCTCATTTCGCACCGTCCTCAGGTTTCCGTCCCCAGACGGTGAGCATTCCGGCCGACAACGCGGCGCAGTCATCAGACCCCAGATACCGGACCGCCCTGTCGATGGCCGCATCGTCGACCAGCTCGGTGGCGAGCATCGCCGCTCTGCCGCGCTCCCACGTGTCCGCCCAGAACCGGCTGATGGCACTCCCCGGCAGCAGCGGCGGAACATGGATCTCGGCGCCGACGGCCCTGAGCCCCGCCCCGCGCAGCAACTGCGGGTACGACAGGACCCAGGTGACATCGGTGCCGATCGCGGTCCCCAGCCCCTGCCACATCGCCCTCATCACCGCGGTGTACGGCGTGCCGGGCGCCCGGTCGCTCGTCAGGTCGACCGCGTCGCTGAGCACCAGCACACCGCCGGGGGCGACCAGTGCGGCCAAAGCCGCGATCAGGCGTTCGCGCTCGGGCAGGTGCATCAGAACGAAGCGCGCGTGGACGAGCCGGAAACGGCCGGAAACGAAGCCCGGGGCGGTGATGTCCGCCTCCAGTACGTCGAGCCCGGGCACGCTCCGCTCCACGAGAAACCGAACGTCACGGTCCACGGCGAGCACGCTCGCCACTCCGGCCTCGTCCAGCAGCCGGCGGGAGACCGTGCCCGTGCCGGCACCGACGTCGAGGCAGCGCCATCCCGGTCCCACACCGATCTCCCGGAGGCGCTCCATGGTGATGTCGTCATAGGCGAGGGCCCCGAAGTCGATGCGCTCGCCCTCCCCCGCCTGTTCGGGACGGAAGTACGCCTCGCCGTAGCGGCCGTCGCCGGGCGCGCCCCCGCGCGAAGCGGCGGTCACGCCGCCTCCCGTCCGACGCCGGGCGCGCCCTCCTCGGTGGATCCCGGCGCCTCGGCGGCGAGGGACGGGAACAGCGGGCCGTTCAACGGTTTCATGACCGGGCCTCTCCGCGCGGTGGGCTGTCTCGGGCGGCCGACTACGAAGCCACCGCCCCGCCGATCCTCCTCCCCCGGCTGCCGCCGCGGCCGAGGCGCGCCGCTTCGGGGACCGGATGGCGGGGCGGTCGGCGCAGCGCCGGGCCCAGCCTCCGACCGGATCGGCGCGGCCTCCCGGGCCTGGAGCCGGACCCGTACGAGGCCCGCCCGTTCCGTACTCTGGAGGCATGCGCATGCGCCCCACTCTGAGCTGGGCCCCCACCGAGGAGCTGCCCCCCGCCATCACGGACCTGGAGCCGGTCGCCGATGCGCTGAGCATCGGCGGTGTGCTGGTGCTCAGCGGGGCGGGTATCTCCACGGAGTCCGGGATCCCCGACTACCGGGGCGAGGGCGGGAGTCTCAGCCGGCACACCCCGATGACCTACCAGGACTTCACCGCCGACGCCCAGGCCCGCCGCAGGTACTGGGCGCGCAGCCACCTCGGCTGGCGTACCTTCGGGCGCGCCCGCCCCAACGCCGGTCACCGGGCGGTGGCCGCGTTCGAGCGGCATGGGCTGCTCTCGGGTGTGATCACCCAGAACGTCGACGGTCTGCATCAGGCCGCTGGCAGCGGGGACGTCGTGGAACTCCACGGAAGTCTGGAACGGGTCGTCTGTCTTTCCTGCGGCACCCCCCTCCCGCGCCGCGAACTCGCCCGGCGACTGGACGAGGCCAATGCCTCCTTCGACCCGGTGGCTGCCGCGATCAACCCGGACGGTGACGCCGATCTCACCGACGAGCAGGTCGGGGACTTCCACGTGGTGCCCTGCGCGGTCTGCGGCGGCATCCTCAAACCGGACGTGGTGTTCTTCGGCGAAGCGGTGCCCACGCAGCGCGTACAGCACTGCCGCGAACTGGTCCGTGACGCGGCCTCGCTGCTGGTCCTGGGCTCCTCGCTGACAGTGATGTCCGGGCTCCGGTTCGTCCGCTACGCGGCCCAGGCCGGAAAGCCCGTACTGATCGTGAACCGGGACCTGACCCGGGGCGACCGGCACGCCGTCGCCCGCATCGCACTGCCTCTGGGAGCGGCCCTCACCACCGTGGCCGCGGAACTGGGTGTCGCCGTCGAAGAGTAGAGGGCGGGGTCGGCGTAGACGGGTGGTGGTATCGGTGCCTGGCGAGCGGCCGCCGCTGATCGACCGGAGCACCGGCCGCCGCCGGATCCTGGGAGCACTGGGGGGACAACGAAATGAGCAGCACAGGCGCGCGACCGGAGACCGGCTCGGCCATCAGCTTGGCCAAGGTGGAGGCGACGGCCCCCGGGATGGTCAGTCTGTACAAGAGCGCGGCAGTGAGTCTGCGCAAACGTGCCCTGGAAGGGGTGCGGGCTGCGGTGTACCTGGTGCTGGACCGGTCGGGTTCCATGCGCCCGTACTACCGGGACGGGACCGTACAGCACCTGGCGGAGCAGGTGCTGGGGCTGTCCGCGCATCTGGACGACGACGGTGTCGTACCGGTGGTGTTCTTCTCGACCGACGTCGACGGCATCAGTGACGTGAGCCTGAACCGGTACGAGGGCCGCATCGAGAAGCTGCACCAGAACCTGGGCCACATGGGACGGACGAACTACCACTGGGCCATGGATGAAGTGATCGACCACTATCTGGACTCCGGCAGCCGCGATCCGGCGTTGGTGATCTTTCAGACGGATGGCGGACCGACGAGCCGGCTCGCGGCCGAACGCTATGTCTGCAAGGCTGCGAAACTTCCGCTGTTCTGGCAGTTCGTGGGATTCGGCAATCCGGACGACAACGAGTTCGCGTTCCTGCACAAGCTTGACGATCTTGCAGTTCCCGGCAGGCGCGTCGTGGACAACGCGGGGTTCTTCCATGCGGGACACGACCCGCGCGCGCTCTCCGACACCGCCCTCTACGACCAGTTGCTGGGTGAGTTCCCCAGTTGGCTGGCCAGTTCCCGTGCCGCCGGAGTTCTCCGGCACGCCGAAGGGCATCATCAGAAGTGAGCCCAGGCTGAGGATGGGGGAATCCGGTCCTGCACGCCTGCCTCCGGTGGCGCAGCGCAGCACCTACGGCGTCGTACGGGGCGGAGCGGCGTGATGCCGGCTTCCGCCCCGTGAGCCTGCGCTACGACCAGCGGCGCAGCGCCGCCCGTGCCGGCAGGGTGACCGCGAGCAGGGCCAGGCCGCCGGCAGCCGCTGCGAAGGATCCGTACAGCAGTGGGGGCACGTAAGGCGCCTCGCCGGTCATGCCGCGCATCATCGGGATCAGCGTGGCCGCCGCGATCGCGGAGCCGAGGACAACGCCTGCCGCGGAGACCAGCAGGCTCTCCCAGCGGAGCATCCGCAGCACCTGGCGCCGGGTGGCTCCGACGAGGCGCAGGGTGCCCAGCTCGCCGCGGCGGTCGAGGACCGTCATCACCAGGGTGTTGAGTGCGGCGATGGCGGCGAAGCCGCCGAGGACCGCGGCCATCATGTAGTTGGACCATGCGCCCAGTTTCGCGTCGAGGCTCTGCTCGGTCGCGTAGCCGGAGGCGTCGGTGACCGTGCCCAGGGCGGTGAGCGACTTCGCCGAGCCGCCGCGTACGAGCAGCGTGCTGTCGAAGCCCGAGGTGACGTGCCCGGCCAGGGAGGCCCGGTCCATGGTCACTGTGGCGAGGCCGAGGCCGCGGCCGTAGACGGCGACGATCTCGGGGCCGGCCTCGGTGCCATCAGGGAGGTAGAGCGGGAGCCGGTCGCCGACCTCGGCGTGCGCCGACGTCGCCAGGGTCGTGTCGATGGCGATGCGGCCGTTGCCGAGCCGGTCGAGGCTGCCTTCGCGTACGTCCAGGTCCTGCACCCTCGCGAGCTCGGCGCCGGAGCCGGTGACGCCCTGGGTCGCCGCGCCCTGCAGCGCCTTGAACTCCCCGGAGCCGACCGGTACGAGCACCTGCGTACGGAGCAGGCTGACCGCCGTGTCCACACCCGGCGCGCGTGCGGCGCGCACCGCGGCGTCCACGGGGAGTCCGGCCGGGTCGGTCACTACGTGGGCCGCGGTGATGCCCGCGCGCAGTTGCTTGTCCGCGATGTGGTTCTCGCTCGTGTGCATGAAGACGAGCGTCGAGGCGAAGGCCATGGCGAGCACGATCGGGGTGATCGCGGAGGCGAGACGGCGGGCATGGGTACGGGAGTTGGCGGCCGCCAATTCGGCGGCCGGACCGGCGCCACGCAGCGGCAGGCCGAAGAGGCCCGCGCACAGTCGAGCCAGCAGGGGGCCGAGCAGGGCGACGGCGAGCATGAAGAGCATGACGACGCCGAGGGCGGCGCCGGCCGCGTCGTCCCCGGCGGCGTTGGCGGACACACCGGTGAGGATCGCGCCGCCGACGAGGGCGCCGACGCCCAGCACGGTACGGATCACGCCGGGCCGCAGCCGCTCCACCGACGCTTCCGACAGCGCCTGCCCCGGCTTGATCCTCGCGGGCCTGCGCCCGGCCATCCAGCCGGCACCGAGCGCGGTGAGCAGCCCGATGCCGACGGCGGCCAGCAGCGGGAACCCGGAGACGTGCAGCCGCACCGCTTCCGGCACGGCACCGCGGTCCTGCAACTGGCCGAACCACCAGTGCGCGAGGGCGATGCCGGGCAGGCAGCCGATGATTCCGGCCAGTGGCGCGACGAGCAGTGCTTCGGAGGCGACCGCGCGGCGGATCTGCCGCGGGGTGGCGCCGACGGCGCGCAGCAGCGCGAATTCACGGGCGCGCTGGGACACGGACAGGGCCACGGTTCCGGCCGCGGTGAAGACCGCGACGATGGCGGCTATGCCGCCGAAGGAGCCGCCGATTCCGAAGAGCGTGTCTTTGGCGTAGCCGAGACCCGGGTCCTCGATGGCGCCGCGGTCGTCGCCCAGGTGCACCTGGGCTCCCGAGCCGGCCAGGGCCTTCTCCACCGAGTCGGCCAGTGCGTCGGCAGCGGTGCCGTGCTTCGCCAGCACGGCGATGGCATCGGCCTTGCCGGGGTGGCCGGCGAGCGCGGGGGCCTGGGCGTCCGTGAACCAGACGATGCCGCCTGTGCTGCCCGCGTTCCGGGCGGTGTCCCCGGGGCCGGCTTCGGCGACGCCCGAGACGTGGAAGTCTCGCTGCCCGGCGAGGGTCTCCAGTGCGACGGTGTCGCCGACGGTGACCCGCGCGGCTTCGGCCGTGCCGGCGTCCAGCACGACGTCGCCGCGGTGGGGCGCGGATCCGGTGGTCAGGGCGGTTCCGGTGAAGGTGTGCGAGCCCCATCCGTGCGCGGTGAGGACACCACCCGGAACGGGCACGTCACGGTCACGGGGAGGAGCGCCCGCGTCTGCGTGTGCTGCGCGCACCGGGAAGGTGAAGTCCGCGACGGCGGTGGCCGCACCCGATGCCTCGGCAGCCTCGGCCACCAGCCCGGCGTCCACCCGCGCGGTGTCCGGAAGCGGCACCGCTTCTTCTTCACGGTCCTCGCCACTGCCCGTGACGACGTACTCGTACTGGTCGGCCGCCGCGACGACCGGCACCTTCGCGTAGCGCTCGGGCGGCACCGACGCGCGCAGGCCGGTCTCGAGCAGGATGCCGCAGGCCGTGACGATCAGTGCCGCCATCATCAGCGCGACGAAGGTGCCGGCGAACGACGCGGGCCTGAAGCGGACGGCCGCACGGGCGAGTCCATTGGGGAGGATCATGCCGCCGCACCCGCCAGGGCGCCGACGTGGGCGGTACGGGAGGTGAGGGTGGTCATGTGGGCCGCGATCTGTTCGGCCGTGCCGTGTTCGAGGGAGCCGGCGAAGGTGCCGTCGGTGAGGAAGAGCA
>NZ_JBIAIU010000013.1:0-263431 GCF_042871565.1 Streptomyces sp. NPDC005775 | reverse complement strand
GTTACATTCCGAACCCGGAAGCTAAGCCTTTCAGCGCCGATGGTACTGCAGGGGGGACCCTGTGGGAGAGTAGGACGCCGCCGAACAATTATTGTTGGAAAGCCCCGTGCCCTTGTGGCACGGGGCTTTTCTGCGTTCCGACCGTTTAAGGTCGTGGCATGCGCTACGAACTGGTCATCTTCGACAACGACGGTGTGCTCGTGGACAGCGAGCCGATCTCCAACACCATCCTGGCCGGCTACCTCACGGAGCTCGGGCACCCCACCTCGTACGAGGAGTCCCTCCGCGACTACATGGGGTCCGCCGTGCACCGGGTGCACGACCTCGTCGAGGAGCGGGGCGGGGAGAAACTGCCCGCGGACTTCGACGACACGCTCCACGCGCGGATCTTCGCCGCGTTCGAGCGGGAGCTGGTGCCCGTGCCCGGCGTGCAGGAGGTGCTGGGGGAGCTCGTCGCGGACGGTATCCCGTACTGCGTCGCGTCCTCCAGCAGCCACGAGCGGATCCGGGTCAGCCACCGCGCGACGGGGCTCGACCAGTGGTTCGAGGAGGAGTGGATCTTCTCGGCCGAGGACGTGGGCCGGGGGAAGCCGGCGCCCGACCTGTTCCTCCTCGCCGCCGAACGGATGGGGGTCGCGCCGGAACGGTGCGTCGTCATCGAGGACAGCCCGCTCGGGGTGGAGGCGGCAAGGGCAGCGGGCATGGACGTGTACGGGTTCACGTCGATGATGCCGGCGGACCGACTGGCCGGGGTGACCGGGCATTTCTCCGACATGGGACAGCTGCGGGAATTGCTTGCCTGACGCGTCTACCCATGGGTAGAGACTGGCTCTACGCTCGCGCCCATGACAGATGCGCGTTTGCGGCACGGCAGAGCCTCCCTTGCGTTGAGCTTCTTCGTGCAGGGCGTCACCTTCGCTCTCCTCGTGACCCGGATCCCCGCCATTCAGGACCGGTACGGGATATCCGACGGCCTGCTGCCGGTGTTCCTCGCCGCGGTGCCGATCCTGGCCGGTGTGGGCAGCGTGGTCACCGAGAAGGTGGTCGCGCGGGTGCGTCCGAGGGTGGTCCTGCGGTGGGCTCAGCCGCTCGTGCTGCTTGCGCTGCTCGGCGTCGGGGCCGGCAGCGAAGTGTGGGAAGCCGCCCTGGCGCTCGGGGTGTTCGGGCTGTCCGTCGGTGCGCTGGACGCCTCCATGAACATGATGGGGGTGAGCCTCCAGCGGGCGTACGGGCGCTCCATCATGCTCGGCTTCCACGCCGCGTACAGCCTGGGCGGGATCGCCGGGGCGTCCATGGCGTGGGCCGGGGCGCACTGGGATCTGTCGCTGCTGGTCTCGTACCTTCCGGTGGTCGTGGTGCTGCTGCCCGTCGCGTTCATCGGCAGCCGGTGGTACGTCGAGGGGAAGCAGGAGGACGAGGAGGAGCCGGGGGGTGCGGCGCGGGGGAAGGCCGGTTCGGTCTCCTTCAAGCTGCTGATGCCGCTCTGTCTGGTGATGTGCTTCGCGTACATCGGGGATTCGACGGTCTCCAACTGGAGCGCGAAGTATCTGCAGGACGTGCTGGGGAGTTCGGAGCAGCTGTCGACCGTCCCGTACAACGTCTACATGGTGACGACGCTGCTGGGGCGGGCCGTCGGGGACCTCGGGGTGCGGCGTTTCGGTGCGGTGGCCGTGGTGCGGTCGGGGAGTGTGCTGGCCGCCGCCGGGTTCGGGGTGGTGGCCGTCGCCGGTGGAGCCTGGGTGGGGATGCTCGGGTTCACGATGCTCGGGCTCGGGCTCTGTGTGATCGTGCCGCAGACGTTCGCGGCCGCGGGGCGGTTGTTCCCCGGGGCGAGCGATACGGCGATCGCCCGGCTGAACATCTTCAACTACGTGGGGTTCCTCGTGGGCTCGCCCCTGGTGGGGGCGCTCGGGGACGCGTGGAGCTACCGGGGCGCGATGCTCGTTCCGATGGTGCTGGTGCTCGCGATGCTGGTGTACGCCAAGTCGTTCGGCGCCGAGCCTGCCCGATACGGTGGCGGGCATGAGCGGCCGCGCACAGTTGATGTGGGATGACGCAGTAACGGGATACGACTTCGGGGACAGCCACCCCATGGATCCGGTCAGGCTCGCGCTGACCATGGGGCTGGTGCGGGCGTTCGGCCTGGACCGGGCGGTGGACGTGGTGGCGGCCAAGGCGGCCGGTGACTCGACGCTGCGGCTCGTGCACCGGTCGGACTACGTGGCGGCCGTGCGGGCCGCCTCCGCCGATCCGCGGTTCGCGGACCAGAACTACGGGATCGGGACGACGGACGATCCGGCGTTCGCCGGCATGCACGAGGTGTCCGCGCTGATCGCCGGGCAGTCGGTGGCGGCCGCCGAGGCCGTGTGGCGGGGCGAGACCGGGCACGCCGTGAACTTCACCGGTGGGCTCCATCACGCCATGCCCGGCGGGGCCGCGGGTTTCTGCATCTACAACGACCCGGCGCTCGCCATCGCGCGGCTGCTGGAGCTGGGGGCGGAGCGGGTCGCGTACGTCGATGTGGATGTGCACCACGGCGACGGGGTGCAGGCGGCGTTCTGGGAGGACCCCCGGGTGCTGACGGTCTCGTTGCACGAGCATCCGCGCACGCTCTTCCCGCAGACCGGGTGGCCGGAGGAGACCGGTGCCGGGGCGGGGGAGGGCGGCGCGGTCAATGTGGCGCTGCCGGCCGGTACGGGGGACGCGGGGTGGCTGCGGGCCTTTCATGCCGTGGTGCCGGAGCTGCTGGCGGACTTCCGGCCGCAGGTGCTGGTGACCCAGCACGGAGCTGATACGCACTTCGAGGATCCGCTGGCCCATCTCGCGGTGTCGCTGGACGCGCAGCGGGCCGTGATGGCGGCCTGCCACGACCTGGCCCATGAGTACGCGGAGGGCCGCTGGGTGGCGCTCGGCGGGGGTGGTTACGCGGTGGTGGACGTGGTGCCGCGGTCCTGGACGCATCTGGTGGGGATCGCCGCGCACGCGCCCGTGGACCCGGACACGGTGATCCCGTCGTCCTGGCGGGACGAGGTGTACGCGCGGACCCGGCAGCTGGGGCCTGCCCGGATGACGGACGGGCGTACTCCGTCGTGGAAGGCGTGGGAGGACGGCTACGACCCGGCGGACCGGCTGGACCAGGCGGTGCTCGCGACCCGGCGCGCGGCGTTTCCGCTGCGCGGGCTGCTGACCTGAGGTCCGGAGTCCCGGAAGGTGTTACGCCAACTGTGGGGCGTAATCCGGGTTTTGGCCCCCGGGCACTCTCGTTGGGGGAGCATCGGCAGGGTGTTGAGCACCGGAGCGCTGCGTGCGCATCTGCTGGCGGCCCGGCTGGCCGGGCCCGTGGCCACCTCGCGGGAAGTGAGTCTGCGGAGTTATCGGCTGTTCGCGGCCGGGGACCCGCGGGTCACGCTCGGACTCGATCCCGGCCGGGGCTGGGGCGAGCGGGACCTGCTGCGGCTCATGGCCGACAAGTGCGGGGTCTCGGACGATCCCGCGCATGTGTCGGGTCCCGACGTGATCGACCCGGAGCGGACGATGGCGGGACTGGACGCCTTCGCCGAGCGGTTGTCGGACGCCGCGGTCCGGCGGGCGCCGGTGCTCTTCGGCACGGGGCATCCGCACCGGCTGATCGGTTTCTACGCAGCGCTGGCAGACGCGATGTCGGCGGTGGGGTGCACCGTACTCACCCCCGCGCAGGGGCGACGTGTCGACATAACGACCCGGTTCGGCGTACGCACGTACCACCTCGACTACGTACGGGGAGTTGCGATGGTGCGCGAACCCGGCGTGCGGGTGCCCGGCGGTGGCACCGGCGCACACACCCACTCACCGCTGCCGCTGAGGGTGGTCCTGGAGGCCGCTGCGGACGCCCGGGGGCCGCTGCCGGAACTCGTGGTCGGGGACCACGGCTGGGTCTGCGGGGCAGGTCAGCTGGGCATCGAGGCGATCGGCCTGGCAGATACGGACGATCCGGCGCTGTTCGTCGGGGAGGCGGAGGGGCGGGTGGCGGTCGCCGTGCCGCTCGACGACGCCGTGCGATCCGCGTACTACCTGCCGCTGACGCGCTATGTACTCAATCGGGCGTGTCTGTCACAGTAGGCGGCCGATCGTCTCTCCTCTTCCCCACTCGCATCACCCGCCCCTAATCTGGGGAGTGAGCGCACAACGACGAAGAGTCACCGGAGGGGAAGCCGGTGCGCGTCTCGTGCGGAAGGTACAGGTGGGTCATGGCTGCTGACAGCGAGAGGCCTCTCAACGAGGTCAAGTTTCTGACCGTGGCGGAAGTCGCCTCGGTCATGCGAGTGTCGAAGATGACGGTGTACCGCTTGGTGCACAGCGGTCATCTGCCGGCGATCCGGGTGGGAAGGTCCTTCCGGGTGCCGGAGCAAGCGGTTCACGAGTATCTCCGCGAGTCCTTCGTGGGGGTGGGGACGGCCTGACATTCCCCTCGGATTACGTACCTCACGCGGTGGCGGGTAGGCTAGGCCGACGTAGGTCGTGTGGGCCCAGACGCCCCGCACCAGTGAAGAAGAAGTGAGCGAGGGTAGTCGTGGGCTCTGTTATCAAGAAGCGGCGTAAGCGGATGGCCAAGAAGAAGCACCGCAAGCTGCTCAAGCGCACGCGCGTTCAGCGTCGCAACAAGAAGTAAGCGAACGCAGTTCGTGAAATCCGCAGCCCTTCCGCCGATGAGGCGGGAGGGCTGCGGTGCTGTGCGGGGCCGGTACGCGGCGGTTCGTGCGGCGGGTGCGCACATTCGGGCCAAGACGCGGGAGAAGGTCGCCGCGCAGGCGTCACACGGCAACATCCACCCGCTACGGTGACGACCGGGGGAGTGCCTCTTTCGCGGGCGCCCCTTCCACTCACCTCACGGGAGACCGACGGAAGGCGCTGATCTTGGGGAAGGTCGTGCTCGTCACGGGAGCGGCCCGGCAGCTGGGCGGCCGGTTCGTGCGGCGCATCCAGCGTGAACCGGACGTGGACCGGGTGATCGCGGTCGACGCGGTCGCGCCCGGGCACCAACTGGGCGACGCCGTCTTCGTCCGCGCGGACATCCGTCAGCCCGCGATCGCCAGAGTCCTCGGCGAGCACGCGGTCGACACGGTCGTGCACCTGGACGTCAGCGCCAAGGCCCTCGGGGCCCAGGGGCGTACCGCGGTCAAGGAGATCAACGTCATCGGCACCATGCAGCTGCTCGGTGCCTGTCAGAAGTCGCCGTCCGTCCGACGGCTGGTGGTGAAGTCCACCACGAGTGTGTACGGCTCCGCGCCCCGTGATCCGGCGGTCTTCCACGAGACGACCCCGCCCAAGTCCCTGCCCAGCGGGGGCTTCGCGAAGGACGCGGTGGAGGTCGAAGGATACGTACGGGGCTTCGCGCGGCGCAGGCCGGACGTGGCCGTGTGCGTGCTGAGGTTCGCCAACATCCTGGGGCCCGACCCGGACTCGCCGCTGGCCGACTACCTGTCGCTGCCGGTGCTGCCGACGGTGTTCGGGTACGACCCGAGGCTCCAGTTCGTCCATGAGGACGACGTCCTCGACGTCCTCGGCATCGCCTCGGGCGAGCCGCGGCGCGGGACGCTGAACAGCGGCACGTTCAACATCGCCGGGGACGGGGTGCTGCTGCTCTCGCAGTGCTCGCGGCGGCTGGGGCGGCCGACGATGCCGTTGCTGCTGCCGGCGGTCACGTGGGTGGGGCAGGCGCTGCGTACCGTCGGCATGACGGACTTCTCGCCTGAACAGATCCGGCTGCTCACCCATGGCAGGGTGGTCTCCACGGTCCAGATGCGCGAGACCCTGGGCTTCCGGCCGCGGTTCTCCACGGCGGAGACCTTCGCCGAGTTCGCGCGCAGCCGGGCGCCGGGGCTGCTGCCGCCCGCGGCGGTGGGCCGGGCTGTCGACAGGCTGGCCGCGATGCCGTTCGCCGAGGGCGGCGGCGACACACACCCGACTCCGAGCGGCAGGTAGAGGAGCGCACCGAC
Source organism: Streptomyces sp. NPDC005775 (assembly GCF_042871565.1). NCBI lineage: Bacteria > Bacillati > Actinomycetota > Actinomycetes > Kitasatosporales > Streptomycetaceae > Streptomyces > Streptomyces sp. NPDC005775. Next base: position 257,456 of record NZ_JBIAIU010000013.1, on the reverse strand, counting down.
GATGGCGGATGCCAAGGTCATTCCGTTCGACGACGACCGTTCGCGGGCGGGGGGTGCGTCGCGTTCCGCGCGCCGGCGGCCCCCTGGACGCGGCACGGGGTCCGTCAGCGCCCTGCCCGGGCAACTGGAGGCCGCGCTGCCGCCGGAGGGGCCCGAGGAGGCCGCGGTGGCCCCTGAGGACGCGCGGGGCGGCGGCTGGGACCGCCGGATCGCGGGCGGGCTCGCGTTCCTGCGGCGGCGGGTCACGGGCGACTACGAGGTCGACGAGTTCGGTTACGACGAGGAGCTCACCGACCAGGTCCTGATGTCGATGCTGCGGCCGGTGTACGAGAAGTACTTCCGGGTCGAGGTGAAGGGCATCGAGAACATCCCGTCGGACGGCGGGGCGCTCATCGTGTCGAACCACTCGGGGACGCTGCCGCTGGACGGGCTGATGCTCCAGGTCGCGGTGCACGACAACCATCCGGCGGGGCGGCATCTGCGGCTGCTCGCGGCGGACCTGGTCTTCATGCTGCCGGTCGTGAACGAGCTGGCACGCAAGGCCGGGCACACGCTGGCCTGTGCGGAGGACGCGGAGCGGCTGCTGCGGCAGGGCGAGGTCGTCGGAGTGATGCCGGAGGGCTTCAAGGGCGTCGGCAAGCCGTTCGGCGAGCGGTACAAGCTTCAGCGCTTCGGACGGGGCGGCTTCGTGTCGACGGCGTTGCGGGCCGGGGTGCCGATCGTGCCGTGCTCGATCGTGGGGGCGGAGGAGATCTACCCGATGATCGGCAACGCGAAGACGCTGGCGCGGTTGCTGGGCTTCCCGTACTTCCCGATCACGCCGACGTTTCCCTGGCTGGGGCCGCTGGGTGCGGTGCCGTTGCCGACGAAGTGGACGATCCAGTTCGGTGAGCCGATTCCTACGGAGGGGTATCCGTTGGAGGCGGCGGAGGATCCGATGCTGATGTTCAATCTGACGGATCAGGTGCGGGAGCAGATCCAGCACACGCTGTACAAGTTGCTGGTGCAGCGGAGGTCCGTGTTCTTCTGACGTTGCCCGCGTGCGCCCGGGGTGGCGCTTTGTCCTCCATCGCCGGACGGGCCTGATGGGCCGGACGGGCTTGGTTGAGCGCCGGACGGGCTGGGTTTGCCCGTCCGGCGCTTGCGTCAGTTCCTGTCGTCCTGGGCGTCGATGCCGAGGCCGCCGATCAGGCCGGGAATCAGTGGCGGCAGGGTGATGTCCGGGGACGGGGTCGTGCTCGGGGTGTCCTGTGTCGGTGCGGTGGCGTCGGGCGAGGGCGGGTCGAAGAGGTCGTCCGTGTTGCCGCCGATCAGGCCGTCCGCCGGGGAGCTGCCCGAGCCGGAGGGACGGGGCGAGGAGCTGGTGCCCCTATCGCTGTCGTGCGTGCCGGAGGGCGACGAGGGGGGCGGGGCCTGCGAACGGGAGGACGGGCCCGAGCCGGTGCCGGTGGAGCCGGATTCCCTGGGCCCGTTGCTCGTCTCCGGAGCGGGCGGGAGCAACGCCTGCAGCGGTTCGACTTCTTCGTCTATGGCCGCGAAGACGGAGCTCACCTGGTCGCCGATGTCGGTCAGCTGTACGGGGAGACGGTCGCGGAGGCTGCTCCAGCTTTCGCGGTGAGCGCGGGAGAAGGTGTCGAGGGTCTGGATGGGACCGATCGTGCCGTCGCGCTCGTAGGCGGCGTGGAGGAGGCGGTGGCCCTCGGTGGCGTCGTGGGTCATGCCGTTGAGCGTGCGCCTGACCTCGCCGAGCTGCTCGTGGTCCAGGGCGCCGGAGCGGGCGCGCTCCATCAGCCTGCGGGCTTCGCTGAGCCGGGTCGAGGCCTGGTCCAGATAGACCTCGCCGCGGTCCGTGTCGCCGTCGGTCAGGCCCAGGTGGAGGTCCTCCATGCCGCGTTTCAGCCCGTAGAGGGAGTCACCCGGCAGGGCGTCGGAACTGGCAGCGGCCACGCCGCCGAAGGCTCCCGCGGCCACACCGACGGTGAGCCCGCCGGCTGCGAGGCCTTTCGTCCAGCGGGATCTGGGGCGCAGTTTCCGGAGTGGCGAGGCCCGGTGGGCCCCCTTGCCCCGTTGTTCGGGCACCGTAGGGTCCGCGGACACGCCGCCCTCGGCGAACATGGCCTCCATGGCGGCGACGAGCTGGGCTCGCTGCACCACTTTGACCTCGGGATCCAACTCCGGCTTCGGTAGTTCACCGAGGCCGTTCGCCAGGGCCAACAGCGGTCCGGGGTCAGCCTGTTCAGCCGGGTCCTCGGGCTGTACGGCCGCCGCACCGCGGAGCGACTGCTCCTCCAGGGCCTGGGCGAAGGCGTTCGCCCGCCGGTGTGCCGAAACGTTTGCGATCACTGGCGGCACCTCCTCTCGTCATGACGGTCGACTCCCCTGTGGGTCCGGAAGGTTGCACACCTTGAGCGCTTCCACACGATTGAGTGAGTGGCGGCGGACATGGAGTGACGACAGGGGGCCTGCAACCGGCACAACGAGCGGCGCGGCATTGGGGTTACGCACGAAGGATGATCGGACCAGTGCGTGATGAACGTATCGCCGAGAGTGATTCGGCCGGGGTGAGGTCAGCGGGCATCGTCCGGAAGGAGCCGGGCGAGGGTGCGGACGGCGCGGTACTGCAGGGTCTTGATCGCGCCCTCGTTCTTGCCCATCACCCGGGCGGTCTCGGCGACCGACAGGCCTTGCAGGAAGCGCAGGGTCACGCACTCCTGCTGCTGGGGGTTGAGGCGGCGCACGGCTTGCAGCAGTGCGGCGTTGGAGAGGGACTCCAGGACGGAGTCCTCGGGACTGCGCTCGACCTCGTTGGCGTCGAGCATTTCGCCGGTGGTCACTTCCAGTCGGAAGCGACTGGATTTGAAGTGGTCGGCGACCAGGTTGCGCGCGATAGTGACCAGCCAGGCGCCGAAGTCGCGGCCCTGCCAGGTGAAGGTGGAGATGCGCCGCAGGGCACGCAGGAAGGTCTCACTCGTGAGGTCCTCCGCTGTCGCCTTGCCGCCCACCCGGTAGTAGATGTAGCGGTACACGGTGTCGCTGTACTGGTCATAGAGGCGGCCGAAGGCGTCAGCCTCACCGGCCTGTGCGCGCTCGACGAGATCCATCATGCGCGCGCTGTCGCTGTCGGCGGTCGGCCGACGAACGGTGGACGTGGTCGTTGCGCCGCGGTTGCTGCGTCTTCCGACCGCCGCACCCCGTTCGGCCAGGGCGTAGCAGGGGCCGGCAGGTGCAGGGGTGGCAAAGGCGGGTACGGCGTACGCGGTGGGGACGAAGCCGCGCAAGCGGTCGGCGACCGTTGCGCGCAGCGTAGCCAGGCCCGAGGCGTCAACCCCGACGTGTGGGTACACGGGACTCCCAGAGGCAGAGCTTCCATCACGTGCAGTGCGAAACCGTCACTCGTCGTAGTGAGTGGTGGGTTCCGGAATGCGTCTGAGGAGAATAACGCTTCGTACAGGCAGTGCTACACCCAGTTGCTCAAATCACCGATTACGTCGCTTCTGTAGCTACTAGGTGACGCATCGAGTAGCACGTCGTGACCGATTGTTGATCGAATTATTTCGAGATCTGTCAGCGGTCGCGACAGGATGTGGTCGAGTCCGGGTAATCCGACTGGCCGGAGCGGTCGGTGGGTATGGGGTCCCGATTGGCGGCAGGGGGCCGGGCGTGGCCCGGCCCGGCGGAGCGGGCCCGCTCGCGCGCCGCTCGGGTCAGTGGCGGCGGCGGTGCAGGGCGACGGCCGCCACGGTGCCGCCGGCGAGGGCGCCCACGCCGGCCGCGGCCGGGATGCCGACCTTGGCCGCCTTGCGGCCGGTCCGGTAGTCGCGCAGCCGCCAGTCCAGGGCGCGGGCGTGCTTGCGGAGCTTGGTGTCAGGGTTGATCGCGTACGGGTGTCCGACGAGGGACAGCATCGGGATGTCGTTGTGCGAGTCGCTGTACGCCGCGCAGCGCGCCAGGTCCAGGCCCTCCGCCGCGGCCAGGGCGCGTACGGCCTCGGCCTTCGCGGGGCCGTGCAGCGGTTCGCCGACCAGGCGGCCGGTGTAGACGCCGTCCACCGATTCGGCGACGGTGCCCAGCGCGCCGGTCAGGCCGAGCCTGCGGGCGATGATCGTGGCGGTCTCCACCGGGGCGGCGGTGACCAGCCAGACCTTCTGTCCGGCGTCGAGGTGGGCCTGGGCGAGTGCGCGGGTGCCGGGCCAGATGCGGTCGGCCATGTACTCGTCGTAGATCTCCTCGCCGATCGACATCAGCTCGGAGACGCGGTGGCCCTTGACGATGGACAGGGCGCTGTCGCGCGCGTCCTGCATGTGTTCGGGGTCCTCGACGCCGGCCAGCCGGAACCAGGCCTGCTGCCAGGCGAACCGGGTGAGTTCGCGGCGCTCGAAGAACTTCCGCTTGTACAGGCCGCGGCCGAAGTGGAAGATCGCGGCGCCCTGCATCACGGTGTTGTCGAGGTCGAAGAACGCGGCGGCGCGGTCGTCGCCGACAACGGGGAATTCGGGTTCCCCTTCGTGCGTGGCGGACCGCGTGGCGTCCTGCGCGCCGGACGCGGCGCCGTCCTCGGCGCCGGGGGACTGCTCGGCGGCGAGCGAGGACTTCCGTGCTGCCTCCGCCGCCGCTTCGCCCGCCAGCACGCTGCGTGCTGTCGCGGAACGCCTACGCGGTGTGAGCCATCCAAGAGCGGCCATGCCGTGAGCATAGCCAGTCACCCCGCCCCTTCCCGACCTGCCGGGATGCGGCGGCGTGAACTCTTGGATACGGACGTGTCGAACGGGCGATTCGGGGGCGTACCGGCACAAGGCCGGAGCGGGCGCCGGGGCGGCGCAGAATAAGAGGTATGAGTGCCCTGCTGCGTCGTACGAAGAAGAAGCCCGCCGACCGCGTGGTGACCCTGGTCGGGAAGCCGGGGTGTCATCTGTGCGACGACGCCAGGGCGGTGGTGCGGGCGGTCTGCGAGGAGACCGGCGCGGCCTGGGAGGAGAAGGACATCACCGAGGACGAGGAGTTGTACAAGGAGTACTGGGAGCAGATCCCCGTGGTCCTCGTAGATAACGAACAGCACACGTTCTGGCGTGTGGACCCGGTAAGACTGCGCAGCGCGCTGCTTTCCTGAGTGAAACCTGGTTACCATCGTGGGCGTTTTGAGTGGTCTCGGGGGCGTGGCTGTGAGGAGTGTGTTCCGCTTTGCCCCCTTCGGGCCTGCAACGGGCTGATGCGATCCGTGGTTCCAGGATCGGGTGCCGTATGCGCGTGACCCCGGTCACTTTGACCGGACAAAACGGACACTATCTTTGTGCACGCGTTCACAAAGACATAGCCTGCATTCGACGGGGCGGTCTTGGGACATACGGCCGCCTGCAGCCCCGCTCATCCCGCAGGAGCATCGTGGCAACTGGCCGAAATCACCGACCGGCGACCCGTAGCCGAGGAATTCCCGAGGCCACCGTCGCCCGACTTCCGCTGTATCTCCGGGCGCTGACCGCGCTCTCCGAGCGTTCGGTCCCCACGGTCTCCTCCGAGGAGCTCGCCGCGGCGGCGGGGGTCAACTCCGCGAAGCTGCGCAAGGACTTCAGCTATCTCGGTTCGTACGGGACGCGCGGCGTCGGCTACGACGTCGAGTACCTCGTCTACCAGATCTCGCGCGAGCTCGGCCTCACCCAGGACTGGCCGGTCGCCATCGTCGGCATCGGTAACCTCGGCGCGGCGCTCGCCAACTACGGCGGTTTCGCCTCCCGCGGGTTCCGGGTCGCCGCTCTGATCGACGCCGATCCCGCGATGGCCGGAACGCCGGTCGCGGGGATTCCCGTCCAGCACGCCGACGACATGGACCGCATCATCAGCGAGAACGGTGTGTCGATCGGTGTGATCACCACGCCGCCCGGCGCCGCCCAGCAGGTCTGCGACCGGCTCGTCGCCGCGGGCGTCACCTCCATCCTGAACTTCGCCCCGACCGTGCTCTCGGTGCCCGACGGTGTCGACGTGCGCAAGGTCGACCTCTCCATCGAGCTGCAGATCCTTGCGTTCCACGAGCAGCGCAAGGCAGGCGAGGAGGCCGCGGACAGCGCCCCCGACCCGGCCGCGCCACCCGTGCGCGCCGCGACCAGCAGCCGGAAGGGACCCGACGGGGACATGCCCGCCGTGATGCCGGCATGAGTCTCCTTGTCGTAGGGCTGAGCCACCGCAGCGCCCCCGTCTCCGTGCTGGAGCGGGCCTCGCTGTCCGCCGACAGCCAGGCCAAGCTGCTGCAGGACACCCTCGCCGCGGAGCCCGCGGTCGAGGCCGCCGTCCTCGCCACCTGCAACCGCATCGAGCTGTACGCCGACGTGGACAAGTTCCACGCGGGCGTCGCCGAGCTGTCCACCCTGCTCGCCCAGCACAGCGGCGTCGGTCTGGACGAGCTCACTCCCTATCTTTATGTGCACTACGAGGACCGGGCCGTCCACCACCTCTTCTCGGTGGCCTGCGGGCTGGACTCGATGGTCGTGGGCGAGGGCCAGATCCTCGGCCAGATCAAGGACGCGCTGGCGCTGGGACAGGTCCTCCACACCGCCGGCCGGCTGCTGAACGACCTCTTCCAGCAGGCCCTGCGGGTCGGCAAGCGCGCCCACAGCGAGACCGGGATCGACCGGGCCGGGCAGTCGCTCGTCACCTTCGGCCTTGAGCAGCTCGCCGACGGCCGCGACCCCGCGGTCTGGGCGAAGGGCAAGCGCGCCCTGGTGATCGGCGCGGGCTCGATGTCCTCGCTGGCCGCCGCGACCCTGGCCCGTACGGGCGTCGCCGAGATCGTCGTCGCCAACCGCACCCGCGCCCGCGCCGACCGCCTGGTCGAGATCCTGAACCAGGCCGGCGGTACGGGGGTGGCCGCCCACGCCGTGGAGATGGCCGCGGTCTCCGACGAACTGACACGTGCCGACGTCGTCGTCTCCTGCACCGGCGCGACCGGGCTCGTGCTCAGCGCCGAGACCATCGCCGGAGCGCTCGGGCTGGACTTCGACCCCGCGTACGGCACACCCGTCGTGCCCGCGCCGGCGCCGCTCACCGAGCCGGACGCGCAGCACGCCGCGTGGGTGGAGAACGGTTCCGCCACCGCGACCGCGCAGGCCCAGGCCGTCCGCCGGATTCCCGCGCAGTCGACCGGCCCCGTCCGGCTCGCCCTGCTGGACCTCGCCATGCCGCGCGACATCGACGGCGGCGCCGCCCGCCTCGACGGTGTGCGCCTCGTCGACATCGAGTCGCTCGCGGAGGCGTCCGCGGACGCCCCGATGGCCGCCGATGTGGACCAGGTGCGCAGCATCGTCGCCGACGAGGTCGCCGCCTTCGGTGCCGCCCAGCGCGCCGCCCACATCACCCCCACCGTCGTCGCCCTGCGCACGATGGCCGCCGGAGTGGTCGCGGGCGAGATCGCACGACTGGACGGACGCCTCCCCGACCTGGACGAGAAGCAGCGCGCCGAGATCTCGCAGACCGTGCGCCGCGTCGTCGACAAGCTCCTGCACGCGCCCACCGTGCGGGTCAAGCAGCTCGCCAGCGAGCCCGGCGGCGCCGGGTACGCCGATGCGCTGCGGGAACTCTTCGACCTCGACCCGCAGACGGTCGCCGCCGTCTCCCGGGCAGACCTGAACGACCCGAATCGAGGGCGGTCATGACCGACAACTCACCCCTGGGCGCGGGGGCCACTCAGCCGCTGAGGCTGGGGACCCGGCGCAGCAAGCTCGCCATGGCGCAGTCCGGCCTGGTGGCCGACGCGGTCAGCGAGGTGACCGGCCGCGCCGTCGAACTCGTCGAGATCACCACGTACGGGGACACCTCCCGCGAGCACCTCACGCAGATCGGCGGGACCGGCGTCTTCGTCGCCGCGCTGCGCGACGCGCTGCTGCGCGGCGAGGTGGACTTCGCCGTCCACTCGCTGAAGGACCTGCCGACCGCGCAGCCCGACGGGCTCGTACTGGCCGCCGTGCCGGAGCGGGAGGACCCGCGCGACGCCCTGGTGGCCCGCGACGGGCTGACCTTCGAGCAGCTGCCGCCCGGTGCCCGCGTCGGCACCGGCTCGCCGCGCCGCATGGCGCAGCTCAACGCGTACGCCCGCAGTCACGGCCTCGACATCGAGACCGTGCCGATCCGCGGCAACGTCGATACGCGCATTGGTTTTGTACGAAGCGGTGAACTCGACGCGGTGGTACTCGCCGCGGCCGGGCTCAGCCGCCTCGGACGGAGCGGTGAGGTGACCGATTTCCTGTCGGTCGACACCGTTCTGCCCGCTCCCGGCCAGGGAGCACTGGCGATCGAGTGCGCTGCGAGCAGCGCCGACCTCGCCGCCGCGCTCGCCGAGCTCGACGACCCGTACACCCGGGTCGCCGTGACCGCCGAGCGTGCCCTGCTCGCCGCCCTGGAGGCCGGCTGCTCCGCACCTGTGGGTGCGCTGGCCGACCTCCTGGCCGACGGCCAGGCTGTCAACGAACTGCGCCTGCGCGGTGTCGTCGGTTCCACCGACGGCTCCTCGCTGGTACAGATGTCCACCACCGGTCCCGTCCCCACGTCGCACGACGACGCGGCGGCCCTCGGTCGCGAACTCGCGGCCGAGATGCTCGCCAAGGGTGCGGCCGGTCTTATGGGGGAGCGAGCACTTTGAGCCCCACCGGCCACGCCGCATCCGAATTCCCGGTCCTGTCCGCAGGGCACGTCACCTTCCTCGGCGCCGGTCCCGGCGACCCGGGACTGCTGACTCTGCGCGCCGTCGAGGCGCTTGCGAGCGCGGACGTTCTTGTCGCCGAGCCGGACGTTCTCGGCGTCGTCCGCTGCCATGCGCGGGCAGGCGTAAGCACGCCTGAGCTGACGGTTGTTGACGCGCAGTCAACAGCCGCCGGTGTTCCCGTTCTCAGGGACGCGGTCAATCTTGTCATGGAGGCCGCGAAGGGCGGCAGGCGGGTCGTCCGTGCCGTCGCCGGTGATCCGGGCCTCGACGGCAACGCGGGCGGCGAGATGCTGGCCTGCGCCGCCGCGGGCATTTCCTTCGAGGTCGTGCCGGGTGTCGCCAACGCCGTGGGCGTGTCGGCGTACGCCGGCGTGCCGCTGCGCGACGCGCAGGGCGCGGACGTCCGCTTCGTCGACGCCCGTACCGCCTCGGACCGCTGCTGGAGCGAGGTCGGCGCGAGCGACGCGACGTGCGTGATCTCGACGTCGCTCGACGCGGTGGCCGCGGCCGCCGGCGAGCTGGTCTCGGCGGGCCGCAAGCCCGACACCCCGCTGACCGTGACGGCCGCCGGTACGACGACGCGCCAGCGCACCTGGACGGCGACGCTCGGCACGATCGCCCAGGTCTTCAAGCAGGGCAAGATCCTGCCGTCGCCCGACGGGCACCAGCCCGTCATAGCCGTGGTCGGGGAGCGCAGCTCCGCCGCCCAGCGCGATCAGCTCGCGTGGTTCGAGTCCAAGCCGATGTTCGGCTGGAAGGTGCTCGTACCGCGGACGAAGGAGCAGTCGGCGTCGCTCTCCGACCAGCTGCGCTCCTACGGTGCGGTGCCGCACGAGGTCCCGACGATCGCCGTCGAGCCGCCGCGTACGCCGCAGCAGATGGAGCGGGCGGTCAAGGGCCTGGTCACGGGCCGCTACGAGTGGATCGCCTTCACCAGCGTCAACGCCGTGAAGGCCGTCCGGGAGAAGTTCGAGGAGTACGGGCTCGACGCCCGTGCCTTCGCCGGGATCAAGGTCGCGGCCGTCGGTGAGCAGACCGCCGCCGCGCTGGTCGACTTCGGTGTGAAGCCGGACCTGGTGCCCTCGGGTGAGCAGTCCGCCGCGGGTCTGCTGGAGGACTGGCCGCCGTACGACCCGGTCTTCGACCCGATCGACCGCGTCTTCCTGCCGCGTGCCGACATCGCCACCGAGACGCTGGTGGCCGGGCTCATCGAGCTGGGCTGGGAGGTCGACGACGTCACCGCGTACCGCACGGTCCGCGCCTCGCCGCCGCCCGCCGACACGCGTGAGGCCATCAAGGGCGGCGGTTTCGACGCGGTGCTCTTCACCTCGTCCTCGACCGTGCGCAACCTCGTCGGCATCGCCGGCAAGCCGCACAACGTGACGGTCATCGCGTGCATCGGCCCGGCCACGGCGAAGACCGCCGAGGAGCACGGGCTGCGCGTCGACGTCCTGTCGCCGGAGCCCTCGGTGCACAAGCTGGCCGAGGCCCTCGCCGAGTTCGGCGCGCAGCGCCGGGACGCGGCGAAGGAGGCCGGTGACCCGGTGACGCGGCCGAGTGAGCGCCGTCCGGGTGCGCGGCGGCGTCGTACGACGACCTGATCCGTCCCGCAGCAGGTTCGGGGTCCGGTCCGCTTCGGCGGACCGGACCCCGTCCGCTTTTCCCGGCACCGGTGTCGGCAAGAGCGTGATGTGTACGGGTCTAGTCTCGAAGGATGACTGTGTACGGAAACTTCCCCGGCTCTCGCCCCCGACGGCTGCGGACGACCCCCGTCATGCGGCGGATGGTCGCCGAGACCAGGCTCGACCCGGCGAACCTGATCCTGCCCGCGTTCGTGCGCGAGGGCATCGACGCCCCCGTCGCCATCTCCGCCATGCCGGGCGTGCAGCAGCACACCCTGGACACCCTGCGGAAGGCCGCGGTCGACGCGGTCTCGGCGGGCGTCTCCGGAATCATGCTGTTCGGCGTCCCCCTGGACGAGAAGAAGGACGCCCGGGGCACGGCCGGTACCGACCCGGAGGGCATCCTCCAGCTCGGTCTGCGCGCGGTCCGTGAGGAGGTCGGTGACGATCTCGTCGTCATGTCCGACCTCTGCCTGGACGAGACCACCGACCACGGCCACTGCGGTGTGCTGACCGAGGACGGCCGGGTCGACAACGACGCGACGCTGGAGCGGTACGCGGAGATGGCCCAGGTCCAGGCTGACGCGGGCGCCCATGTGGTCGGCCCCAGCGGCATGATGGACGGCCAGGTCGGCGTGATCCGCGACGCGCTGGACCAGACCGGATACGAGGACGTGTCGATCCTCGCGTACACGGCGAAGTACTCCTCCGCCTTCTACGGCCCCTTCCGCGAGGCCGTCGGCTCCTCGCTCAAGGGCGACCGAAAGACGTACCAGCAGGACCCGGCCAACCTCCGTGAGTCGATGCGTGAGCTGGCGCTCGACCTGGAGGAGGGCGCGGACATGGTCATGGTCAAGCCGGCCGGACCGTACCTCGACGTCCTGGCGAAGGTCGCCGACTCGGTGGACGTGCCGGTCGCCGCGTACCAGATCAGTGGCGAGTACGCGATGATCGAGGCCGCCGCGGAGAAGGGCTGGATCGACCGGGACGCGGCCATCCTGGAGAGCCTGACCGGCATCCGCCGGGCGGGCGCGCAGATGATCCTGACGTACTGGGCGACCGAGGTCGCGCAGAAGCTGCGTCGCTCCTGACCCCGGCCGACGCGGGGCGGGGTGCCTTCAGTCCCACCAGAACGACCAGGTCTCCCGGCCGAGCAGGGCATCGCTCGCGTACTTCTCCAGGCTGTTCTGTGCGGACTGGTGGATGTTGTCCGGGCAGAAGGCGAAGTGCTCGGCGGCCAGGGCGAGCGCTTCCTCCTCGGTCGTGGGCGGGCGGGCCACGCTGACGGTCAGGGTGTCGAAGCCGAGCGCCACGACCCGTATGCCGAAGCGGTCCTCCCAGGAGCGCAGGACCGCGCAGAGCCGGGCGACGTCGTTCTCGTGGTTGAGCGGGCCGCACCAGCCGATCGCGGCCGGGATGTCCGCACTGCGCCTCGCGGGGACCAGCGCCAGGCGTGCGTTTTCCAGGGCCATGCCGTCATCCGTCAGCATGTCCGCCATCTCGGCGGCCAGCGTCTCCGGGCTGTCCGGGCCGCCCGCCAGCGGAGTGGGCGCGAGGCCCGGCCAGGCGTTGTCGGTGTCGAGCTCGTCCTGCGCGTACGCGTCCCAGATCTCGCTCAGGACGTCCTCGGCGTCATGGTCGCCGGGATACGACATGAGGGCCGGGTCGAGGTCCCACGCCTCGGGCCACTGGTCCCGGCTTCCGCCGTCGATGAGTACGGGCAGCAGCCCGAGGCTCCGCCCCGCGTCACGCAGGGCGGCCCAGCTGCCGGGGGCCGCGAGCCCGTCCGCGTACCAGAGCAGCGGTTCGTGCCACGGCCCGTCGGTCGTGACGTCCACGAGGGAGCCGGGCGGGAGTTCGAGCCCTGACGTGGCCAGGGACGGGAGCGGGTTCGGAAGCGTCGCCATGTCGAGGAGCGTACGGGCGGCCACTGACAGTCGGCCGTGGCCGCTCTGCCGGTCGCTCAGGAACCGATGTGCGCGGCGAAGGCCGACCAGGTGGTGGGGGCGAGGGTGAGCGTGGGGCCCTCGGGATTCTTGGAGTCGCGGACGTGGATCGCGGCGGGGTGCGCGGCGATCTCGACGCAGGCCCCGCCCTCGCTTCCGCTGTAGCTCGACTTCTGCCAGTCGTAGGCGACTTCGAGGCACTCTCCGCCGTCGCTGCCGCTGTAGCTGGACTTGAACCACTCAAGTGCGGTGCTCATAACTCTCCTAGCAGCCGGTCCAACAGGCCTTTTGTGTCCTCGGTGTTGAGAGCCTGCGTTCGCAGCATCGCATACCTCTGCGCGAGGATGCTGATCTCGTTGGGATCGGAGATTAGCTGGCTGCCGCGTTGGCTTTCCGTGTAGGCGATGCGTTGGTAGTCCGGTGTTTCCAGCAGGATGAACGGGCCGTCGAGACCCGCGTGAGTCGTTCGAGCCAGTGGCATGATCTGGAGTGCGATGCCCGGCGTTTCGGCGCAGCTCCGCAGGTGGCGCAATGTCTCGTGACGCGTCTCTTTGCCGCCGAGGCGGTCTCGCACGACGGCTTCGGAGACGACGAAGCTGGTCGTGGGTGGGGCATCGCGGCGCAGGATCTCCTGGCGATCCAGGCGCTTGGTGACATGGGCGTCGATTTCATCCCTGCTGAAGGTGGGAACCCGGCTGTTGAACACGGCGCGTGCGTAGCGCTCGGTCTGCAGCAGGCCGGGCAGGACCTGATTGGCGAAGAAGCAGAGAGCGAGCGCGCTCCGCTCCAGGTCCATGTACTCCTCCGCCCACGCCGGGATCAGGTCCACCTCCGGCATGTTCTCCACCGCTGTCTCCAGCGCCCCCTTGGTGTCCAGCACCGTGTCCATACGGCGGGCCATCGGCAGCAGCAGTGCGCGTCGGCCCTGCTCGATCGAGGCGATGGTTTCCGGCTGGGCGCAGAGCCGCTCCGCCAGTTGGCGCTGGGTCAGCTCCGCCGCGACGCGGAATCGGGCGACCAGCGCGCCCACGAGTTTCATTGCCGACGCGTTCTTGCGCTGCCGGTTCCTGGGTTGCATACGGTCCCCACTTCCCACCCGCATTCGTGCTTCATGCGCGCAGGGCCCGTACAAGAAATCTGTACGGGCGCGCACAAAGTGACAGCGTAGTTACCGAAAGTGATGCTCGTCCTATGAACGAGACGATGCAACTCCCCCTGCTGCGCGAGCGGTTCTTCCGGCGGGAGCGCCGGTCGGTGCGGGCGGCCCGGGAGTTCGTGCGGGAGGTGCTGGCCGACTGGGGGGCCGGGGAGGCGTGGGCCGATGACGTGGTGCTGTGTGTCAGTGAGCTGGCCACCAACGCGTTGGTGCACGGGGTGCCGCCGGGGCGTGGGTACCGGGTGATGTTGTGGCTGCGGGATGAGGGGCAGGTGCGGGTGGAGGTGCACGACAGTGGTGACGGGGAGCCCGGGGTGCGCGAGTCCGACGGGGAGTCGGGGCGGGGGCTGGTGATCGTCGATGCGCTGGCGGACCGGTGGGGGGTGGGGGAGAGGGTGCCCGGGAAGGTCGTGTGGTGCGAGTTCGGGTGAGGCCGTCCCGCGTGCGGGTAGTCGCTGAGCTGGGACGGCACCCCTGTGGCGCGGCCCGGAAGGGCAGGCCGCGTACGTTGACCCGAGCGTGGGTGGACCGTCCCGTGAAGAATCGTTGAGGAGAGACATGACCAGCAGCACGGACGACAGAACCGGCGCCGTCGCGGAGGCGGCGGGTTCGACCGCATCCCCGAGTTCGGTGGAGTCGGCGCTCTTCGAGGAGCGCACGCTGCGGCTGCGGCGCCGGCTGGAGCGGCTGATCGGCATCGCGGCCACCGAAGGCAACCAGTTGGTTCCGCTCCGCAACGGTGACGCGATATTCGCCGCGATGCTGGACGCCATCCGCCGGGCCGAGCACACCGTGGACATGATGACGTTCGTCTACTGGCGCGGCGACATAGCCCAGGATTTCGCCGACGCGCTCGCCGAACGCGCCCGCTCGGGGGTGCGGGTCCGCCTTCTGCTGGACGGGTTCGGCAGCAGGCTGATCGAGAAGGAACAGCTTGCGGCGATGGACGAGGCCGGTGTGCAGGTGGCGTGGTTCCGCAAGCCGGTCCACCTCTCGCCGCTCAAGCAGAACCACCGCTGCCACCGCAAGGTCCTGGTCGTCGACGAGGAGACCGCGTTCACCGGCGGCGTCGGCATCGCCGAGGAATGGTGCGGGGACGCGCGCAACGAGAAGGAGTGGCGGGACACGCACGTACAGGTGCGCGGTCCCGCGGTGGACGGCCTGGCGGCGGCGTTCGCCCAGAACTGGGCCGAGTGCCATGACGAGCTCTTCGACGCACGTGACCGTTTCATCATGGCGAAGCCGTGCGGAGACGCGATCGTGCAGGTCGTGCGTGGATCGGCCAGCTTCGGCTGGCAGGACATGCAGACGCTGCTCCGGGTCGTGCTGGAGTCCGCCGAGGAGCGGGTGCGGCTCACCACGGCCTACTTCGCTCCCGACGCGTTCTTCGTGGAGCTGCTCTGTGCCGCAGCGCGGCGCGGGGTCGCGGTCGAGATCATGCTCCCGGGACCGCACACGGACAAGCGGGTCTGCCAGCTGGCCGGGCAGCGTCACTACGAGGATCTGACGGCGTGCGGGGTGCAGATCTTCCAGTACCAGCCGACGATGATGCATACCAAGGTCATCACCGTCGACCGTGTCGCCGCGCTGATCGGCTCCACGAACTTCAACCGCCGTTCGCTGGACCACGACGAGGAAGTGATGCTCGCCGTGATGGACCCGGAGTTCACCGCGGTCCTGGACGGTCACTTCGATCAGGACATGCGGTCGAGCGAGCTGATCGACGGCCGTCGGTGGAAGCGGCGGTCGGTGGTGCAACGGATCCGGGAGGCCTCGGTCGTACCGATCCGTCGTTATCTGTGACGCATTTCCCGACGGATCCGGATCTTCGGGTTCCCGGTGCCGGGCCCCGCCCGCGTCCCTACGCTCGACGCCATGAGAGCTACCGGAACCTTTACCGTCACCTCGTTCGTCCCGGCTGACCTGAAGCCCGATCCCGAGATCACCACCGCACTGCCGGTCGGCGTCGCGACCATCGTGAAGAGCTTCGAGGGCGAGATCGTGGGGCGTTCGACGACCCTGTTCACCGCCGCCTTCGACCAGGCGGCCGGCGTGGGTACGTACGTGGCGATGGAGTCCTTCGAAGGTGCGGTCGACGGCCGCGAGGGCACGTTCAACTTCGTGCACTCGGCCGCGACGAGCGGCGACGACCGCGCCAACGAGTTCTTCACCATCGTGCCGTCGAGCGGGACCGGCGCCCTGGCCGGGATGCGCGGGGGCGGCGGGCTGGCCGTCGACGGGGACGGTACGCACCGGATCTGGTTCGACTTCGACCTCGGCTCCGATGCCGGTTGACCCGCATCACGGCCCTTGAGGGAGTGAACGCGGACGGACCGGCCCTGCCGCACGTGGCGGGGGCCGGTCCGGAGGTGACGGGGCTCAGTAGGTGAGCGCGTCCGCCCTCTCGGTCTGCCAGTAAGTGACGTAGCCGTTGTCGTCCCAGTAGGTGCCGGTGGGGAGCGTCAGGTTGGCCGGGGTGCCCGTGGAGCCCTCGGGGCTCTTGCCGGAGAAGTACACCTGGAGGTGCGTGGCCTCGCGCGGGGCCGGGCCCGCGCCGGGCTCTCCGGTCAGGCCGATGGCGGCATACGCGGACTGGCCCGGGTCGAGCGTCACGACTGCCTGCGGCCGGCTGTCCTCCAGGATGGGGAAGACGGCCTGGGCGTCGTCGAAGCGGAGCTTGGGCGCGTAGTACGCGTAGCAGGGCCGGTTCCCCGTGTTGGTCAGCGTCAGCAGCAGGTGGTTGAGGGGGCGGCTCACCTTGCTGACGGTGGTTTTGGTGTTTCCGCCGGTGCAGGTGACGGGGGTGCGGTTCGGGGTGCTGCCCGAGCGGTGCGCGGCGCCGGTGGCCTTCTTCCCCTGGCTCGTGGCGGGGGGTGCGGTCCTCTTGGGCGTGCCGTCCGGCTCGGCGACGGTGGCTTCCTTCTTCGGCGTCGCCTGCACGGCGGCCGGGGCGGCCGGGGCCGGCGGCTGGGACTGCTTGACCGCCGTGTGTGCCGCCGGAGCGGCCGCACCCGCCTTGGCGCTGTCGTTGTTGCTGCTGTTGCCGCCGTCACTGCTGCACGCGGTGAGGGAGAGGGCGGCCAGGAGGGCGGTGGCGGCGAGGGCGGTGGTGCGGATGCGGTTGCTGCGCATGGTGGTACTCCCCGTGAAGTGTGGTGGTGGTGAGGGTGGTCTGCTGGTACGCGGTGCTCAGTACTGGAGGGCGTCGTCCATGCTCATCTGCCAGTAGGTGACGCTCAGGGTGCTGTCCACGTACACGCTCTTGGCGAGCGGCACCTTGACTTCCGCGCCGGAGTTGTCGGAGTCGCCGCCGAGGGTCTCGAAGCTGACGCCAAGGTCGTTGGTGGAGTAGCCACCGTCGCCGCTGCCGTCGGCGGCCGAGGTCAGGACGCCGGTGTAGACGGACTCACCCGGGTTGATGGTCGCCACGGCCTGCGGCTTGCTGTCCTCGAAGGTGTTCGGAACGGACTGGGCCTCGCCGAACCGCAGGTAGGGGTAGTTGTACGCGTTGCACGCCTTGGAGCCGGTGTTGGTCATCGTGAGCAGCATGTGGTTGGCCGGCCGCTGCACCGCGGTCATCGTCAGCTTGGTGTTCGATCCGGTGCAGGCCAGCCTGACCACGTCGTCGTTGTCGCCGCTGTCCGGCTTGGCGGTGGACTTGCCGCCACCGGAGCCCGACCCCGAACCCGAGTCCGAACCCGAACCGGAGCCCGAGCCGGCGGAGTCCTTGCCCTGGTCGGCGGCGGGGGCCGTCGAGTCCTTGTCGCCGGCGGAGCCCGCACTCCGGGCCGGGGCCTTGGCGGAGGCGCCGGGCGAAGCGGAGGCGAGGGCGTCGAACGGCTCGGGGTCGTCGCCCTGGCAGGCCGTCAGCGACAGGGAGGCGATCAGGGCGACGGCTCCGAGAGCGGAGGTACGGGCGGCGTGGCGGAAGCGAAGGTTACGCATGAGGTGTCTTTTCCCATCGGAAGGTGTCGTCGAATGTGGGGCGCCGCTTTGGCGCACCGGTGACTGACGGATGTACTGGACAATGACGTGTGGTCAGAGGTTCCACAGGAGTGCGATGACGGTCGTGACCGAGGCGATCAGGACTCCTGTGGCCACTGCGTCGGTGAGGCTGAGTTGAGGACGAGTACGCACGGCGGCTCCCGGGGACGGGCAAGTTGGTGGGTGTACGAGTCGCGCTGCTTGCCCTTACCGGGGTGCTGCTGCGGTGTGTTCCACCATCGTGTCCGGTGCCCGAATCCGGTGGCAACGATTGCCGGCCGGTACGGGACGCTGGAACGGAAACATGGCCTCTGACCTGCGAAGACATGACCTGCCTGGGACGCCGTTCCGGGAGGGTACGAGAGGGGAACGGTCAGGGTGGGCACGGAGATCCAGGACTTCGCCGCATTGCTCAGGGGGCTGAAGCAGCGCTCCGGGCTGAGCTACGGAGCTCTCGCCCAGAAGCTGCACATGAGTACGTCCACGATTCACCGGTACTGCAACGGGGAGGCGATTCCGCACGACTACGCGCCGGTCGAACGCTTCGCTCGCGTGTGCCGTGCGTCGGCGGACGAGCTGGTGACGTTGCACCGGCAGTGGATCCTGGCCGACGAGGCGAAGCGGCGGGGTAGCCGGAAGGCCGAGGCTGCCGGGGCGTTCGAGCCGTCGTTGGTGACGTCGGAGCTCGCGTCCTCGCCGCCGTACTCGCCGCAGCCCTCGCCGCAGTCGGAGGGGGCGACGGAAGCGGAGTCGGAACCGGAGGCGGAGTCGCAGCCGGAAGCGGAACCGGAAGCGCGGTCGGGGTCAGGTTCGGGGGCGGCGCCGGAGCCGGGGGTGGCCGAGGACGTCACGCCCGACGCGCGGGGCGCCGCCCCCGCGCCCGCCCGGGGCAGGCTGTCCGGCAAGCGGCTGCGCGTCCTCCTCGCGGCGGTCGCGGTCGTGGCGCTCACCGTGCCCGCCGCCTTGGCGATCAACCACTTCTCGGACGACCGCACCCGCGAGGAGGGCATGGACACGCCCCGCAGCAGCGCACCGGCATCGCCGACCCGGAGCGCCAGTGCCTCTCCGTCGCCGAGTCCTTCGAAGCCTTCGCCGTCCGCGAGCAGTGGTTCCGCGACCCCCTCCGCCACGGCCACGAAGTCCACCACGCCCAAGGGCGGAGGCGCGAAGGGCGGCGAGGGAGCCGGGTACCAGGGCGTGCCGGTGGCCGCCACCATCAGCTCGTACAACTGGGATTCGCCCTGTGGGCAGTACTACCTGCTCGACCGGGATCCCAAGAGCATGCCGCCGGTCCCCGAGATCCAGGACCGGCGCAGCTGGGCGGCTCGGCTGGGAGGGGTGGACGGGGGAGACATGCTGCTCGAACTCACCTTGCAGGGGGCGTCGCAGCAGGCGGTCGTCCTGAAGTCGCTCCAGGTGCGGGTGGTGAGCCAGGCTCCGGCCAATGACTGGCCCGCGTACTCGATGGGGGAGGGCTGCGGGGGCGGCATCGTGCCGCAGACGTTCGACATCGACCTGGACGAAGCCCAGCCCGTCTCGCATCCGGTCGCCGGTGAGGATGCCGGCAAGGTCGTACCTGCCAAGAACTTCCCGTACCAGGTGAGCTCCACCGACGTGGAGGTGTTCCACATCAACGCGCACACGGAGTCCTCCGACGTCACCTGGTACCTGGAGATGGGCTGGTCCAGCGGGGGGCGGAGCGGAACGATGCGCATCGACGACAACGGCAAGCCGTTCCGTACCGCCTCCATGAGGGACCGGCCCGTGTATTCCTACTTCCGCCAGACGGGCACGTGGGACGACATCTCGGAGTCGCTGGAGGGACAGGGCAACTGACGACGCCGCGTCCTCGGGGCTCGAAGCCCGGAACTCGCGACCCGGGGCTCGGGGCTCGGGCTTCGAGCGTCGGGAGGGCCCCGTCTCTCGTTCGGGGGTCGGTGGAGGGGGCTCGGCCCGAGGCTCGGGGCTCGGGATGCGAGCGGCGGGATGCGAGCCGCGAGATCCGAGCGCCTTCTTTTAACCGGCCACTGAATACAGGGGGGTTGGTGAAACCTCCCCACCTCCCTGACCCGTAACGGCGAGCAAGTATGACTAATGGTGACGGCTTGCGACGGAGCGTCGCGACTGTCTACGGTGCGAGAACAAAGCGACCCCGACGCGGTGTTGGAACACCGAGCCGGGGTCTCACCCAAGATCGACAGAAGTCAGGAAACCGATCTCGTGGCTGTTCAGAACTTTAGTCCCGCCCTGCCCGCGTCCGCAGGGTCGGCCCCGTACCCGATGGCCCAGCCCGGTTACGGCAAGCGTTCCGCACCGGACCAACTTCCCGTACGCCCTGATGACTTCGCTCTGCTGCCCCCGCGCGAGCGGTACGTCGCCGGGTTCATCGAGCACCTCCCCGAGGGCGCGGCGATGAGCGTGAAGTGTCTCGCCAAGCAGATCCCGCTGTACGGCCAGCAGGCCATCGCCTCCGCCCTGACCGCCCTGTCCGTCGCGGGGCACCTGCGGCGCGTCCGGTGTGCGGTCGGCGTCGGCGACGAGGTGCGGTGGGTCTTCCGGACCTTCTGGTCCCGTACCGCCCGGGACAACGAGTGGTGGGCGAACCGCCTGACGCCGGGAGCGCCCCAGCCGGTGCGGGCGCCCCTGCCCGTTCCCGTAGCCGCCTCCGTTCCGGAGTCCGCACCGCCGCCGGTCGTGCCCCCGCAGCGCACGGCGATGGAGCCCGCACCGGAGGCCCCGTCGCCCGCGTACCTGGCCCTCGCCCGGCTCGGGACCGTCGACAACCGGCTCACGCTCTCCGCCGCAGACTGCTCGGCCCTGGAGGAACTGGCCGAGCGGTGGTTCGCACGCGGTGCGAGCGCGGACTACCTCACCGGCGCGCTCACCGCCGGGCTGCCCGCCGAGGTCATCTCGCCCCCCGGCTTCGTCCGTGGCCGCCTCATCGAGAAGCTCCCGCCGGTGCTGCCCACCGCGCCCACGCCTCCTCCGGTCGGAACCCTCGTCCCCCACGTGATGATGGAGTGCACCGACTGCGGCGCCCCCGGCCCCGCCGCGGCACTCCCCGACGGCCTCTGCCGCTCCTGCCGCCGACCGAAGACCTCCACGGCGTCCGCGCCCGAACCTCCCGCCGAGCGGGACGTCACCGCGCTCGTCGCCGGACTCCGCGACCTGCTCAAGGCGCCCTGAGGCTTCCCGCGGACCCGGTCCGGGGCAGGTCCCCGCCACCTCGGACGTGTCCTCGTGGAGGATCGCGTCACGGGCGATGCGCGCCGGCGAGGGGCCGTTCAGGCAGCATTGCCGTGGGGGGTGAGGTTGATCGTCAGGTCGGCGTCGAGGGCGTGGGCCAGGCGCCGCAGAAGGGGGATGGTGGGGACTGTACCGCCGCCTTCGATGCGGGAGATCTGGGGTTGCTTCATACCGCAGCGTTCGGCAAGTTCGGTCTGGGAGAGGCCGAGCGCGGTACGCCGGTCGTAGACCATCTGGCCGAGGTCGTGGGCCAGTTCGGCCTCCTCGTATAGGCGGTCGTACGCGGGGGTGTCCTCGACCGCTTCGCCCAGGAGCTTGCGGTGGCGGCGGGTCTTCCACTCGGCCTGGTTCATCGCAGTTCCTCCTTGATGTCGCGGCTGTAGACGGCGTGCTCGGCAGCCGCTTCGTGGCGGTCCTGGCAGACGGCCTGGGCGGCATGAGCGCGGTCGACCTCCGCCGTCTCGCGCATCCGGGTCTTGCGGAACACCGTCAAGAGCACGATACGGCGGCCGGGCGCGATCCAGTAGGTAATGCGCTGGGCGTTGCCGTCGACGTCGAAGCGGAGCTCGCGGACCTTGCCACCTAGATGGCGGGTGTAGGGCTCACCGAGTGTGGTCGCGTTCTCGGCGAGCCGGTCCACCTTCTGCTCGGCGACGACGTACTGGCGTGCGGGGATGTTCTCCAGCCAGAGGCGCACCTCAGGCTCGATCTCGATCGTGTACCGCTCACCGTCCATATCGTCGATGCTATATGGCATGAATGCTATAGGCGGCAGGTTGGCCGCACGGGTTGCGCCGAGGGCGCCCCGGCCGAGCCGGGTACAGGCGCTGTGCGCGCCCCCGTCCTCCGGTTCGGTGTCGGCGAGCCCTACTTCGTAGCCCTTGATCAGATCCGCCGGTGCGTCGTGCCGGCGCCGTCCACGGCGGGGAGCTGCGGTGCACCGAGGAGTGCGGCGGGCGTGTAACCCGTGTGCTCCGGCCCCCGCGCCTGGTGACGCGGCCGACGTGGAATCGGCCGCGTCACTGTCGCCCGCCGACCGGAGGCCGGTCAATGGCTGCCGAGGGGAAGGGGGCCCAGGCCGGGCGGGGTGCGGACGGGGTGTGGGCCCGTGGCGTCAGCCGCCGATGTACCAGCTGAATCCGCCGGAGGCGGCCGCGATCATCAGGACGACCACGAGTACCAGGTCTATGACGCCGAGCACCACGCCGGCCTTGGCCATGCCGTTGCCGCCCTTCGCGGACACCTGGCGCAGCGCCACGACGCCGAGCACGATGGCCACCGGGCCGAGGATGATGCCGAAGAAGAGCAGGCCGATGATGCCGCAGATCAGACTGGCTACCGCGAAGCCGTTCGTTCCGGACCGGGCGGCGGGGGCGGAGTACGAACTGTTGTCATGCGTCATTGCACTCTCCCGTTGAATTGTCGGTTCGGGGCTGGAATTCTCTTGTGCCCGGGATGAGTTGACGCATGCCGCCGAAGGTAATCCTCGTAGCGATTGCGGTGCGGTCAGCGAGCCAGCACGGCAACAATGATCTTTCCTTCGCCGCGGAGCGGACGAACGGTGACCTTCTTTGCCAATTGCAGGATCATCGGCCAGCCGAAGCCGCCTGTCCGGCCGGTCATGTCCGGGACGCGGGACCGCGGAGGTGCGGGGTCCGGGTCGCCGACCCGGACGCGCAGTGCGCCGCTGTCCGCCTCGAAGGCCAGGGTGGTGACGGCTCCGGCGTGCCGGATCGCGTTGGTGACCAACTCGGACGAGAGCAGCAGCAGATTCTGGGCGGTACGGGCCGACGGCGCGGGGTTCAGCTGCGCGACGAAGGCCTTGGCGGCCGCGCGTGCTTCTGCCGCCCTGCGGGGCGGTGCCGGACGCAGTGCGAATTCAGTTCCTGAGGAAGCGCATTGTTCGGTCATGAGTTCTCCCCGTGGGGAATGGGTGGAGTCGGTTCTCGCTGCGTATACCCGAGGTATTGCGGTGTATCCGGAACGGGAATGGAGGCGGTGGGCGCCCCTCCGGAACCGGCCGAGGAAGGAGGCGTGTCCGGCGCTCCTGCGGGCAGGTGTAGGGGACACGTCGTTCCGGGAAGCGGAATGCTCCGGGACGGTCCCGCTGCGAAGGGAAGTCATCATGAACGAGTCCGTCGACCTCGCACCGGACTCGACTGCGGTGATCACTGAGCCGGTGCCCGATCTCCAGCTCCAGCTGTTGCTCCAGCTGCTGGACAGGGAGATGCGCTCCGGTCTGCCTTTCACCCTGACGATCCCCGCCGGTGTGCTGCACGGTGATGTGATCGGACACGAGGCCTGGAAGGCGGAGTGGTCCAGGAGCCTGCGGCAGGTCGAGGGCCAGGGCGCCAACCTCGTCGCGGAGTTTCCCGAGACGGTGGATCAGGGCATCGAGGAACTCCGCGCCGACGAGCGCACTCAGCGGCTTCCCCGGTGGATCCATCTGAGGGACGCCACGCTCGTCATGGGCGGTTCGGCTCCGCTGCGGCTGCCGTTGTGGCGCGGGCGGCTGTCCGACGTGTCCGGGTGGGCGCTCGGCCGGCCGGAGTAGGAGAGCCCTCGGACGGATGCGGGCGGGGCCCGGCACACCACTGGTGTGCCGGGCCCCGCCCGTTAGCGTCCGGACGTGCGGCGGTCAGAGGCGCTCGGGGGTCCTGATGCCGAGCAGCGCCATGCCCTGGTGCAGGGTGCGGGCGGTGAGGTCGCAGAGGAAGAGGCGGTTCTCGACGACCTCGGCCGGGTTCTCGTCGCTCAGGACGTGGCACTGGTCGTAGAACGTCGTGTAAAGGCTGGCGAGCTGGTAGAGGTACGCGGCCAGCTTGTGCGGCTCGTATTCCGTCGCCACCTCGGAGAGGACCTCGCCGAACTGGTCCAGGTGCAGGCCCAGCGCGCGCTCGGCCGGGGCCAGCTCCAGCTCCGGGTGCGCGGCCGGCTTCGCGTCGCCCGCCTTGCGCAGGATGGAGCGGATCCGGGCGTACGCGTACTGGAGGTAGACGGACGTGTCGCCGTGCAGCGACACCATCTGGTCCAGGTCGAACTTGTAGTCCCGTACGGCGGAGGTCGACAGGTCCGCGTACTTCACGGCGCCGATGCCGACGTACCGGCCGTTCTCGACGATCTCCTCCTCGGACAGGCCCACCTTCCCGGCCTTCTCCCGGACCACGGCCGTCGCCCGCTCGACCGCCTCGTCGAGGAGGTCCTCCAGCCGGATGGTCACACCCTCACGGGTCTTGAACGGCTTGCCGTCCTTGCCGAGCACCGTGCCGAACGCGAGCTGGTGCGCCTTGACGTCCTCGTTCAGCCAGCCGGCCCGCCGGGCCGTCTCGAAGACCATCTTGAAGTGCAGCGACTGCCGCGCGTCCACCACGTACAGCAGGGTGTCGGCCTTGAGGTGCCGCACCCGGTCGCGGATCGCGGAGAGGTCGGTGGCCGCGTAGCCGTAGCCGCCGTTCGTCTTCTTGACGATCAGCGGGGTCGGGTTGCCGTCCGGGCCCTTCACGTCGTCGAAGAAGACGCAGAGCGCACCCTCGGAGCGGACGGCGACGCCCGTCTCCTCCAGGATCCGGCAGGTCTCCTCCAGCATGTCGTTGTAACCGGACTCGCCGACGATGTCGGGGTCGCTGATCTTCATGTCGAGCTTGTCGAAGACCGAGTAGAAGTAGATCTTCGACTCGTCGACGAACCGCTGCCACATGGCGAGCGTCTCCGGCTCACCGGCCTGGAGCGCGACCACCCGGTCCCGCGAGCGGGCCTTGAAGCCCTCGTCCGAGTCGAAGAGGACGCGGGAGGCCTTGTAGAGCCGGTTCAGGGACGACATGGCGGCTTCGCCGTCGGCCTGGCCGCCCTCGTGGCTCAGCTCGCCCGGGTGCTCGATCAGGTACTGGATGAGCATGCCGAACTGGGTGCCCCAGTCACCGATGTGGTGCCGCCGCACGACGGACTCGCCGGTGAACTCCAGGATCTGCACCATCGCGTCGCCGATCACGGCGGACCGCAGGTGACCGACGTGCATCTCCTTGGCCACGTTCGGCTGGGCGTAGTCGATGACGGTCGTGCCCGCGGCGGTGTTCACCGGGATGCCGAGCCGGTCGCTGTCGGCGGCGCGGGCGGCGAGGGTCTCGATGATCGACCGGTCCGAGAGCGTGATGTTCAGGAAGCCGGGGCCGGAGACCTCGATGTCCTTGATCAGGCCGGACGACGGGAGGGCGGCCGTGACCTGGGCGGCCAGCTCGCGCGGGTTGCCCTTGAGCTTCTTGGCGAGCGCCAGGATGCCGTTGGCCTGGAAGTCGGCCCGGTCGCTTCGGCGCAGCAGCGGGTCCGCGGTACCGGCATCCGGCAGGGCTGCCGTCAGGGCGTCCGCCAGCTGCTGCTGGAGCGTGGAAGCGAGGGAATTGACCGAGGCCATCAGCTGGCTGCCGTTTCCGTAGGGGTACAAGGGATGGCCCCAAGTATCCCACGGCCCGTAAAGCCGTTTTCGCGCTGCGGGTGGTACCTGGGAGAATGGTCGGTGCCCCCATGAGTCCTACAAGAGAGAAGGACGTGCCGACCGTGGCTCAGAGTCAGAGCAGCACCGAGACCGACTGGGTCTCCCGCTTCGCGGACGAGGTCATCGCCGAATCGGAGCGTCGTGCGCCTGGCAAACCGGTCGTCGTCGCGTCCGGTATCTCCCCGTCGGGCCCGATCCACCTGGGCAACCTCCGCGAGGTCATGACCCCGCACCTGGTCGCCGACGAGATCCGCCGTCGCGGGTACACCGTCCGGCACCTGATCTCGTGGGACGACTACGACCGCTACCGCAAGGTGCCGAACGGTGTGGAGGGCGTCGACGCGTCCTGGGCCGAGCACCTCGGCAAGCCGCTGACCTCGGTGCCCGCCCCGGCCGGTTCCGCGTACGCGAACTGGGCCGAGCACTTCAAGGCCGCCCTGACGGCGGCCCTGGACGAGCTGGGTGTCGAGTACGACGGGATCAGCCAGACGGAGCAGTACCTGGCGGGGACGTACCGCGAGCAGATCCTGCACGCGATGCGTCACCGCGGTGACATCGACGCCGTGCTCGACCGCTACCGGACCAAGAAGGACCCGTCGGCGGACGCCAAGGGCGGGAAGAAGCCGCAGCAGAAGAAGGTCGACGAGGCCGAGCTGGAGGCCGAGGCCGGTTCCGGGGCGGCGAGCGAGGACGACGGCAGCAGCGGTTCGGCCGGCTACTTCCCGTACAAGCCCTACTGCGGCAACTGCGAGAAGGACCTCACCACGGTCACGTCGTACGACGACGAGAGCACCGAGCTGAACTACACCTGCACGGCCTGCGGCTTCGCCGAGACGGTGCGGCTGAAGGAGTTCAACCGCGGCAAGCTCGTCTGGAAGGTCGACTGGCCGATGCGCTGGGCGTACGAGGGCGTGATCTTCGAGCCGAGCGGGGTGGACCACTCCTCGCCCGGGTCGTCGTTCGTCGTCGGCGGCCAGATCGTCCGCGAGATCTTCGACGGGGTGCAGCCGATCGGACCGATGTACGCGTTCGTCGGCATCTCCGGCATGGCGAAGATGTCCTCCTCCAAGGGCGGTGTGCCGACCCCGGCCGACGCGCTGAAGATCATGGAGGCGCCGCTGCTGCGCTGGCTGTACGCGCGCCGCAGGCCCAACCAGTCCTTCAAGATCGCCTTCGACCAGGAGATCCAGCGGCTCTACGACGAGTGGGACTCGCTGGGCCGCAAGGTCGCCGACGGTTCGGTGCTGCCGGCCGACGCCGCCGCGTACGCCCGGGCGATCGGGACCGCCGCCGGTGAGCTGCCGAGCACGCCGCGCCCGCTGCCGTACCGGACGCTCGCCTCGGTCGCGGACATCACGGCCGGCGCCGAGGACCAGACGCTGCGCATTCTGAGCGAGCTGGACCCGTCGAGCCCGCTGGGCTCGCTGGACGAGGTCCGGCCGCGGCTGGACCGGGCGGAGAGCTGGATCACCACGCAGGTCCCGGCCGAGGCCCGCACCGTCGTCCGCGACGAGCCGGACAAGGAACTGCTCGGTTCGCTGGACGAGCAGGGGCGCGAGTCGCTGCGGCTGCTCCTGGAGGGGCTGGACTCGCACTGGTCGCTGGACGGGCTGACCACGCTCGTTTACGGCGTGCCGAAGGTGATGGAGGGGCTGGCGGCCGATGCCAAGCCGACGCCGGAGCTGAAGGCGGCGCAGCGGTCGTTCTTCGCACTGCTGTACCGGCTGCTGGTCAGCCGGGACACGGGTCCGCGTCTGCCCACGCTGCTGCTCGCGGTGGGGGCCGACCGGGTGCGCAGGCTGCTCGGCGCGTAGCGCTTCCGGCGCGCGTACGTAAGTAGAGCGAAGGGCCGTCACCCGGTGATCCGGGTGGCGGCCCTTCGCCGGTCGTGCCTCACGGGGGTTGAGGCACGCGGGGTCGTGCCTCACGGGGGTCGAGGCACGAGGGTGGTGCCGCCCCCCGGGGGGAGGGGAGGCACGTGTGGCTTTTCGTTCGTGAGCGTGGGCGTGGGCGTGGGCGTGGGCGTGGGGTCAGGCGGCGGGGGCGGGGGCCAGGGACGTCTGCGGGTCCGAGAACGTGTCGCGCGGCACCCGGGGGACGGTGGCCTTGGCGAGGCCCGTCAGGGTCCTGCCCGGGCCGATCTCCATGAGGCGGTCGCAGGCCAGTTCCGTGGTGAGCGTGTGCAGGGTGTCCGACCACCGGACCGGTGCCGTGAGCTGGTGGCGCAGCAGTTCCGCCCAGTGCGGCCCGCCGCGGTGGGCGCGGGCGTCCACGTTGGAGACGACCGCCGAGTGGCCCGGCATGAACCGTGCCGTGGCGAGGGCCGCGGCGAAGGGCTCGACCGCCTCGGCCATCAGCGGGGTGTGGAAGGCCCCGCCGACCGTCAGTGCCACCACCTTCGCCGCCCCGGCCCGCTCCGCCGCGCGGGAGCAGCGCTCCACGTCGGCCGCGAGGCCGGCGATCACCGTCTGCTGCGGTGAGTTGAGGTTGGCCACCCACACCTGCCCGCCGTCGGCGTGGATCGCGTCGACCACGTGCTGGGCCCCGGCCGTGTCCAGGCCGAGGATCGCGGCCATCGCGCCGTCGGCGCGTTCGCAGGCGCTCTGCATCGCCGCGCCGCGCGCGACGATCAGGCGGACCGCGTCCTGGGGGTCCAGGATGCCGGCGGCGACGAGTGCGGAGTACTCGCCCAGGCTGTGTCCGGCGCACGCGCCGGGGAAGGCGGCCAGCGGGTGCTGGTGGCGCAGCTCCGTCAGTGCCACCAGGGCGAGGGTGAAGGTGGTCAGCTGGGCGTTGTCGGTGCGCCGCAGCGTCTCGGTGCCGGCGTCCAGCAGCAGGGACTCCATGTCCCGGCCGGCGGCCTCGGAGACCTCCGCCACCACGGACCAGCCGGGGGTGCGGTGCCAGGGCAGGCCCATGCCCGGACGCTGTGCTCCCTGGCCGGGGAACATGAGCGCGAGTCGGGTGCTCGTCATCGTCTTCCGTCTCCTTCCTGCGGCCGGGGGCGATGTGTCACTGCGCGGTGGGGAACGCGTCACCGTCCACTGACACGCGTTCCCCGTCGCCGGCGCCGGCGACTTTCCCATTCCCGGATTCCGCGGTCCGGATCGCATTGTTGCGATCCGTTGCTTTCTCCGGTGATGAAACCACCCCAACCACCCTCACCGGGGCGTGCGTTGCACTTGAGTGGTGGCTGAATGCGCCTTTGGAAGGGGGGGTGTTCCTTTGTGTTTCCCGGGGTGGTTCCGCGCGTCGGTCCGCTTATCGCGTACCGCCAGGCGGTTCCGGTCGTCCGGTCAGGCGACGGCCTGGCCGAGGAGCGCCAGATGTGCGCAGTGCTGCGTGACCATGAAGAAGCGGTACGGGCGCCGCCGTTGGTGGCGGTCGTCGTCCGCGCGGCCCGCGAGGGTCACGGCGGCCAGTGCGATCCCGCCGGCCAGGACCACGCAGGCGGTGGGCAGTTGCTCCGGTGCCCAGCGCAGCGCCCCGCCGGTGAAGAAGGCGCCGACGGCGCACGCGCCCGTCGCCACGAGGACGCGGGTGCGGCGCTCGCCGAGGGTCACGGCCCACGTCCGGCGGCCGGCGGCGGCGTCACCCTCGATGTCGGAGAAGTCCTTGGCGACCGCGCCGACCAGAGCCATCCACAGGGACATGGCCAGGGCCGTGAGGAGCAGGGCGGGTGAGCTGGGCGAGATGCCGAGCGCGAGGGGGCCGGCGGCGTAGGTCAGCAGCCCGGACAGGAACACCACGCCCATCGCGGCGGGCGTGCTGTTCTTCCAGACGGTGCGGGGTGCGGAGTAGGCGTATCCGAGCAGCAGCATCGCCGCGCACAGCAGCGACGGACCGGGACCGGCGCACACCGCGGACACCAGCGAGGCGACGGCCGCGCCGCGGGCGACGAGCAGTGCGGTGTGGCGGGGCAGCCGGCCGCTCGCTATCGGGCGGGCCGAACCGTTGACCTGGTCCTCGTGGTAATCCATGCAGCCGTTGTAGAGATAGGTGTAGAAGATGGCGCCGAACCATGCGAGGGAGCCGAACACCGCCTGGAGTACCGACCGCGCGCCGATGACCGGATCCGCCGCGAGTGCCAGTGCGAGACCGGCGAAATAGCGGAGCTGGAAGGCCATCAGAACGGCGGGGCGGGATTCTTCGATGCAGAGCCGCAGAATGCTTGGAATCCGGTACTTCGGACCACTGGGTGCAGTCACAGGCAGTGGCCGTATCGTCGCCATAGGCATGACCAGGAGCCTAGGCATCAGTAGGCCTGCCTGACTGTTCTGCAAATGAGCCATGCCTACCACTAAAGAGGCATGGAATACCGGTGGGTCGGATTCCGAATTACCCCGGTGCCGGAGTCGTGCGTCATCGCTCTGGTACGCCGGGCCACCGCCGAAGTGGACCCCCCGCCCGCCTCCCGCCCGCGCTTCGCTGGTGAGCAGGCGGGCGCCGTCCTTTCCGGCACCCCGCTTCCCGTTACGGGCCGTTGGCAGCCCTGGTCCGTTTCCGACCCCGGGAAGCCATCATGCGCACCCTGCTGTCCCCGTCCCTGTCCACACCCCTGTCCTCCTCCGTCCTTACCTCGGTCCTCGCACCTGGGGAGATCCATGTCTGGTCCGTCCCCCTGGACCGCGTCCCGCCCGAGGGTGCGGACGTGGTCCTCGATCCCGGCGAACGTGCCCGTGCGGCGCGGATACGCCACCCCGTCGCGCGGTGGCGCTACCGCTGCGCCCACCTCGCGCTGCGAACCGTGCTCGGCGGCTACCTCGGCGTCGCTCCCGGCCTGCCCCGCTTCACCCGCCGCTGCCCCGAACCGGAGGTGTGCGGCGAGTGCGGGCGCGGGCGGCCCGTGCTCGTGGAGGGGCCGTGGCCGGATCTCGGCTTCAGCCTGTCTCATTCCGGGTCGGCCGCCCTGGTGGGTGTGGCCGGCGAGCCGGGCGGTGTCGGCGTGGACGTCGAGCGGCTCCGCGCGGCCTTCGACTGGAGCCGGGTGCCCCTGGTGGGGGCACAGGACCGGATCGCCGGATTCCGCACCTGGACGGCTGTCGAGGCGGTGGGCAAAGCCGCCGGAACCGGTCTGCGCACACCCGTCTCGGTGGGCCCGCCGGATGCCGCCGGGCTGCGGCGCGCGCACCGTTCCGGGGATTCGTCCGAGTGGTATGTCCACGATGTGGACTGCCTCGATGGATATGTCGGCAGCATTGCCACCGCGATGCCCGAGGCCGTGGTAAGCGTTTTCGCATGGCCACCCGGCAACTCGTCTCAGAACGTGGGACACCAGGAGGCGTGTTGACATTCCGTAACCGTACGATGATGATCCGAGAGTCGGATTCTGGTGAGGGTGGGGGCTCTTTTGATGCATTCGGGTTTTATTGAATCCGATACGGCCGAACAACTTCTGTCCCGGACGCAGGAATTACTGTCCGACTACCGGGGCCGGCTCGAAAAGATCAAAAGCCCGTTGGTCGCTACGGAGGAGACCTGGCACACCTGTGCCCTGCAGGCCGAGCGGATCATCCGGGACTGCGCGGACAGCCTGCGGGACGGCCGTTCCGATGTGCGCGACCGGCTGATCCAGCAGGTCGAGGGCCTCGGGGTCAAGCGGGCGACGCAGGGCATCGACGCCGTGCACTCCATCCGTGCCGGGATGATCCTCTTCGAGATCGTCTTCGACGCGCTCGGCAGGGCGATGGTGGACTCCCCCACCGCGTTCGACGGCTTCCAGGCCGGAGTACGTACGTTGCAGCGGGGGATCGGCAGACGGCTGGAGGCCGGCGCGACCGGGCACGACACCTACCTGCTGAACACCGTGCGGGAGGTCAACGCGGCCAGTCAGCGCCAGCTCGCCCGCGAGATCCACGACCACCTCGGCAACCATGTCAGCCTCGCCCTGCGCCGGATAGAGCTGCACGAACTGACCTGGGAATCCAGCCCGCACGAGGTCGCCGCACGGATCGGTGCCGTCAAGGACACCCTCACCGAGTCCCTCGGCATCATCCGCGACCTGGTCACCCAGCTGCGCCGCGCCGACCGCGAGGGCACGCTGGAGTCGGCGTTCACCGCGTTCCTGGAGTCGATGGAAATCACCCCCTCCAAGGTGCGCATCCAGGTCAACGGCAGCGAGGAGTGGGCCCCGCAGGACGTGCTCGACGAGGTGTTCCTCGTGGTGCGCGAGTGCCTGCGCAACTCCCTGGCCCATGCCGAGGCCGAGCACGTGCTCGCCGCGGTGGACATCGCTCCGTACAAACTGCAGGCGCTCATCGAGGACGACGGTCGAGGCTTCGACGCCTCGGCCGTCGCCACGGCGGGCCGGGCCAACGGGATCGCCTCGGCCACCGAACGGGTCGAACTGCTGGGCGGGACCATCCTGTTCACCAGTGCCCCCGACGACGGCGGCACCCGGGTCACGATCACGATCCCCCTGATGGACCTTCCAGGTGATTCCGTTGAACGCGCGACCTGAGCTGATCCGCATCCTGGCGGCCGACGACCACACGCTGCTGCGTACGGCCCTGGCCGAGCTGCTCAACGCTGAGGACGACCTGCAGGTCGTCGCCCAGGCGAGCAGCGGACGGGCCCTGGCCGAGCTCGTGGAGCGGCACCAGCCGCACGTACTGCTCCTCGACGTGGAGATGCCGGACCACCATCCCAGGGCGGCGGTGCGCGGGCTGCTGGAACGATTCCCCGCCCTGCGGATCATCATCCTCACCATGTACGACGACCAGCCGCTCGTCCACGAACTGCTGCAACTGGGCGCGCGGGGCTATCTGCACAAGAGCGTCTCGCGGGCCGCGCTGCTGAGCGCGGTCCGCAACGCGGCCCGGGAGGACGACCAGATCACCATCCTGGTGCCGCGCTCGGGCTACACGGCGGGCGGTGACCAGGCGCACGACCAGGAAGCCGGCCCCGTGTCGCCGCGCGAGCGCGAGGTGCTGACGTGCGTCGCGGAGGCCATGAGCAACCGGCAGATCGCGGCCAGGCTCGGCATCACCGAAGGCACCGTCAAGCGCCATCTGCGCAACATCTTCGACAAGCTGGACGCGGTGTCGCGCATCGACGCGGTGAACAAGGCGCTGGCCCAGAAGCTGATCGCGGCCCCCCGGGGCCGTTCGATGCGCTGACACGTTGCGCTGACGTCGACGCGCTGATCTGACGCGTTGATTCGGTGCGCCGAGGGGCTCTCGGCCGCTCAGCGGCGGCGGGCTTCCTCGTACGACGCGCCGATCGCCGCCACGGCCTCGGAGATGCCCGTGAGGGGCAGCGAGCCGTAGCCCAGGAGGAGGCCCGGCTCGCCGGGCGGGCCGCCGAAGCGGAACGCCCCGCCGCTGCGGACCAGGACCGAGCGACGCAGGGCGCCGTGCACCACGGCCGCCTCGTCCGTGCCCGGGGGCAGTACGGCGTAACTGTGCAGACCGGCCGCGCAGCCGATGATCCGGGCCTCCGGCAGGGACTCGTGCACGGCCGCGGCCAGCGCCTCGCGGCGGGAGCGGTAGCGGGAGCGGACCCGGCGCAGGTGCCGGTCCAGCAGGCCGCTGCGCATCAACTCGGCGAAGGCCAGCTGGGTGAGGGTGTCGGAGCCCTGGTCCTGGCGGGAGCGGACCCGTTCCATCAGGGGGTACAGCTTCGGGGGTATCGCCAGCCAGCCCAGCCGCAGGCCGGGCACCAGGACCTTGCTCGTGGTGCCGGCGTACACCACCCGTTCCGGATCGCCCTCCTGCAGTGCGGTGGGCCTGACGCCGCGGTCGAACCAGAACTCGCCGTCGTAGTCGTCCTCGATGATCCAGCCGTCCCGGGCCCGCGCCCACGCCAGGAGCTGCCGGCGGCGCTCCGGCGACATCATGACGCCGGTCGGGAACTGGTGCGCGGGGGTGACCAGGACCGCGCGGGCGCCCGAGCGGTCCAGGGCCTCGACGACCAGGCCCTCCTCGTCGACCGGCACCGGCAGGGGCGTCAGTCCGGTGTCCAGGATGAAGCGGCGCTGTCCGCTGTGTCCGGGCTCCTCGATGGCCAGTTCGTGGATGCCGAGGCGCTGGAGGGAGTCGGAGAGCAGGGCCAGCCCCTGGGCGAATCCGGCGGTGACCATGACCTGGCCGGGTTCGGTGTGCACGGAGCGGACCCGGCCCAGATAGCCGGAGAGTTCGTTGCGCAGTTCGGCGATGCCGGCGACCGGGGGGTAGTCCATGCCTTCGCGGCCGACGTTCTGCAGCACCTTCGTATAGGAGTTGAGCCACTCCTGGCGGGGGAAGTTCGACAGGTTCGCTATGCCGACCCGCAGATCCCAGCGCGCGCTCGTCGCCGGACGGGAGTCCAGCAGGGACGTGTCGCCGATGCTGTCGGGCATCTTCCGGGCCACGTGGGTGCCCGATCCGCGGACCGCGTCCAGATAGCCCTCGGCGATCAGCTGCTCGTACGCCTCGACCACCACGCTACGGGAAAGTCCCAGGTCCAGGGCGAGTTGACGGCTCGACGGCAGTCGTGACCCCGGATGCAGGACCCGGTCCTCGACCCTCGTCTTGATGGCGTTCTGGAGCTGCGCGGTGAGCGGCACCGCCGAGTCCCGGTCCACTTGCACCGACAGATGCCAGGCCATCTGGTCTGCTCCGTCTCCCCCGCAGTGGTCTGGGTGGTCCCCCTCGCCCACTGGCCTACTTGATCACGCCAACGGCCTTTATTTATAGCACTCAGAGGGAGAACACCATGGTTGAAATGACTGGCGT
The DNA here is from genome assembly GCF_042871565.1 of Streptomyces sp. NPDC005775. NCBI lineage: Bacteria > Bacillati > Actinomycetota > Actinomycetes > Kitasatosporales > Streptomycetaceae > Streptomyces > Streptomyces sp. NPDC005775. The sequence goes on along the minus strand of NZ_JBIAIU010000013.1, from coordinate 223,613 downwards.
ACTCGCTCCCGTGATCCATGGGCGGGACGGCGCGAGCCTCTTCGACGAGAAGATCGAGCGCCGCACTCTGCGGGTGGGAATCGTCGGCCTCGGATACACCGGTCTGCCGCTCGGTCTCGGCTTCGCCACGGCCGGTCTTCCGGTCCTGGGGATGGACACCGACGCCGAGCGCGTCGGCCGGGTGGCGTCCGGCAGTTCCTACCTGCCGGATGTGAGCGACGCCGAACTGGCTTCGGTCGGCGCCCGGTTGAAGGCGACCACGGAGTCCGGCGAGCTGGCCGGCTCGGACGTCCTGATCGTCTGCGTGCCCACCCCCGTCACCGGTGACCAGCAGGCCAATCTCGACTACGTGCAGGCTGCGATGGACTCGGTGGCGCCGCTGCTGCGCCGCGGGACGCTGCTGATCCTGCAGTCCACGGTCCCGCCGGGCACCACGGCCGCCGCGGCGGCCGCCCTGGCCCGCGCCACCGGCCTGGAGCCGGGCACCGACTTCCACGTGGCGATGGCCCCGGAGCGGGTCGACCCCGCCAACACCAACGGATGGAACCTGGCGAACACCCCGAAGGTGGTGGGCGGCCTCACCGAGGAGTGCACGCGTCGCGCGGCGGCCCTGTTCGGGCTGGTCTGCGAGACGGTGGTCCCGGTGTCGCGGACCGAGGTCGCCGAGCTGTCGAAGGTCTTCGAGAACACCTTCCGCCTGGTCAACATCAGCCTCACGCTGGAACTGTCCGACCTGTGCAGGAAGTTGGACATACCCGTCCGCGAGGTGATCGACGCCGCGGCCACCAAGCCCTACGGGTTCCTCCCGCACTATCCGGGGCCGGGTGTGGGCGGGGAGTGCATCCCCGTCGACCCGCTGTTCCTGCGGGAGGCCGCGGACCGGGCCGGCACCGAGATGAAGCTGGTGGCCGCCGCGTTCGAGCGGGTGGAGCAGCGGCCCTGGCAGGTCGTGGAGCGGCTCGCGGAGCTCGTCGAGGCGCGCGGCTCCTCACTGCGGGGCGCCAAGGTGATGGTCGTCGGCGTCAGTTACAAGTCCGGCGTCGCCGATCTGCGCAACGCGCCCGCCCTGGACGTCATCCGGGGCCTGCGCGCCGCCGGGGCCATCGTCTCGTACCACGATCCGCTGGTCCCGGGCCTCGTCATCGACGGGGAGCCGGTCACCGCGGCCGACTGGGCGGTGGTGGAGCTGGCGCAGCTGGACGCGGCGGTGATGGTCACCTCCGTGCCCGGCCTGGAGCAGGACCTGCTGTGGGGCATTCCGCCGGTCGTCCTCGACACCCACAACAAGCTCACGGCGGCCAGCAATGTGGCGGTGCTGTGATGGCGGCCACCCTGCTCGCCGGCCGTGCGCTCCCCACCGTCACCCGGGACGCGGTCGCGGGTCGTACGGTGTCGGCCGAGGCGGCCCGGGCGGCGGTGGCGGAGCTGCTGGACGAGGCCACGGACGAGGTGGACGCCGCTGCCTTCCTGACCGCCGTCGCGGTGGGCGGGGCGACGCCGGTCCTGGTGGCGTCCGCGGTGGAGGCGGTGCTCGCGGTGGCCAGGCCGGTCGCCTGGACGGGCCCGGCGGTCGATGTGGTCGGCACCGGCGGTGACGGCAGCGGCTCGGTCAACATCTCCACGCTGGCCGGTCTCGTCGCGGCCTCGGCCGGGGCGACCGTGGCCAAGGCCGGTAACCGGGCGGCGACTTCGCAGTGCGGGAGCGCCGACCTGCTGGAGGCCCTCGGGATCGACCTCGACGCCGGGGAGCGCATCCCGGAGCTGCTGGCCGAGCACCGGTTCGCGTTCCTCTTCGCCCCCGCGCTCCATCCGGCGCTGCGGAGGCTGGCCCCGGTCCGCCGGCGGCTGGGCTTCCGCACCCTGTTCAACCTGTCCGGCCCGCTCGCCAACCCGGTCCCGCTGACCGGGCGGCTCATCGGCACGGCGACCCTGCAGGACCAGGAAGTCCTGGCGCAGGCCGCCCTGCTGCTCGGCCACCGGCGGACCTGGGTCATCCAGGGCTTCGACGGGATGGACGAACTGACCACCTCGGGCCCCGCGCGGGTGCTCCAGGTGGACGGCGGCACACTCACCGCGTTCACCATCGACCCGGCCGGGCTCCCGCTGCGGCCGGCGGGCCGCGCCGAGCTGGCGGGCGGTGACGCGGCACGCAACGCGGTCCTCTCCCGCCAGGTCCTGGGCGGGACGGCCCCCGGCCCGCTGCTCGACACCGTGCTGCTGAACGCGGCGGCCGTGCTCCACCTGGCCGGGCGCGCCGACGACATGGCGTCCGCGCTGACCCTCGCCCGGAACGCCGTGGAGCAGGGAGCCTCTGCCGCCCTTGCCGACCGGCTCGCCCGGGCCTCGGACACCGACCGGCCCGCCCGCACCACGATCACCGACCGGCTCGCCCGGACCCCGATCCACCCGACCGCCCCGACCACATCGGAGAACCGCTGATGGCCACCCACCTCGACGACATCGTCGCCGCCAAACGCGCCGCCTGGAGCGGCCCGGTGGCCGCGGACGCCGCCGCACGCGGCCGCAGGACGCCCGCCGCCCCCGGCCGGCTGGCCGCCGCGTTCCGCGGGGACGAGGTCTCGGTCATCGCCGAGATCAAGCCCAAGTCCCCCTCCAAGGGACAGCTGCTCGACCCCGCACAGGCCGTGCCCACGGCCCGGAGCTACATCGCGGGAGGCGCCTCGGCCATCTCCGTACTCGGTGACACCCCCTACTTCGGCGGCTCGCCCGAGCTGGTCCGTACCGTCGCCGAGCACCCCGACGTCACCGTCCCCGTCCTGTACAAGGACTTCCTGGTCGACGTCCGCCAGGTGACCCTCGCCCACGACACCGGCGCCGACGGCGTCCTGATCATCGCCCGCGCCGTCGACGACGCGCTCCTGACCGACCTGGTGCGCACCGCGCACGGGCTCGGCCTCGACGCCCTGGTGGAGACCTTCACCCAGGACGAGGTGGACCGGGCGCTGACCGCCGGCGCCCGCATCATCGGCATCAACAACCGGGACCTGCAGACCTTCTCGGTCGACCTGGACAACTCGGCCAGGCTGCGCCGCGACATCCCGCGCGGCGTGCTGACCGTCAGCGAGAGCGGTCTCGGCGGCCGCCCCGACATCGAACGCATCGCCGCGCACGGCTTCGACGCCGCGCTGATCGGCGAGTCCCTGCTCAGCAGCCCCGACCCCGCCGCGCAGCTGCGGTCCTACACCGGGGTCCAGATTCTGGAGGTGGCCTCGTGAACGGCCGATTCGGCGAGTACGGCGGACAGTTCGTCGCGGAGACCCTGGTGGGCCCGCTGCAGGAACTGGAGGAGGAGTACGAGAAGGCGCTGCTCGACCCGGAGTTCACCGCGGAGCTCGACAAGCTGCTGAAGATGTTCGTCGGCCGGCCCACGCCGATCACCGAACTGCACCGGCTCGGCGCCACGGAGAACGGCGTCAAGCTGTGGCTCAAGCGCGAGGACCTCACCCACACCGGCGCGCACAAGATCAACAACTCGATCGGGCAGGCGCTGCTCGCCCGCCGCCTCGGCAAGAAGCAGATCATCGCCGAGACCGGGGCCGGCCAGCACGGTGTGGCCGTGGCCGCCGCCTGCGCCTACCTCGGCCTCGACGCCACCGTCTACATGGGCCGGGTCGACGCCGAGCGCCAGGCCCCCAACGTGCAGCGGATGAAGCTGCTCGGTGCCCGCGTCGAGCTGGTCGACCTGGGCACGGCGACGCTGAAGGACGCCATCAACGCGGCGATCCGCGAGTGGATCGCGCGCCCCGACACCACCCACTACCTGCTCGGCTCGGTCGTCGGCCCGCACCCCTTCCCGACGATCGTGCGCAACTTCCAGTCGGTCATCGGCCGCGAGGCCCGCGCCCAGTTCCTGGAGGCGAACGACAAGCTGCCCGACGCGGTCGTGGCCTGTGTGGGCGGCGGCTCCAACGCGGCCGGCATGTTCAGCTCCTTCCTCGACGACCCGGTCCGGCTCGTCGGCGTACAGGCCGCCGGTGAGGGCAAGGGCGGACAGGGCGGCCACGCGGCACCGCTGCTCTACGGCGACCCCGGCGTGCTGCAGGGCACCCGCACCTATCTGCTGCAGGACGACGACGGGCAGATCCAGCTCACCCACTCCATCGCCCCCGGCCTGGACTACGCGGGCGTCGGCCCCGAGCACTCGCACTACAAGGACACCGGGAAGGTCGAGTACATCTCCGCCTCCGACAACGAGGCCCTGGACGCGTTCGTCGCGCTCAGCTCCCAGGAGGGCATCCTCCCGGCCCTGGAGTCCGCGCACGCGGTGGCCGGCGCCCTGAAGGTGGCCCGCCAGTGCGCACCCGGCTCCACCGTCCTCGTCAACCTCTCCGGCCGCGGCGACAAGGACCTCACCTCCGCCATGGCCGCCCTGAAGCAGCGTGAGGAGACCTCCTGATGAAGCGCATCGAACAGACCTTCACCGACAACCGCACCAAGGACGAGACCACCCTGGTCGCCTACATCACCTCCGGCTACCCGCTGCTCGGCGAGACCGTCGGCCTGATCTCCGCCGCGGTGGAGGCCGGCGCCGACGTGATCGAGCTCGGTGTCCCGTTCTCCGACCCGCTGGGCGACGGCCCGGTCATCCAGGCCACCGGACAGGCCGCTCTGGACACCGGCACCACCGCCGCCGCCACCCTCGACGTCGTCGCCGAGGCGCGCGCCGCCGGGGTCGAGGCGCCGATCGTGCTCATGGGCTACTGCAATCCGTTCCTGCGCTACGGCCTCACCCAGCTGTACGACGATGCCAGGTCGGCCGGTGTCGACGGGTTCGTCGTCCCCGACCTGCCGGTCAGCGAAGGCGCCGAATGGCTGGCGCAGGCCGAGGCGAACGAGCTGGGCCAGACGTTCTTCACCGCCCCCGGCAGCTCGGCCGAGCGCATCGCGGCCTCCGCCGCCGCCTCCCGCGGCTTCCTGTACGTCCTCGCCGCCAACGGCGTCACCGGGGTCCGCAAGGACCTGGACCCGGGCCTCGACTCCTATCTGGAGCGGGTGCGGGCGGCCGGCGACACCCCGATGGCCGTCGGGTTCGGCATCTCCCGGCCGGAGCACGTGGCGTCGCTGCACGGCAAGACGGACGGCGTGATCGTGGGCAGCGCGCTGCTCCAGGCCATCGGCGCCGCCCGGGACGCGGCCGGCCGCCGCCGGGCCGTCACCGGGCTGGTCTCCTCCCTCAAGGCGGCCACGCGATGAGTGACGCCACCGCCATCCCGTTCTTCAGCGGTGCCGCGTCCGCCCGCCGCGACCGGACCCGGCTGGAGGCCATGGTCCGCCAGGTCGCCGCCTCCGGCCGGTTCACCTCGGGGCCGGTCACCGCCGAACTGGAGGCCGCGATCGCCGACCGCACCGGCGCCCGGCACGCGGTGGCCGTCGCCAACGGGACCGACGCCCTCGTGATCCTGCTCCGGGCGGCGGGCATCGGCCCCGGCGACGAGGTGATCGTCCCGGCATACACCTTCTTCGCCACCGCGTCGTCCGTCCTGCACGTGGGCGCCGACCCGGTGCTGGTGGACGTGCTCCCAGGCAGCTACGCGATGGACCCGGAACGCGCCGAGGCCGCGATCACCGAGCGCACCAAGGCGATCATGCCGGTGCACCTGTTCTCGCAGATGGCCGACATGGAGGTGCTGAAGGACCTGGCCGACCGGCACGGGCTCCTCCTGCTGGAGGACAGCGCCGAGGGCATCGACATGTGGGCGGGCGGGGTGCACGCGGGCCTGTGGGGGAGCGGCGGGGTCCTCTCCTTCTTCCCCACCAAGACCCTCGGCTCGCTCGGCGACGCGGGCATGCTGCTCACGGACGACGACGAGCTCGCCGCGTGCGCCCGGCGGCTGCGCCTGCACGGCCAGGGCACGGACGGCGCGTACGCCACGGACGGCGCGTACGTCTACCAGGAGATCGGCTACAACAGCCGGTGCGACGAACTGCAGTCGGCGTTCCTGCTGCACCGCCTGGAGCGGCTGACCGAGGAGACCGGCCGGCGCGCCGAGCTGGCCGCCCGGTACGACCGGCTGCTCGCCCCGCTGGCCGGCACCGTGACGACCCCCTGGATGGCGCCCGCCAAGTCGCCCAGCAACCAGGTCTATTACGTGTACCTCATCGAGTGCGAGCGCCGGGACGAGCTGGCCGCGTACCTGGAGGAGCACGGGGTCGGCACGGAGGCGTACTACCCGCGCCCGCTCACCGAGCAGCCCCTGCTCGCCCCGCTGCCCGGCTCCCGCCACCCCGTCCCGGTGTCCGAGGCCGCCGCCCGGCGGGCCCTGGCGCTGCCCCTCTACCCCGATCTCACCGACCAGCAGGCCGACCGCGTCGCCGCTCTGGTCCACGCCTTCTACGGAGCCGCATCATGACCACCGTCGTCCCGTACTTCGACTGGCCCGCCCGCTCGGCCGACTGGGCCGACGACATCGTGGAGGTCTTCCAGGAGGTCGCCGAGAGCGACGAGTTCATCCTGAAGTCCCGGGTCGAGCGCCTGGAGGCGGAGATCGCCGGGCGCACCGGCGCCGCGCACGCGGTCGCCGTGGCCAGCGGCACCGGAGCGCTGACCGTGGTCCTGGCCGCGCTCGGTCTCGGCGACGGGGACGAGGTCGTCACCCCCGCCTTCTCCTTCGTCTCCACCGCCTCCACCGTCGCCCTGCGCGGGGCCCGCCCGGTCTTCGCCGACGTCGAGTACGAGACGGGTCTGCTCGACCCGGCCGCAGCCGAGGCCGCCGTCACCGCACGCACCCGGGCGCTGCTGCCGGCCTATCTGTTCAGCGGCTCGCCGAAGATGGGCGCCTTCGCGGAGATCGCCGCCCGGCGCGGACTGCACCTGGTCGAGGACAGCGCGATCGCGCTGGGCGCCGAGGTGGACGGCAAGCCCGCCGGCCGGCACGGGCACGCCGGGGTCTACTCCTTCTTCCCGGCGAAGCCCGCCGGTGGCATCGGCGACGCCGGGATGATCGTCACGGACGACCCCGACCTCGCCCGTACCGCCCGGATGCTGCGCAACCACGGCCAGCCCGCCGGCAAGCGCTTCTACCACGAGCTGCTCGGCTTCAACTGCCGCATGGACGAGCTGACCGCCGGCTTCCTGCTGCGCAAACTGCCGCACCTGGACCGGCTGCTGGAGCGGCGCCGCGAGATCGCCGCGCTCTACGAGGAGGGGCTGCGCCCGCTCGCCCCGGCGCTGCTGCCCCCGCCGGCCGGGTTCGAGGGGCGCTCCGTCTACACGTACGTGGTGCGCGCCCAGCAGCGCGAGGAGTTGCGCGGCTACCTGGCCGGCCAGGGCATCGAGACGGCCGTCTACTACCCGCGCCCCCTCCACCTGCAGCCCGCGTTCGCCCACCTCGGCCACCGGCCCGGGGACTTCCCGGTCGCCGAGCAGCTCTCCCGCGAGGCGCTCGCCCTGCCCCTGCACCCGGACATGGCACCGGGAGCGGCCGAACACGTCGTCGCCGCCGTCAACCGCTTCTACACGGCGGGGAGGTGAGCGCGGTGTCCGTACGAGACGCCCTGGCCATCACCGCCGACCGGCTGTGCGGCATCGGGGACGAGGCCGCTCCCGATCTGGCCGGCCAGCTGGCCATACACGACGAACTGGGCATGACCGCCATCGAGTTGCGCAACGTCGACGGGCGCGGACTGCACGAGCTGCCCGCCGGTGACGCCGCCGACCTCGCGCGGCGCACCATCGTCGCCGGTCTGCGGGTGCCGGTCGTGGACACCCCGGTGGGCTCCTGGTCCACCACCGTCGCCACCGGCATGGACGGCGAGCTGGCGACGCTGGAACGCTCCGCCAAGGCGGCGGCGCTGCTCGGCTGCGACCGGCTGCGCGTCATGTCGTACCCCAGCGACGGCCGGCCCGAGCGCGAGTGGCGCACCGAGTCGCTGCGCCGGATGCGGATGCTGGCCCGTGAGGCCGAGCGCCTGGGCGTGACCCTGCTGCACGAGAACTGCCAGGGCTGGGCCGGGCAGAGCGCCGCGCACACGGTGCGCATGCTGGAGGAGGTCGCGAGCCCCCGGCTGCGGCTGCTGTTCGACACCGGCAACGGGCTCGCGTACGGCTACGACTCCCTCGACTTCCTGCGGCGGGTGCTGCCGTGGGTGGAGCACGTGCACATCAAGGACGGCGTCCGCTCCGGCGGCCGGGCCGAGTTCACGATGCCCGGCGAGGGCACGGCCCACGTCGCCCGGTGCGTGGCCCTGCTGGAGGAGCACGGCTACCGCGGCCACTACAGCCTGGAGCCCCACCTGGCCCACATCCCGCACCTCGGGCTGTCGGGCGATCCGGCCGCACTCGCCGACGGCTACCGGGAGTACGCCCGGCGCTGCGCCGGGCTGCTCGGCATCGACACCACGGACACCCGGACGTACTGGGAGGAGAGCCACCATGGCTGAGACGGCCCGCACCACCCGCACCGACGGCGGCCTGGTGGCCGGTGACCTGGAGTGGCTGACCGAGCTGATGGCCGTCGACTCGGTGTCGCCCCTGGAGGGCGGCCCCCTGGACGGGGCGGCCCGCGCGCAGCGGATCTTCCTGGCCGGTGCCGTCGAGCGCGGCTTCCGCACCGTCCTGCACGGGCCGCCCGCGCCCGAACTGCTGGAGCGGCCCGAGGTGCCGGCCACGGTGCGGGAGGTGGCCGCCCGCAACCTCCCGGCGTTCCTGGCCGGGCAGCCCTCCGTGGTCGTCGCCCACGGGTCACCGCAGCCGCAGGAGCGGCGGCTCGTCGTCAACTTCCACATGGACACGGTCGGGCCGCACGTCCCGCCGCGCCTGGAGGGGCGGATGCTGCACGGCCGGGGGGCCGTGGACGACAAGGGCCCGGGTGTCGCCGCCGCGGCCGGGGTCGCCGCCGCCTTCGCCGAGGACCCGGGGCTGGACGGCCGCATCGAGGTGCAGATCGCCTCCGTGCCCGGCGAGGAGGGCGGCGCGATGGGCACCTACGGGACGCGTGCGCTGATCGACGCGGGGTACACCGGGCGCCTGATGGTGTTCGCCGAGCCGACCGGGAACACCTTCATGGACGGCTGCACCGCCGCGATGACGCCGCGGATCACGGTGACGGGCCAGGACTCCACCGACGACCACCCGGCGGACGGCCACAACGCCACCGTGCTGCTGGGCTTCCTCGCGGACTTCCTCGCCCGCCGGCTCGGGCCGCTCGCCCACGGCATGGGAGCCAAGCTCTGCGTGTCGGGCCTGCACACCGGCACCGCGCACAACCGGGTGTACGGGGGCGGGCAGTTGCTGCTCAACATCGCCTACCCGGCGACCGAGCAGGCCGAGCTGCTCGCCGCCTCCCTCGAAGTGCTGATCGAGGAGGCCCGTACCGAATTCGCCCATCTGCACGCCCACGACCCTTTCAGCCGCCGCACGGTGAAGGACTGGCGCCGGATCGTCCGGCTCGACTGGCTGAAGCAGGGCCTGCCCACGCTGAACAACCGCGACGCGGAGGCCGAACTCGTGCTCAACGAGGCCGGGTTCCTGCGCCATGACGGCCTCGCCGACGGCTCCGCGTTCACCTGCGACGCCATCTGGGCGCCAGGACCCGGCCGCTACGTCGTGGCCTGCGGGCCGGGCCGCCTGGACGCCAACGGGGCGCACACCGACGACGAGTTCGTCCATCTGGACGACCTCGACACGTACGCCCTGCGCATCAAGGACCTGGTGCACGCGTTCGCCGCCCGCACCGCCTGAACCCTCGACTCACCTCCCTACGAAACATACGAAACAGAGGACCTGCCATGACCGTCCGTGTTCCCCTCGCCGAGCTCACCTCCTTCGTCCACAACGTCCTCACGGAGTGCGGTCTGGACGCCGAGTCGGCCCGTACCGCCGCCGACGTCATCACGTACGCCGACGCGAACGGCTTCACCACCCACGGCACCAACGGGCTGGTGAACATCTACGCCCCCCGTCTGCTCGACGGCCGGATCGACGCCGGTGCCGCACCCCGCGTCGTCCAGGAGACCGCGGGAGCCGCCCTGCTCGACGGTGACCGCGGGCTCGGGCTGGTCACCATGGACCTGGCCATGGACATCGCCATGGCCAAGGCGCGGCAGACCGGCATCGGCATGGTCGCCGTACGCAACAGCACCCACTTCGGCAGCGCCGGCTACTACACCCAGAAGGCGGCGGCCGCCGGGCTGATCGGTATCGCCATGACGAACTGCGGCGCCCAGGGCGTCGCCCCGCCGCTCGGCGGCACCGTGCGGATGCTCGGCACCAACCCGCTCAGCGCGGCCGTCCCGGTGACCGAGGGTGCGCCCTTCGTCCTCGACATGAGCACCACCGTGGTCGCGACCGGAAAGATCAAGGCCGCCCACCGGGAGGGCCAGGAGGTCCCGCAGGAGTGGCTGGTCCGCCACGACGGCACCCCGACCTCGGACCCGGCCGACTTCATGGCCGAGGAGGCGGACGTCGCCTGGCTCGGCGGGCCCGCCGCGACCGGTGGCGCCAAGGGCTTCGGGCTCGCCCTGCTGGTGGACCTGCTGTGCGGCCCGCTCTCCGGCGCCGCGTACGGCCCTCGCCCCGGCGTGCTGAAGGGCGAACCGGCGGGCGACGACAACGTCGGCCACACGGCGATCGTGATCGACCCCTCGGCCTTCGGCTCCGCCCGGGCGATCGCCGCCGAGAACCGCATCCTGCTCGACACGGTCGCGAACTCCCCGGCCGCCGCCTACGCGACGCGCGGCGTCACCTACCCGGGCGCTCCCGAGGCACAGCGGTACGCGCGGTCCCAGCGCGACGGCGTCGAGCTGCCGGGGCCGGTGGCCGCGGGCCTGGCCGCGCTCGCCGAGCAGCTTTCGGTCCAGGCGCCCGCCGCGCTGACCGGCCGGACCCTCCAGCCGGCCGCCTGACGTCTCAGACACACGACCATCCACCATCCACGCGTCACGGAAGGGACCGAACCATCATGCGTATCGGAGTGATCGGAGTGGGCGTCATCGCCCCCTTCTTCCTGCAGGCCATCGAGGACGACCCGGAGCTGCGACTGACCGCCGTCTGCGACCTCGACCGGGGGAAGCTGACCGGGTTCGCGCCGGGGACCGTCATGTTCACCGACCACCGTGACCTCCTGGCCTCCGGGCTGGTGGACGGTGTCGTCGTCACCCTGCCCAACCACGCCCACGCCCCGGTCGTGGCGGACGCCCTGCGGGCCGGTGTCCACGTCTGCTGCGAGAAGCCGCTGACCGTGCACGCCGCGGACGCGCACCGCCTGATAGGGCTGGCCGACGAGCACGCCACGACCCTGTTCACCGCCTTCCACCGCCGCTACAACACCCATGTGCGGGACCTGGCGGACCGGCTGCCGGAGCCCGCGCTCATCTCGCACGTCACCAGCCGCTACCAGGAGAAGATCGAGGAGCACACCGGCGCCGACCGCTGGTACCAGGACCTCGACCGCTGCGGCGGCGGCTGCATCATCGACAACGGCCCCAACGCCCTGGACGCCCTGGAGACGGTGCTCGGCCCCCTCACGCTGACCGACGCGACGATCGGGGAGGTCAGGTCCGGCGTCGAGTTCTGCGCCGAACTGAGCCTGGCCACCGCCGACGGCATCCCGGTCCAGGTGGACCTGGACTGGGCCCTGGAGACCGGTGAGCGCAAGGACATCACCGTCCACCTCAAGGACGGCCGCGAGCTGCACGCCGACATGCTGGACGGCTTCGAGGCGTTCAAGTCCTCCCTCGACCACGAGTACGCGGGCATCATGGCGGACTTCCACCGGGTGGTGCGGGACGGCCGGAGCGAGCCGGACCGGGGGCCGCACATCGTCGACCTGGTCGAGGAGGCGTACGGCATCGGCCGGACCAAGGAGCAGCGGCTGCGGATGTCCGCCAAGGAACCGGTTTCGGCCCATCTCGTGAAGCTGCTGTTCCACCGCCGTACGGACCGGGGGATGCGGCTGTCGCCCTGGCAGTCGCGCTGTGTGCGGGCCGGCGACGTGCACGAGCTGGTCACCACCACCGACCGGCCCTCCACCACCGGGGACCGCGTCGACCACGTGGGGTTCCTGGGCTTCGCCGAGTTCCCCACCGGCACGGTGATCGACCGGGGCGACGTGGTCTCGGGCCCGAACGGACCGATCGGAAGGGTGGCCGGATTCGACGAGTGCCACGCGCCGAACCACTACAACATCCTCATCGACACCGAACGCGTCCTCACCGCAGAGGACCTGGACCTGCACACGCTGGACACCTTCACCTTCTCCGGAGGAACCCGATGACCACCGCACAGGGCACGCCCACCTTCCGCAAGGTCTCCGTGACGCCCGAGGCCCGCGCACTCGTGCCCGGCGTCCAGGTCCTGACCCTGGAGGCGCAGATCCCCGCCGCCGGCCCCGCACCGGCCGACGAGGTCTGGGCCGAGGCGCACGCGCAGTGGACCGGGGCGAGCCGCGCCGAGGTGCGCGCGGCCCCGAACGTCACGGCCTACCGGGAGCTGAGCCGCATGCTGGGCAGCCACCCCGACAAGCGGCCGCCCTCCGTGCAGGCGCTGATCGACCGGGGGCTGCGCGCCAAGCCGCTCGGCTCCTGGCCGAAGATCAACCCGGCCGTCGACGCGGTCAACGCGGTGGCGGTACGCACCCTCGTCGCGCTCGGCCTGTTCGACCGGGACATGATCGAGGGCGAGGTGGCGCTGCGGCTGACCGACGGCACCGAGGAGTTCACCGCACTCGGAGCGGACGGCCCGGTGACCCTGGAGGCGGGCGGGCTCGTCCTCGCCGACGAGAAGCGCGTGCTGTCGCAGTTCGCCCACCGGGACGGCGTGCACCAGGCGGTGACCGCGGGGACCCGCCGGGTGCTGCTGCTGGCCTGTTCGGTCCCCGGCGTCGACGAGGACACCTGCCGGGACGCCCTGCTGGAAGCCGCCGGACTGCTGGGCGGCGCCGCGCGGTAGAGGCGGATCCGGGGGTCTCCCGGGCGGGCCGGTCAAGTGGTCCGCCGCCGCCCCGGAACAGTGGACTGCCGGGCGGGTACGCGCAGTTGGTTGGCTGGAAGCACGTCGCCGACCGACCCCCGTACCGAAAAGAGACCGCCCACGATGACCATGACCGCCGTCGAGCCCGCCGCAGCACCACCCCGGGCGGTCGCCGCACCCCTGCGGGTGACCGTGGCCCGCACACCGCTGCCGCCGCACGCCCCGCTCGCCCTGGGCGCCGAGCTGCGCCGGCTGCTCGGCGAGGACCAGGTGTTCCTCTTCGAGAGCCTGGCCGGCCCCGACGAGGACTGCCGCTTCGCCGCCGTCGGCGCCGAGGCTCTGGCCCGGATCACCGTGCGGGACGGACAGGCCGTCGTGGATGGCCTGCCGGAGCTGGTGGACCGGCTGCGCCCCCTCGCCGACCGTGCCCGCGACGGCGTCCGGCACCTGCTGGAGGCCGCGAACGGGGCCTTCGCCGTGGAGACCGACGTACCGCTCGACACGTACGCCTTCGGGTTCCTCGCCGTGCTCGGATACGAGGCCGCCTGGCACCTGGAGCAGCTGCCGCCACGCGCTCCCGGCCATGACCCGGAGATCACCCTCACGCTCTTCCGGCACGTCGTCACCTACAACCTCGCGACCGGCGAGAGCCATCAACTCCATGCGAGCGCCGCTGAGTTCGGTGCCGGCGGCCTGCTGGGCGACGATCTCTCCACCCTCGTACGCACCCTGCCGGACGGGGCCGAACCCCCCGTGCCGCCCGCTCCCCGGCCGTACGCCGTGCGACGCACCGTGCGCCGGGAGGTGTTCACGGAGCGGGTGCGCCGCTGCCTGGAACACATCAGGGCGGGCGACGTCTACCAGATCCAGATCGGCCACCGCATCGAGGTGACGACGCCCCTGCCGGCGATCGACGCCTACCGCCGGCTGCGCCGGAGCAACCCCTCGCCGTACATGTACCTGGTGCCGTGGGCGGGAAAGACGCTGGTCGGGGCCAGCCCCGAACTGCTGCTGCGGATCGAGGGCCGGACCCTGGCGATGCGGCCCATCGCCGGCACGATCGCGCGGGCCGCCGACCCCGCCGAGGACGCCCGCCGGGTCGCCGCGCTGCACGCCGACGAGAAGGAACGCGCCGAGCACATCATGCTGGTCGACCTGTGCCGCAACGACGTGGCCCGGGTCTGTTCGCCGGGCACCCTCGCCGTCGGACAGATGATGGCCGTCGAGCACTTCGCCCAGGTCCACCACCTCGTCTCCACGGTCCGCGGCGAGCTCGCCGACGGCGCCGACGTCTGGTCCGCCCTGCGCGCCACCTTCCCCGCCGGCACCATGACCGGGGCGCCCAAGGTCCGCGCCATGGAGCTGATCCAGGAGATCGAGGGCCGGCCGCGCGGCGCCTACGCGGGCGCGCTGGGCCTGATCGACGTACGCGGGCAGGCGGCGACCCTCGCCCTGTGTATCCGTACCGCCGTCCACGACCCCGACACCGGGACGTACGCGCTGCAGGCGTCCGCCGGGGTCGTCGCCGACTCCTCGGCCGACGGCGAATGGCGCGAGACGCTGATCAAGATGAGTGCGGTGTACGCCGCCCTGACGGGCGAGGTGCTGAGCGCATGAGGATCCTGCTCGTCGACGCACGCGACAGCTTCGTCCACATCATCGACCACTACCTGCGGGAACAGGGCGCCCACACCGACGTCGTCACCGCGCTCGCCCACGCCCCGGACGAGCTGGACGCCCTTCGCCCCGACGCGGTGGTCCTCGGCCCCGGCCCGGGGCACCCGGCCGACTCCGGCCACCCGGAACTCGTACGCCACTTCGCCGGACGCGTCCCGCTGCTCGGGATCTGCCTGGGCCACCAGGCCATCGGACTCGCCTACGGCGGCCGGATCGAACGGGCGGCGCGCATCGTGCACGGCAAGACCAGCCGCCTCGACCACGACGGCTCCGGGGTCTTCGCGGGGCTCGCCGACGGCACCGAGGTCACCCGCTACCACTCACTGGCCGTCGCCGACCCGCTGCCCGACGCGCTCACGGTGACCGCGCGGGCCCGCGAGGACGGCTGCGTGATGGGGCTGCGCCACCGCCGGCTGGCCGTCGAGGGCGTGCAGTTCCACCCCGAAAGCATCACCACCCAGACCGGATCCGCCTTCATCGCCAACTTCCTCGAAGGGATACAGCCATGGTCGACCACGGTCCCTGGGCGTCGATAGCCGCCCTCAACGGCTCCGAACGACCCGACGGGCTCACCGGAAGGGTGCTGCGCATGCTCGCCGCCCAGGCCGCCGAGCACGGCGTACACCTCGACGTCATCCCGCTCGCCGAGTACGACATCACGCCCTGCGGTCCGTGCGGCGACTGCAACGTCCGGCCGCTGCCGTGTGCGGTCGACGACGACGTCCCGGCCCTGGTGGACCGCCTCGTGCGGGCCGACGGGGTGCTGTACGCGGCGCCGGTCCACGGCTTCGGGCTGGCGGGCGTGATGCAGAACTTCATCGAGCGGGCCGGGGTCGGACACCTGCGCTTCGACCGCCCGCTCGCCAACAAGGTGGCCGGGGTGGTGGTCACCGGCCGCCGCTACAGCCACGACCGGGTCTACGGACAGCTCATCGACAACGTCCTGCTCAACCGGATGATCGTGCCTGGCAGCGGCTTCCCCGCCTTCGTGCACGACCAGTTCGCGCCCGGCGAGGACGAGGAGGGCCTCGCCGCCGCGCGGGGGCTCATCGACCGCATGATCGACCTGCTGCGGCTCCTGCTCCTGCCGCACGGCGGCCGCGGGGACACCGCACGGCTGCTGTCGCTGCCCCGCAACGAAAGGGCCGGACTGCTCAGCCCCACGGGGTGAACAGCCCGGCCCGGTACGCCGGTTCAGCGGGCGGGCGGTGCCACCGGGCCCGCCGCGTGCCGCCCGCCGACCAGTACCGAACGCAGCGCGCCCCTGTCCTGGAGCATCGTCATGTCGGCCGCCGGGTCGCGGTCCCACACCACCAGGTCGGCCAGGCGGCCCGCGGCCACCACCCCGGCGTCCGCGCCGCGCCCGGCCAGCTCGGCCCCGTGCGCACAGGCCCACTTGATGACCGTCTCCGGCGCGATCCCGGCCCGCTCCACGTACATCACCAGCTCGTCCGCGTAGGTCCCGTGCGGGGTCCAGGCGAAGCCGAAGTCGTCGCCCGGCACGATCTTCATGCCGCGGTCCTCGGCCAGCGGCAGGAAGCGCAGGGTGTTCTCGATCTCGTCCCGGAAGTCGAGCGACTCCAGGTAGTCGGGCGCCTTGCCGAACCGCTCCCCGAGAGCGAGCAGCCGGTCGGGCTGGAACAGGCTCGGCACCACGAACACGCCCCGCTCGGCGATCTCGTCGAGCGCCCGGTCGTCCGCGTACGTGGCGTGGTCGATGACGTCGACCCCGGCGGCCAGGGCGTTGCGGATGCCGGCCAGCCCCCGGGAGTGTGCCCGGACCCGGGCGCCGCGCCGGTGCGCGGTCTCCACGACCAGGGACAACTCCTCACGGGTGAAGAGGAGTTCCTCGGAGCGGGCGTTGGGGAACGTGTCGTCGCCGGACGAGAAGACCTTGATGATCTCCGCGCCCTCGTCGATCTCCTCCTCGGTGTACTTCACGAGGTCGCCCAGCACGTCGACGACCGGCATCAGCTCGCGCGGCATCCGCTCCTTGAGCTCGGGCGAGCGCCGTCCCGGCGGGCCCGACACCATCAGGTCGCGGCTGCACGGGGTGATGCGCGGGCCGGCGATGACCCCGGCCTCGATGGCGTTCTTCAGCGCCATGTCGATCCCGGCGACCGATCCGGCCCCGACGAACGCGGTGTATCCGCAGCTCAGCAGGTCCGCCGCGTGCCGGGCGGCATGCAGCGCGACCTCGGGCACCCGGTACTTGAACAGGGTCTCGCGCCCGGTGGTGACGTTCACGTACGCGATGTGGGTGTGGCCCAGTGTCATGCCGGGCATCACCGTCGCCCCGGCCAGGTCCCAGCGGACGAAGTCGCCCTCGGCGGGTGCCTCGGCGGCCGGCAGGACGGCCTCGACGCGGTCGCCGGTCACCAGGACCGAGCGGGCGGGCAGCGAGGCGCGGCCCAGCCCCTCCTGGACGGTGACGTCGTGCAGCAGCAGTCGGCGGTCAGTGGTCATGATCAACTCCCCAGGGGCTGACGGGTCGGCTCGGGCCGGGCGAGTACCGCGGGTCCGAAGACCATCCACACCATGGGGACGCCCGGCCGTGAGACCTGGAACTCCAGTCGGTGCGCGACGCGTCCGGGCTCGTTGGTGACGGCGGCGTCCGCGCGTCCCTCGGCGACCAGTTGGGCGGCGTGCATGGTGGACTCGGCGGGCACCCAGGCGATGTCGTAACCGCCCCGCCCGCCCTCGGCCCCGTCGAGCAGCTCCACCAGACGGCGGGTCTCGTGCAGGGTCGCCAGCCGCAGGACCCCCTCGCGCAGACCGGGTGACGGGGTCGCTATGCCGTACTCGGGCGTCGGCGAGGAGAAGGTGGCGTCCAGCCGCAGCCGGGGCGACCAGAAGAAGCGCGTCGCGCACTCGGCGGCGCCCGGCACCAGGGCGTACGCGGGTCCGCCGCGGCTGCCGACGGCGGCCAGCAGCTCCTCGAAGGAGTCGTACGGCACGGGCTCCACGACGGGGCCGCCCAGGTGGGCGAGCCGGTGCCCGAGACGGCCCAGGGCCACCATCGAGGTGGTGCCGTCCGGGCCGAGGGTGCCGACCCGCAGGGTGCCGGGTCGCAGCAGCGGCGAGTGGGGTATCCGGGCGGGCTCCCACAGGATGGGGAACGGCGTCGCGTCGGAGTCGGCGTCCGCGTCGGAGTCGCGGAAGCCCAGGCCGCGGAAGAGTGGCTCGGTCATGCGCGGTGCCCCCTGGCCCCGGCGAGCCGGCGGGCGGCGGCCGTCTCGTGGTCGACGGCGGTGCGCCGGTCGTGGATGCGCGCCGCCTTCCAGCTGACGAAGGCCCCGGTCGTGGTGACCGGGTCCAGCTCGTCCGGCAGCTCCACCCGGCAGCGCACCCCGAGGGCGTCGGCGACCCGTGCCGCGTGCGCGGCCTCCAGCCCCTGTACGGCCCCTTCGGGCAGGTCGAGGCGGACGGTGAGCAGGTCCTCGCCGTCCTCGGCCCGGTCGATGACGACCTGGTAGCCGTAGCTGTGGTCGATCCGCCGCAGGACGGCCTGCTCGATCTGCCAGGCCTGGTAGCTCCGGCCGCCGAGCACGATGCGGTCGCGGGTGCGGCCGACGACCCGGATGACGGGCCCCCGGATGCCGCAGCCGCACGTGTTGTCGGCGAGCTCGACCAGGTCGCCGGTGCGGTAGCGGATCAGCGGCTTGATGCCGTCGATCAGCATGGTGACGACCAGCTCCCCGGTGCCCCGGTCGCCGAGGGGTGCGCCGGTGTCCGGATCGACGAGCTCGGCGATGTAGTTGGGCCGGGCCAGGTGGAGCCGGCCGTGCGCGCAGGCCGAGGCGACGACCAGGGTCTCCTGCGAGCCGTAGAGCGCGTTGTAGGTGCGGGCGTTCCAGGCCTGGTCGATCTGGCGGGCCAGGTCGGGGGTGCACATCTCACCGGTGACCAGGAAGACCTTGACGGCGAAGTCGCGGCGCGGGTCGAGCCCCAGCTCACGGGCGGCCCGGGCGAGCGAGAGGGCCACGTTGGGGGTGCAGAACACCACGTCCAGGGCCAGGTCCCGCATGAGCTGCAGCGCCTTCGGGAAGCCGATGACGGGGGAGTACGGCCAGATCTTGGCGACGGCCGAGCCCACGTTGCGGGCCACGTCGCCGAGGGTGTCGCCGAGCGAGTGCACCTCGGTGGGGCCCATCACGCCGACGCGCGGGGCCCGGTCGCCGAAGACGTCCGCGAAGATGTTCCGCCAGCTCTCCGTCACATGGGCGTTGGAGGCGACGACCTCGCGCGGGTCACGGGGGCAGGGGGTGGCCGGCCCGGTCGTGCCGGTGGTCTCGTAGAAGAAGCACGCCTCGTCGAGATCACGGCTGAGGACGTCGGACATGGCCGTGCGCAGGTCGTCCTTCGTGGTGAAGGGCAGCGAGCTCACGTCGTCGAGGGTGAGCCGGGCGGCCGGCACACCGGCCAGGTGCCGGGCGTAGAAGGGCGAGCCGTCCTGCGCGAGCGCGACGACCTCACGCAGTTGAGACTGCGCCCATGTGCGCCACTCGGCGTCGCCCAGCTCACCCGCGGTGTACCGGTCGTGCAGGGACAGATAGCGCTCGATGAAGTCGCGGTGCTTCCCGGATGTGGGCAGCCACATGGATCCCCCAGGTGATTCGACGGGTGCGGTGGACGTCAGTGCCGTGCACCAGGTGGGTGCCTGGGTGCGCCCGTACGCGTCCGGGAAGCGGCTATCCGATACTGCGGGCCGCACCGACGCGCCCTCAATTCACCTTAGGAGACAGTCCGTTCGCTCTTGGTGGCAGTGGGACAGGGGCCCGGCCGGTCACGCGGCCGCTCTGGCCGCTGCCACGAACTCCCTGATCAGGCCGGTGTCCTTGACGCCGCGGGTGCGCTCGACGCCGCTGGAGACGTCCACGCCCCAGGGCCGCAGACCGGTGACCGCCCCGGCGACGTTGTCCGGAGACAGCCCACCCGCCAGAAGCCACGGGCCCGTGGGGGAGACGCCGAGCGCGGCCGGGTCCCAGCGCTCGCCGGAGCCGGGCCGGGGCGAGTCGATGATCAGCAGGTCCTCGCCGTACGCACCGGTCTCCAGCGGCGCCCCGCCGGCGGCCGGGGAGGTGGCCCGGATCAGCCGGAACCCGTCGGCGCGGATCGCGGCGAACGCCTCGGGCGGCTCCCCGCCGTGCAGCTGCACGGTGTCGACGCCCGCCTCGGCGGCGGCCCGGCGCACCTCGTCGAGGGGCTCGCCGCGGAACACGGCGACCGTGGCGGTCCCCTCCGGCACCAGGGCGGTCAGGGCGCGGACAGAGGCCGGGGTGACCTGGCGGGGGCTCGGCGTGAGCACGAAGCCGATCGCGTCGGCCCCCGCCTCGACGGCGGCCGCCACGTCCTCGGGGCGGCTCAGGCCGCACACCTTGATGTACATGTCTTCTCCTGGATCCGGAACGGGAATGTCCATGCTGTCAGGGCCGGCCGCTACGACCGGACGGCGGTGCGCGAGCACAGGAAGGCCAGCGCCGCCGCGGTCAGCCCGCCCGCCGTCAGGGCCAGCGCGGTCCGCGGACCGGCCGCCGACGCGAGCAGCCCGCCGAGCAGCCCGCCCACCGGGATCACCGCCCAGGTCAGGAACCGGAAGGTGGCGCTGACCCGGCCGATGAGCTCGGGGGGCACGGTCGCCTGGCGCAGCGTGATCGAGTGGATGTTGAAGATCGCGATGCCGAAGCCGTTGAGGACGTACCCGGCTCCGAGGAGCGCGTAGCCGAGTCCGCTGCCGGAGCCGGGCGCGAGCGGCAGGAGCAGCGTCGCGGAGGAGGCCACCACCATGCCGAACACCATGGCGCGGCCCACCCCGAGCCGCTCCCCGAGCCGGCCCGCCGACAGCGCGCCGCCGAACGCGCCGATGCTGCCGACCGCGATGATCAGGCCGAGCCCGGCCGGGCCGAGATGCAGGACCCGGATGCCGTAGAGCGGGAAGACGACCAGGACGACGTCCCAGAGCAGGTTGTACAGCGACGCGTGCAGCATGATCACGCGCAGCAGCCGGCTGTTCAGCGTCATGCGCAGCCCCGCCGCGATGTCCTTGCGCACGGAGGACCGGCCCCCCGCCGGGCGGACCGGCCGCGTCTCCGGGGTGCGGATGCGCAGCAGCATGGCGGCCGCGAAGAGGTAGCCCAGGCAGTCGACCAGGATGGCCACGGGCGCGGTGAGCGCCTGGATCAGCGTCCCGCCCAGGCCCTGCCCGGCGGTCTCCGCGACCGAACGGCTGGCCTGGAGCTTGCTGTTGCCCTCCACCAACTGCTCCTTGGCGACCAGCGAGGGCACGTACGCCTGGTAGGCCACGTCGAACAGGGCGGTGAGCACCCCCGTCGCGAACGCCACGGCACACAGGGCCCAGACGCCGAGCCCGCCCAGCCAGGCGAGCAGCGGTACGGCGGTGAGGATCGCGGCCCGCCCGAGGTTGGCGGTGATCATCAGCGGGCGGCGGCGCACCCGGTCGGCCAGCACCCCGGCGAACAGGGTGACGCACAGCACCGGCAGGTACTGGGCGCTGTTGAGCAGCCCCAGCTGGGCGGGGCTCGCGTCGAGCAGCACGATCGCGGTGACCGGCAGCGCGAGTTCGGTGACCCGGGAGCCGAGCAGGGAGACCGTCTGACCGGCCCAGAGCCGGCGGAAGTCCCGGTGGTGCCACAGCCCGCGGGGCGGCTCCGGGGCCGGCGACCCGGCCCGGTCGAGGAGCTCAGCCGACGACATCGGCTGCCTCCCGGATGGCGTCAGGCTTTCCGGCGTCGGCGGGCTGCTCGCCCTGCGGGTGGTCGTGGGACTTTCCGGCGTCGCAGGGCTGCTCGCCCTGCGGGTGCCAGTCGAGCCGGTAGGCGGCGAGCGTCTGCCGGATCGCCGCTTCGACGTCCGCCGAACGGGCGGCCCGGTAGCGGAACGTGCCGGCGGTGTGTACGGCGCCGCCGTTCCCGCTGAGCACCGTCCCGGGCGGCGGCAGCGTCTCGGAGCAGAGCGCGGGCACCCGGCCCACCAGCGAGGTCACCGCGTCCACGACGGCCGGGCGCACGGGCGGCTCGGGCATCATCAGATACCCGGCGACCGGACCGTCCAGGTCCATCGGCTCGATCGTCAGGTCCTCGCCGAGCTGCACCCGTGCGGACGCGGCGACCAGGTCGACCCCGTACACCTCCTCCCAGATGACCCGGACCTGACCGCCCCCGGCCCGCGCCCCGATCTCCAGGAACACCAGGTCGTCGTCGCCGTCGTCCTCGCCCTCGCGGAAGACCTCCAGGTGGAAGACGTCATCGGTCAGGGAGAGGGCGGCGCACACGCGCTCGGCGAAGCCCGTGACCCGCTTCTCGAAGTCCCGGTCGTCGTTGGCGACCGAGCTGAAGGCCGTGCCGGTGGCGAAGTCGAGGCAGCTGCCGCCGCAGCGCCAGGCGCGCGAGGTGAGCAGCTCGCCGCCCCGGACCACCCCGTCGATCTGGTAGAGCGCCCCGTCGATGAACTCCTCGCACTGGGCGTCGGCGAGGTCCGCGCCGTCCAGCAGGGTGTCCAGCTGCCCCTGGGAGCGCACCACGTGCACGCCCTGGCTGTCGGCGCCCGCACGCGGCTTGAGTACGAACGGGTAGCCGTGCAGGGCGGCGAACTCCCGTACCCCGTCGCCCGTCGGTGTCTCCCGGTAGGCGGGCACCCGCAGCCCGGCCGCCGCGACCAGGCCCTTCATCACGACCTTGTCCCGCACGGCGGCGACCTCCCGGGGGCCGCGCCCCGGGATGCCGAAGTGCCGGCGGATCTCGCCCGCGGGCTCCAGGTCGAACTCGGACAGCGCGAGGACGTGCGTGAACGGTCCGTACAGCTCGACGAGTTGTGCGGTCTGCGCGAGGACCTCGCCGGTGTCGGAGAGATCGGACAGCACCCGGATGTCCTCCGCCAGCTCCTCGTCGAGCGGCGGACGGCCCGCCGCGGTGGTCAGGTAGGCGACGCGGTCGACGGTGTGGTCGATGTAACGGTGGTACTCGGCGAAGGAGTTGGTCCAGCGGTTGATGATGAGGACATGGCGGTTCATCGGGTCTCCGGATGGTTCGTGGACGGCCTTGCGGATGGCTCAGCTGAAGGTCACGGCACGCTCGGCCCGTCGCAGCACCCTCGCCGTCTCCCGGTACGTGGCGCCCGCGGCGAGCACGTAACCGAGTCGGCCCGCCGAGCTGCCGGGGTCCGGGAGGGTGCTGCCCGGCGGCAGGAGGACGCCTATCTCGCGCACCCGCGGATCGGACTCGATCACCGGGTCGACGCGGAACTCGCGGTAGGTGTCGAGACCGGGCCGCAGGAAGTAGCGGATGCCGGCCCGGGGGCCGGTCCGGGGCCTGGCCGGTTCGGGGTTGGGCAGGCCCAGGTAGCAGCGCAGCATGATCTCGTACAGATCGTGGCCGCACGCCAGGCGCAGCAGGTCGGGGATGCGGTCGCCGGGCAGCCGGGCCGCGACCTCCATCAGCAGCGGGCCGCGCGAGGACATCCGCAGCTCGGCGTGGAACGGGCCGATGCCCAGCGCGACGGCGTCCAGGACGCGGGCGATGTACGTCCTGATCGCGTGGGCCGAAGGCGTCTTCAGCTGGGCCGGCACGATGTGCCCGACCTCGACGAAGTGCGGTTCGGCCCCGAGGATCTTCTCGGTGATGCCGAGGACGTGCACCTGACCGTCCTCGACGTACCCCTCGACGCTGTACTCCGGGCCCTCGACGTACTCCTCGACCAGCACCAGCCCGAGACCGCCGCGCGATCCGTCGGCCCGGCCGGAGCGCAGCGCCCTGCGGAACGCGACCACGGCCTCCACCTCGGAGCCGGCCCTGCGGACGTCGAGGCTCCCCGACTGGTCGACCGGCTTGACCACGCACACCGGTCCGAGCTCCGCGTACGCGGCGGCGGCCGAACGCGCCGTCGAGACGATCCGGTACCCGGGCTGGTCGAGCCCCGCCGCGTCCAGCGCCCGGCGCATCCGGTGCTTGTGGCGCAGCGGCTCCACGCCCGCCGGGTCGATGCCGGGCAGGCCGAGCGCGGCGGCGGCGTCGGCGGCGAGCGAGACGAAGTGCTCGAAGCCGGGCAGGACGGCGTCCAGCGGGGTCTCGGCGTGCAGCGCGCGGACGAGGTCGAGGACGGCCTCCCGGTCCGAGGTGTCGGCGGTGATCACCCGGTCGGCCTTCGCCGGGGTGGTGCCGGGCCCGGTGCGGGCGCTGAGGACGAGGGCGGTGTGCCCGAGTTCGTGGGCCCGGGTCACCAGCTCCAGCCCGGAGGAGCGGGGCTCGATGATCAGAACGGTGCTCATGCTGCTTCCTGCGGGGCCGGGGTGCCGGAGTCCGCGAACGCGGCGGCACGGGCGGTGTCGAGGAGTTCCATGGACTCCAGGTGCAGGGCGAGGTCGCTGCGCGGCGCCGGGGACTCGCCGCGGAAGTGGGCGTACGCCTGCTCGATGAACCGGGTCAGCGGGGCGTCCTGGACGACCCTGCGGACCGGGCGCCCGGCGATGCGGACCTGGCCGAAGTCGTCGTCGCCGGAGACGGGGTAGTCCGCCACGAGCGTGCCCTCGGTGCCGTGGATGTGCAGGCGGCGGCGGCGTACCGGCGAGGCCAGATCGGTGTAGAGGGTGGTCCGTACGCCGGAGGTGTGCCGCAGCGTGACCTCGGCGCCGCCCAGGCGGGCGAGCCGGCCGGACGGCAGGGGCAGGTCCCAGCCGCGTGAGCCGGTCACCTCCGCGACGGGCCCGGCGAGGTGCAGGGCGAGCAGCAGCTGGTGCGGCAGCTCCACCTCGAAGGCGCTGCCGTGGCCATGGGTCTGCAGCGAACGGCGGAAGCGGGGCTTGCTCTGCTCCATGTGGTACGAGACCGGCTCTCCGATCGTCCCCGAGGCGACGAGCTCCTCGGCGGCCTCGGTGACCCTGCTGGCCGGCCAGACGCTCATCGGCAGCACCACGGCGCCGGTGGCCTCCGTGAGGTCCACCAGGTGGGCGGCCTCCTGCACGGTGTGGGCGATCGGTTTCTCCAGGATGAAGCGCTGGGCCCCGACGCGCAGGAGCTGCTCCAGGCAGTCCCGGTGTGCGTCGGGCGGCACCGCCACGTGGAAGACGGCGTCGGCCACCCGGTGCCCGGCCGCCCAGAGCGCCGTCACGGCGCCGCGGACATCGGGTACCCACTCCCCTCCCGTCACCTCGGCGGGGCGTGGATCGACGGCGATCACCGTCGACGCGCCGCCGGTGATGTCCCGCAGTGCGCGATGGTGCAGATCGCGGCCCGCGTGCCCGTATCCGACGATGACGGAAGGTGAATTGCCTTTCTTCCTCATCTGATTACCGCCCTTCGCTGTCGTAGTGAAAGGAGCTTCGCAGCGGGCCGGGAGGGGCTGCCAGGCCAATTCCCCGGACCCCTGGCGGACCACTTGGAAGGTGCTGTGCCGGCCTTTGGTGCCTCGAAAGGAACATGACCGGCCGCCGAGGTGGTATCGGTCGGAGCCCTTTGTCAACAAGGTGGGTGGATAGGCTCGTTCGAGGTATTCGGAATTGCGGCACCCATTCAATTCACCTGAAGAAGGAGTCAATTGATGAGCCTCGAAGGCCGGGCCGCCCTGGTCACCGGTGGTTCCCGCGGCATCGGACGGGCCATCGCGCTCCGTCTCGCGGCCGACGGTGCCGCGGTCGCCGTGAACTACCGCTCCCGCAAGGACGAGGCCGAGCGGACGGTCGAGGAGATCACCGCCCTCGGAGGGCGGGCGATCGCCCTGCAGGCCGACGTGTCGGACCCGGACGCTGCCCAGCAGCTGGTGGACGAGGCCATGGCCGGCCTCGGCGGACTGCACATCCTGGTGAACAACGCCGGAGTGGCGCAGGACGGGCTCATATTCGACCAGGCGCCCGAGGACTGGTGGGAGGTGCTCAAGGTCAACGTCGGAGGCGTCTACCACTGCACCCGGGCCGTCGCCGGGCACTTCATGTCCCAGCGTGACGGCAACGTCATCAACATCTCCTCGGTCATGGGCGAGGGCGGCTGGGTCGGGCAGTCCAACTACTCCGCGTCCAAGGGGGCCGTCAACGCCTTCACCCGGGCCGCCGCCGTCGAGCTGGCCCGCTTCGAGGTCCGGGTCAACGCGGTCCTCGCCGGTTTCACCACCACCGACCTGATCGGCGGGCTGCTGGAGAAGGACGGCGGCCGGACGATCAAACGGCAGCTGCCGCTGCGGGAGTTCGCCACACCCGAGCAGGTGGCCGGCGCGGTGTCCTTCCTGGCCGGTGAGGACTCCACGTACATCACCGGGGAACTGCTGCGCGTGGACGGCGGCTGGGCGGGTCAGCTGGGCCTCGGCCGGCCCAAGTAGGCCCGCGGGCCCCGTACGCGGCGGCCGGCACGGGAACGGAGGAAGCCCCGGGGAGCATCTCCCCGGGGCTTCCTCCGTTCCTCGCATCAGCCGATCCGGGCCAGACCCCGGGCATCGCGGCGGCCGGAGCCGCGGGAGACGGCCAGGGGGTCCCAGCCCTCCGCCCGCTCCGGCAGCAGGTCCGGGTCGCCCAGGAGCGCGCCCCGGTGGACCTCCGCCATGAGGCCGCGGCCCAGGATCTGCCCGGCCAGGGCCATGCCACCGGCCGCGGAGCCGGTGATCCCGGTGCCGTGACGGGTGTTGGTCCCCACCATGTGGAGCCCCTCGATGCTGGTGCGGGTGTCGGGGCGGCTGCCCGTGCCACCCCACTCGGCCAGGCCGTACGGTGTCCCGCCGGTGGCGAGCGTGTAGCGCTCGTGGGTGATGGGCGTCGCCGTCTCCAGGTGCACGATGTGCTCGCGGAACGGGCCGAGCGCCTCCTCCGCCGTGCTCAGCATCGCCTCGGTCAGCTCGGCCTTGCGCCGCTGGTAGCCCTCGTTGCGCCGGTAGCGCTCACCGGCCGCCGGCCCGCTGTTCACCCCCCAGTACTCGTATCCGGGCGGACACAGCGTCATCACCTGGAAGTTGCTGTGCCCCGGCGGACAGACCGCCGCGGTGCCCGGGTCCTTCAGCGAGGCGAACGAGGCGAACAGGAAGGGCACCGGGCTGATGTTCTCCTTCGCCACCTGCTCGTAGTAGCTCTCGATGTCGTCGTCCCGGTACCACCACAGGTTCGCGTTCGGGCGGGCCGGCAGCTCCTTGTCCGTCGCGATGTAGAGCGTGGCCAACGGCAGCGCCATCTTCGCCTGCCGGGTCCGCGACACCACCCGGCGGCCGAAGTGCTCCTCTCCCACCAGGTCGAACACGGTGCGGGAGTAGTCGGCGTTCGACACCACCAGGGGAGCGCTGTGGACGTCGCCGTCCGTCATCCCCACCCCGGTGACCTTGCCGCCCTCGACGAGGATGCGCTCCACCCGGCGTTTGGTCCGCAGCTCACCGCCGTGTGCCTCCAGCGCCTCGACCAGCGCCGCGGCGAGCACCTGGCCACCGCCCTCGGGGTAGTACGCGCCCCGCAGGTAGTGGTCGGTGACCGCCGCGTGGGTGGAGACGGTGGCCTGGCGCGGCCCCATCCCGTAGTTGGGCGACTGGGCGGCGAGCACGGTACGGGCCCTCGGTGTCAGCCCGCAGTGGTCGAAGAGCTCGGCGAGGGTGCGCCGGCCCCACTCGGCGGTGACCGGCGTACGCGCCAGCAGCTCGGCCAGCGACGGCTCACCGTCCGACAGCATCATCGAACGGGTCTCCGCGGCGACGGCCGCGCAGATCCGGGTGAACCGTTCGATGCCGGCGCTCTGGGCCGGCAGCGCCGCCGTCAGCCGCTTCGTGTACGCCTCCCAGCCCACGGGCACGTCCACCGTGAGCCCCGGCAGGACGATCCGGTCGAAGCCGTCCCGGTCCATCTCCCGGTACGCCACCCGCCCGTCGAGCCCCAGACCGGAGAAGATCGCCGGCAGCAGCCCGCCCGGACCGCAGTCGCCCAGGTAGTGGACGCCCACGTCGAACTCGTAGGCCCGGCGGCGCCGGAAGACATGACTGTTCCCCCCGGCCACGTCGTGCTGTTCCAGTACGAGGACGCGGCGGCCGCTCACGGCCAGGTACGCCGCGCACACCAGGCCGCCCATACCGCTTCCGACGACGATGGCGTCCCACTCATCCCGCTTCACCATGCGGCTCAACCGTCCTGTTCCTGTAGGCGGGACTGCGTTCCCTGCGTTCTCTTCCGGCGGGCTCAGACCCGCTCGCGTACGACCAGCGCACCGGCGTTGCCGTCGTGCCCGACCGAGGTGATCAGACCGATCCGGGGGCCGCCGCTGCCCGGTGAGCCCTGCCAGCGGGCGAGGAGCGCCGCGAGCTGCATCGCGCCGCCCGCGCTGTACGTCTCACCCAGCACCTCGGTGACGCGCACCTGCTCCGGCATCCGGCCGAGGGCGAGCCGTACGGCACGCTCCTCCACCCGGTCCAGCCCGATGTGGTCACCGGCGCCCAGGGACACGTCGGCCACGTCCTCGGCCGCGACCCCGCTGCGCTCCAGGGCCCGGGTGATGGCGGTGGCCAGGCCGTCCGTCAGGCCGCGGCGGGCACCGGGCCGCCCGCTGACCCCGGTCCAGCCGAAGAACCCGACCTCGCAGGCCAGCAGCTCAGCGAGCACCGGCTCCCCGGCGGTCTCCTCGGCCCGGACGACGAAGACGGCGCTGCCCTCGCCGACCGGCGCGGCCTCCCGCAGCGTCCCGGCGTGGTGCCACGCCCAGGCCGCCGGGGCGCTGAGCTCCTCCGCGCCGCCGACGAGCAGTTCCTCGGCGCGCCCCGCCGCCATGGCGAGCCTCGCGTGGCGGAAGGCGTAGAGGCTGGCGCTGCGGCCGCCGGCGACCGTGGCGTTCAGGCCCTTCAGCCCGTGCCGGATGGCCATCTGCCCGGCGCTGCAGTTCATGACGCTGCCCGCGAACTTGCCCGGGTTGATCAGGTAGGGCTTGTCCAGGGTGAGCGTCTCGTACAGCAGGTCGGAGTAGCCCTGGATGCTGCCGGTGTTGGTGGCCAGCACCACGCCGGTCCTGGCCGGTTCCGTACCGGCCGCGGCCGGGCCCGCCGCTTCGAGCGCCTGCTTGCAGGCGACCAGGCTCAGGCCGGCGAGCCGGTCCAGGTTCTTGGTGCCCTTGCGCCCCAGGTGGTCGGCGGCCTTGAAGCCGGGGACGGGCCGGACCGGACGCGGCGGGTACGCCGCGTCCGCATCTGCGGCGGGCCCCGGCGCGGAGACCCCCTCCAGCGCTCCGGCCAGGGGCGCCAGCCCGTAGCCCGCGCTGGAGACCACTCCGACGCCGACGACCGGCAGGGGCTGCACGGGCGGGGCCGTGGTCACAGGTACCTCCCGAGGATGGTGATGACGTTGTTGCCGCCGAAGGCGAAGCCGTGGTTCTGGACGATCTCCACCCGGGCGTCCCTGCCCCGGCCCGGGACACAGTCCACGCCGGGCCCGAGCTCCGGGTCGGTCTCGACCAGGTTCGCGGTGGGCGGCAGGAACCCCTGCTCCAGGGCGGTGCAGCAGGCGATCGCGCCGAAGCCGCTGGCCGCGCCCATGGTGTGGCCGAGCATCGACTTGATCGAGCTGATCGGCGGCAGCCGGTCCCCGAAGACCTGGCGGACCGCCCGGACCTCGGTCGCGTCGTTGGTCGGTGTCCCGGTGCCGTGGGCGCAGATGTAGTCGATCTGGTCGGGGACGACGCCCGCGTTGCGGTGCGCCGCCTTGATGCAGTCCGCGATGCTGGTGGCGTCCGGGTGCACCATGTGGGAGGCGTCGCAGTTCGCCGCGTACCCGAGCACCTCGGCGTAGATGCGGGCGCCGCGGGCCAGTGCGTGCTCCAGCGGTTCGAGCAGCAGCGCGGCCCCGCCCTCGCCGGTGATGATGCCCGAACGGTTGGCGTCGAACGGCTGCGGCAGGTCCTCGGCCATGGCGCCCAGGGCGTAGAACCCGGCATGGGTCAGCCGGTTCACCGAGTCGGCGCCACCGGCCAGCATGAAGTCGGCCTCGCCCAGGCGCACCATGTCGAAGGCGTACCCCAGCGCGTAGTTGCTGGCCGAGCAGGCGGTCGGGATGGTCTGCGCGTCGCCGGTCAGGCCGAGTTCGGCGTTGACGGCGCCCGCGATCTGGCCGGCCGGCAACTGCCCGACCAGGCGCGGCTCCAGACCCTTCAGGCCCTGGTCGACCCACTGGCCGCCCAGGCTCTGGGCCACCGCGGACTCACCGCTGGTGGTGCCCATGATCGAGCCGGACCGGCCGGCGGAGAGCAGTCCGGGGTCGATGCCGGAGTCCTCGACCGCCAGCCGGGAGGCGGCGGCGGCCAGGAGCGCGCTGCGGCCCCAGCGGTCCGGTTCGAGGTGGTGCAGGAGGGTGGCCGGGTCGAAGTCGTCGACCTCGGCTGCCTTGCGGCTGGGGAAGGGGGTGGCGTCGAAGCTGCGGGCCGGCCCGATGCCGACCCGGCCCGCCCGGAGGGAATCGGCGAAGTCCCGCACGCCGATTCCGACCGGGCTGACCGCTCCGAGCCCCGTGATGACGACTCGGCGCAAGGTCGACTCAGGCATTACGCGCGCATCCCTCGACGGCGAGCAGCAGCGCACGGAGCGTGGTCAGGGACTCCAGCTCCTCCTTGGGCAGGACGAAGCCGAGCTCCTTCTCTATTCGGGAGACCACGGTTATCAGCGTGAGCGAGTCGCTGTCGTAGTCGTCGATGAACAGGCCGTCGTCGGTCAGCTCACCGTCTTCCAGTTCCAGTTCCTCGTTGACGATGTCCATGACGCGGATCCGCAGCTCGGCATCCAGTTCAACGGTCTGCACGGTCATGATGGGTCCTTTCGTAAGGAGAGAACATGAAGGGGTTTCGCGACAGGTCGCGGGAAACGGGCCGGACGGATCAGACGGCGGCCGGGGTCGGCGGCTTGAGGGTTATGGCGTCGATCTGCGTCAGCAGCAGCAGGTCCTGGCGGAAACCCCAGTGCTCGACGACCTTGCCGTCCTCGATCCGGTAGATGTGGCTCTGCTCGACGTCCACGTCGCGCCCGGTCGGCGCTATGCCCAGGAAGTCGCCGGTGTGCTTGCCGGTGAAGCGCAGCCGCAGGACGGCGCGGTCACCCTCGGAGAAGCTGTCCAGGTGCTCCCACTTGGCGCCCTCGAACGCGCTGTGGACCCAGCGCGCGGTGCCGAGGTAGCCGTACGGGCCGTTCGGGACGCCGGCCTGCGCCTCGTGGTCGACGAAGCCGTCCGCGACGTACTTCAGCGCGGCCTCCTCGCTCAGGTCGTTGAAGATCAGGCCCATGTTGATGGAGAGGTCGAGTGCTTCGGTGCTCATCTGTTTGCTCCTCAAGGGTGGGGAGGGAACCCGGGGAGAGACCCCGGAAATCTGTGGAGCGCGGGCCCGGAGGGTCCGGCTCAGTGCCCGGCGCCCAGACCGCCGGTGACCGGAATGACCCCGGCGGTCACGTACGAGGCGTCCTCGCCGGCGAGGAAGCGCACGGCCGCGGCCACCTCCTCGGGGGTACCGGTGCGGGCCAGCGCGGTCCTGGCCAGGGCGGCCTGGCGGCGCGCGTCGGTGACGTGCTCGACCATGTCGGTCTCGATCATTCCGGGAGCCACCACGTTGACGGTGACGTTGCGCCGGCCCAGCTCGATGGCGAGCGACCGTGCGAACCCGATCAACGCCGCCTTGGCGGACGCGTAGTTGGTCTGCCCCGGTGCGCCGGACATGCTGTTGATGGACGACATGTAGATCAGCCGGCCCCAACGCGCCTTGATCATCGCCGGGACGACCTCGCGGGTGACGGTGACGGCGGCCTGGAAGTTGGTCTCCATCACGGCCCGGAAGTCCTCCTCCGGCATCCCGATCAGCAACTGGTCCCGGGTGATGCCCGCGTTGGAGACCAGGACCTCGACGGCCCCCTGCTGGATCGACACCTCCTCCACCGCGGCCCTGACCTGCTCGGGGTCGGTCACGTCGCACCGTACGGCGAAGAAGCCGGGCGGGGGCTCGCTGCTGTGGTGGGTGATGGCGACCTTGTGGCCCTCGGCCGCCAGGGCCCGCGCGGTGGCGAGCCCGATGCCCCGGTTTCCGCCGGTGACGAGTACGGAGCGGCTCATATGCACTTCCTCCTGATCGGGCGCCGCGCACCGTGCGGCCGGATCGCGGTCGGGGTCGGGGAAGGGCGCCTCATGCGACGCCGTCCCACAGGGATGCGAGCTGGGCACCGGCGCTCTCGGCGTCGAGGAACAGCACCGACTGCCAGCCGGCCGCCTCGGCACCCGCGCAGTTCTGCGCCATGTCGTCCACGAGCACACAGCGCTCCGCGGGCACGCCCGCCCGCTGCGCGGCGAGTGCGAACATGCCGGGCGACGGCTTGCGGTGGCCCACCTCGAACGAGAGGATCACGTCGTCCCAGAGCCCGTCGGGCTCGATCATGCGCCGCCAGTACGGATCCCAGGCGGGCACCATGTTGGAGAGCATTCCGACGAACGCCCCGCGGTCCCGGGCCTTGCGCAGGTGGGCCAGCCAGTCGTGGTTGGTCTCCCGCCCGTCGAACCAGGCGTCCGCCATCGTGGTGAGGCGCAGCGTCACGCCGTGCTCGGCCTCCAGCACGTCGCCGATCTCCTGGAGCCACTCCTCCTCGGTCACCAGCGGGGTGTCGATCGGCTCCATGATGTCGCTGGTGCCGTACCGGGCGGTGACCGTGGCCAGGGCGCGGCCGAGCACCTTCTGGTCCAGGCCCATCGAGGCACAGAACGTCTTCATCGTGTGGGCGAGCGGAGGGGTCAGGACCCCTCCGAAGTCCGACCAGACGGCCAGACGGGGTGGTGTGGTGTCAGACATGGCGGGCCTCAGGATCCGTGGAGGTGGGAGACGTCGGTGACGGTGACGGTGAGCTCCGCGATCTCCTGGGCGTCCTGCTGGAAGCCGACCCGTATCCGGTGCAGGCCGGCCGGCGCGGCGACCGGCGTCGCCGTGGCGGTCAGGGGGACGTCCAGCTCGGCGAAGCGCTCGAACCCGCCCTCGTAGCCGACGGCACAGAGAGAGGCGGAACGGGACGCGGGGTCCGCGGACGTCGCGGCCCCCGCCGTGAACAGCGCCAGCTGACGGGCCGCCTCCACCAGGGTCATCGCCGGCAGGTGGTCGTAGACGTGGTCGAACAACGCGGGGTTGTCGAAGCGCGGCGCGACCCGGGCCGTGACGGCGTCCGCGGTGAACTCCGGCTCCGTCAGCACGACGTTCAACGGGTTGTCCCGGCCAACCAGTTCCGGCGCCACGCGGCTGACCGCACCCGGCGCCTCGGTGAAGTCCGAACTGAGCGGCGCGGGCGTGCCGCGCTGGGCGTGGCGCAGGATCTCGTTCTCGTCCCCCTTGAGGAAGAGCACGTCCATGGAGTGGTCGCCGACATGCACGTCACCCATGAAGATCCGCTGCTCCAGCCGCCCCTTGCGGTAACGCCCGCTGTGCCGCGCCGTCTTGCCGAAGAAGTCGGTGTCCACGCGCGGCGGACCGGCTTCGCCGCCGATCCGCAGCGCGTGCAGATTCCGCAGGGAGAACTGGAAGGCGTGCACGATGGCCATGGTTCCCGCCGGGACCCCGGCGTTGGTGTGGGAACCGGCGATCGCCGACTGCCGGCCCGCCTCCAGCAGCAGCAGGGAGTCGTGCAGCTTCGGCTGCTGCCGGTGATCGCTGTAATAGAGGTGGGTGAGCGGCAGGTGGATGCCCGCCGTCACCGCCATCGGCCGCAGGCTCCTGACGTCCGTGACGAAGACCTCGGAGATCGCGGAACGGTGGGCGAGGGAGCGCTCGATCGTGCGCCCGTACTCGACGGCAGGGGCCACGGACGTCGTGGCGTCTTCCAGCACCTGGGTGGTCATCGGTTCCTCCGAACCAGTTCTCGGGGTGGTGTGCCGGGTGGTGGACCGGTCAGCCGACCGGGACCGACACCGGGCTCTCCTCGGCGGCGTCGTCGCCGGCCCGCTCCGCGCTCCGCCTGATGAACAGGCCGCTCACCGCGCCGAGCATCACCACGACCACACCGATCCACAGGGCGGCCTCCAGGCCGTCGGTGAACGCCGCGGCAGGGTCGCCCGAGGTGTTGTCGGCGAACTGGCGGCTGAACACGGTGGTCAGCGCGGCCACACCCAGCGCACCGCCGAACTCACGGCTGGTGTTGTTGGCACCGGACGCCTTGTTCTGCTCGTTCTCCGGCACCGCCGAGATCACCGTGGCGGGGTTACCCGCGAAGACCAGACCCATACCGATACCGGCCAGGGCCAGCGCCGGCACCATGGCGGCGTACCCGACGTCGGGCGTGACGACCAGGGCGATCCAGCCGAGCCCGACACCCTGCAGCGCGCAGCCCGCTGCCTGCAGCACACCGCCGCCGATCCGGTCCACGAACTGACTGGCGACCGGCACCACGAACATCGGCGCCAGCGTCCACGGAATGGTGCGCAGACCTGCCTCGAAGGGCGAGTAACCCATGGGGCCCTGAAGGAACTGCGTGAGGAAGAAGATCGACCCGAAGACACCGAAGTACATCGTGATCGACACCACGTTGCTCAGCACGAAGGCCGGCGCGCGGTACATGTGGGTGGGGATGAGCGGGTGCTTGCTGCTGCGCTCGGACACGATGAACGCCACCGCCAGGACCACCGTGAGGGACAGCCCGATCAGGGTGGTGGCGTGCGTCCAGCCGTGGTCGGCGGCCGACACGATGCCCCAGACCGCGGACACGACCGAAGCGGTCACCAGCACCATGCTCGGGACGTTCAGGCTCCGCTCCTTGCCGCGGCTCTCGCTGACCGCCCAGAGGGCGAGCGGCAGCGCGATCACGCCGACCGGCACGTTGATCCAGAAGATCCAGCTCCACTCGATCTTCTCGGTCACCAGACCGCCCGCGAGCGGACCGGCCGCGATACCGAGGCCGTTGACACCGCCCCACACCCCGACCGCCAGATTCCGCTGCGCCCGGGAGACCGCACCGACCGCCAGGGTGAGCGACACCGGAAGGATGGCCGCCGCGCCCGCGCCCTGGAACACCCGGGCGATGACGAGCGTCACGACCGAACCGGCCATCGCACAGGCCACGGAGGACACGGTGAACAGGGCGATACCGCCCAGGAACACCCGGCGCCGGCCGAACCGGTCACCCAGCGCCGCACCTGCCAGCAGCAGACCGGCGAAGGCCAGCACATAGCCGTTCATCACCCACTGCAGTTCCGACTGCTTGACGTCGAAGTCCTTGCTGATCTCCGCCAGCGCGTTGGTCACCACGAGGTTGTCCAGCGAGACCATGAACATGGGCAGGGACGTGGCGACCAACGCCCAGAGAACGCCTCGGCTCTTGGTTGTCGTCATCGGATGATCCCCTTGCTGCTTGTGGAGGTGCCGCTCGAGGAGCGGTGGCCGGGGTGGCCGTGGTGCTTCGGGCCCGAGCAGGGAAGGCGACGCAGGACGATCCGGTCCGAGGTCTCCCCGACCAGGACCGTTCCCACCTCACCGCTGAGGACGTAGTCGCCGTACGGCGTCACGGCCACGGTCGTGGGGCCGCCGACGGGCCACGGCTCCACCCGCGAACGGACGGCGGCGCTGCGCCACCCGTCGCGCGAGCCCACGACCTTGACGCCGTCCACCCCGCCCGGCGCGCCCACGGCCTCACCGATGGAATTGGTGACGACGACCAGGGAACCGTCGGCACGCAGTCCGAGCCCGTCCGTGCCCACCAGCGGCTCGGCGAGGTCCACCTCGGCCACCTTGCGGCCGGCCGGGGCGTCGGGACGGATCCGGAACATACGGCCGTCGTCGTAGCGAACGGCCAGCAGATAGCCGTCCGGGTGCCACACGATGCCGTTCAGACCGACGATCTGCGCGGCGAAGCGGGGGTCCGTCACCACCGGGGTGACGTGGCCGGCGAGGTCGATCCGCTGCAACGTCTCCGACACGGAGTCCGTGACGTAGATGTTCCCCTGCGGGTCGAAGGTCAGGTCGTTGGCGAACGTACGCGACAGCCCCTGGGCGACATCGATACGGCGCTGCAGCTTGCCGGTGTCCAGGGCGAAGACGGCCACGCCCGAGGTCGGGGGCTGGTCGCCGACGTCCAGGCGCTGACGGATCCAGAAGTCGCTGTAGGCGACGAGGATGCGGTTGCGCGCGGTGTCCACCCGGACGCCGAGCGTGGACACCATGCCGATGCTCGGCGCGAGCTCCTGGACGGTGCCGTCCAGCCGGATCACCGAGAGGGTGCCCTTCAGCGCGGAGCCGACCAGGAAGGCGCGGCGCGTGGGGTCCCAGGCGACGCCTTCCGGATAGACGTCGGTCGCCCGGGTGTCGATCACGTCCGGCCCGGCGTGACGGCCGGCGACAGCGGCCGCCGGAGAGGGCGAATTCGCCAGGGCGGGGGCCGGAAGGGCAAGCGGCGCGATCGCCGTGAGAACGGCCGCGGAGGCGAGCACGGCTCTTAGCGGAAGGGCGCGGGACACGGTATTCCTCTCATGGTGGGTCGGCGGAATCCGGACTCCGTGAAGTGAGGGGAAATGGGGGGTGCACGGAGCATTCGAATTCCGGCGGCGCAACGGTCGGTGCAAGGTCGGTGAATTGCGGCGCCGTGACACGCCGGGGGCGCGTTCACTGCGGCACACCATCGAATCTAGGGGCGCCGCCGCGCGATATGTAGAGGACCTAGGACGTACCGGGAATGTCTCCTTCGAGACATTCCCCGACCGCGCTGAGGTGCGGGAACCTACGCCCCGCACGCACACCTACGGCCGAGGGCCGCCACCCGGTGATGCGGGTGGCGGCCCTCGGCCGTAGGTGTGAGGCGTACGTCAGTCGGCGCCGTCGCTCATCGCTGTCACGCGATGTGGTCGGCCTCGAGTTCCGCGTGGTAACGGTTCTTGAAGTCCTGGATCAGCTGGCGCAGGAGCGCCGCACTGCGCGGGTGTCGCACGTTGTGCCCGTCCGACAGGTGTATGTCGAGGACCTCGATGCTGGGGTACGTGTTGTTCTCCTGCACGAACGCGGCGAAGACCTCGTACGCGATCTCGCTGAACTCCGCGTCCTCCTGCGCCCACTCCTCGGCCCACTCGTCAGCGGCCTCGACGACGGGCTGCGGCTGCTGCTCCTGCACCGGGAACTGCTCCTGGACCTGCGCCCCGGGCGCCTCCGCGGCCGCCGGCACCTGCTCGGTGCGGGGGCCGGGCACGCCACCGATCGTGCCGACGTTGCCCAGCGGCCGCGTGCGCCCACGGGGGCCCGACGGGATCATGACGGGGGTGGGCTCCAGCCCCTCGACGTACGTCGGGTTGTACGACCCCTCGTACGCCCCGTCCGGAACCTGCGCCGCGAACCACGGGCTGTCGTGCGAGACGGGCCCCTCCGCGGGCTGCTGAACCGGCTGCTCATCGGCCCACTCACCGGGCACCGTCGGGGCGTACTGCTCCTGCTGGTTCGGCTGCTGACCCGGCTGCCGCTCCTGCTGATTCTGCTGCTTGTGCTGGTTCTGCTCGTTGTGCCGGGGTTCGTACGCGAGCTCCGGCTGCGCGGCCGTCTCCACCGCGACGGGCACGGCGGCGGCGGAGGCCTGGCCGGGGGCCGGGGGCAGCAGGGCGGGTTCGATGCCGGCGGCGGCGAGTCCGGCGGGGCCGGTCTCGGCGAGCGGGACGCCGTACTTGGCGAGGCGGAGCGGCATCAGGGACTCGACGGGGGCCTTGCGGCGCCAGCTCCGGCCGTAGCGGGCCTGGAGGCGGGCCTGGTAGATCAGGCGGTCCTGTTCGAGCTTGATGACCTGCTCGTACGACCGCAGTTCCCACAGCTTCATCCGCCGCCACAGCCGGAACGTGGGTACGGGGGAGAGCAGCCAGCGGGTGAGGCGGACGCCCTCCATGTGCTTGTCGGCCGTGATGTCGGCGATACGGCCCACGGCGTGGCGGGCCGCCTCGACGGAGACGACGAACAGCACCGGGATCACGGCGTGCATGCCGGTGCCCAGTGGGTCGGGCCAGGCCGCGGCGCCGTTGAACGCGATCGTCGCGGCGGTCAGCAGCCAGGCCGTCTGACGCAGCAGCGGGAAGGGGATGCGCAGCCAGGTCAGCAGCAGGTCCAGCGCGAGCAGGACGCAGATACCGGCGTCGATACCGATCGGGAAGACGACCGAGAACCCGCCGAAGCCCTTCTGCTCGGCGAGTTCGCGCACGGCCGCGTACGAGCCCGCGAAACCGATCGCCGCGATGAGCACCGCACCGGCGACCACGAGCCCGATGAGTATCCGGTGCGTGCGTGTCAGCTGCATCGCGGCCACCCGCGACCCCTCCCCAATTCTCTGTCTCCGACGTCCGGTCCAGCGGGACGACTTGGAGTTCTGGCGGGCACAGCCTGGCACATGCCCGCGCGGGGTGTTGCGCGGGGAGGGGCGAAGCCCGGTTCTCGGGTGAGGACCGGGCTTCGTAAGGCCGCTTGTACGGAACGGCGTTGAGGCCGGGGGCGGTCAGTCGGACTTCGTGGCCGAGGCGGAGGGCTTGGCGGACGCCTTGGCGGACTGCGTCGGCTTCGGCGAGGTGCTCGCCTTTCCGCCTCCGTTGGCGGTGGTCACCGAGGCGACGGCCTCCGTGGCGGCCTTCTGGGCGCCCTTCAGGATGTCCCCGGCGGACGGGGCCTTGGCGCCCGCGTAGCCCGCACCGTTGTAGTTGACGGTGACGACGACGTTCCCCGTACGGGCGACGACCGTCACGTACTTGAAGTCCTCACCCGTCTTGGTGAGGTCGTACGTGATCTTGGTGGCCACCTCGCCGATGGTGCTGACGGGGGCGGCGACGAGCTTCTTCGCCCCCTCGGCGGCCTGCGCCTTGGCGACCTGCTTCGTGTAGTCCGCCTGGGCGCGATCGGCACCGCTGCCCAGGGCCTGGTCGGAGGCGAAGCGGGTGAAGCCGACGTCGAGCCAGCGGTACTGGGAGCCCTTGACGCCGTTGTCGTCGAGGCCGTTCCACGAGCATCCGCCGCGGGCGGCGGCGTCGCTGGACTTGCCGCGGGTACCGCTCTTGGTCTTGGCCGAGGGAACCAGGGACCTGACCGTCTTCGCGGTGATCGACTTGCACGGGTCGGGCAGCACGGCGAACTTCGCCGGCGCGACGACCGGTTCCGTCTTCGTCGCTTCCGGTGAGGCGGACGACGACGAGGAGGCGTCGTCCTTCTTGCCGTCGGAGTCCGACGAGCAGCCGGCGACGACGAGCATCACCGGGACGGCGGCGCAGGCGAGTATGCGGGTGAGTCGCGGGGCTGATCGGTGCATGGTTCCTTCACTCGGGTGGCGCGGCGGTCGGGACGGGTGGTTCCGGAGGGCCACGGTACGACGGACGGGCACCGGATGGCGCCTTGCCGGGAGTGCCGCGGGGTGGGCCGGGGCGGCCGGGGACGGGCTACTCGCTCAGCCTGTCGACCAGCTTCTCGCCCAGTGCCTGGGCCTTCTCCTGCAGTTCCTTGCTGTCCGGGACCTCGGTGGGGAGGGCCGGCTGCGCGGTGTACTCGATGGTGACGATGACGTTCGATGTGCGGAATACCACGCTCACCGTGCGGTGCTGTGCGGTGGAACCTGCCCGGGTGAGCAGATCGTCCAGAAACGCGCTGTCCCCGAGCTTGTCGAGGACGCGGGGCTGGAGGTTCTCGGCAGGGCTGCCGGCCGTGCCGCCGTCCGTGGCGGTACCGGCGTCGCCGGTCGCGTCCCCCGCGTCGTCGGTGGTGCCGGGCGTCGCGCCCGTCTTCCCGTCGGCGTTCGCGCTCGCCGTCGGGGAGCCCTGGGGCGTGACCGTTCCCTTCCCCGCGTCGTCGGGCGGGAGAGGGGCCGAGGGGAGGTCGGCGGCCTCCTCCTTCTTCGCGTACACCTCCCGGGCACGGTCGTCGTCGCTCACGGACGGGTCGTAGGAGACGACCCGCTCGAAGTCGATGGAGATGTTGCGGGAGGTGTCGGGCGCGTCGTACTTCCAGCGGCAGCCGACCCGGCGGTCCGTGTCGAACGTTCCGGCGGGCGTGCCCTCGTACACCGTCTCCTGCTGGGCCTCGGGCAGTTGCGCGGCGCCGGGCAGGAGGTCCTTCAGGGTGGCGAGGGGGATGGCACGGCAGGCCTCTGGGAGGGTGCGGTACTTGCCCGGGGGTGCGGCGGAGACGGTCAGCGTGCCGGGTTTGCTGTCGGCGGCGGACGCGCCGCCTTCGGTGCCGGAACTGCAGCCGGCGACGAGTGCTGCGATCAGCACGGCGCCTGGTACGTACGCCATTCGTCGCACGGTCCTGGGCTCCCTTCGCGCGAAAAACGGTTGCCGCTCGATGGCGGCCGGTGGACACAATGTGTATCGCACGCGCCGCCGTGAATGCCGGTCGACCGACTCATTTGCCGACCTTGGCACCGGTTTTGCGCTATCAGTCTTTTCGGGGGAATCGAGGGGTTATGTCGTATGTAGAGGTGCCGGGTGCGAAGGTTCCCATCCGGATGTGGACCGATCCGGCTTCGGTCGAGGACGTCGCGATGCAGCAGCTGCGCAACGTCGCCACCCTGCCGTGGATCAAGGGCCTGGCCGTGATGCCGGACGTCCACTTCGGCAAGGGTGCCACCGTCGGCTCGGTGATCGCGATGCACGGAGCGGTCTGCCCGG
Organism: Streptomyces sp. NPDC005775; assembly: GCF_042871565.1. Taxonomy (NCBI): domain Bacteria; kingdom Bacillati; phylum Actinomycetota; class Actinomycetes; order Kitasatosporales; family Streptomycetaceae; genus Streptomyces; species Streptomyces sp. NPDC005775. The sequence goes on along the minus strand of NZ_JBIAIU010000013.1, from coordinate 183,441 downwards.
CGGCGGTGGGCGTGGACATCGGCTGCGGCATGTCCGCGGTGAAGACCTCACTGACCGCCAACGACCTGCCCGGGGACCTGTCCCCGCTCCGGTCGAAGATCGAGCAGGCCATTCCGGTGGGCCGCGGGATGCACGACTCCCCGGTGGACGCGGGCCGGCTGCACGGTCTCGCGGCGACCGACTGGGACGACTTCTGGGGGCGGTTCGACGGGGTGGCCGATGCGGTCAAATTCCGTCAGGAACGGGCCACTAAGCAGATGGGAACGCTCGGAGGGGGGAATCACTTCATCGAGTTCTGTCTTGATGAGGCAGATTCGGTCTGGCTGATGCTGCACTCCGGATCCCGGAACATCGGCAACGAGCTGGCCGACTTCCACATCGGCCGGGCGCAGCAGCTGCCGCACAACCAGGATCTGGTGGACCGTGACCTGGCGGTCTTCATCGCGGACACCCCGCCGATGCAGGCGTACCGCAACGACCTCTTCTGGGCACAGGAGTACGCGAAGCTCAACCGTGCGGTCATGATGGCGCTCTTCCAGGACGTGGTCCGCAAGGAGTTCAAGAAGGCCGGGGTGAGCTTCGACCCGGTCATCTCCTGCCACCACAACTACGTGGCGGAGGAGCGGTACGACGGCATGGACCTGCTGGTCACCCGGAAGGGGGCCATCCGGGCCGGTTCGGGTGACTTCGGGATCATCCCGGGCTCCATGGGCACCGGCTCGTACATCGTGAAGGGCCTCGGCAACGAGAAGTCCTTCAACTCGGCCTCGCACGGTGCCGGCCGCAGGATGAGCCGGAACGCGGCCAGGCGGCGTTTCTCGACGAAGGACCTGGAGGAGCAGACGCGGGGCGTGGAGTGCCGCAAGGACTCCGGCGTCGTCGACGAGATCCCGGGGGCCTACAAGCCGATCGAGAAGGTCATCGACCAGCAGCGCGACCTGGTCGAGGTCGTCGCGAAGCTGAAGCAGGTCATCTGTGTGAAGGGGTGAGGGCGGTGGGGCGGGGGCACGGGGGCCCCGCCCCGCCGTGGGCCGTCACGCCGTGCGGTGGACCTTCGAGTTGGAGGCCTGGGCGCGGGGGCGGACCACCAGGAGGTCGATGTTCACGTGGGCGGGGCGGGTGATGGCCCAGGTGATCGTGTCGGCCACGTCGTCCGCCGTGAGGGGGGCGTCGACGCCCGCGTAGACCTTGGCGGCCTTCTCGGCGTCGCCGCGGAAGCGGGTGGTGGCGAACTCCTCCGTCTTGACCATGCCGGGGGCGACCTCGATGACGCGGACCGGGGTGCCGACGATCTCCAGGCGGAGGGTCTCCGCCAGGACGTGTTCGCCGTGCTTGGCGGCCACGTAGCCGCCGCCGCCCTCGTACGTGGAGAGGCCGGCGGTCGAGGAGAGGATGACCACCGTGCCGTTCCCGCTCGCGGTGAGGGCCGGGAGCAGGGCCTGGGTGACGTTGAGCGTGCCGATGACGTTGGTCTCGTACATCTGGCGCCAGTCCGCGGGGTCCCCGGTGGCCACGGGATCGGCTCCGAGCGCGCCGCCTGCGTTGTTCACGAGGACGGCGAGGCCGCGGAACGCGGTGGCGAACTCGTCGACCGCGGCGCGGTCGGTGACGTCCAGGGCGTAGGCCGTGGCCTCGTGACCCGCCTCGGTGATCTCGGCGGCGAGCGCCTCGATGCGGTCCTTGCGGCGGGCGGTCAGCACCACGCGGAAGCCGGCGGCCGCCAGCTGCCGGGCGGTCGCGGCACCGATGCCGCTGCTCGCTCCGGTGATGACGGCGATGGGGGATGCGGCCATGACGGGCTCCTCGGACAGCTGATCGGTACGGAGTCAGGATAGGCAGGGCGCGGTCAGTGGTTGCGGGGGGCATACATGATCACGGCCATGCCTGCCAGGCAGATCAGCGCGCCCGTCACGTCCCAGCGGTCGGGCCGGTAGCCGTCGGCGGCCATGCCCCAGGCGATCGACCCCACGACGAAGACCCCGCCGTACGCGGCGAGCACCCGCCCGAACTCGCCGTCCGGCTGGAGGGTGGCGACGAAGCCGTAGGTGGCCAGGGCGATGATCCCCGCGCCGATCCACGCCCAGCCCCGGTGCTCCCGGACCCCTTGCCACACGAGCCAGGCGCCACCGATCTCGAACAGGGCGGCGACGACGAAGAGGGCGAGGGAACGGAGCACGGACATGGGGGCAGGGTGTCACGGCCGGGCATGCGAGACGCGCCGAACTGGTGGGTTAATACGGATAATTCATGATGATCTGTATCTTCGGGTCATGGTGACGCGTAAGGCTCTGAGGGTGGTGTCCGCTGCGGCGGCGGTGGCGTCGGCGGTGGCGCTGGGTGCGGGCGGGACGGCCGCGGCCGTCGGTGCGCCCGCGGCGTGGAACGTCGCACCGGAGGCGGATGTATCGCACCACGGGCACGTTTCCCTGTGGGGCACCGGCCTCGGGATCTGGCTGCGCAGCGAGAACCGCGGCCCGGCGGATCTGTCCGGCGTGACCGTGCGGCTGCGGGTCTCCGTACCGCTGGCGGGCCTCCAGGAGCTGCCGCCGGAGTGCTTGCAGGCCGACCGGTCGACCGTGCTGTGCCGGACGGGCGCGCTGCACGCGGACGGTGCCGAGCAGCGGCAGCTCGCCCTGGAACTGCAGCTCGCCGGCCGGCCGGCGGAGGTCGTCGTCCGGATCGACACCGTGTGGAACGGCGGGGCGACGGACCGGAACGCGGCGAACAGCGACCATGAGGTGCTGGCTCCCGCCACGGGGGACGAGTACGTCTTCTGAGGCGTCTGCGGCCGTCCCGGGCGCGATGTCTGCTTCGTACACTCTCTGCATGCCGCAGAAGTCATCCACCGCGCGCCGCACTGTGCTGCTGGCCGAGCTGTCCGTCACATCGCGCCGCTACATGGCCTCGTACGCCCTCTTCAACCAGGCCGTGGCCGATCATCTGGGGCTGCACCCCACCGATCTCCAGTGCCTGAACCTGCTCGGCCTGGAGGCGGAACCGGTCACCACCGGGCGCGTCGCGGAGCTGACCGGGCTCACCACCGGGTCGGCGACCCGGCTCGTCGACCGGCTGGAGCGGGCGGGCTATGTGACGCGTGCGCGGGACACGGCGGACCGGCGGCGGGTGCTCGTGACGACCGTCCCCGAGCGGATGGCGGAGTTCGGCGCGGTCTGGGAGCGCTTGAACAGCGGCTGGGCGGCCCTGTTCGACGCGTACGACGATGACGAGGTCGCCTTCCTCATCGCCCATATGCGCAGGACGACGGAGCTGAGCGCGGCGCAGATCGAGAGGGTGCGCGACGGCGGCGACACCTCCTGACGCGGTGTGCCGCCGCTCAGCTGCCGCCCGACGGGCCCGGTCCGGCCAGGGCGTCACCGAAGTCGCGGACGGCCTCGGTGACGATGGCCTCCAGGCGGGCGTGGTGGGCGCCGCGCCAGTACACCCGGTCGCACTCGGTGCACTGGGCGAAGACGTCGTACGACCGCTGGGTGCCGTGTTCCAGGTGCGCGCTGACGGAGTCCTTGTCGGCCGCCGCCAGGGGGCCGTTGCAGGCCGTGCACCGGGTCCAGGGGGCGAGGGCCGGTGCGAACCGCTCCAGGACGTCCCGCAGTTGCGCCTCGGGGCGGTCGCTGTAGACGTAGGCGCCCGCCCAGATCTCACGCCGGTGCAGCAGCCCCCGGTCCCGGGAGAGCAGGACCCGCCGCTCCTGCGCCGAGCGGGTGGCCAGCGCGGGGTCGCCGATGTCCTCGCTCTCGTACGCCGCGTCGACCCCGAGCAGGCGCAGCCGCCGCGCGAGCGTGCCGAGGTGGACGTCGAGCAGGAAGCGCAGGGGTGCGCCCGGTACGTGCTGCGGGCGCTGAACGGGCCGGACCTCGACCACTTCGCCCGCCGCGGGAAGGTGCGATACGGGCACGGGGCGTCCGTCGACGAGGAGCTGCCCTGCCTCGGTGAGCGGGATGCCGAGCGATTCCACGACGTGACCGAGGGTGGAGGAGCCGTCGGTGGTCACGGCCGTCCGGCCGCGGCGGCGTTCGTGCGCGACGAAGAGGCGCAGCTCGGGGGCGACTTCGAGGTGGATCTCGGGTCCGTTCACCGGGTCAGGATGCCATCGGGGCGACGGGGCCGGCCCGGCGTCAGGCGCGGAACGCCGCGGCGTGCGTGGCTGCCCAGTCCGCGAACGTACGGGCCGGGCGGCCGGTCAGCCTCCGGATGTCGTCGGTGACGTCCGCGGGCGTGCCGTCCGTGGTGGCCTGGTAGTCGAGCAGTGCCTCGGCGATCGCTTCCGGTACGAAGGGGGACACGGCCTGCTTCCAGGCGGCCCGGCTCACGGCTTCGACGGTGACGTGGCTGCCCGATGCCGCGGCCAGGAGCTCGACCTGTTCGCCGACGGTGAGGGACGCGGGGCCGGTCAGGTGGTACGCCGAGCCCTGCAGGCTCGCGTCGGTGAGGACGGCGAGCGCGGCCTCGGCGATGTCGGCCTCGTCGATGGGGCTGGTCCCGCTGTGCGGGTAGGGGAGGTCGACGGGGCGGCCGGACCGGAAGGCCTCCGACCACTGGTAGGCGTTGCCCGCGAAGGCGCCGGGGCGCAGCAGGGTCGTGGTGAGGGAGGACTCGGTCAGGGCCTGCTCCACCGCGTGGTGGGAGGCGGCGATGGCGTTGGACGCGGCGTCCGGAGCGAGGACGGAGCTGGAGGAGAGCAGGACGATGTGCGTGACTCCGGCGGCCTGCGCGGCGGCGAGGAACTCGGTGATGTGGGACGGCTCGGCGTAGAGGAAGACGGAGTCGACGCCGTCCAGGGCGGCCGCGAAGGTGCTGGGGTCGCCGAGATCGCAGGCGAGGGACGGGACGCCGGTCGGGAGGGAGAGCGCGCCGGGGTTGCGGGAGGCGGCACGTACGGCGTGGCCGTCGCGGTGGAGGAGCGAGACGAGCGCGGAACCTACGCGGCCGCGGCTGCCGGTGACGAGGGTGAGCATGGAGAGGGTCTCCTCGGTGAGTGTGGTGAGTGTGGTGAGCTCGGTGCGTGGGTCGTCCGGAGGCTCCGGACCCGATGATCGTCGTGGTTGGCTGCGAAACGCATAAGCTGCGCCACGCAGATAAATATCCAGCAGGCCGACCGGCCCGTCAAATGCTTTCCACGTCCGTGTGCCTGCGGGTGCCCCGGCCCTCCGCCCGCTCAGCGGTCCGGGTGGAGGTCCAGCCGCCAGTCGTTGGTCAGCAGTGGGTGCCCCGGCGGGTACTCGATCTCGCACGCGCCGATCAGGACGAAGCCCGCCTTGCGGCACACCCCGTTCGACGCGCCGTTGTCCACGGACGGGTAGGCGTGCAGATAGCGGTGCTTGTGCTCGGCGCGCGCCTGCTCGGCCACGGCCGCCGTCGCGGCCGACGCGATGCCCCGGCCCTGGAACTCCGCGAGGACGGCCCACCCCGTCTCGTACACCTCGCTGCCCTGCCAGGTGCGCTCCCAGAAGCCGATGGTGCCCACGGCGTCGGCCTCGCCGGGCAGGGCGACGCGGAACATCCTGCCCCGGCCCTCCCGGTCCGCGCTCAGCGCCACATAACGGCCGTGGCGCCCTATGAGCTGCTCCTCCGACTCGGGGCCGCCCAAGTGGTCCATCAGCTCCGGTGCGTTGGCACGGCGGAGCAGCTCCAGGTCGCTGTCCGACCAGGGCTCGATCCGTACGGATGATGCTGTGGTGCGCTCCATGCCAGAACTGTAGGACGGGCCACTGACAGTCAGCGGGTACCGAGCACGGTCGGCGGGACGCCGACCGTCGCCGTGAAGTCTCTGACCAGGTGTGCCTGGTCGCTGTAACCGAGATCGGCGGCGAGTCCCGCCCAGTCCACCGCCGGTTCCGATTCGGCGCGTTCCAGTGCCTCGTGGATGCGGTAGCGCAGGATGACCCACTTGGGGCCGACACCCACGTACGTGGCGAAGAGCCGTTGCAGCGACCGCACCGACAGCCCTTCGGCGCGGGCCAGGTCACCGACGCGCCGGACCGTGCGGTCGGTGCGGACCAGGTCGACCAGGGCCATCGCCCGGTCGGCCTGCGGATCGGGTCGCGGGCCGAGCGCCAGCAGGTACGCGTCGAGCGCCGCGACCCGCGCGTCCTCCTGGGCGGGGTCCAGTACGGCCGACGGCGGCGCGGGCGGTGCGAACACCTCGGCGGCCGGAACCCGGCGGCCCGTCCACTCGGACACGGGGTGGTCCGGTGCGAACGGCCGGAAGCCGCCCGGCCTGAACTGCACGCCGCAGACCCGGCCCCGCCCCTCCAGCTTCTGCGTGAAGAGCTTCAGGCCGATGCCCGAGACCTCCACGAACCCGGCTTCCTCGTCGCCGCAGCCCGCGTACCGCTCGAAGACCAGGTTGACGCTGGGGTGCGGGACCAGGTGGGAGGCGTAGGGCTCGCGCAGGTCCCAGTCGATCAGCCAGTAGTGCTCCAGGTACGGACGCAGCGCGGGGGCGGGCTCGCGGCGCCGGAAGCGTACGTGCGTGAACAGCTCGGGGGCGTCGACGATGCCCCGGGTGTCGCGTCGGGGACCTCGGGAGCCGGGCATGGCTGCCGATCCTATGACGCGGGCGCTTTCCGCGCCCCTGATGGCGCGTTTCTTCAAGACCCGGGGCGTCGCCGGATGCATGGTCGAAGCATGAAGAAGATCAGTGAATTGCTGGATGCGGCAGCCGGCAGCGCGCTGCCCGTGGTGCGTGGGATCGACGACAGCCGGCTGGCCGGCCCCACACCGTGCGCGGAGTACGACGTCCGTGCCCTGTTCAGCCACCTCTCGCAGGTGGTCGTCAACTTCACCGCGCTCGCGGCCCGGCAGGACGTGGAATTCGGCGAGGCGCCGGACGTGGTCACCGGCGACTGGCGGAAGCGGTTCGGCGAGGAGACGGCCGCGCTGGTCGAGGCGTGGGCGGCGCCGGGCGCGGAGGAGGGGACCGCGGGCTCGATGGGGTTCCCCGCCCGGACGGTCGGGCACATGGTGCTCGGCGATCTGACGGTGCACGCGTGGGACCTGGCGCGGGCCACCGGACAGGAGTTCGTGCCGGACGCGGATGTGGTGGAGGAGATCGGGCCCGCTCTGGAGGGGATGGCTCCGAAGGCGCGGGAGGGGAGGATGTTCGGCGAGCCGTTCCCCGTACCGGAGGGGGCTAGCCCCTTCGCGCGGGTGCTGGCGCTGACCGGTCGTGATCCTGACTGGCAGCCGCCCCGGGGCTGACATCGGTGGCCGGAACACATGTGCCGGTGGGGCTGCCGTAGAGCGTGCCGAGGGTTTCGTAGGCGTCGTCCACGATGCGTTCCGCGTCCACGAGCATCGCGCGCTCGGCGAGCCGGGCCGCCTGGTGGGTGTACGGGGACGGGGGCGCCGGTTGCCTGCGGCGCCACCATGTCTCACCTGCTGCGTAGAGGCCGGAGGCGAAGACCAGCACGGGGATGGACAGAGCCGACAGCGCGTCACCCACGGCAGGCCTCCTTCAGTTCCGATGCCTCCTGCATCGGCAGGTTCGGCAGGTCGACTGAAGATCGTTCTTCGGCCAATGAATGGCCGGATAAGGCTGGTTGAGGGATGCTCTTCGTGCAGGTGGGCGCCGGGGCGGCACCTGTTGGGCCGTGTGTTCGGCGGTGGTCCGCCCAGCGGGGTGTGTGTTCGGCGGGAGTGTGTTCCACGGGGGAGCCGGTCGTCGTCGGCGGCGGGTGCGGGGAGCCGAAGGTGCACGCCTCGGACCCTTCGCCGGCTTCACGGATCAGGGCGACGCGGTTACGTGCAGTTCCGCAGCGCTTGGACCGACTCCCGGACCGAGCAGTCGATCAGGCTCGGGTCGTCGTCGCGGCGCTCGGAGCGCGGGAGGGACAGGTCAGGGCCACACCAGGCAGTACGCCTGATGCCCCGCGTCGTGCAGACGATGGCTGAAGTCCTGCCACTCGTGCAGCAGCTGGTAGACGTTGAACGCGTCACGCGGCCCGCCGCGGTCCGGAACCGTCGACCAGATGAAGGCCGCGGCACCCACGGACTCCTCGCCCACGCCGCGCAGCGGGTCCACGACCGTCATGGGGAGCTTGACCACCGCGTAGTCGGGGTGCAGGACGACCAGCTCCAGCGGCGGGACCTTGTGCAGGGGTATGCCCTGTATGCCGGTGAGGACCATGGCGGCCACGGTCTCCGGCTTGATCTTGGTGAACATGCCGCCCATGCCCAGCTCGTCGCCGCCGAGCTCCTCGGGGCGCATGGAAATGGGCACGCGTGCGGCAGTGGCCCCGTCGGGAGCACCGAAGTACTTGTAGGTCACCCCCATCCCGCCACTGCTCCTGCTTCCGGCTCCGACCTGCGCACCGCCGGCCTGTATGCCCTGCTTGCGCTCAGCCTCGCGCCGGTGCCGACCCCGCCGGGCAGGCTCGGGCCCCAGGTCGTCGGTCCCTTCGCCCACTCCGCCACCGCGATGCATATTTCATCCACCCGACTACTAACTAGGAGACACAGCCCCCGCCGCGCAACCCGATCATCGTGTCAGTGACCTCCCCCGCGAACGTGCGGTGAAACACCTGTCCGCAAGACCGTCCGCGGCTCTGACACCATGGCATGTGTGAGCTTTCCCTATGACGCCCCCGACGCCCCAGTTTCGCAGACGCTTTTCGACCGCGCGTCCCTCGTGACGCCCGGTGGCGTGAACTCTCCGGTCCGCGCCTTCCGGGCCGTGGGCGGTACGCCCCGCTTCATGGTCTCCGGTGCCGGTCCGTACCTCACCGATGCCGACGGTCGTGAGTATGTCGACCTCGTGTGCTCGTGGGGACCGATGATTCTCGGCCATTCCCACCCCGACGTCATCGCCGCCGTGCAGGAGGCCGTCGCCCGCGGCACCTCCTTCGGTACGCCCGGCGAGGGCGAGGTGGCGCTCGCCGAGGAGATCGTGGCCCGGGTCGAGCCCGTGGAGCAGGTGCGGCTCGTGTCGTCCGGCACCGAGGCGACCATGTCCGCGATCCGTCTCGCCCGCGGCTTCACCGGCCGGACGAAGATCGTGAAGTTCGCCGGCTGCTACCACGGTCACGTCGACGCGCTGCTCGTCGCCGCCGGGTCCGGCCTGGCGACCTTCGGCCTGCCGGACACGCCGGGAGTCACCGGCGCCCAGGCCGGCGACACGATCGTGCTGCCGTACAACGACCTGGAGGCCGTGCGGGCCGCCTTCGCCGCGCAGCCCGGTGAGATCGCCTGTGTGATCACCGAGGCGTCGCCGGGCAACATGGGCGTCGTACCGCCGCTGGACGGTTTCAACGCCGGGCTCAAGGAGATCTGCGCCGCCGACGGGGCGCTGTACATCTCCGACGAGGTCATGACCGGGTTCCGTACGTCGAAGGCCGGCTGGTTCGGCATCGACGGGGTGCGGCCGGACCTGATGACCTTCGGCAAGGTCATGGGCGGCGGCTTCCCGGCCGCGGCGTTCGGCGGCCGTGCCGACGTGATGGCGCACCTGGCGCCCGTCGGCCCCGTCTACCAGGCGGGCACCCTCTCCGGTAACCCGGTCGCCACCGCCGCCGGTCTCGCCCAGTTGCGCCTGCTGGACGACGCCGCGTACGCGAAGGTCGACGCGGTGTCCGCGGAGATCCGCGGGCTGGTGAGCCAGGCCCTGGACAAGGAGGGCGTCGCGCACACCGTGCAGGCGGCGAGCAACATGTTCTCCGTCTTCTTCACGGACGGACCGGTGCGCGACTACGACGACGCGAAGCAGCAGGAAGCTTTCCGCTTCACCGCGTTCTTCCACTCGATGCTGGCGCAGGGTGTCTACCTCCCGCCGTCCGCGTTCGAGTCGTGGTTCGTCTCCACCGCCCACGACAGCCGGGCCGTCGAGCGCATCGCCGCCGCGCTGCCCGCCGCAGCCCGCGCCGCATCGGAGGCCACCGCATGAGCGAGACCAGCAGCAACACCGGACGCGAGGACATCACCGTCGTCCACCTGATGCGCCACGGAGAGGTGCACAACCCGGAGGGCGTGCTGTACGGGCGCCGGTCCGGCTACCACCTCTCGGAACTCGGCCGGCAGATGGCCGACCGGGTCGCCGAGCACCTGGACAAGCGCGACATCACGCATGTCGTCGCCTCCCCGCTGGAGCGGGCCCAGGAGACGGCGACGCCGATCGCCAAGACGCACGGCCTGGACCTGGCCACCGACGAGCGGCTGATCGAGGCCGCCAACGTCTTCGAGGGCAAGACCTTCGGCGTGGGCGACGGGGCGCTGCGCAAGCCGGACAACTGGAAGCACCTGACGAACCCGTTCCGGCCGTCGTGGGGTGAGCCGTACGTCGAGCAGGTCGTACGGATGATGGGCGCGCTGGACGCGGCGCGTGACGCGGCGCGGGGGCACGAGGCGGTGTGCGTCAGCCACCAGCTGCCGATCTGGATCGTCCGCAGCTTCGTGGAGCGGCGGCGGCTGTGGCACGACCCGCGCAAGCGCCAGTGCACGCTCGCCTCGCTGACCAGCTTCACGTACCAGGGCGACAAGATCGTGTCGGTCGGGTATTCGGAGCCGGCGCGGGACCTGGTGCCGGCGCATCTGCTGGCGGGGGCCAAGCCGGTGAAGGGGGCGTCGAAGGGGTTCGGCGCGTAGCCGGCCCTCGGGCCGGGGGTCTCCCGGTTCGGGCCCGCCCCGGGTGCGCCGGGGTGGGGCCCGGATGCGGCCCGGTGGTCGTTTTGTCCTCAAGCGTGGGCCAACCGGGCGGAATCATGCCGTCCGGGGTTTTGGCCTGCCTTTTTTCGGGAGCTCCGGGATCGATCTTGCGTTCGGTCATGGCTGGGGTCTGGTTCCGTAAAGAATTGTGTGCTAATTCGGGGAACCCCCGTGTTGCTTCACCCATCTAAGCCTTTGCCAGTTTGTATGGACTTGAGGCAAAACGACCGCAGATGGGAACGGTATGCGCGACATCAGCCGAAGGGGTTTGCTGGGAGCCGGACTTGGGGCGGCGGCCGCCATCGGGGTGGCGGGCTGCAGTTCCTCCGGCTCCGATACGGGTCGGACCGCCGGGCCGGACAAGGGGGCCAAGGGCGAGAAGGGTGCCGACGGCGCGGTCAAGGGCAACGGGCCCGCGAAGAAGGACGTCCGCGCCATCGGAGACGGTTCCACCGCCGACACCGGCAAGCAGCCGCACCAGCCGTCCGCGCCCGTGCCGCTCGAACCCGGCCAGACGCCCCCGCAGTTCGTGATCTTTTCCTGGGACGGCGCCGGCGAGGTCGGCAACGGACTGTTCCCGCGTTTCCTGGAACTCGCCAAGGAACACGACGCGGCGATGACCTTCTTCCTCTCCGGGCTCTATCTGCTTCCCGAATCGAAGAAAACCCTCTACCGCCCGCCGGGCAACCCCATCGGCGCCTCCGACATCGGCTATCTCACCGACGGCCACATCAAGGAAACGCTCAAGAACGTGCGCCAGGCCTGGCTCGACGGCCATGAGATCGGCACGCACTTCAACGGGCATTTCTGTGCCGGGTCCGGATCCGTGGGCAACTGGTCGCCCTCCGAGTGGCAGAGCGAAATCGATCAGTCGATCTCCTTCGTCACGGAATGGCGCACCAACACCGGCTGGACCGACCTCGATCCGCTGCCTTTCGATTACCGCAAGGAACTCGTCGGCGGCCGCACCCCCTGTCTGCTCGGGCAGGACGATCTGCTGCCCACCGCGAAGAAGCTGGGCTGGCGCTACGACGCCAGTTCGCCCGGTGGCACCCAGGTGTGGCCCAGCAAGCGCATGAACGTGTGGGACCTGCCGCTCCAGGGGATCCCGTTCCCCGGGCACAGCTTCGAGGTCCTCTCCATGGACTACAACATCCTGGCCAACCAGTCGAAGAATTCGACCAAGGGAATGCCTTCCCGGTATCCGGGCTGGCGCGAGCAGGCCACCGAGTCGTACATCAGCGGTTTCCAGCGCGCGTACGAGTCCAACCGTGCGCCGTTCTACATCGGAAACCACTTCGAGGAGTGGAACGGCGGCATCTATATGGATGCGGTCGAGGACGCGCTCAAGCACATCGCGGGGAAGCCGGATGTGCGCCTCGTCTCCTTCCGGCAGTTCGTCGACTGGCTCGACGTCCAGGACCCGGCGGTGCTGGCGAAGCTTCGTACGCTGGAGGTCGGAGAGGCCCCCGAGGGCGGCTGGAACACGTTCTTTAAACAAGCCTGACAACGGGCTTTACGGGCACCGAGGGGGGTGCCCAAGATCCCCGAAACCGCCATGCGAAACTTTTCACATGAGCTATGGCCGCGCATCCCGACGCCGCTTCACCCTGCTCGCCGCCCCCGCGGCGGCCGTCGCGCTCGCACTGACGCTGACCGCCTGCGAGTCGGGCAACACGACCGGTGGCGGCGGCGACACCAACTTCGTCACGGGCAACAGCGGGATCGCCACCGCGGCCAAGGGCGAGCGCGCCGATGCTCCGAAGCTCGACGGCGAAGGCCTGGACGGCAAGCAGATCGACCTCGCCGACTACAAGGGCAAGGTCGTCGTCCTCAACGCCTGGGGCTCGTGGTGCGCCCCCTGCAGACTGGAAGCCAAGTACTTCACCAAGGTGGCCAAGGCCACCGAGGACCAGGGCGTCCAGTTCGTCGGCGTCAACACCCGCGACCCGGAGCGGGCTCAGGCGATCAGCTTCGAGAAGGACTTCGACGTCACCTACCCCAGCTTCTACGACCCGACCGGAAAGCTCCTGCTGCGCTTCCCCAAGGGCACGTTCAAGCTGCAGTCCATCCCGTCGACCGTCGTCATCGACCGCGAGGGGAAGCTGGCCGCCCGTTACGTGGGCCCGCTCGACGACAGCAAGCTGCGCGAGATGCTCGACCCCCTGATCGCGGAGAAGTGATCAGGTGATCACCCTCGCCGCCGCCACCCAGAACGAGACCGTCCTGAGCGGGGCCCTCCTGGTCGCCCTGCCCATCGCCCTGCTCGGCGGACTCGTCTCCTTCTTCTCCCCGTGCGTCCTGCCCCTCGTCCCCGGCTACCTCAGTTACGTCACCGGGGTCAGCGGCGCCGATCTGGCCGATGCCAGACGCGGGCGCATGGTCGCGGGCGCCTCCCTCTTCGTGGTCGGCTTCACCGCCGTGTTCGTCTCCGGGGGCGCGCTCTTCGGCTACTTCGGCGACACGCTCCAGGCGAACAGCGGACCGCTCACCAAGGTCCTCGGTGTGCTGATGATCCTCATGGGGGTCTTCTTCATGGGCCTGATGCCGTGGATGACCCAGCGGGAGTTCCGCATCCACAAGAAGCCGGTGACCGGCCTGGTGGGTGCCCCGCTGCTCGGAGCGCTCTTCGGGATCGGCTGGACGCCGTGCCTCGGCCCGACGCTCAGCTCGGTGAGCATCCTGGCGATGGACCAGGGCACCGCCGGACGCGGGGCCATACTGACCGTCGCCTACTGCCTCGGCCTGGGCATCCCGTTCGTGCTCGCCGCCGTCGCCTTCCGCAAGGCGCTCGGCGCGTTCGGCTGGGTCAAGCGCCACTACGCCTGGGTCATGCGCATCGGCGGCGGCATGATGATCGTGACCGGGCTGCTCCTGCTGACCGGCGCGTGGGGCAGCATGATGCAAGAACTGCAGGGCTGGTCTGCCGGCTTCACGGTGGGGATCTGAGTACCGATGAGCAACACCAAGTCCAACCCTCCTCAGGAGCGCGAGCGCCCCGATGAGCGGGAGGTGCGCGCGGAGCAGGACCGGGAGACCGCCCGGGAGCTCGGCGCCGCGGGCTCCCAGCTCTCCACCGCTCCGCGCGAGGAGGCCCTGGCGAACCTTCCCGCCATGGGCGTCATCGGCTGGGCACGCTGGTTCTGGCGTCAGCTGACCTCCATGCGGGTCGCGCTGATCCTGCTCTTCCTGCTGTCGCTCGGCGCCATCCCCGGCTCGCTGATTCCGCAGAACAGCGTCGACGAACTCAAGGTGCAGACCTTCAAGGGGCTCCACACCACCGTCACGCCGATCTACGAGAAGCTCCAGTTCTTCGACGTCTACAGCTCCGTGTGGTTCTCCGCGATCTACATCCTGCTGTTCGTCTCGCTCATCGGCTGCATCGTGCCGCGCACCGGCACGTTCATCGGCCAGCTGCGCAGCCGCCCGCCGGGCGCCCCCAGGCGCCTGACCCGGCTGCCCGCGTACACCACCTGGCGCACCGACGCCGAGCCCGAGCAGGTCCGCGAGGCCGCGCTCAGGATGATGCGCGGGCGCCGCTACCGGGCTCACGCGGCCGGGGACGCCGTCGCGGCCGAGAAGGGCTACCTGCGCGAGGCCGGGAACCTGATGTTCCACATCGCGCTCATCGTGATGCTGGTGGCGTTCGGCTGGGGACAGCTCTTCAAGTCCGAGGGTGCCAAGCTGATCGTCGAGGGCGACGGGTTCTCCAACACGATCACCCAGTACGACAACTTCAAGTCCGGCTCGCTCTTCGACGACGACTCGCTGGCCCCCTTCAGCTTCACCCTCGACGACTTCATCGGTACGTACGAGCGCAGCGGCCCGCAGATCGGCACGCCCCGGACGTACGAGGCCCGGGTGACGTACTCCGACGGCGCCTACGGCAAGCCGAAGAAGAAGGTCATCAAGGTCAACGAACCCCTCGTCGTCGACGGGACGAAGGTCTATCTCAACGCCCACGGCTACGCGCCCGTCATCTCCGTCAAGGACGGCAGGGGCAAGGAGGTCTACAAGGCCGCCGTGCCGCTGCTGCCCCTCGACAACAACGTCACCTCGTCCGGCGCGATCAAGGTGATGGACGGCTACCGCGACAAGAACGGCAAGAAGGACCAGCTGGGTTTCCAGGCCTTCTTCGTGCCGACCTTCGCCGGCGAGGGCAAGGGCACGATGTGGTCGCAGTTCCCGGCCGCCGACATGCCGGTCCTCGCGCTCAACGGCTACCACGGCTCGCTCGGCGTGGACTCCGGACTGGCGCAGAACGTGTACCAGCTCGACAAGTCCAAGATGACCGAGTTCAAGGACGCCGACGGCAAGCAGCTCAAGGAGCGGCTGCTCAAGGGCGAGACGATGACGCTGCCCGGCGGCGCCGGCTCCATCACCTTCGAGGGCCTCCAGGAGTGGGCGAGCTTCCAGATCTCGGAGCAGCCCGCCAGCGGCTGGGCGCTCACCGGAGCCATCGGCGCGATCGCCGGACTGGCCGGCTCGCTGTTCATCCAGCGGCGCCGGGTCTGGATCCGTGCCGTGCGCGGCGCCGACGGCGTCACGGTCGTCGAAATGGCGGGGCTCGGCCGCAGCGAGTCCGCGAAGCTTCCCGAGGAGCTGGCCGATCTCGCGGTCACGCTCAACGCCGAGGCGCCCACGGCGCCCGGCCCAGACACCGACCCCGACACCGATCCGGATTCCGGCACCCCCGCCGTCGCCGCGTCCTCCGCAGAGCCTTCCGAAGGGGCTGAGAAGTGAATCTCGCCGCCGCAACCAACGAGAACCTGGCACACACCAGCAATGTGCTGATCTATTCGTCGATGGCCGTCTACACCCTGGCCTTCTTCGCGCACATCGCGGAGTGGGTGTTCGGCTCCCGCAGCAAGGTCGGCCGCACCGCCGCCGAGCTGACCGCCGAACAGTCCACCGCCGGGACGGTGAAGGTCCAGGTCGCGCAGAAGGGCGGGACCACCGCCGTACTGGAGCGGCCGAAGGTCGTCACCCGTTCCGCGGCCGGATCGCGTGACGTACCGGACGGTCCCGGCGCCGCGGGCGGCACGTTCAAGGGCGACCTCTACGGGCGGATCGCGGTCTCCATGACCGTGCTCGCCTTCCTCGTCCAGGCCGGCGGGGTCGTCGCCCGCGCGATGTCCGTGCAGCGTGCCCCCTGGGGCAACATGTACGAGTTCTCCATCACCTTCTCCACGGTGGCGGTCGGCGCGTACCTGGCGCTGCTCGCCCTCAAGAAGAACGTCCGCTGGATGGGCCTGATCCTGATCACGGCCATCCTGCTGGACCTCGGGCTCGCGACCACGGTGCTCTACACCTCCAGTGACCAGCTGGTGCCCGCCCTGCACTCGTACTGGCTGTGGATCCACGTCTCGACGGCCATCATCTGCGGCGCGGTGTTCTTCATCGGGGGCATCGGCACCCTCATCTACCTCTTCCGCGACAGCTACGAGAGCAAGATCGCCAATGGGGGGGAGCCGGGCACGTTCGCCCATTCCGTCCTCTCCCGGATGCCGTCCGCGTCGACCCTCGACAAGTTCTCGTACCGGATCAACGCGGCGGTCTTCCCGCTGTGGACGTTCACGATCATCGCGGGCGCGATCTGGGCCGGTGACGCCTGGGGCCGCTACTGGGGCTGGGACCCCAAGGAGGTCTGGTCCTTCATCACCTGGGTCGCGTACGCCTGCTACCTGCACGCCCGCGCCACCGCAGGCTGGAAGGGCCGCAAGGCCGCCTACCTGGCGCTGATCGCCTTCGGCTGCTGGATCTTCAACTACTACGGCGTCAACATCTTCGTCACCGGCAAGCACTCCTACGCCGGCGTCTGAGCCCTGGGACCACGGCTGCCCGTTCCCGCTCCGGCGGGGGCGGGCAGCCGTTCTCGTAGCGCGCGTCAGGGTGCGGACGACGGGGGCAGACACTGCTCCTTCGGCGGCGCCCCCTCCGGCCACGCCAGCTCCGCGAACCGCTGATGCGGCGGGTCCGGTGCCAGTTCCACCACCGGTACGGCCTTGTTGTACGGGTTGCCGTGGTTGTCCAGGCAGATCCAGCCGCCGGCCCCCCGCACCCGCAGCGACCCCTTCACGCGGGGCCACTGGCCGCCCACGTCCTCCAGCCCCGGGAGCTGTTTCCCGTCCGTGGTCGCCCGCCGGATGCCCGCCACCGCGAGCGTCATCGCGTCATGGGCGATGATCACCTGCCCGTCGGTCAGGTCGTCGTGCGCGGTCGGCCCGATCGGGCCGACCGGCTTCTTCCCCACCTCGGCCAGCAGATCGGTGAACGCCCGGTAGTCCTCCGCCGAACCGCCCGTCGGCGTCTTCTTCCCCGCCGCCACCGCGGGCCAGGCGTCCGGGTGCGCCAGGGAGGCGTAGCGGACCGTCACCTTGCGCCGCAGGGCGTTGCGGTCGAGCTTCTTGTCGTCGCCCAGGTAGGAGCCCTCGTCGCCGGTGAGCACCGTGAAGCTCCGGCTCTGACAGCCGCGCGCCCCCAGCGCGTTGACGAACTGGCGGAGCTGCACATGACGCCCCGCGAAGAACACCGTCTCCGCGTCCGTGTCGCAGATGAGGTGGGTGATCTGCTCGAAGGTGTTGGCGGTGGTGCCCTCGTCGTACGGGTCCTTCCGCGAGGTGAACAGCTCCGGCTCGTACTTCGAGCCCTTCAGCAGCGTGCTGAACGCCGACTTCAGGGTGTCGGTGTAGTGGTCGCCACTGCGGGTGTCCTGCACGAGCAGCGCCCTGTCCGCCTTGACCTCGCCGAACGAGGCGAGGGCGCGGGCCTCGTCCCGGTTGGTCGGTGACACCCGGGCGAGGCCGGGGAACGGGTCGCCGGAGGGGCCGTTGGCGATGTCGTCGGCGGTGATCGTGGAGCCCACGACGGGGATGCCGGCCCCGGTCAGCTCCTTCACCGCCTCCTTGGCCTGGGTACTGCTGATCGCGACACCCGACACCGCGCGCAGCCGGTCCGGTGCCCCCGTCATCGTCACCAGCCGGTCCACCACCGGCCGCCACAGCAGGCTGTTGTTCCCGATGTTGGCGAGCACCACCCGGATCTGCGGGACCTGCCCGTTCGCGTGGTGGTTGGCCCGGTACTGTGCGGCGAACGCGCCCTGGAGCTCGTGCAGCACCTTCGTCCGCATCGACCCGTCGGTCGAGGTGAGCGGGAGCAGCAGCGCCACCGTCGCGTACTTCCCGGCCTT
Source organism: Streptomyces sp. NPDC005775 (assembly GCF_042871565.1). NCBI lineage: Bacteria > Bacillati > Actinomycetota > Actinomycetes > Kitasatosporales > Streptomycetaceae > Streptomyces > Streptomyces sp. NPDC005775. Next base: position 165,596 of record NZ_JBIAIU010000013.1, on the reverse strand, counting down.
GAGCGAGCTGTTCTCCCGGCCGATCGCCGCGGCGACGGCGGTCAGCTGTGACTGCCCGAAGTCGTAGCCGCTCCCGGACACCCCGACGCACTCGTCGCTGCCCTGCGGACGGGCGACCCCCGCCGTGCAGGAACGGTCCTCGGGTGCGGTCAGGCGGTCCACTCCGTACCAGCCGGTCGTGATCAGCAGGGCGCCCACCACGACCGACGTGACGATCTTCTGCCGGGTCGTCCACCACAGGCGGTACCGCAACGGGTTACGCATCCGGGCCACCGCCCCCCGGGCCGAGCGCCGCGGCCCCGGCGGGTACGGGCGCCCCCGGTGGCATGGACAGCGCCCGCCAGTCCCGCAGGTCGCGCGGCCAGTGCGTCGCCGCGTCCCAGAGCACGGCGTGACCCGTCGGATGCCTGCCGGACAACTGCCGCAGCTCGTGCGCCATCTTGTCGATCACCTCTTCGTCGGGCAGGGCCAGCGGATCGGACAGCAGCCACACGGCGTGGAGCAACCGCCTCAGCTGCGACTGGAGTTCGGCGCCGCGCTCGTCGAGCCCAGCGAGTGCGGCCCGTTCGTCGTCGGAGGCGGCCGCCCGGCCCAGCGCGACGGCCCGCCGCGGGTCGGGGCCGGTGCTGCCGGGCGGGCGGGGGCAGGGGGCCGAGGCGATGAACCGCAGCGCGTCGAGCCAGCTCAGCACGTCGGGCCGGGCGAACCGCACCCGTAGATGCGTCACGCAGTCCTCCGTCGCGCCCAGCACCAGCTCCTGGTGCAGCCGGTGCGGTTCGCTCGGGCAGCTGCCCCCGGCGGCGTACGCCGAGCGCAGCGTCTCGTGCACCGCGCGCCACACCGCGTAGTACGGCGGATCGTCGTCCTGGAACCTCAGCCGGTGCAGCAGCAGCGACCGCAGCAGCGGATCGGCGACGAAGTGCTCCGGCCCCACCGGCCAGTCCTCCGCGCGCAGCGCGTCCCGCACCCGCAGGGCCACATCGCCGTCCAGCGACTCGCCGCGCAGCCGGGTCGTCGCCAGCAGCCGCGCCGAGTCCTCGCCGTGCGCCGCGGCCAGCACGCTCAGCACGTCCGGGCGCTGACCGGGCAGCAGCCGCTCCAGCAGCTCCTCGGCCACCCGGACCGGCGGCCGGTCCTCCCGCAGCTCCACCGTGCGCTCCAGCAGCGCACCCGGCACCAGGCCGCCCGGGTCGGGCGCCTCGCCCGCCGCCTGTGCCAGCAGGGCGACTCCGAGCGGCCGGCCGCCCGTCAGCCGGTGCACCCCGCGTGCGAGGCCCGCGGGGGTGCGGCCGTGCGGGTCGTGCCGGTCGAGCGCGGAGCGCACATGGCCGGCGTCCAGCGGGGTGAGGCCGACGGCCAGGATGCCGGACGTCACCTCCGTGCCCCGCGCCCAGTGCGAGGCGTGCGCCACCTCGGGCAGCCGCCGGCGCACCGCGTGGCTCAGCCCCGCGTGGTCGTGGACGCGCGAGGACGCGAACACCGCGATCTGGTCGCGGACCCCGGCCGCGCGCTGCCGCAGCAGCGGTTCGACGAGCTGCCGTCCGAGCACCGTGTGCGCGTTGTCGAGGAGGAGGACCGGTCGGCCCCGCCGGGCGCCGCGCCCCATGCCGCGGTAGGCCCGCATCAGGTCAGTGACCAGGGCCAGCACCAGATGGTCCTCGGCGCGGCGGCGCAGATCACCGCCCCGTTCGAAGTCGACCGCGAGCTGGCGCAGTCCGATGCGGCCGTTGCCGCCCGCGTGCGGATACGTTCCGTACCAGTCCGCCGAGCGCCGCTGGAACCGGCTGAACGTCTCCTCCAGCACCGTTTCCACGGTCGCCTCGGCCACCATCCCGGCCATCGGCGCCATCGAGTCGAACGCCCCGGCCGCCAGCTTCGTCAGCACCTTGGTGACCCAGCCGGTCGCGGTGTCGGCCCGGGTGTCGAGCGTCGCGAGCACCGGCCCGAGCGACTGCAGGTCACGCTGGGCCCGCGACTCGTCCTCCCGCCGCCAGGAGACCGAGGCGACCGCCACCAGCCCCAGGCTCAGGCGGGGGAACTGCACCGGCCGGGCGGCGTGCACCCGTGCCGTGAGCTGGGTGGCGAGCTCCGGCAGCACCCCCGTCACCGGTGTCCAGCCGGGCCCGGGGTCGGCGGGCGGCCGTACGGCCTCGCAGTCCACCAGCGCGACCGGGGTGATCTCCCGGTACAGGCTGCGCAGTTGCTTGAGCACGGCCGTCTTGCCCATGCCGCGGCCACCGGTCAGTACCGCGACCGGCGGGTCGTCACCGTGCTCGTGACCGGCTCGCCTGGCGCCGTGTGGAGTGAGCCCGGTCAGGCGCGCCGCAAGTCCGTCGTCACCGAAAATCGCCTCGCGCCCGTACAGCTCTCGCTCCACAGCACCCCCAGCGCCGCCGCCCACGACGGTCTGTCACACCGTCAACATCAGGATATCGGCAGGGTGTTGGAGGAAGGTGAAGATTTTCGAACGATCGTCACGGATCGGGGCACGGGGCGGGGCGCCCAGCGGGCTCAGTCTTCGCCGATGTCCTCGTTCCACAGCGCGGGGTGCTCCCGTACGAAACCGCGCATGAGGTCCACGCAGGCCGCGTCGTCGAGCAGCACGATCTCCACCCCGTGCCCGGCCAGCCAGTCGTGTCCGCCGCGGAAGGTCTCGGCCTCGCCGATCACGACCCGCGAAATCCCGAACTGCCGTACCAGGCCGGAGCAGTACCAGCACGGGGACAGCGTCGTCACCATCGTCGTGCCGCGGTACGAGCGCTGCCGGCCGGCGGCCCGGAAGGCGGCCGTCTCCGCGTGCGCCGACGGATCGCCGTCCTGCACCCGGCGGTTGCGGCCCCTGCCGAGCAGCGTGCCGTCCGCCCCGTACAGCGCGGCGCCGATGGGGACGCCGCCCTCGGCCAGGCCCGCGCGGGCCTCGCCGAGAGCGGTCGCCAGCCACGCCTCGTCGCGTCCGGACGGGCTCACGCGGGCATCGGGGTGTCCAGGACGGCCTTGCGGTGGCTGAAGGTCTCCAACGAGTACCGGCCGTGGTAACTCCCCATCCCGCTCTCGCCGACCCCGCCGAAGGGCAGGTCCGACACCGTGAGGTGGGCCAGCGGCAGCCCGATCCCGACCGCGCCCGATGAGGTCTCCGCGATCAGCCGCTCCCGTACGGCGTCCGCGTCGGTGAACGCGTACAGGGCCAGCGGCTTGTCGCGGTCGTTGATGAACGCGATCGCCTCGTCCAGTCCGCCGACCGTCACGATCGGGAGCACCGGCCCGAAGATCTCCTCCCGCATCACGGGCGCGTCCGGTGCCACGTCGGCCAGCACGGTCGGGGCGATGTACTTGCTGTCGCGGTCGTACGTCCCGCCCGTCACCGTGCGGCCCGAGCCGAGCAGGCCCGTCAGCCGGTCGAAGTGCCGGTGGTTCACGATCCGCCCGTACTCCGGGTGCGTCGAGGCGTCCGCCCCGAACAGGCCCTCGACCGCGGCGGCGAGCGCGTCCGCGAGGGCGGCGCCGGTCTCCGGGTCGGTCAGGACGTAGTCGGGGGCCACGCACGTCTGGCCCGCGTTCAGGAACTTTCCGGCCGCCAGTCGCCCCGCGACCGCCTTCAGGTCCGTGTCCCGGTCCACGAACACCGGGGACTTGCCGCCCAGTTCGAGCGTCACCGGGGTGAGGTGCTCCGCCGCGGCGGCCATCACGATCCGGCCCACCGTGCCGTTGCCGGTGTAGAAGATGTGGTCGAAGCGCTCGGCGAGCAGCGCGGTGGTCTCGGGGACCGCCCCCTCCACGACGGCGACCGCGTCCGTGTCCAGATAGCGCGGCAGCAGCCGCGCGACGGCGGCGGAGGTCGCGGGCGCCAGCTCGCTCGGCTTGACCACGACCGCGTTGCCCCCGGCCAGCGCGCCGGCGAGCGGGGCCAGCAGCAGTTGCACCGGGTAGTTCCACGGGGCGATGACGAGGACGACGCCGAGCGGGTCCTGCACGGTGTACGCCTGCGCCCCGCCCAGCGTGGCCGGTACGGGGGCGGGCTCGGGCCGCAGCCAGTCGGCCAGGTGCTCCAGCGTGTGGTCGATCTCGCGGATCGTGAAGTCGATCTCGGTGCGGTACGCCTCCTTGCGGCTCTTGCCGAGGTCGGCGTGGAGCGCGTCGGCGATCTCGTCCCCGCGCTCGGTGAGCAGGGCGCGCAGTTGCCGGAGCTGTCCCGTACGCCAGTCGAGGCCCTTGGTGCGGCCGGCGCGGAAGGTGGCGCGGAGGCGGCCGACGATCTCGGCCGGGGACTCGGCGGGGCGGGTGGTGTCGTCGACACCGGACGGTACGGAGGACATGGGGGTACTCCTTGCGGCGCGGGATGCGGGTGGGGCTCAGATGCGGGTGGGGCTTAGAACTTGATATGCTCAAGCAATTACTTCCATGTAACTGCCAACAGTTGAGCATGTCAAATAAATGTCGGCAGTCGCCGATCGAAGAATGGCCGACCATGACCACGGAACCGACGCCCCGCGCCGCCACTGCTCCGGACGATCGAGCCGCCCCCTCCCCGGAGGATCTCCTGGAGCCGCTGGCCCTCGTCGTCCGAGGTCACCACGACGACCTCACCGCCGTCGCCGCCCGTCACGGCCTGTCCACCTCGCAGGCGCGGGCGCTGATCGCGCTCAACGCGCCCATGCCGATGAGCGCGCTCGCCGCCCACCTGGTCTGCGACGCGTCCAACGCCACCGGCCTCGTCGGCCGCATGGAGACCCGTGGCCTGGTCCGCCGCACCCCGTCCCCCGACGACCGCCGCTCCAAGGTCGCGGCCCGCACCCCCGAGGGCACGGAGCTCGCCCGGACCATCCGCGCCGAGATGCGTGCCGTGCACGGCGCACTGGAAGCGCTCACCGCCGAGGAGCGCAGAGCACTGCTGCCCCTGCTCGAGAAGCTGGGGCAGCAGTTGTACGCGTGATCGGGTACCGGGCGTCCGGCGTCCGGTACCGGGTCAGGAGGCGGGCGGGGCCTCCGGGCCGCTCTCACGCCGCTTGAGCTCGTCCTCGCGGCGGCGCAGGTCCGCCTCCCAGTCCTTGAGGACCGTCTCGTCCTTCTCCTTAACGTCCTTTTCGCTGTCGTCCTTCAGCGACTTCAGGAAGTCGGGATTGTCGTCGGGTGCCACCCACCCCTGACGTCGGCCGGCCGGCCCCTGGCGCACCTTGCCCGCGGCCAGCCACACGATCGGGCCGACGATCCAGAACAGCAGGATGATGAAGACCCAGGCGACCTTCGGCAGGTGCTTGGCCTCGTCCTCCGGCGTGTTCAGGCAGTCGATGAACGCGTAGATCGTCAGTGCCAGAGGCAGGAGAAAGATCAGGGCCCGGAGCATGGTGGAAAGGTCCCCCCGAGGAGAGTTGGCGGGGCAGTGCACCGCCCCGGTGACGCGTCCAGCGTAGCCGGTGTCCTATACGTCCCCCTTGCGAGCGGTCCCGGGTGCGGTGCGGGACGGGGGTCCACGCGACCGTGACCGTGCGCTGTCGGCCCGGGGTGGCCGGCCCCCCCTGCGTCGCAGGGTCGCGTGTCTCGCGACCAACGCCCGTGCCGGGCGCCGCTGTTGGCGGGCCGTCACCTCCGGCGGGGCGACCCGGCTCCGGGGTGCGCGATCTCTTGACGGGTGCCCGGCCCTGAGTATGGTCTAGACCTGGGGCCGGAAAGGCCCTCCAGGTGAGCCCCGGTCGCCGTGCGCGACCGAGGGCGCGCGAAGGGATTGCGGGGCGGCGCCCCCCTCGCCACCGGCCGCACCCGTGTGTTCACCGTGACCGGTACGCAGCACGCCACGGGACCGCACCGGTGCGGGCGCGTCCTGATGCTGCCGTTGCCCTCGGCAGCCCCTTCAGCGAAGGAGTCGGCATGAACACCAAGCGAAGACTGGCCCTCGTGATCGGTGCGGGCATCGCCCCCCTGATCGCGGTGGCCCTTCCCGCCACCACCGCCAGTGCGCACGGATACGTGTCCTCGCCCCCCAGCCGCCAGGCCCAGTGCGCCGCGGGCGTCGTCGACTGCGGCCAGATCAAGTACGAGCCGCAGAGCGTCGAGGGCCCGAAGGGGCTGCAGAGCTGCAGCGGCGGTCACGCGGACTACGCCGAACTGGATGACAACAGCAAGAACTGGCAGGTGACGCCGGTCGGCAGCTCGGCCGACTTCTCCTGGCACCTGACCGCCCGGCACGCCACCAGCAACTGGCAGTACTTCGTCGGTGGCACCAAGGTGGCGCAGTTCAACGACGGCGGCGCCCAGCCCGGGGCCACGGTGACCCACCGGGTGGACTTCGGCGGCATCACCGGCCGGCAGAAGGTCCTCGCCGTCTGGAACATCTCCGACACGGCCAACGCGTTCTACGCCTGCGTCGACGTACAGATCGGCGGCGGTGGCGGCGACCCGGGCGACCCCGGTGACCCGGGGGACTGCGCGACGTCCGCCTGGGACGCCGGCCGGGTCTACAACGGCGGCGACACCGCCTCGCTGGGCGGCCACACCTGGCGCGCCAAGTGGTGGACGCAGGGCGAGCAGCCCGGCAGCACCGGCGAATGGGGCGTCTGGGAGGACCTCGGCACCTGCTGAGGCCGTCACACCGGCCCGGCCCCACGGGCCGCCTCTCCGCCGGATGCCGATATCCCGCGGAGAGGCACGGCCCGCCCCCGACGCGGGGAGCCCCGACTGCCGCCGTCAGACGGGATGACAGACTGGACGGCATGGCTTACGACGATCTTCGATCCCTCCTCCGGGCTCTGGAGCGCGAGGGCGAGCTCAAGCGCATCAAGGCCGAGGTCGACCCCCACCTGGAGGTCGGCGAGATCGTCGACCGGGTGAACAAGGCCGGCGGGCCCGCGCTGCTCTTCGAGAACGTCAAGGGGTCCTCGATGCCCCTGGCCATGAACGTCTTCGGGACCGACAAGCGCCTCCTCAAGGCGCTCGGGCTGAAGTCCTACACCGACATCAGCGACAAGATCGGCGGCCTGCTCAAGCCCGAGCTGCCGCACGGCTTCGTCGGCGTACGGGAGGCCTTCGGCAAGCTCGGCACCATGGTGCACGTGCCGCCGAAGAAGGTGAAGCCGGAGAACGCCCCCGTCCAGGAGGTCGTCCTCACCGGCGACGACGTGGACCTCGACCAGCTGCCCGCGCTCTTCACCTGGCCCAAGGACGGCGGCTCCTTCTTCAACCTGGGCCTCACCCACACCAAGCACCCCGAGACCGGCGTACGGAACCTGGGGCTCTACCGCCTCCAGCGCCACGACCGCCGCACCATCGGGATGCACTGGCAGATCCACAAGGACAGCCGCAACCACTACCAGGTCGCCGCCAAGCGCGGGGAGCGGCTGCCGGTCGCCATCGCCTTCGGCGCGCCGCCCGCGGTGACGTACGCCTCCACCGCACCGCTGCCCGGGGACATCGACGAGTACCTCTTCGCCGGCTTCATCCAGGGCAAGCGCATCGAGATGGTGGACTGCAAGACCGTCCCGCTCCAGGTCCCGGCCAACGCCGAGGTCGTCATCGAGGGGTGGCTGGAGCCCGGGGAGATGCTCCCCGAGGGCCCGTTCGGCGACCACACCGGCTTCTACACGCCGCAGGAACCGTTCCCCGCGCTGACCATCGACTGCGTCACCATGCGGAAGCGTCCGCTGCTCCAGTCCATCGTCGTGGGCCGGCCGCCGACCGAGGACGGTCCGCTGGGGCGGGCCACGGAGCGGTTCTTCCTGCCGCTGCTCAAGATCATCGTGCCGGACATCGTGGACTACCACCTGCCCGAGTCCGGTGGTTTCCACAACTGCGCGATCGTCTCGATCGACAAGAAGTACCCGAAGCACGCCCAGAAGGTGATGAGCGCGATCTGGGGCGCGCACATGATGTCGCTGACGAAGCTGATCGTCGTCGTGGACTCCGACTGCGACGTCCACGATCTGCACGAGGTCTCCTGGCGGGCACTCGGCAACACCGACTACGCGCGCGACCTCACCGTCGCCGAGGGGCCGGTCGACCACCTCGACCACGCCTCCTACCAGCAGTTCTGGGGCGGCAAGGCGGGCATCGACGCGACGAAGAAGTGGCCCGAGGAGGGCTACACCCGGGACGGGGGCTGGCCCGACATGGTCGAGTCCGACCCGGACACGGCGGCGAAGGTCGACCGCCGGTGGAAGGAATACGGACTGTGAGCGCCGCCGAAGCGACCCTGGGCTCCGGGCCCGCGCAACCCAGCAAGGTCAAGGCATTCCTGCGGCTCGTGATGATCGAGCACTCGGTCTTCGCGCTGCCCTTCGCGTACATCGCCGCCCTGACCGCGATGTTCCTGGACGACGGGTCGATCCAGTGGGTGACGCTGTTGCTGGTCACCGTCGCGATGGTCGGGCTGCGCACCTTCGCGATGGCCGCGAACCGGATCATCGACCGCGAGATCGACGCCCGTAACCCGCGCACCGCGACCCGCGAGCTGGTGACCGGTGCGGTCTCGGTGAAGTCGGCGTGGACGGGCGCGCTCGTCGCCGTCGTGGTGTTCCTCGGAGCGGCGGCCCTGCTGAACCCGCTCTGTCTGGCGCTGGCACCGATCGCCGTGATCCCGATGGTCGTCTACCCGTACGGCAAGCGGTTCACGAACTACCCGCACGCGATCCTCGGCATCGCCCAGGCCATGGGCCCGGTCGGTGCCTGGCTGGCGGTGACGGGTGACTGGTCGTGGGACGCGGTGATCCTGGGGCTGGCCGTCGGCGTCTGGATCGGCGGTTTCGACCTGATCTTCGCCTGCCAGGACGTGCAGGCGGACCGTGCCCACGGCGTGCTGTCCGTCCCGGCACGCTTCGGTATCCCGGCGGCGCTGTGGGGGGCGCGGGTCTGTCACGTGGTGACGACGGGCCTGCTGGTCTGGTTCGGTCTGGCCACGGAGGCCGGGCTCTTCTACTGGATCGGCATGGTGATCGTCGCCGTGGCGTTCGTGTACGAGCACCGGGTGGTGCGGCCGCACGACCTCTCGCGGCTCAACCGGGCGTTCTTCCAGGTCAACGGCTTCATCGGGATAGCGCTGTTCGTGTGCGCGCTGCTGGACCTGCTGGTGAGGGGCCTGACGGTGTAGTACCCGTTCCGGCTCCGAACTCCTGACGCGCCTGCGCCGCAGGGTGCCGGATAGGCTCAGGGGTGTGGATTCCGGGACTTCAGTGAGTCAACAGCAGCGAAAGCCTTGGATTGTCGGGGTTTCGGGCGCTTCGGGCACCCCATTCGCCGCCGCCGTGCTGCGCGGTCTGCTGGCTGCGGGGGAGAGCGTCGATCTGGTGGTGAGCCGCGCCTCGCGGCTGACCCTGCTGGACGAGACCGGGATCGCGTTCCGCGACGGGCACTGGCGGGAGGACCTGGCCGGCTGGCTGGCGCGAGGGGCGGACGGGAAGCCGCACACCTTCGACGTGGACGTGTCCGGCGTACGGCACTGGCCGGCCGGCGATCTGGCCGCGGGGCCGTCCTCGGGGTCGTACCCCGCGAAGGGGATGCTGATCGTGCCCGCGTCGACGGCCTGCGTGGCCGGGGTGGCGCTGGGTCTCTCGAAGGACCTGCTGCAACGGGCCGCGAGCGTGACGCTCAAGGAGCGGCGGACGCTGGTCGTCGCGGTGCGCGAGACGCCGCTGAACGGCCAGACGCTGCGGCACATGGTGGCCCTGGACGAGGCGGGCGCGGTCGTGCTGCCCGCCTCTCCGGCGTTCTACGCGGGTGCCACGCACATCCAGGATCTGGTGGACTTCGTCGCGGGGCGGGTGCTGGACGCGGCAGGGGTGCCGCACCTGCTGTACCGCCGCTGGGAGGGAGAGCTCGGTGGCGGCTCTCGCGGCTGACCCGGCCGGGGTCAGCGCTTCTTGGGGGTGCGCGGGTTGCGGGTCCTGTCGACCCGGTGGGCCGCGGCGGGCTGGTGGGCACGCGAGCGGTTGGCCAGGTCCTGCAGCTCGCGCATCCGGGCGTAGGCCATCTCGATCGTGTACACGGTGTATCCACTCCTGAAGATTCGAAAGCATTTTTAGGAAGTTCGGAAAGATTTGCAGGCCGTGAAGCCTGCATGCCTTAGATTCTACACGTAGACTCGCGAAACTGCTGAACAATGGAAGGTTTCAGTCACATGGACGCGGTGGACAGGCAGCTCATTCAGGCCCTCAGGGAGAACGGCAGGGCCTCGTACGCCGAGCTGGGGCGGCTCGTGGGGCTCTCCGGGCCCAGCGTCACCGACCGCATCAACCGGCTGGAAACCGCCGGTGTCATCACCGGTTACCGCGCCACCGTCGACGCCGCCTCGCTCGGGCTCGGGGTCACCGCCCTGATCGGCATCTCGCTCTCGGACGCCGCCGACCACGAGGACGTGGCGCACCGGCTGAAGGACCTCGCGGAGATCGAGGACGCCTGGTTCATCGCGGGCGACGACTCCTACATGCTCAAGGTCCGGGTCGGCGACGTGGACGGCCTGGAGAAGACCATCCGCCGCCTCAGCGGCACCAAGGGTGTCTCCCGTACGCGTACGACGATCGTGCTCTCCACCAAGTGGGAGAACCGGGTCGGAGACCTTCCCGAAGAGGGCTAGGGCGTGCTTCGAAAGGAGCGCCGTCCGCCCGGAGGGCGGGTCCGGCGGCGTCCGGTGCGTGCGATCGCAAGGCGGAGGGTCGCCCCGATACTGGGTGTATCGGGGTGATCCCGACAACGCGGCGAGCAGGGGGAGGCCCCATTCGCCATGCCTCAATCCTCCGCCTTGCAACCGCACGCACCGGACCCCGCTCCCCGACCCGCCGTGATCCGAACGGGAGACCCTAGGCGTACGGTGAGCTGAGTCTGTTACGAAGAGGAAATGGGAGGCGCCCTAGTGGACGCGGGACTCAAGCGCGAGCTGGAGCAGAAGGTCCGGGACGGCGAGCGGCTGTCCCGCGAGGACGGGATCGCGCTCTACGAGTCCGACGATCTGGCCTGGCTGGGCGGGCTGGCCCATGAGGTGCGCACGCGCAAGAACGGCGACGTCGTTCACTTCAACGTCAACCGCCACCTCAACATGACCAACGTGTGCACCGCCTCGTGCGCGTACTGCTCCTTCCAGCGCAAGCCGGGGGAGAAGGACGCGTACACGATGCGCATCGAGGAGGCCGTCCGCCTCGCGAAGGCGATGGAGGGCGAGAGCCTCACCGAGCTGCACATCGTCAACGGGCTGCACCCCACCCTGCCGTGGCGCTACTACCCGCGTTCGCTGAGCGCGCTCAAGGAAGCGCTGCCGGAGGTCTCCCTCAAGGCGTTCACCGCCACCGAGATCCACCACTTCGAGACCATCTCCGGGCTGTCCGCCTCCGAGATCCTCGACGAGCTCATCGAGGCGGGTCTGGAGTCGCTGACCGGCGGCGGCGCGGAGATCTTCGACTGGGAGGTCCGTCAGCACATCGTCGACCACGCCACCCACTGGGAGGACTGGTCGCGCATCCACCGGCTCGCGCACGAGAAGGGTCTGAAGACCCCGGCGACGATGCTGTACGGGCACATCGAGGAGCCCCGTCACCGCGTCGACCACGTGCTGCGGCTGCGTGAGCTGCAGGACGAGACCGGCGGCTTCCAGGTCTTCATCCCGCTGCGCTACCAGCACGACTTCGTCGACATGAAGGACGGCAAGGTCCGCAACAAGCTCCAGGCGCGGACGACGATGGCGACCGGCGCGGAGGCGCTGAAGACCTTCGCGGTCTCGCGGCTGCTGTTCGACAACGTCCCGCACGTCAAGGTCTTCTGGGTGATGCACGGCGTGCAGACCGCTCAGCTCGCCCTCCAGCACGGCGCGGACGACATGGACGGCTCGGTCGTCGAGTACAAGATCACGCACGACGCGGACAACTACGGCACGCCGAACAAGCTCGGCCGTGAGGATCTGCTGGACCTGATCCGCGACGCCGGCTTCCGGCCCGTGGAGCGCAACACCCGGTACGAGATCATCCGCGAGTACCCGGGCCCGGACGCGGATCGGCGCGAGTCGCCGCAGCCGATGCGGGTCTGACCCGGCGCGCGCCCGCCGCGCGCGGTGCAGTACGAAAGCTCCGGCCGCCGTCCCCGGCCGGAGCTTTCTCGCGTTTCGGACGGTGTTTGAGCCGACGGAGCGGTAAGGGTTAATCTGCGCTTATGGCGCTTACGTTTGAGTTCGATCCCGCATTCGACCGCTCCGTCCGGGACGGGGTGGCCACACTCTGGGCCGACGTGTCCAACGCGGGTGGCGCGGTGGGCTTCGTGCCGCCCGTGACCGCCGACGACGTGCGCCCCGAGCTGGTCAAGCACCTCGTCGCCATGGCCGAGGGCCGCACCCGCCTCCTCGTCGGCTACGACGAGGAGGGCGCCGTCGCCGCCACGGCCTTCCTCGCCCACAACACGCACCGGCTGATGACGCACTGGCTCTGGATCTACACCGTCATGGTCCACCCCCGCCACCAGGGCCGCGGTTACGGCCGCGACCTGATGGCCGCGGCCGCGGACGCCGCGCGCACCATCGACGGCATCGAGGCGATCCGGCTCACCTGCCGCGGCGGCACAGGCGCCGACCGCTTCTACGGTGCCTGCGGATACAAGGAGGTCGGACGGGTTCCGGGCGCTATCCGGGTGGCCGAGGGCGACGACCGCGACGACGTCATCATGCTGCTGCCGCTCGGCTGAGGCGCCCCGTCGGCGCGTCCGGTGCCCGCTTTGCGCAGCCCTCCGAACTGATCGATTGTGGGGCATGCTTCACTGGACGGGCAGGACTGTCGCACGTAGAGAGAAGGCCAGCTGTGTCCGCTGCCAAGCCGAGCGCAACGATCCGGTACACCGCGATGCGTCTCAGCATCTTCGTCGGCTGCCTCGTCGTCGCCGCCGTCGCCGTCAACTTCGGGCTCATCCCCTCCGGCGCGGGAGGATCCAACGTCATCTGGGTCGTCCTGCTCGCGCTGGTGCTCTCCGCGCCGCTCAGCTACGTACTCCTGCGCAAGCAGCGCGACGAGATGTCCGAGCAGATCGTGTCCTCGGTCGACCGCGCCAAGGCCCGTCTCGAGTCGAACCGCACGCGCGAGGACAGCGTCACCCAGTGATGATGGCGTGAGGGCAGGGTAAGGAACTTGTAAGCTTCCTCACACCCACCCCCTTTCTCTTCGAAACCCCGGCACCGGAGCGAGCGCTCCTGTACTGGGGTTTTCGCGTTCCCAGGGGCGTAGCGTGCGGGAACGCGGACCGTCGGCCGCCCCGGAAGCCCAAAGAACACCTTTGAGGTTCTCAAAGTTCAAGTGTTAACGTGTTCGGCATGAAGACAGCTGTGCGCCTCCGACCTGCCACGAGCATCCCGCTCGTGGAGCGCCTTCATGTCGATCTCTGCCGCTGTATGTCCGCGGTCTGTTGCCGCAACGTCTGATACCGGCATCATGCAGCGGCGCCGTCCCTGACACGGGCGCCGCACCCCCGTCCCCCGCACACCGTCCCCGTGCGTCCCGATGCGTCACATCTGGAGTGTGTCCGTGTCCGCGAACCCCGCGTCCACCACCACCGATGAGCCCTCCGGCTCCGGTTTCCGCATACCCAAGGTCCCGTTCTGGGCCCAGATCGTCGCCGGCCTCGTGCTCGGCGTACTCCTCGGCTGGCTCGCCCGCAGCCAGGACATCGGCTGGCTCTACACCACGCTCGACAAGGTCGGCCACATCTTCGTCCAGCTGCTGAAGCTGGCCGTCGCGCCCCTCGTCTTCTTCGCGATCCTGGTGTCGATCACCAACCTGCGCAAGGTCAACAACGCCGCCAGGCTGGCCACCCGCACGCTGCTCTGGTTCATGATCACGTCGCTCATCTCGGTCGCCATCGGCCTCGCGATCGGCCTGATCACCAACCCGGGCTCCGGCACCGGCCTCACGCCGAAGGACGGCAAGCTCCCCGAGCACTCCGGCTCCTGGCTCGACTTCCTGACCGGCATCATCCCGGACAACGTGATCACGCCGTTCAGCGAGCTGAACGTCCTGCAGATCGTCTTCATGGCGGCCGTCGCCGGCATCGCCGCGCTTCAGCTCGGTGAGAAGGCCCAGCCGATCCTCACCCTCAGCGAGTCGGTCCTGGAACTCCTCCAGAAGGCCCTGTGGTGGGTCATCCGCCTCGCCCCCCTCGGCACCGTCGGCCTCATCGGCTACGCCATCGCCGACTACGGCTGGGACCTGATCGGCAAGTACGCCACGTTCACCGCCGACGTCTACATCGGCTGCGCCCTGGTCATGTTCGGCGTCTACCCGCTGCTGCTCGCCACCGTCGCCAAGGTCAGCCCGCTCCAGTTCTTCAAGGGCGCCTGGCCCGCGATCCAGCTGGCCTTCGTCTCCCGCTCCTCGGTCGGCACGATGCCGGTCACCCAGAAGGTCACCGAGCGCCTCGGCGTCCCGAAGGAGTACGCCTCCTTCGCGGTCCCGTTCGGTTCGACGACCAAGATGGACGGCTGCGCCGCGATCTACCCGGCGCTCGCCGCGATCTTCATCGCGCAGATCTTCGACGTGCAGCTGGGTGTCGGTGACTACATCCTCATCGCGTTCGTCTCGGTGATCGGTTCGGCGGCCACCGCCGGTCTGACCGGCGCCACGGTCATGCTGACCCTGACCCTGTCGACGCTGGGCCTCCCGCTGGAGGGCGTCGGCCTGCTGATGGCCATCGACCCGATCCTGGACATGATGAGGACGGCGACGAACGTCGCAGGTCAGGCGCTCGTCCCGGTGATCGTCGCGGCCCGCGAGAAGATCCTCGACCACGACCTGTACAACTCGGCCTCGGCCTCCCCGGTCGACGACGAGGTGCCGGCGACCGAGCCGGAGCGCGTGCCGGTCGCCGCGTAACCCCACGCACGATCCTCCGGAGCGCCCCCGGTCCCACTGGACCGGGGGCGCTCCGTTGCGTGGCGGGGGCCGTCAGGGCTGCTGGAAGACGACCTCGGGGTTGCCCGGTGTGGGGCCGTCCAGCAGGGGCTGAGGCCGGTCCCGCAGATGCCGGTCGAGGAAGGCCGCCACGTAGTCACGGGTGATCCGCGTCGACCGGCCGGCGGAGAGGGGGGCCTCCGGGTCCACCGGCAGGCCGAGCTGTTCGGCGAGCTCCGGGTTGTCCGTGAAGGTGAAGTGCCCCGAGCCCTTGACGGTCAGCCAGCGCTTCCAGCCGTCCAGGTGCCGCCATCCCTCGTCCCAGGAACCGTCGAGGCTGCCGGGGTGGTGGCCCGCGTCGGTGCCGAGCATCAGGAACGGACGGTTCCCGATGCCCGAGCGGGGGACCGGCTCGAAGAAGGTGCCGTCCATGTCGACCCCGGCGTCGAAGCGAGGATCGGCGAGCATCGCTGAGGCGGCCGCGCTGCCGCCTATGGAGTGGCCGGCCGCGGCGACCCTGTGCCGGTCGATCATGCGGGCGCTCTTCCAGACCGGGTGGGTGCCGGTCAGCCGGTCGAGCACGAAGGAGAGGTCGGCGGCCCGTCCGGTGGAGACGGTCCTCAGCACCTCCCGTTCGGCCTCCTCGTCCGGTGCCGCCTCGGCCGCGTCGCAGGCCGCGCACGTGAGGACCCGTCCGCCGGGGAACGTCGTTCCGGTGGACTCGTAGGCGTGATCGACGCTCGCCACGACATAGCCGCGGCTCGCCAGGTCCTCCGCGAGGGAGGTCAGGGTGGCGCGGGGCATGCCGAAGCCGGGGGAGAGCAGCACGAGGGGGAACCGGCCTCGGGCGGCGGGAGCGCCCGCAAGGGCGTGGGTGGAGGTGGAGCTGACGACGGAGGCGGGCACGACCCCGTCCAGTCCGCGCCCCGCCAGCATCAGCCGGGCCTCTTCGACGCTCATGTACGGGGCGGCGGCGCGACCGCCCGCGGCACGGGCCGGGTAGTGGACGGACACCATCAGTTCACGGTCCCCGGCCTCGGGCACCCAGGGGTCGGTGCGTGCGTGGTCGGTGAGGTGCAGGACCTCGGCGCCGACGGCGTACGGGCCGGTCGGGCGGGGCAGTTCGAGCGTGACGGCGGCTGAGGCCGGCGGTGCCGGTGCCGGTCTCGTTAAGGCCTGGGCGGTGGCGGCGGGTGCGGACAGCAGGAGTGCGGCGGAGAGGAAGGCGACGGCCGTCCGGCTGCGGAGTCTGGTGGTCATGCCGGGACACTAGGCGGCGGTACGGGTCGAAGGCATCGGACCCTGGGTCGACCCCCGGGTGGGACCACGGTCGTACACGGGTCATCCCACAGGGGGGCACACCGGTGGACGGCTACCGGCCATCGTGGCCGGGCCGCTCCCGTTGCGTACGACGGTGAGGCGGTCCGCGCCGTACGCTTACCGAGGAGTAGGGCATCGGGGGCGGGAGGAAGTCGACGTGGGTGCTGTGAAGAGCAAACGGATGCCGCGCGCGGTGCGTGAGCAGCAGATGATGGATGCCGCGGTGCGGATCTTCGGGCAGCGCGGGTTCCGTGCCGCCTCGATGGACGAGATCGCCGAGTTGGCCGGGGTTTCCAAGCCGTTGGTCTATCTCTATCTGAATTCCAAGGACGAGCTCTTCTCCGCCTGTATCGGGCGCGAGGCGAAGGCGCTGGTCGAAGCGGTGCAGGCGGGCGTGGAGCCGGGGTTGCCGGCGGACCGGCAACTCTGGGAGGGGCTGCGGGCGTTCTTCACGCACACCGCGGAAAACCCCGACGGCTGGGCGGTGTTGTACCGGCAGGCGCGGACCCACGGGGAGCCGTTCGCCGGTGAGGTGAACGTGATGCGCGAGGAGATCGTTGCGTTCGTGACGGGTCTGATCGGGGCCGCCGCACGCCAGGCACACCGTGATCCGGCGTTCGCGGACCGGGACGTGGCGGGGCTGGCGCAGGCGTTGGTGGGCGCGGCGGAGTCGCTCGCCGGCTGGGCGAACGAGACTCCGGGTGTCTCGGCGAAGGAGGCCGCGGCCACCTTGATGAACTTCTCCTGGGCCGGTCTGGAGAACCTCATGAACGGCCGTCCCTGGCAGCCTCCGGGGCAGTCCGCGCCGTCGTCCCGGTGAGGTGGACGCGGTCGCCGTCGCCGCGCAGCAGGAACGCGACGCCGTCCGAGGCGTAGGTGACGGTGCCGGGCAGCAGGACGGGGGCCCTGAAGTCGGCCCGTACCGAGCGGATCAGGTGCGGTTGCGGGGCTTCGGCGAGGCAGCGGGCGACGGTCCACATGCCGTGGGCGATGGCGCGGGGGAAGCCGAACAGCCGGGCGGTCAGCGGGTACAGGTGGATCGGGTTGCGGTCGCCCGACGCGGCTCCGTAGCGGCGTCCGAGGTCGGCGGGCAGCCGCCACTCGGTGACGGCGGGGAGCGGGGGTCCGTCGGCGGCGGGAGCCGGGGCCGTACCCGCACCGGGACGCGTCGCATGGCGGGAGAGGTAGCCGCTGCGGGACTCCCAGACCAGCTCGCCGGCGAGCCTGGCCTCCGTGACCACGGTGACCTCGGTGCCGCGCCGGTGGGGCGTCAACGCCTGCGCGTACACCGTGAGTTCGAGCGGGTCCGTGGGGTGCAGCGTCCTGTGTGCGGTGATCTCGATCCAGGTGTGGACGAGTCCGGTGACCGGTAGCGGGAAGCGGCGGCCGGTCATCAGCCGCATGGCGAGCGGGAAGGCCAGGACGTGCGGGTAGGTGACGGGGAGGGCGCCGGTCTCCGTGAAGCCGCAGAGGGCGCGGTACGCGGCCAGGGGACGGGGGGCGGCCGGTGCGGCCGGCAGGTGCGGGCGGTCGGCGGGGAGTGCGGCGCCCGGCCCGCCCGCCTTCTTGAACGGGGCGGTGAGGGCGCCGCGTATGAGGGAGAGGGGCAGGCTCGGCATCCGCGTCACGCTCCCAGCAGGCTCTGGCCGCAGACCCGGACGACCTGGCCGTTGACGGCGCTGGAGGCGGGCTGGGCGAACCAGGCGGTCGTCTCGGCGACGTCGACGGGGAGGCCGCCCTGCGAGAGGGAGTTCATCCGGCGGCCGGCCTCCCTGATGAGGAGCGGGACGGCGGCGGTCATCTTCGTCTCGATGAAGCCGGGGGCCACCGCGTTGACGGTCACGCCGTGGTCGGCGGCGGCGCGCGGGGCGAGCGAGCGGACCAGTCCGATGATGCCCGCCTTGCTGGCCGCGTAGTTCGTCTGGCCGTTGTTGCCCGCGATGCCGGCGATGGAGGCGGTGGCGACGATCCGGCCGCCGTGGTTGACGGTGCCGGCCTTGAGCAGGGCGTCGGTGGTGCGCAGGACGCTGTCGAGGTTGACGTCGATGACCGAGGCCCAGCGGTCGGCGGGCATGTTGGCGAGGCGTCGGTCGCGGGTGATGCCGGCGTTGTGGACGAGGATGTCGAGGCCGTCCGGGGCGGCGGCGGCGATGCGTTCGGCGGCGTCGTCCGCGGTGATGTCCAGCGGGAGGGCGGTGGCGCCGAGCCGGTCGGCGGTGCGGACCAGGTCCTCCTGGGCCTGCGGGATGTCCAGGCAGATGACGTGGGCACCGTCCCGCGCGAGTACGGAGGCGACCGAGGCGCCGATGCCCCGGGCGGCGCCGGTGACCAGTGCGGTGCGGCCGGTGAGCGGGGCGACCCAGTCGGCGAGGGGGTCGGGGACCGCGTCGGTCAGCTCGATGACCTGGCCGCTGATGTAGGCGGACCGGGGCGAGAGCAGGAACCGCAGGGTGGACTCGGCACCGGCGACCGCTCCGGGTGCGATGCGCACCAGCTGGGCCGTGGCGCCCCTGCCGATCTCCTTGCCCAGGGAGCGTACGAACCCTTCGAGGGCCTGCTGGGCGGCGGCCTGGTGGTGGTCGTCCGGGGACGGGTGCGTGCCGATGACGACGATGCGGCCGCCCGTCGCGAGCGAGCGGACGACGGGGTGCAGCGCGGCGTGTACGGCTCCGAGGCCGGCGGCGGTGTCGACGGCCGTCGCGTCCAGGACGATTCCGGCCGGCCGGTCGGCGCGGGCCACGACCTCGGGTCCGCATGCGGCGAGGACGGTGCCGAGTGCGTCCGTGACGGTGGAGTCCCCGGCCGTGAGGTGGATGACCGGGCCGGGCAGCGTCGGGGTCTCCAGCGTCCAGCGGCGCAGTCGGGCGGGCTGGGGAAGGCCGATCCTCCGGGTCAGAAATCGGCCGGTTGCTGTGCCGGTGAGGTGCAGATAGCGGTCGGCCATTGTCCAGACTCCCTGCTCGGTCGTAGATTTACTCTGGAGTAAGGTTACTCAAGAGTCAGGAGTTGGTCGAGATGAGTTGGTCGAGTTGATGCCCAGAGCGCCCCTCGCACTCCCGCGGCCCCGCAGGGTCGCGGTCATCGGCGGCAGTCGCATCCCGTTCGCGCGCTCCGACGGGCCGTACGCACAGGCCTCCAACCAGCAGATGCTCACCGCCGCGCTGGACGGTCTGGTCGAGCGGTTCGGACTCCGGGGGCAGCAGGTCGGCGAGTTCGCCGCGGGTGCGGTCCTCAAGCACAGCCGGGACTTCAACCTGGCCAGGGAGACCGTGCTCGGTTCACGGCTCGACCCGCGTACCCCCGCGTACGACATCCAGCAGGCGTGCGGCACCGGTCTCCAGGCGGTGATCGCCGCCGCCAACAAGATCATGCTCGGGGCCATCGACTCCGCGATCGCGGGCGGCGCCGACACCACGAGCGACGCGCCGCTCGGCGTCAACGACGAACTGCGCAGGCTGCTGCTGTCGGCCCGGCGCGCGAAGTCGACGGGAGGCAGGGCGAAGGCCCTCGCGGGGGTACGTCCCCGGCACCTCGTCCCGGACATCCCGCGCAACGCCGAACCGCGCACCGGTCTCTCGATGGGCGACCACGCGGCCGTCACCGCCCGGCAGTGGGACATCGGCCGCGCGGAGCAGGACCTCCTCGCCGCCACCAGCCACCAGCGGCTCGCCGCCGCGTACGACCGGGGCTTCCTGGACGACCTCGTCGTCCCGTACCTCGGCCTGGAACGTGACCAGAACCTGCGCCCCGGCTCCACGGTGGAGAAACTCGCCACGCTGAAGCCGGTGTTCGGCGCGGACCACCCGGACGCGACGATGACCGCGGGGAACTCGACGCCCCTCACCGACGGCGCCGCGACCGTACTGCTGGCGAGCGAGGAGTGGGCCGAGCGGCACGGTCTGGAGCCGCAGGCATACCTCTCCCTGTACGAAACGGCCGCGGTCGACTACGTGGGCGGGGAGGACGGGCTGCTGATGGCGCCCGCGTACGCCGTGCCGCGGATGCTGGAGCGAGCCGGGCTGGGCGTCGGGGACTTCGACCTCTTCGAGGTCCACGAGGCCTTCGCCTCCCAGGTGCTGGCCACGCTGGCGGCCTGGGAGAAGCAGGGGCTCGCGCCCGTGGACCGGGACAGGCTCAACGTGGCCGGCTCCTCCCTCGCGACCGGGCACCCTTTCGCGGCGACGGGCGCGAGGATCGTCGCGACCCTCGCGAAGCTCCTCGCGGAGCGCGACGCCCCGGGCCGCGGGCTGATCTCGATCTGCGCGGCGGGCGGCCAGGGGGTCACGGCGATCCTCGAACGCGTGTGAGCCGCCCGGCCCAGGACGACCCGGCCGCAGGCGGCCGGACCAGGTGAACCGCCCGACCCGATGCTGAGGAGCCGCACGTGTCCACGCCACCCGCCCCTTCCCCCGCACCCTCCGCCCCCGTCCTGGTCGAGCCGACGAAGGTCAGGGCCGCCGACGGCAGCGTCCAGCAGGTCTCCGTACCGGCGTTCGCCCGGCCCGTGCGCCGCGGTTCGCTCGCCGAGATCCCGTTCGACAACGCCCGCGAGGCGCCCTCGGACGCCGTACTCAGCCGCAAGCAGCCGGACGGCGGCTGGCAGGACGTGACGGCGGCGGAGTTCGCGGCCGAGGTCCTCGCCGTCGCCAAGGGGCTGATCGCCGAGGGCCTGCGGGGCGGCGACCGCATCGCGATCATGGCGCGTACGACGTACGAGTGGACCCTGCTCGACTTCGCGTCCTGGGCCGCCGGTCTGATCACCGTCCCCATCTACCCGACCTCGTCCGCCTTCCAGGCCCGCTGGATACTCCAGGACTCGGGCGCGGTCGCCTGCGCCGTCGAGACGGCCGAGCAGGGCCGGATCATCAGCCAGGAACGCAAACAGCTCGGCGGCCTCACGCACCTCTGGCAGTTCGACACGGGCGCGCTGGGACGGCTGAGACAGCTCGGCAAGGACATCCCCGACGACGCCGTCGCCGCCCGCCGCGCCACCCTGGAACCGGAGACCCCGGCCACCCTCATCTACACCTCGGGCACCACGGGCCGCCCCAAGGGCTGCGTCCTGACGCACGGCAACTTCTTCGCCGAGGTCGACAACGCCATCGAGCTGCTGCACCCGGTCTTCAAGTCCGTCAGCAAGTACCCCGCGTCCACCCTGCTGTTCCTGCCGCTCTCGCACGTCTTCGGCCGGATGGTCGCGATCGGCTGCCTGCGCGCCCGGGTCCGCCTCGGCCATGCCCCGTCGATCAAGACCGAGGACCTGCTCGCCGATCTGGCCGGCTTCAAGCCGTCGTTCCTGCTGGCGATCCCGTACGTACTGGAGAAGGTCTACAACACCGGTCGGGCCACCGCCGAGAAGATGGGCCGCGCCTCGTCCTTCGACCGGGCCGCACGCATCGCCCAGCGCTACGGCCAGGCCGTCGAGGCGGCCGAGCACGGCACGGGCCCCGGGCCGGGCCTGGGCCTGCGCGCCGCCCGCGCGCTCTACGACCCGCTGGTCTACCGCCGCATCCGGGCCGCGCTCGGCGGCCACGTCCGGTACGCGATCTGCGGCGGCTCACCGCTGGGCCGCCGGCTCGCCGCCTTCTACGCGGGCGCCGGCATCGAGATCTTCGAGGGCTACGGCCTGACGGAGACCACGGCCGCCGCCACGGTCACCCCGCCCCTCAAACCGCGCCTGGGCACGGTCGGCTGGCCGATGCCGGGCACCGCCGTACGCCTCGCGCAGGACGGCGAGGTGCTGCTCAGCGGCGGCCAGGTGTTCCAGGGCTACTGGGACAGCGAACGCGGCGAGGCCGTCCCCGCCCTGGACGGCGGCTGGTTCGCCACCGGCGACCTGGGCGCGCTCGACGAGGACGGCTACCTCACGATCACCGGCCGCAAGAAGGACATCATCATCACGTCGGGCGGCAAGAACGTCACCCCGGCCCCGCTGGAGGACTGGCTGCGGGCCCACCCGCTGGTCAGCCAGTGCATGGTGGTCGGCGACAACCGCTCCTTCGTTACCGCCCTGATCACGCTGGAGCCGGACGGCCTGTCCCACTGGCGCCAGATGAAGAAGAAGCAGGGCGTCCCGATGCGGGAACTCGTCCACGACGAGGACCTGCGCGCCGCGCTCCAGCGGGCGGTGGACGAGGCCAACCGCCTGGTCTCGCGCGCGGAGTCGATCCGTAAGTTCACCGTCCTGACCGTGGACTTCACGGAGGACGGCGGGCATCTCACGCCGTCCCTGAAGCTGAAGCGGGACGCGATCGCGAGGGACTTCGAGGCGGAGATCGAGGAGTTGTACCGGAAGTAGCCGGGGGCGGTGCCCGGGGCGGGGAATCCGCATGACGGCCGACGCCCCGGCAGGGCACGTGGTGTTGCGGGGTGGGCAGGGCGGCTGCATGATCCCCCGATGGATGACAAACCGAGCACACTGCCCACTTCACTGCCGGCTCTGCGCGCGGCCGCGCGCGAAGCCGGCTTCACCCTGTCCTGCGAGGAGCGCACCGGCAACCTGCTGACGGTCCTCGCCGCCCAACGTCCCGGTGGCCGCGTCCTCGAACTCGGCACGGGTGTGGGCGAGGGCACCGCCTGGCTCCTCAGCGGGATGGACGACGCTTCTCACCTGGTCACGGTCGAACTCGACGAGACCGTGCAGGAAGTCGCCCGCGAGCAGCTGGGGTCCGATCCGCGGGTGACCTTCGTGGCCGGGGACGGCGGCGCATGGCTGCAGAGCTACGAGGGGGAGCCGTTCGACCTGCTGTTCGCGGACACCTGGCCCGGCAAGTTCACCCACCTGGAACGAGCCCTGCGACTCGTGGCCCCCGGCGGAACGTACCTGATCGACGACCTCGACCCGCAGCCCGGCTGGCCGGAAGGGCACGGCGCCTCGGTCGAGCGGCTCCTGGCCGATCTGGAGGGGCGAGAGGACTTCCGCACCGTCCGCATGGCCTGGGCGAGCGGGCTCCTCATGGCGGTGCGGTCAGCCCGGTCCTGAGAGCGATCCGGGAAGCAGCGGCCGACGGGCGATCGGCCACCCCTTGCCTGATGGAGCGTCAGGTACGACTATGACTCCGCTCGCGATATGACGTGCCGTCAGATTTGCGCAGGGCCATGCCAGGTCGTTTCAGGGGAAGGAGGCCGTTCGGTGCCGATACTGCCCGCCGGACCGCTGTCGTACGGGATGCAGCTCCCGATCCAGTCGCAGAGCGCCATCTACGCAGAGCCGTGGGAGGCCGGGGCGACCCCGGCCGACCTCGCCGAGATCGCCCGCACCGCGGACCGCGCCGGATTCACCTACCTGGCGAGCTGTGACCACGTCGCCATTCCGCGACGGCTCGCGGGGGCCATGAGCACCGTCTGGTACGACCCCGTCGCCACGCTCGCCTACCTCGCGGGGATCACCGAGCGCGTGCTGCTCATGAGCCATGTCGCCGTCGTCGGGCTGCGGCATCCGCTGGCCCTTGCCAAGCAGTACGCGACCCTCGACCACCTCAGCGGCGGCCGGCTGATCCTCGGGGTCGGGGCCGGGCACGTGCGCGAGGAGTTCGACGCGCTCGGGGCGGACTTCGACGGGCGGGGCGGCGTGCTCGACGAGAGCATCGACGCGCTCAAGGCCGCCCTCGGGCCCGAGGAGTATCCGGAGTTCGCGGGGGAGCGGTTCTCCTTCAGCGGGCTCGGGCAGCTGCCCCGGCCCGCCCAGGAGCGGGTGCCGGTCTGGGTGGGCGGTTCGTCGCCCGCGGCGGTGCGGCGGGCCGCCGTGCGCGGGGACGGCTGGCTGCCGCAGGGCGACCCGCGGGAGAAGCTGCCCGCGCAGATCGGGCGGCTGTACGCGCTCCGCGAGGCGGCGGGCGTCGCCGAGCCGATCGTCGTCGGCGCCATCACCGAGCCGCTGTACGTGGGGGAGCCGGGCTGGTCCGTGGGGCGGCGCACGCTCAGCGGGAAGCCGGAGGTCCTCGCGGAGTCGCTGCGGGAGTACGGCGCGATGGGGGTGCACCAGATCCAGGTGCGCTTCCGCAGTCGCGGAAGAAGTGAACTGACCGATCAGATGGCGGCGTTCGCCGCCGATGTCGCACCTCACCTCGGCAACCTCGACAGGTAGGAGTCAGGCCATGGGCAAGCTGGACGGGCGGGTCGTACTGATCAGCGGCGCGGCGCGCGGACAGGGCGAGCAGGAGGCGCGGCTCTTCGCCGCCGAGGGGGCGCGGGTGGTGATCGCCGATGTGCTCGACGAGCAGGGCGAGGCCCTCGCCAAGGAGCTGGGGGAGGATGTCGCGCTCTTCACGCACCTGGACGTGAGCCGGGAGGAGGACTGGCAAGCCGCCGTGACCGCCGCGAAGGGGGCTTTCGGGAAGATCGACGGGCTGGTCAACAACGCGGGCATCCTTCGCTTCAACGAGCTGGTGGCCACGCCGCTGGAGGAGTTCCAGCAGGTGGTGCAGGTGAACCAGGTGGGGGCTTTCCTGGGGATCAGGAACGTCGCACCCGAGATCGAGGCGGCCGGCGGCGGAACCGTCGTCAACACCTCCTCGTACACCGGGCTCACCGGCATGGCGTTCGTCGGGGCGTACGCGGCGACGAAGCACGCCGTGCTGGGGCTGACCAAGGTGGCGGCCGTGGAGCTGGCCGCGAAGGGCATCCGGGTCAACGCCATGTGCCCCGGGGCCGTGGACACCCCGATGACCAATCCGGCGGCGCTGGACCCGGACGCCGACCCGGAGGAGACGGCGGCTGCCGTGGGGGAGCTGTACAAGAAGCTCGTGCCGCTCGGGCGGATCGGCCGGCCCGAGGAGGTGGCGGCGCTCGCGCTCTTCCTGACCTCGGACGACTCCTCGTACATCACCGGTCAGCCGTTCGTCATCGACGGCGGGTGGCTGGCGGGGGTGAGCCTGTTCTGACCGGGGCGCCCCGCCCGTCGTAGCTGACGCGGCATCAGCTATTGACGGGTCGGGGTGTCGGTGGAACAGTCGGACGCATCAGAATCTGACGGTGTGTCAGAAACGATTGAGGACGGTGAACCCCCTTGGAATTCGGGCTCTTTGTACAGGGGTACGTGCCCGCCGCGCGGGCCAAGGCGGACCCCGGGGCAGAGCACAAGGCGCTGATCGAGGAGACCGAGTACGTCATCCAGGCGGACAAGTCCGGCTTCAAGTACGCCTGGGCCTCCGAGCACCACTTCCTGGAGGAGTACTCGCACCTGTCGGCCAACGACGTGTACCTGGGCTATCTCGCCCACGCCACGGACCGCATCCACCTCGGCTCCGGCATCTTCAACCCGCTCGCCCCGGTCAACCACCCGGTGAAGGTGGCCGAGAAGGTCGCCATGATGGATCACCTCTCCGAGGGGCGCTTCGAGTTCGGCTCCGGTCGCGGGGCGGGCACCCACGAGATCCTCGGGTTCATGCCGGGCATCACCGACATGAACCACACGAAGGAGCTCTGGGAGGAGACCATCGCCGAGTTCCCCAAGATGTGGCTCCAGGACGAGTACGTCGGCTTCCAGGGCAAGCACTGGTCCCTGCCGCCGCGCAAGATCCTGCCCAAGCCGTACGGGAAGTCGCACCCGGCGATGTGGTACGCGGCCGGCTCGCCGCCCTCGTACGCCATGGCGGGGAAGAAGGGGCTCGGGGTGCTGGGCTTCAGTGTGCAGAAGGTCTCCGACATGGAGTGGGTCGTCGAGTCCTACAAGAACGCGGTCAAGGACGCCGAGCCGGTCGGTGACTTCGTCAACGACAACGTCATGGTGACCTCGACGGCGATCTGCGCCGAGACCCACAAGAAGGCCGTCGAGATCGCGGTGGGCGGCGGGCTGAACTACCTCCAGTCGCTGCTGTTCCGCTACCACGACACGTTCCCCCGGCCGGAGGGCATCCCGGAGTGGCCGGAGCTGCTGCCGGAGTACTCCGAGGAGATCATCGAGCTCCTGATCGCCGAGGAGCTGATGATCTGCGGCGACCCGGACGAGGTGCTGACCCAGTGCCGGCGGTGGGAGCAGGCCGGGGCGGACCAGCTGAGCTTCGGGCTGCCGATCGGGATCAGTCCCGAGGACACGATCAACTCGATCAAGCTGATCGGCGAGCACGTGATCCCGAAGATCGACACGGACCCGGTGCACCGGACGACGCGGTTCCGCGACGCGGCGTAGGTCGCGGGGGCCGCTGCCCCCGTGCCCCCGCCCCTCGATGGCCCAAGGGGCTTGCTCCTGCCCGGCCGGGCCCGATCCGCGGGCGGCGTCTTCCCGGACCGCCGCTCCGCGAGCCGGGGTGCGTACCGCGGCCGTACGCACCCCGGCGCACCGGACCACCACGGAGACCAGACCACCACGGAGAAAGGAACCCCGTCATGCTCGACCACCTCATTCGCGGAGCGACCGTCGTGGACGGCACCGGCGGGCCCTCCTACCCCGCGGACGTCGGCATCCGGGACGGCCGCATCGCCGTCATCGCGGAGCCCGGCACCGTCGCCGAGGAGGCTGTGACCAGCGAGGACGCCACCGGCCTGGTCCTCGCGCCCGGCTTCGTCGACCCGCACACGCATTACGACGCGCAGCTCTTCTGGGACCCGTACGCCACCCCGTCGATGAACCACGGCGTCACCACCGTCGCCGGCGGCAACTGCGGGTTCACCCTCGCCCCGCTCCACCCGGACCGTCCCGAGGACGCCGACTACACCCGGCGCATGATGTCGCGGGTCGAGGGGATGGCGCTGAAGGCCCTGGAGGAGGGCGTCGACTGGAGCTGGTCCAGCTTCCGTGAGTACCTCGACGCACTCGACGGGCGCATCGCCGTGAACGCCGGTTTCATGGTCGGGCACTGCGCCCTGCGCCGCCACGTCATGGGCGCGGACGCGGTCGGTGGACGGCCCACGCCCGCCCAACTCGACGCCATGCTCGCGCTGTTCCACGACGCGATGGACGCGGGCGCGTGGGGTCTGTCCACCACCCAGTCCTCCACGCACTCCGACGGCGACGGACAGCCGGTCGCCTCCCGGCACGCACTGCCCGAGGAACTCCTCGCACTCTCCAGGGCCGTCGGCGAGCACGAGGGCACGCAGATCGAGGCGATCGTGGCCGGCTGCCTCGACCAGTTCTCGGACGACGAGATCGACCTGCTCGTCGACATGACGGCCGCCGCCGGGCGCCCGCTCAACTGGAACGTCCTGACCATCGACGCCGCCGTCCCCGAACGCGTACCGCGTCAGCTGATCCCCAGCGAACGGGCACGCCGCGCGGGCGGCCGGATCGTGGCGCTGACGATGCCGATCCTCACTCCGATGAACATGTCGCTCGGCACGTTCTGCGCCCTCAACCTGATCCCCGGCTGGGGCGACGTCCTCGCCCTCCCCGTACCCGAACGCATCGAGCGGCTCCGTGACGCGGACACCCGCGCCGAGATGCTGCGCCGCGCCGACAGCAGGGAGGCGGGCGTCTTCCGCCGCCTCGCGAACTTCGGCCGGTACGTCATCGGCGACACGTACAGCGAGGCGAACGAGGGCCTCAGCGGGCGGGTGGTCAAGGACATCGCCGCCGAGCGCGGAATGGACCCCTTCCACTGCCTCGTCGAGATCTGCGCGGCCGACGACCTGCGGACGGTCCTGTGGCCGATGCCCACCGACAACGACCCCGACTCGTGGGCGCTGCGGCAGCAAACCTGGGACCACGAGGACGTCATGCTCGGCGGCTCCGACGCGGGCGCCCACCTGGACCGGATGTGCGGCGCCCCGTACACGACCCGCTTCCTCGGCGACTGTCTGCGCGGCCGCCGGCTCATGCCGCTGGAACGGGCCGTCAAGATGCTGACCGACGACCCGGCCCGCCTCTTCGGGCTGCGTGACCGAGGACGCGTCGAGGAGGGCTTCCACGCCGACCTCGTGCTCTTCGACCCCGAACGCATCGACGCGGGCCCCGCCACCCTCGTCCACGACCTGCCCGGCGACAGCCCCCGGCTGGACTCCAAGGCGCTCGGCATCGTGTCGGTCCGCGTCAACGGGGTGGAGACCCTGCGCGAGGACAAGGTGACCGGCGCGGTCCCCGGCACGGTGCTGCGCTCCGGCCGCGACACCCGGACGGTGAGCACGGTATGAGCGAGCACGCTGCGAGCAGCACGCCCCAGCGCCTGTTCATCGGCGGCGAGTGGACCGAACCCGCCGACGGCCACTACGAGGTCATCGACCCGGCCACCGAGGAGGTTGTCGGCCTCGCCCCCGAGGCGAGCCGCGCCCAGGTGTACGAGGCGGCCGCCGCCGCCCGCGACGCCTTCGGCCCCTGGTCCCGCACCCGCCCCGAGGAACGCGCCGCGATCCTCGACCGCGCCGCCGGCCTGATGCAGCGTGACTTCACGGCCAACGCGGCCCTCGCCCAGGCGGAGAGCGGCGCCACCACCGGTACGGCCCGCGGGATGCAGGTCGCGGTCGGCGCGGCCCGCTTCCGGCGGTACGCGAAGGGGGCGCTGGAACCCGCCGAGGAGGCGGTGCCGCCGCAGATCAACGAGGCCGGGCCGATGGGCCGGGCCGGGATCTTCGGGGCGCTCGCCGTGCGCCAGCCGGTCGGCGTCGTCACCTGCATCACCTCGTACAACAACCCCTGGGCCAACCCGGCCGGCAAGATCGCCCCCGCGCTCGCGATGGGCAACACGGTCGTCGTGAAGCCGGCCCCGCAGGACCCGCTCTCCGTCTACCGGATGGCCGAGGCCCTCGCGGAGGCGGGCGTGCCGGCCGGTGTCGTCAACGTGGTCAGCGGTTCGGGCCCGGTCGTCGGCGAGGCCGCGGTCGACTCACCGGACGTCGACATGGTCAGCTTCACCGGTTCCACCTCCGTCGGGCAGCGCATCGCGGAGGTCTGCGGCCGTTCGATGAAGCGGCAGTTGATGGAGCTGGGCGGGAAGGGCGCCGCCGTCGTCCTCGACGACGCGGACCTGGACTCGGCGGTCGCGGGCATCGGGACGACGTTCTCGTTCTACAGCGGCCAGATCTGTACGGCTCCGACCCGCGTCCTGGTCCAGAGGGGCGTCCACGACGCGCTGATCGAGAAGCTCACCGCGTACGCCGGGTATCTGACGGTCGGCGATCCGAGGGCGAAGGGCACGGTCGTCGGCCCGGTCATCTCGGCGGCCCACCGCGACCGCGTCGAGGCGTACGTGGAGCTGGGCCGCAAGGAGGGGGCCCGCGTCGTCACTGGCGGCGAACGCCCCGACCCGACCGGCCGCGGCTTCTACGTCGCGCCCACGCTGCTGGCCGACTGCACGAACGACATGCGTGTGGTGCGGGAGGAGATCTTCGGCCCGGTCGTGGTGGTCGTCCCCTTCGACGACGAGGAGGAAGCCATCGCACTGGCCAACGACAGCGACTACGGACTGATCGACTACGTCTGGTCCGGCGACGTGGCCCGCGCCTTCCGCGTCGCCCGCCGGCTGCGCGCGGGCGGGGTCGGGGTGAACACCATCGGCCGCAACATGGAAGCCCCGTTCGGCGGGTTCAAGCGCAGCGGGGTCGGGCGGGACGTCGGTTCGTACGCGCTGCACGCGTACAGCGAACTCCAGGCGATCGTCTGGCCGGGCTGAGCCGGCCGGTCTGCCGGGCTGAGCCGACCGGCCCGCACGAGAGAGTCCGCTCGCCGCCTTCTGCGAGAGGGGTCGCCCTCCACGAGCGAGAGTAAGTCTCTCGCCATCAAGTATCTTGACATCGAGAATAACTCCCGGCAGGCTGCCCTGGTCTGTATATATCTTGACGTCGAGATACCCGGGGGTGAGCGGTGCGCCGCAGGTCAGGGAGCGGAAGCGCGCGGAAGCGGAAGGGCCAGGGCGGGAGCGAGGGCCGGGGCGGGGCGGGGCTGCTGGCCCAGTTGCGCCATCCGCCGGGCGGCCGGAACGCCCGCATCATGCTGCTCGCCCTGGCCGTCGACCGCACCGGCTCCGGCCTGTGGGCCGCCTCTTCGGTCCTCTACCTCACCTTCGTCACGCATCTGAGTCCGCAGCAGATCGGTGTGCTGCTCGGGGTGGCCGGCGTCGCGGGCATCGCAGGGTCGCCCCTGGCCGGACGCCTGGCCGGCCGCTTCCCGGTCCGCCCGCTGCTGATCGGCTGCCACCTGCTCCGACTGGTGACCCTGACCCTGGTGCTCACGTGCACCGGCTTCGCGGCCCTGCTCCCCGTCATCGCGGCCACCTATCTCGGCGACCGGTCGGCGAAGACACTGGAGATGCTGTTCGCCACCCGAACGGCCGGTGAACGTCGCGCCGCCTACCAGGCGTTGTCCCGCAGCGCGGCCAACGCCGGTTACGGCGTCGGCGCGGGGCTGGCCGCCATCGGGCTGGCCCTCGGCACCACGGAGGCCTACCGGGCGATGATCCTCGCCAACGCGCTGTCCTTCGTCGTCGCCGCGCTCCTGGTCCGCCGCACCCGCGAGCCACGGGACACGGTGACGGTGGAAGTGGCGAGGAACGAGGCGCCCGGCACCGCCCCGGCGGCCCCCCACGGGACCGCCTCTCCCAGGAGCCCGTGGCGGGACCGCGGATACCTCCGCTTCGTCCTCCTCGACATCCCGATGAACCTCGACGACTCCGTCCTCGGCGTAGGCCTGCCGCTGTGGCTGGTGAGCAGCACGTCCGCGCCGCACGCCCTCGTACCGGCCGTCCTGGTCATCAACACCGTGCTCGTCGTCACGCTCCAACTGACCATCTCCAACCGGGCGGAGGGCCCGCACCGCGTGCTGCGGACGGTCGCCCTGTACGGAGTCCTGATGTTCGCGTGCTGCGCCCTGCTCGCCGCCGCCACCCGGTGCGGGACCTGGACGGCCGCGGTGGTCCTGCTCGCGGCGGCGGTCCTGGTCACCCTGGCGGAGCTGATGCGCTCGGTGAGCTCCTGGGAGCTGGCCGTCCTGCTCGCACCGCCCGACGCGCGGGCCGCGTACCTGGGCGTGGCCGGCATGTCCCAGTCCATCCAGAAGTCCGCCGGGCCGCCGCTGCTGACCGGCGTCGTGATGGCGGCCGGACCGGCGGGCTGGCTGGTGCTCGGGACGGTCGTCGCGGGGCTCGCGTACGTACAACGACGCACCTGCGAGCGGCGGTTGCGACCTCTCGCGCCGCCCGCGCCGGACCGCACGTCGGCGGCCGTCCCGCAGCACCGCCCGTCCTGAGACCCCGCCCGCCCACCCCGGCAACGAGCCCTCGGAGGACGGCTCCACGCTGTGGCGACGCTGCCCGCGCCGGACCCGACCCGCCATCACGCGTGTCGCCCGCCTCGGGCAACTCGCGCATGGCGTCGGGCCGGCCTTGCCGTCGCCACGCGAACGATCCGCGCGGCAAGCGACTCCACAAGTGAGGACGAAGTCATGGAACCCCGTTTCGACCTGTTCGCCAACGAGCTCGGCGCCAAGATCAGCAAGCGGCTCTACAACGTCAGCCTGGCGATCCAGCAGTCTCCGCTGCCCCAGCCCACCCAAGAACTGGTCATGCTGCGACGCATGGTCGAGGGGTCCACAAGAGCGTGCTCGGATAGGGGTCGGCCCGGTGGGCCGTTGTCGGGGTTTTCGTCAGTTCGTGAGGGCGGCGAGGTTGCCGGGTTCGTAGGGGCCGCCCTGGTTTCAGACTATGACGCCGACGCGGTTCGCGGCGTTGATCACGGCGATCAACGGCGCTGGTTCTCCGGATCGACGGCGAGATCGACACCGTCGTGGCGGTGCGCATCGACGAGGGCCTCATCAGCGGGTTGTACGCCGTGCGCAACCCGGAAAAACTGTCGCGCATGGAGCGGGGAGACCACCCTGCGCCGCTGACCGAGCCCTCGCCCGCGCCGAACCGAAGACCAGCTTTGCCCCGACTCACCCATCCGCACCTGGACCGAGCACCCGGCCAAGGCCGCCTGACGGTCCGCTTCCCTTCCGTCGGCTGTTGCCGGGGCGGTCCGGCGGGTAACCCGGGCGCTGCGGCCCCTCGGGCGCCGGCGCGGTCCCCGGCTCGCCCATCCCGTCCGGGCTGACCCCCACCACCCCGTCCCTCGGTTCCCTGACAGGCAGCTCACCAGGGAACCGGGCCGTGCTCGTCGAAGAAGCCGCCGGTCGGCCCGTCATCGGGCAGCGTGGCGAGCCGGACGACCACGGCCGCGCCGTCGGCCGCGGTGCGGGTGAGGCCGGGGAACGCGGTGGTGAAGTCGGTCGCACACGGCCCCGGATCGGCGGCGTTGACCAGGATGTTGCGGCTGCGCAGTTCCTTGGCGTACTGCACGGTCAGCGAGTTGAGTGCGGTCTTGGACGGGACGTACGCGGCCAACGGGGGCCGGGTTGTGAAGTAGTCCTCGGGATCGGTCATCCGGGCGATGGAGCCCAGTCCACTGCTGACATTGACGATCCGGGCGGCGGGGGAGCGGGCGAGCAGCGGCAGCATCGTGGTGGTCACGCTGATCACGCCGAACACGTTGGTCTCGAACACCTCGCGTACAGCGGGCAGTTCGACACTGCCAGGGCTTTGGGCGGCGAGGTCGCCAGAGATGCCGGCGTTGTTGACCAGGATGTCCAGCCGGCCAAAGCGCTCCTCGATCCAGCGGGCGGCGGACAGGACGCCGGCGCGGTCGGTGACGTCCAGGGGGACCGGGTACACCCGCGGGCCCAGGTCGGCTGCGGCTGCCGCACCGCGGTGCGGGTCGCGCGAGGCCAGCAGGACGTTCGTCCCGAGCGAGGCGAGCCGGGCTGCGACCTCGCGCCCGATGCCCTTGTTGGCACCGGTGACCAGGGCAGTCGTGGTTTCTGTCATGCGTTCAGCCAACCACGGGGGCGGCCGGGAGTTCCAACACCAACCAGGTACGCAGCGATACCGTGCGGGTATGGAAAGACTGGAGGTCCGCGAGCTCGTCTACTTCACCGCTGTCGCCGAAGAACTGCACTTCGGTCGGGCGGCCGCCCGGCTAGGGATGACCCAACCGCCGCTTTCCCGCGCCATTCAGCAGCTCGAACGACGCCTGGGCGTAGCCCTGTTGGAACGTGGCAGTCGCCGGCTCGCACTGACCGAGGCGGGGGCCGTCCTGCTCCGCGAGAGCCGTACGGTGCTCGACGCCGCGTCGGCCGCGGCACACCGCACCCGGCGGGCCGGCCGCGCCGACCCGCGTCTGGTCCTGGTCATCAAGCCGGGCGGCGACGGTGGCCTGCTGCCCGCGATCCTCGACGCCTATCAGACTGAGCCGGGTGCGCTGCCGGTCGAGCTGGTGTGCAGCTTCGGCGAGCGTGAGATCCTCCTGCGGGAGGGTCGTGCCGACGCCGCCCTGCTCCACCGCCCCCACCACGACCTCACCGGCCTGGACACCCAGGACCTCCTGACCGAGACTCAACTTCTCGTGATGCCGAGTTCGCATCGCCTCGCGGGCCGTACCCGAGTTCGCCTGAACGACCTCGCCGGGGAGCCGCTGCCGCGCTGGCCGGGCGCACCTGAGGGTGACCCACCCGGCCCCGAGATCCACGACCTCGGGCAGCTTCTCCACCTCATCGCCTTGCGCCGCATGGTCGCCGTCCTCCCCTCCTCCATCCGCGACCAGCTCCGCGACGACCTGGTCGCCGTCCCAGTCGATGATGCCGAGCCCACCACGCTCGTCCTCGCCTGGCCCGAGCACGCCACCTCCCCAGCCCTGGCCGCCTTCGTCCGCGCGGCCGCCACCGTCGCGGGCAAGGCGACGGGCCACGGCGGGTAGAGCGGGGAGACACGCGGGGTGAGAGGCGCCCTCGCTCATGCTCGCAGGCGTGCGAACACTCCAGGACGCCCTCACGGCCACCGTCGAGATCACACCTGGCGGCAGAACGACGGGCACCGGACGGCGAACCAATTACGCGGTCGACAATCCGAGCCGACCCACTAGGAGTTGCGCCGGGCGCGGGCGACGAGCACGAACGCGATGATGCCGACGACGATCACGGCGAGCACGATCCCCAGGATCAGCCCGCCGCCGAACCCGCCGGAGCCGTGCTTCCGCCGCTTCTTGCTCCTACTTTTGCTTTTGCTCTTGCTCGTGGCCTTGTACGTGTGCGCGGCCTCGCGCACACCGGTGTGGACGGCTGCGGCCCCCTCCACATGCCCCGCGTTCTGCACCGACGCGGTACGGGAGACGGCGGCGGCGGGCGTGGCAGCGGATGCCGCGACGGGCGCGCCGCCGATGAGTACGCCCGTCAGGAACAGGGCGGTGAGAACGGTGCGGGTACGCGTACGAATCATGGCGAAAGGACCTCCCCCGAAGTCGCCGAAGCCTCGGCTTTGCGCACCGTACGGCATACGTTTGAGCCGCCACCAGACAACGACGGAGGTGTTCTCGCATGCGGATCGGCACAACGATCTTCCTCACCGACGAAACGATCACACCGGTGCGGCTCGCGCACCAGCTTGAGCAGCGGGGATTCGCCGGGCTCTATCTTCCGGAGCACACGCACATCCCGGTGAGCAGGGAAACTCTTTACCCGGCGGGCGGCGACCTCCCGCCCGAGTACGGCCGCACCCTGGACCCGTTCGTCGCCCTCGCGCAGGCCGCCGCGGTGACCGAACGGCTGCACCTGGGCACCGGAATCACGCTGATCACCCAGCACGACCCGATCGATCTGGCCAAACAGATCGCCACCCTCGACCACCTCTCCGGCGGCCGCTTCACGCTGGGCCTCGGCTTCGGCTGGAACGTGGAGGAAGCGGCGGACCACGGTGTGCACTGGTCGACGCGCCGGGAGCTCGGCCGTGACCGGATGGCGTTGATGCGCGCCCTGTGGTCGGCCGAACCGACGGCCTACGAGGGTGATTTCGGCTCGGTGCGGGCGAGTCACGCCTACCCGAAGCCCGTCCAGGAGCCGCACGGCCCGCTGGTCGGCCCGCGCACCCTGATCGGCGGCGCGGCCGGCCCGAAGCTGTTCGCACACATCGCGGAGTACGCGGACGGCTGGCTGCCGATCGGCGGCCGGGGTCTGACGGAGTCCGTGCCCAAGCTCCGTACGGTCTGGGAGGCGGCGGGCCGCGACCCGAAGGACCTCCAGGTGGTCCCGTACGCGGTCCTCCCGAGCCCGGGCAAGCTGACGCACTACGCGGACCTGGGCATCGAGGAGGTCGTCCTCCAACTGCCCCCCGCCGCCGAACCGGAGGTCCTGCGGACGCTCGACGCGTTCGCGGAGTACCTCTAGGGCGGCAGGCCCCGCCCTTCTCGTCCTCGACGCGCCCGGTGACGCGTCGAGGGCGAGTCGGGGGTTGGTCGCGCCCGCTCCGCGCCGGAGAAGGGCCGGAAACCGCGTTCCCGACCCCTCGTCCGTTCATCCGTCCGGCATCGGGAGCGGCCACGCCCAGACCACATCGGCGGCATCCCGCTCCCTGAGGATGCGCCGGTGGCGTGATGCTTCGCGCTTCGTTCCCGAGTTGACCGGGCGGTACCGGACCCAGTCCAGCGGGACGATGTGGAGCGCCAGCGTCTCCCGCGCGCGTTCCTGATCGACCGAGTGCGCGAGCACCACGGCGAAGCGCTGGATGGACCACACGCACTCCCAGCGCCCTCCGTTGATGACGGCTCCGGCGGCGATGAGCTTCCGGCCGTACCCCTCGTCGGGATCGAGGTCCATCTCCGCGTGGAAGAAGTCCCCGCCATCCCCGATCTTCGCAGGGAATCCCGGCCTTCAGGCCGGGCGGGAATGCGATCTCGTGGCTGCTCTGACGTGATGGTCAGAGCGGACGTTTCTGCTGCTCGATGTACTGCTTGACGATGCTCAGCGGTGCTCCGCCGCAGGACCCTGCGAAGTAGGACGGGGACCAGAAGCGGCCGTGCGTGATTGCTCGGTTGGTGCGGCCGCTGAACTCCTGGCGCAAGTACCGAGAGGAGACCCCTTTGAGGGAGTTGACCAGTTTGGACAGCTGGACCTTCGGTGGGTAGTGCACCAGAAGGTGGACGTGATCATCCTCGCCGTTGAACTCGCGCAGCTCCGCCTCGAAGGACCGACAGACGTCCCGCATGATCTCTTCGCAGCGGGTCAGCATGTCGTCGTTGAAGACACCGCGCCGATACTTGGTGACAAACACCAAGTGCACGTGCAAGTTGAAAACGACATGATTTCCCCTGCGAACTTCGGGATCGGTTTCCCAGCGCGGTGACATTCACCAAGGGTAGTGTGTTGGACAAGCCGGGCGAAGGGGGTGGGCTGGTTGATTCGTGCGTACAAGTTTCTCTTACGGCCCACCGTGGGGCAGGCGATCGCGCTGGGTGAAATGCTGCGTGATCACTGCTCGCTCTACAACGGTGCGTTGCAGGAACGCCGTGACGCCTACCGCCACCCCTCGAGAACGAGCATCAAGTACGGGATGCAGTCCGGACAGCTCAAGGACATCAGGGCCTTCGACCCCGAGCGTCAGGGCCGCTGGTCGTTCAGCTCCCAGCAGGCAACCTTGCGAAGGCTGGACAAGGCGTTTACCGCGTTCTTCCGTCGGGTCAAGGCAGGGGACAAGCCCGGCTACCCGCGCTTTCGCGGGGTGAATTGGTTCGACACGGTGGACTTCCCCCGGGACGGGGACGGGTGCCGCTGGGACTCGACCCCGCACGACCCGGTCACCCGGGTCCGCTTCCAGGGCGTCGGGCACGTCAGGGTCAACCAGCACCGGGCGGTGCTCGGCACGGTCAAGACCGTCAGCGTGAAACGCGAGGGCCGCAAGTGGTTCGTCGTACTCACAGCCGAACAGGCCGTGCCCGAGCCACTGCCCGCGACCGGCTCCGACATCGGAATCGACCTCGGGATCGCCTCGTTCCTCACCGATTCCGACGGCACCCACATCCCCAACCCGCGCCACGCCCGCAAGGCCGCCGCCAGGCTGGAGGCCGCGCAGCGGGCGCTGTCTCGGTTCCCACGATGCAGGGCCAAGGACCGCACCCGCAACCATCAGCGGGCGGTGGAGAAGGTGGGAGCCCTGCACGGCAAGGTGCGGCGTCGGCGGCTCGACCACGCACACAAGACCGCGCTCACCCTGGTCCGCGCGCACGACTTCATCGCGCACGAAGACCTAAAGATCCGCAACATGAGCAAGGCCCCCGCACCGAAGCCCGATCCCGAGAGGCCGGGCGTGTTCCTGTCCAACGGGGCTGCGGCCAAGGCCGGGCTGAACCGTTCGATCGCTGATGCCGGTTGGGGGGTGTTCCTGACGATCCTGAACGCGAAGGCTGAGAGTGCCGGGCGGGAAGTGATGGCCGTGGACCCCCGCAACACCTCCCGGCGGTGTCCCGCATGCGGGCACACCGCGAAGGAGAACCGGCCCACACAGGAGAAGTTCCACTGCGTCGACTGCGGCCACCGGGCTCATGCCGACGAGGTCGGGGCACTCAACGTTCTACGGGCCGGGCTGGTCCGTCGCAACGCCAACACGGCATAGCGAGAAGCCCCGCCCTTCAGGGCGGGGAGGAGTCACAGAGGTGGACGCAGTGGCGCTCGATGCTGCTCCGCATGCCGGACAGGCGCCCGGCCCCTGCGGAACCGCCGTCCTCCCGCCCATGGGCCACCGCGAGCGGGAAGATCGCGTACGGGCCCCGGTCGATCACGGGAAAGCCCAGGTCCGCCCACTGAGGGGTCTTCTCCGAGTAGCGGTGACCGAGCACGCGCTCAAGCTCCCGCATGATGGCCAGGCCGTCCGAGATGTGCTCCTGTTCCTGGTCGGTCAACGGTCCCCACCTCCTCCTCCCCGGAGTTCTGCACCCGAGGTCAACGGTGCCCGCCATGCGCGTGGGCGGCGATCAGTTCGTACATCGTCGCGGCCGGCAACGCCGGGTTGGCTGCGGCCCGGTGTCCGAGCTCGGGGTCGTCGAGGAGCGCGGCGATCCGGTCCTGTGGCAGCCGCGGGTGGCGTGCCGCGTCCGCGCGGACCTGCGGATCGGGGTCGCGGGTGAGACGGTCGGCGGTGTCCGCGCGTACCTCGGGGTCGAGGAGGGCCAGCCGCCGGACCGCAGGGTCTTCGTCGCCTGCGAACCGGGCGAGCCCGGCGCGGGGGAAGTTGCCGTGCCCGGTCAGATGCCACCGGTCGCGGCCGGTGTACTCCAGGAAGCAGCGGAGCAGCAGCGCCGCCGGGGCGTCCGGATGGTTCTGGCCGAGCAGGACCCGTACCCCGAGGTCGGGGTCGTCCGCCAGGAGCGCGACCAGGTCGGCGGGGAGGTTCGGCCGGCTGGCGGCCCGCCGCCGAAGAAGCGGGTGGGCGGACAGTGCGAGGGGGCGGCTCTCCTCCGGGTCGGGCAGCAACTCCGGTTCATAGGAGGGGAAGTGGCTGTACGCGTCGTCCTGTTCCACCTCGTAGTCGATCGCGGCGCGTTCCGTCTCGCTCAGCGCCGGATGTACGGAGAGGGCGAGGCGCACCTCAGGGTCGGGATCCACGGCAAGGGCGCGGCGCTCGGACGGTCCCAGATCGGGCCGCTCGGCGACGCGGGCCCGCACCTCGGGATCGGGGTGTGCGGCCAGCAGCGCCACGGTCTCCGGCGGGATGCTGTCGTTGGCAGCGATCAGCCGAGGGTTCTGCGGCAACGCCTCCGCCACGACATCCGGGGCGAGCGTCCCGTACATCAACAGGTGAGTGCGCGCGTGGCAGTTCTGCGCGGGCAGGTCCTCCCGAACCGCGTCGGGGTCGCGGAGCCGTTCGTACCAGCCTCTGCTGGAGCCGGCCGCCGCCCGTACGTCCGGGTCCGGGTCGGCCAGCAGGGCGTCCCGGACGCCGGGTGTCAGGGAGTCCCAGGAGAGGCGGCCGATCCCCATGCAGCGGACCTTCGCAGAGGGATGAGCGGTCATCGCCCGCTGGAGACCGGGCGAGATCAGCCGGTTGAGCTCCCAGAGGTGGTCGCTTTCGTACGTCTCGATGATCCGCACGATGGTCCGGTCCGGCAACGGCGGGGGCAGGCAGATGTCGTCGGCCCGGGGCTCCCGGGCCAGATGCCCCCGTACGAGATAATGCGGATCGTCCACCAGCCGTGCCCGCTGCTCCGGATCGGCGTACGGGTTCCGGGCGAAGAGGCTGCGCGTGCGCGGGTCGGGGTGGGACACGACCGCGTCCACCACGGGGCCGGGCAGCACCCGGTCACGGGCCAGCACCATCCGCGCGGCGTCCGGCCCGTCCTCGAGTATCCGCAGCAGGAGTCGACGGGCGCGGCCGGATTGAGCGCCACACCGGACAGTCGCTGCTCGGCCGGCCCGGCGGCTTCCCATATCTCTTCAGGAGTCACGGCGGAATGCTCCCATGTGCCCCACGCAGGAGCGGCCCGCCGCCGTGTCCGGGTTGCGCTTGCCGTTGCGTCAACTCCTACGGTCAAGTGTGTGGCCGGAGGAACCGGCCCGGTGAGGGGAGGCACGGCCATGGCCTGGTCGATCGCGGAGGTCGTGCGGATGTCCGGGGTGACGTCCCGGACACTGCGGTACTACGACGAGATCGGCCTGCTGCCGCCTGCGGGATTCGGAAGCAATGGGCACCGCTCCTACGAAGAGGCTGACCTGCTGCGCCTGCAGCGGATTCTGCTGATGCGGGAGCTGGGCCTGGGGCTGAGCGAGATCCGGCGCGTGCTGGATGAGCGCACCGACCCGGTGAGCGCACTGCGTGAGCACCACAGGCGGCTGTGCGAGGAGCGTGACCGGCTGGACACGCTCGTCAGCACCGTCGAGCGGACCATCACCGAACTGGAGGAAGGGAAGGGCGACCACGACATGGCGAAGATCAGCAGGCCGGAGAACCTGTTCGAGGGCCTTGAGCACACCGCCGAGGAAGACGCCGAAGTGCGCGAGCGCTGGCCGAAGGCGTGGGAGGAGGCCCGCCGGTCCAGGGAGACGATGACCGACGCGGACCAGGAGGCGTGGCAACGCGAGGCCACCGCGCAGATGATCCGCTTCGCGGAATTCATGGTGGCGGGCACACCGCCCGACGACCCGGCGGTGCAGGCGGAGACGGCTGCGCACTACCAGGCCATCTGCCGGTTCTGGACGCCGAACGCGGAGGCCTACGTGGGCCTCGGCCGGATCTACGTCGACGACCCCCGGATGCGGGTCAACTTCGACCGGGTCGCCGACGGCCTGGCCGCGTACCAGCGTGACGCGATGGTGGCCTACGCCGAAGCCCGTCTGAGCTGACCGGCGGGCTACGCGGAGCCTTCGCAGTCGTCGCACCTGCCCGGTTCGGGTGCCCGGAACCCTCGATCGCAGCCGTCGCAGTTCTGCATCGGCACGGGCCGGTAGGCGGCGGGGAGGGTCTGCCCGGACGGCAGGGACACGGTGAGCCGGTACCTCACCAACTGCGCGGGGAACCGCACGGGCCGGGGTAGTTCCTCGGTCAGTGCCTTGCGTACGTCGGCGGGCGACGCGTCCCGCTCGAACCAGGCGGCGACGCCGGGTGCGAGGTAAGCGATCTGGGCGTCGGTCAGGCTGAGTTCGGCATCCTGGTGCTTCAGTCGGGCGAGGAGGAGAGCGGCGGCCCGGAGGAACTGCGGCAGGGGATTCTGCGGCTGCGGAAGTGGCCGACGCGAGGCCTTCTTGGCGGTGGGCGCGGGGACACGGGGGAGGGGAGCTGGGTCTGCGAGCGGCGCCGGGGCAGGGGGCGGTGTCGGAGCCGAGCGGGGCTTGCGGGGTGCGACCGATTGGGCCTTGCCGCCAGCGGCGGGGTCCGGGTGGTTGTACGACACGGTGCGGGTGTAGATCCGCCCGTCCGGCGAACGTTCCCGGGTCCGCTTGAGGTAGCCGTGCTGCTCCAGCTCCCGCAGGGCGCCCGCGATGCGGTGCTCACTGTCGGAGGGCAGACGGGCGGCGAGGGCCTTGATGCCGATCCTGGCGCCCGGCGGCAGCGACTGGATGTGCAGGGCCAGGCCCCGGGCGGCGAGCGAGAGCTCGCGGTGCTGGCTGAGGTGGTTGCCGACGACGGTGAAGCGGTCGGCGTGGCGGACGTTGACGTGCTCCACACCGCGTGGCGGGGCATATGGGGTCGCGATAGCCTGCGAGGCATCCATCAGGAAGCGTTCTCTTCCTCGTTGGTCAGGCCCCCGCCTCGGGATTGCTGTCCCGGCGGGGGCCGTCAGAAGTCTTGATTTGGTGCGGCGAGCATATGCCAGGCAACCCGGTGGAAAGCCAGCCCAGTTGGCGAACCTCACCCGTGCGGGTGACGGGGGCGCCGGTGAGGTTGGGTGGGTATTCAGTTCTCTCCAAGAGCCTTTAAAAGCCTTTACGTCGTGGGCCACCGCGACGCGGCGGACCGGGTCGCGGATTCCCGCGACCCGGTGGCGTGCGATCCGGGTCAGCCCCGGGAGGCGTAGGCGACGAAGGCGGACCAGGCGGCGGGGGCCACGTCGACGTGGGGGGCCTGGAGGTTCTTGGAGTCGCGGATGTGGACGGTGGCGGGGGAGGCGGCTACCTCGATGCAGTTGCCGCCTTCGCCGTCGCTGTAGCTGGACTTGCGCCAGGCGTAGGCGACTTCGACGCAGGTTCCACCCTCGCCGCCGCTGTAGCTGCTTTTGAACCAGTGCAGTTGCTCGGTGTTCATCGCTCTCCCAGCATCTTCTCGATGAGTGTCAGGGACTCCCTCGGGGTGAGAGCCTGCGCTCGGATGATTCCATAGCGCTCAGCGAAGACGCTGACTTCATCCGGTTCGGTGACCAGCCGGGGGTAGCCCTGCACTTCCATGTATGCGACCTGCGGACGTCCTCTGGGAGTGAGCAGAGTGAAGGAGCCACCGAGGCTCGGGTGCTCCTCACAGTCGGTCGGCATTACCTGCAACTGAACGGTCCGCATGAGGCCAACCTGGCGGAGCCTCTTCAGCTGTTGCCGTTGAACACCCCGCCCTCCGACTGGTCGCTGCAACGCCGACTCTTCGAGTACGTAGCTAAAGGTGGGGGCAGGCCATCGTTCGAAGATCTGTTGCCGCGCAATCCTGTCGGCCACCCTCTTCTCAATGGTGGCCTCGTCCAGAAGCGGCCGCCTCTGCGTGAAGACGGCACGCGCATAGTCCTCGGTCTGAAGCAGGCCGGGGACTGCCTGACTGCTGTACTCGTGCAGGACGACTGCCTCCGCCTCTGTTCGCGCATAGTCCCGGAACCAAGCCGGATGCCGCGTCCGCGTCCGGGCCAACGCTTCCCGCACCTCGTCGGCGGCCGCTGCCAGCACCCCGCCCCCACCGAGCACGTGGTCGACGCGCTCAAGGAAGTCCGGCTGAGGCGTCCGTACGCCCCGCTCCACCGCCGACACCAGGTCCTCCCCGCAATGCGCCGCGAGGCCCAGCTCCCGCTGGCTCATGCCCGCACGTTCGCGCAGGACCTTGATCTGTTTGCCCAGCGCCCTGAACAAGTGCGCCGTACCGTCCGACTCGGCCGGCCGCTCCGGCCGCTCTTCGCGTTCCGCGTTCGCCATCTGCCCCGTACCGCCTCTGTCCGTCAGGTCACGGCCCGACTGGCCCGTACAGCCGGCGGGGAGGTCCCGTACAGCTTCACGGCGTCGTGGTGTCACTCCTGGTCAGCGTACGATCACGCGGCCACGCTGAGTCACATGAAAGCCGAAATCACCCTTGCGGGCGCCGAGTTCGTCCAACGCCTCAGCTCCACCCACCGTGGTGCCCGGCTCGCGCGCAGGCTCGCGGTGCATCAGCTGGACGAGTGGGGTGTGCCGTACGGGAGCGAGCTGTCGGACGATGTAGCGGTGATCGTGGCCGAGCTGGCGACGAACGCGGTGGTGCACGGGTCCGTACCGGGACGGGACTTCGAGCTGCGGCTGACGATCGGTGCGGCCGGGCTCCGTATCGAGGTGTCCGATGCGCGCGGGGAGCGACGGCCGGAGGCGTGCGAACGGGAGCCCGGTGCGGAGGCGGGGCGCGGCTTGCGACTCGTCGAGGCGCTCGCGGAGAAGTGGGGCGTGGCCGAGCGGGTGGTCGGGAAGACGGTGTGGGCGGAGTGCCGGACCGGCGGCTTCGCGCCGTAGACAGACGGTCGTGGGGGGAGGGCCTGTCACGCGCCCATCCCGGAAACGCCGCGACGGCGGTTGCTGAAGGTGCCCAACCGAAGGGGGCGAGGCCATGGCCGGGTCAGCGTACGTCGGGGGCGGCGTCCTTCGCCCTCACGCAGGCGTCCTCGAAAGCCGTCAGGCTGATCTCACTGTTCTCGCCGAAGGTCTGGTACGTGGCGACCACGGTCCAGCCACGCTGCTTGAGGACCGTCTGGCGTGTGTGGATCGCCCTGTCGCCCCGGTCGTTGCGTTCCGTCTCTGTCCGGGTTTCCTGCCAGTCGCGCTCGCGCAGCTCGTTGACCGCCGCCTTGTGGCGGTCGACATCGACCGGAGTGGCCTCGGTTCCGAATCCTTTGAAGCTGACGGCGCACGATCGTGACGAGTCGGCGGGGGCATCTTCGTACCCGCTGCCCCAGTCAGGTGCGTTCGCGGGAATGCCCGCCTCGGCGGCCGAGGTCGTGACGTCGCTGCGCACGATGTCTTTCGTGAGCGGCCCGGTGCCCTTGGGGCGGGGCGGTGTCGATATCGGGGTGGCGGCCCCCTCGGTGCCCGCGTCGCTCGTGCCGCAGCCTGCGGTTCCGAGCGCGACGACCGCTATCGCTACAGCGGCCCACTTCGTCCTGCGCACAGTCGTACCCTCCCGAGCCACAGGGGCCGTGCGCCCCGCGAACAGGAGAGGAGTGTGCCACGGGGGAGGGCAGCGTCGGCACTGACGCCTGGCTGCTCCGCCTACGGGAGAACCGGGCGCCCGCTCCTGAATGTGGACGGGGATGCCGTGGACGGGGAGCGTGGGGCACCCCGGGCCACTCCACCCGAGGCCGCCTGTTCGAGCCTGCGGTCCCGTACCTCCTGCCCACTACACCTACGCCATACTGATGCGCCGGAGACACAGGGGGAGGCGCACAGCGCATGGAGTACGGGGCGGACGGCGCGGGCTTGCCGCAGAGCATCGGCGGGTACGCCGTGGAGCGGGAGTTGGGCGCCGGCGGGATGGGCGTCGTCTATCTGGCGCGTTCGCGGGGCGGGCGTGCGGTGGCCGTGAAGGTGGCGCGCTCCGAGCTCGCGACCGACCCGCACTTCCGGGAGCGGTTCCGTGCCGAGGTCGAGGCCGCGCGCAGCGTGGGCGGCTTCCACACGGCACCGGTGGTGGACGCGGACCCGGCTGCGGCGGCGCCCTGGCTGGCCACGGCCTACATACCCGGGCCGACGCTCTCCGCCCTGATCGAGGCCGAGGGGCCGATGGACGAGGCACGGCTACGGCGACTGGGCGCTGCGCTCGCCGAGGCGCTGGTGGCGATCCATCGCTGCGGGCTGGTGCACCGCGACCTGAAGCCCGGAAACATCATCATGGCGTCGGACGGGCCGAGGGTCCTGGACTTCGGCATCGCGCGGGCGTTGGAGTCGACCCGTCTGACGGCCACCGGGGTGGCGTTCGGGACGCCGGGGTTCCTGGCGCCCGAGCAGGCGCAGGGGCAGGCGGTCGGCGGAGCGACCGACGTGTTCGCGCTCGGCGCGGTGCTCGTGGCGGCAGCGGGCGGCAGCGCGTTCGGGGCGGGCA
Source organism: Streptomyces sp. NPDC005775 (assembly GCF_042871565.1). Taxonomy (NCBI): domain Bacteria; kingdom Bacillati; phylum Actinomycetota; class Actinomycetes; order Kitasatosporales; family Streptomycetaceae; genus Streptomyces; species Streptomyces sp. NPDC005775. The sequence continues at coordinate 120,976 of NZ_JBIAIU010000013.1, read as the reverse complement.
CCCCGATGGGGCTGATGTACCGGTCGGTGCACGAGGCTCCGGATCTGACGGTGGTGCCGGACGGCCTGCGGGCGATCGTGGCGTCGTGCCTGGCCAAGGAGCCCGGCGGACGGCCGACGCCCGAGCGCCTGCTGGACCTGTTCGCGCCGGGCGGCGCCGCGTACTCCCCGACGCTGGCGGTGCCGCCGCCGCCTTCCTACGCGCCGTCCGGGGGCGTCCCGTTCCACCAGGCACCCACCGGATTCGGTCCGCCGAATTACCCGGGGCCCGACACCGGGGACGACCTCGACTTCATGGCGGTCAGCTCGGACAGCTTCCTGCTGGTCGATGCCTCGGGGGTCGAACTGGGCACGCCCGCCGGTGAAGTGCGGTTCACCTGGGCGGACATCCATACGGTCGAGTACGCGGCCTTGAGCCCGAAACACCTCGGGGTGACCGTCCGCCTCCGCAACGGCGCCGCCTACCCGTGCGTGCTGGCGGCCCGCAAGCGAGCCCGGCTCCGTGAGTGGCTGGCGGACCTGCCGCTGATCCTGGAGTGCTTCAGTTAGTCCCGAGCGCCTCGGCCACGAAGCGCATGTGCGCGGGAGCGCAGCCGATCATGATGTCGGCCTGCCCGTCACGGCATTCGGCGAGTTGCCAGTAGGGAGGGACGGTCCGCGGATCCGTTCGCGCCCGGCGGCGGATCCGCTGTATACGGATCTGCTCGGTCGGCAGTGTGCCGCGCCGGAGCTCCTTCACCTCCGTGGGCGATACGTGCAGAGCGGTGCGGGAGGCGGAGATGAAGACGGGGACCGGTCGGCAGTACGGGCGGTCGCCCAGGATGTACGCCTGGAAGGTCACTTCGCCGCCTCGCGCGAAGGTGCGCTCCTGGGCTCGTTCCCGGCGTCGTTCGGGGAGCGCTGGGACCAGTAGCTGATCTGCGACGAAGGAGAGCAGGGATGCGATCACTGGGACGGCTTCACATGCCTTCCACACTCGGGCCGGGGCCGCGCCACGGGGCCTGTCGGCCACGGTCCCAAGGTTACGGCCATGGTGGCGGTAATCAAGGGCGGAGCCCTTTCCAGTAGCAACCGCCCCCACCTGTGGTGGCACCTGGGCCGGGCGCCGATGGCGCCCCGCTCAGCGGAGACCGCGCTTCGCGCGTTCCGCTTCGATCAGCTCCTTCATGAGGTCCTCCGGGTCCACCACGTACTCGGTGTCATCGAGGGCGTCGAAATCCTGGGTGCTCAACGGCAGGCCGAGCGCGGCAAGTTCGGCGGCCAGTCGTGTGAACGCCACGCGCTCGTCCGGCTCGTCCTGGTAGCCGGCCTGTTCGGCTGCGGCTCCCTCGGTCAGGGTGAGGCCGACCGGGCGCCAGTAGGTGAACTCGGTGTCCAGTTCCACGAGGCGCCAGGCGCGGTCCGCGGGTTCGTCGGGGTGCAGCCAGTAGCCCACCCACCCCTTGCCGCCCTCCGCCACGAGCTTGACGTACTGGGACATCTCCGCAGCTGCGGCGTTGACCGCCCGCATCTCCGGGGCCGCGAGTTCCTCCGCGCTCAGGTAGCTGGTGTCCAGGAGCGGGTGGGCCGCTCCCGCCTCGAAGAAGTCGAGGTGGAGCAGAAGGGCGAAGGCGGTGTGGCCCTCCCACTGCGCCACCAGCAGCACGCGCAGGTCGTCGGGTACCGGACGGCCGTCCAGTCGCTCGCGGGAGAACTCGGCGAGCTGTGCGTCGTACATACGCCCTCTCCAGAAGGTGAACCAAGATCCTCGCGTCAACGTAACAGCGGTGTCCGACAAGAGGCGTGGGCATGCGCCGACGACGGCGACGGGCCGGGGTGGGTGCGAGGCGCTCCGGGCCCGACGCGGCGGCGGCCGTTGTCAGCGGGCGGCGTGACAGTTCTCAGACGACGTCGAACTCGTTGCCCTCGGGGTCCTGCAAGGCGGCGGCGTAGAACCCCATGTCCGGCTCTTCCCTGATCCGCAGCACGGTGGCGCCGGCTTTGACCAGCCGATCCACCGTGGTCCTCACCCGTCGTGTGCGGACGTCCAGGGGGACGTCGCGGCCCCCACCGACCTTGAGGTCGAAGTGCCACCGGTTCTTGGCGGCCTTCGGCTCCGGAACCTGCTGGAACCACACCCTCGGCCCCTGCCCCGAGGGATCGATGATCGACTCCGGTACGTCGCCGGCGCCGGTCGGCAGCTCTTCCCCGGGCACCCCCGCTGCCGCCCAGTAAGCACGCCACGTGGCGTGTCCGCCCGGCGGAGGCTCGGCGACGTATCCCAGGGCCTCCGCCCAGAAAGCCACCATTCTCTGCGGATCGGAGCAGTCGATCGTCAGCTGCACTGTCATCTCCATGCGCGGAGCATCCCAGCCAGGTCTGACAGCCGATCCGCCTCGCACCGGTCCTCAGAAGCCAGAAGCCAGGAGCCGGCACGACGCCCGGCCGCGACGGGGGCACACCGCTGGGGCGGTAGGAGGTGGTGCCTCCCCAGAGGAGCGAGACGGCGCACCCGGTACTGGGCGAGGGCCAAAGCCTCTGTCCGTGTCGCGGCCCGCACAGCCGCCTCTTCTCGCTGTGCTCATCTTTCCGCTACCACCGTTGCGTAATTCGGTGGCGCGGGCTACCTTCGTTTTACGAGACGGTCGTAGCGATAAGGGGTGGGCTCATGGAACAAGCAGTCCGGCGCGGGCGGCCACGCAGTGAGGCGGCGGATGCCCGAATCGCCGGTGCAGCCCTGGCGTTGCTGCTCGATCGCGGGTACGACGCCTTCTCGGTCGACGAAGTGGCGGTGAAGGCCGGCGTCGCCAAGACCACGTTGTACCGGCGGTGGCCCACCAAGGATCACCTCGTCGTCGCCGTCGTGGCGCGGATGCAGGACGAGGTCCCCGTCGACTATCGGGGCGACGTGCGCGCCGATCTCACGCGCTACCTGGGCGCGATCGTCGACGGCCTCAACCGGATGCGGCTTGCCGGGCGTCCCGCGGCGGCCGGTGACACGTCCGCCGGGCTCGTCGCCGAGGTCGCCGCCGCCGCCGCGCGCCACGCGGACATCGGCTCCGCCGTGCACGCCATGTTCGTCCGGCGCAACGCCCTGGTGCTCCGGCTCATCGAACAGGCGCGGGACGCCGGTGAGTTGCACGAGGACGTCGAGGGCGAAGTGCTCTTCGACCAGTTGGCCGGTGCTCTGTACTACCGGCTGCTCATCACCGGCCGACCCATCGACGCCGCGTACGTCGACCGGCTCGTGACCGGCGTGCTGCGGGGTGCCGCCGCCTGAAGCCGGGCCATTCCGCCCCCCCCCGCCATGCCCGCTGATGGAGAGGAAGTCCGACTGTGACCACCGCTTTACCGACCCAGCCGACCGATACGCCCCCGGCCCCCGCCCGGCGCCGCAGGCGCCGCGTACTCCTCGGGGTCACAGCGGCGCTCGTCGCCCTGCTCTGCGGCTACACGGCGTGGAGCAACACCCACCCCGTCCGGCTGACCGCTTCCATCGAGATGGAGGCGTCGCCCGACGAGGTCTGGCAGGTGCTGACCGACCTGGCCGCCTATCCGCAGTGGAACCCGTTCATGACCTCGACGGAGGTGACCTCGAAGGGCGGTCGTCTCGAAGAGGGCGCGACCCTGCGCAACGTGATGCATGACAGGACCGGGGACACCGTCTTCACGCCGGAGGTCCTGACCCTGGAGCCGGGCCGGGAGCTGCGGTGGCTCGGGAAGATGGGGCCCGGCTGGATCGCGGACGGGGAGCACCGGTTCGTGATCGAGGAGATCGGGGGCGGCCGGGTCCGCCTCACGCAGAGCGAGTCGTTCACCGGGGTCGCGGTGCCTTTCGTCGAGGGGCAGTTGAGAGCCGACACGCTCCCGCAGTTCCGTGCGATGAACGAGGCCCTGGCCCGGCGGGTCGAGGCGGTGGGGCGGGAGTGACGGGTCGCCCCGGCCATCGGGGCCGCGCCGACGGCCGGGGCCCGTCCCGTCACGGCAGGGGACCGTCCAGGATGCGGCCCACCAGGTCGGCCACCGCTCCCTCGGTGCAGGCCGCGACCACGATGTCCGCGGCCTTCAGGACCTGCGGGTGGCCGTCGCCGACCGCCGCGCCCAGGCCCGCGAGGCTGATCATGCCGGTGTCGTTGGGGTTGTCCCCGATAGCGGCGATCCGGGCCGTGTCCATGCCGTAGTGGGCGGCCAGCTCCCGCAGTGCGGCCTCCTTGCCGGCGCCGGGAGGCAGCACCTCCAGGTACGTGTCCTCCGACTGGACCAGCAGGGCGTCCGGGCAGTGGCGGGTCACCAATTCGGCGAGCGGGGCGGGGTTCCGGCCGTCGGAGATCAGCATCACCTTGGTGGGCGGGCCGTCCGGAGGGTCGGGGAGCAGCGCGATGCGGTCGCGGCGCGCGTAGTCCGTCAGGGCCGGGGCGGGGCGCAGGATGTGGGCGTCGCCCCCGCTGAAGGCGACCGCGCCCACGCCGTCGGGGAGGGCGGGGACGACCAGGGCCCGGAGGTGGGGCCAGACGGCGCCCAGGTCCAGGTCCACGAGGTGGGCGCCGGTCCCGGGGTCGGTGATGCGGGCGCCGTTGTAGAGGATCATCGGGGTGTCCAGGCCGAGTTCGCGGTGGTACGGGGTGGCGGACTCCTCGTTGCGGCCGGTCGCGATGAACACCGTGCCGCCGCGGTCCCGGTAGCGGCGCAGCGCCTCGACGCTGCGGGGGACGAGGCCCAGGTCCCGGTCGACGAGGGTGCCGTCGAGGTCGGTGACGATCCAGGCGTGGCTCAGGTCGGCGGCGCGGGGGACGGTCATCCGTTGGCCCCCGAAGCGGCCCGGGCCGTGTACCAGGTGGTGAACTCCCGTAGCGCGGTGGGCTCCAGGTCGCGCGTGTGTGCCGCGTAGCACGGCTGGTCCCAGCCGGGGTGGCCGCCGAAGGGGACGTATGTGCCGCCCGCCTGCTCCACGAGCAGGTGGGCGGCACAGATGTCCCACGCGTTGACGGTCGTGCCCAGGGCCGCGTCGCACCAGCCCGCGGCCACGTGGGCGAGGGTGAGCGCGGCGCTGCCCGTGCGGCGGACGGTGCCGTAGCGGGAGACGAGGCCGGCGAACCGTACCGGGGACTCGGGGTCGCCCGACGCGAGCTCCCTGCTGTTGGGGAAGCCGGTGATGAGGAGGGCGCGGGCCTCGTCCGTCGTGCCCGTCGATGCCAGCGGGCGGTCGCCGAGGCGGGCGCCGGAGAGGTCGGCGGAGAAGACGTGGCCCGCGATCGGGTCGACGACGGCGGCGGCCACCGGGCGGCCGTCGACGACGGCGCCGATCGCGGTGCAGAAGAACGCGAGGCCGTGCGCGAAGTTCGCGGTGCCGTCGATCGGGTCGACGTACCAGGAGATGCTGCCGCTGCCGTCCCGGCGGCCGCCCTCCTCGCCGATGACCGTGCTGTCGGGCACCTTGCCGAGGAGGGCGTGGCGGATGCGCTCCTCGGCCCGTCGGTCGTGTTCGGTCACGGGGTCGTGCTCGTCGCGCTTGAACTCCACGTCCATCCGGCCGCGGAACGCTGCCCGCAGGTCGGGTGCGACGGCGAGCGCGGCCTCGACCGCCACGGTGCGCAGATGGGCGGAGAGTTCCTCGGTCTCGGTCATGCGTGTTCCCCTCGGTCGGCGGTCTCGGTCGTGCGCGTTCCGCCTCGGTCGGCCGTGTCGGGCGCGGTCAGTGCGGAGTGGAGGAGGGCCAGGAGTCCTTCGCCGTCGTGGACGACCGTGTCGGGCTGCGGGTGTGCGGTGGGGTCGAGGCGGTCCTCGGGGCGCATCAGGACCGTGCGTCCGATGCCCGCCCGTATCCCGCACACCACGTCGCGGTCGTAGTTGTCGCCCACGTACCAGCAGTCCGCCGGGTCCGTGCCCAGCGCCCGGGCGGCCAGCAGCACCAGCTCGGGGCCGGGCTTGCGGTGGCCGGTCTCGTCCGAGTAGACCTGCACGCCGAGGTAGGGCGCGAGGCCGCCGGCCGCCGCCATCTCGCGGTTGAGCGCGCCGACCAGGGTGTTGCTGACGATGCCGGTGCGGATGCCGTGCTCCGCGCAGAGGCGGAGCACGTCGACCATGGCGGGGTCGTGGGTCTTGTCGCTCTCGGCGAGGACCAGGGCGCGGCACAGCCCGGTCGCCTCGGCGCTCACGGCCGCGCGGGCCGGTCCGGGCCAGTCGGCCGCGATGAACTCCGCCCACAGCTCGCGGTGGGTGACCTCGCGCGGGGCGGTGGAGCGGGCGGTGCCGTTCTTCCAGTTCCCGTACGCGGCCCGGCCGGCCCGGATGTCCTGGAGGACGCGGCCGCGGTCGAGGCCGGTCAGGCCGCCGGCGAGGGCGAGCACGTGGTCGGCGAACGCGGGGAGGCGCTCGGGGCGTTTCACCGACCGGGCCAGGACGCCGCCGTGGTCCAGGAGCAGGGCGCGGGGAGGGAGCAGGGGGAGGGGAGGGTGCGGGGCGCGGGACGGGCCGCCCCTCGCCCCGGGGTCACGCGGCATCGTCCGCCTCCGGGCCCGGCCGCGTGAACGTGGCGATCAGCAGGTCGCGGAGCTCGTACGGGTCGGCGACCACGGCGTCCGGCTCGACCCGGACCACGTACGGGCGCTCGTACGTGCCGCGGGCCTCCATCAGGACGCTCGCCCCGACCCCGGCGCGGCGCCCGCACAGCACGTCGCGGTCGAAGTTGTCGCCGACGTACCAGGTCCGGGCGGCGGGGACGTCGAGGGCCCGGGCCGCGAGGTGGATCATCTCGGGGTTGGGCTTACGGACGCCCGCCTCGTCGCTGTAGACCTGAAGGGCGAAACGCTTGTCCAGGCCGGTGTTCCGCAGGTAGTCGCGGTGCACGGAGCCGCTCAGGGCGTTCGAGACGATGGCGACCGGCAGGCCGAACCGGTCGGCCGCGTCGAGGAGTTCGCCCATGCCGGCCCGTGTCTCGCGGTCCTGGCGCAGCTCCCCCTGGCGGTGGCACAGCACCGGGGCGTGGGCGGTGACGAAGGCGCGTGCGGCGGGGGGCCAGTCGGCGGCGACGAACTGTGTCCAGTAGCGGTGGGCGGTCATCTCGACGGGCGCGGCCGGACGGGACATCGCGTTCTTCCAGTGCGAGTCGGCGGCGGCCGCCGCCCTGAGGTCGCTGACGATGTCGTCGTGGCTCAGCTCGTGGCAGCCCGCGGCCCCGAGGTCGTGGTGCAGTTCGGCGGCCAGCTCCTCGGTCCAGGAGGGGCGGTTGGTGGTGGCGACGACGACTCCACCGAAGTCGAGCAGCAGAGCTGCGGGGCGGATCAGCTGGTCCACGGTGCGGTGATCTCCTTGCTGGGCGGGACGTACGGAACACGCCCTACGGCGCGGTGACGACTGACGGCTCCGGGAGCCTTGCCTGGGCGCCGTCGAACAGGTGCAGGTCGCTCAGGTCGACGGCGCAGCGGACCCGCTCGCCGGGGGCGGCGGTCACCGGCCGGAAGGACACCAGGTACAGCTCGGTGTCCGCCGCGTCCAGCGACACGGTGGTGCTGGAGCCGGTCGGCAGGACGGTGGTGACCGTGGCGTCGAACTCCAGGACGCCGTCCGGTGCGGGGCCGGCCGACGCGGCGCCGGTGACGGTGACGGTCCGGATCGACTCCGGGCGGACGCCGACCGTGCGCAGCCTGCCGGTCAGTTCCGGGCGTTCGGCGACGATCCGGTCGTGGACGGCGCCGCGGAAGGGGCCGTCCGCGTCGGTCCCGACGTCGAAGAGGTTCATCGGGGGGCTGCCGACGAACTGGGCCACGAAGGTGTTGGCCGGGCGGTGGTAGACCTCCAGCGGCGGGGCGAGCTGCTGCACCTCCCCCTTGTTCATCACGACCACGTGGGTGGCCATCGTCATGGCCTCCAGCTGGTCGTGGGTGACGAAGACGATGGTGTGGCCCGTCTCGTCGTGGAGCCGTTTGAGTTCGGCCCGCATCTCCAGCCGCAGTTGGGCATCCAGGTTGGACAACGGCTCGTCCAGCAACAGTACTTCGGGGTTGATGACGAGCATGCGGGCCAGTGAGACGCGCTGCTGCTGGCCACCGGAGAGCTGTGCGGGGTAGCGGTCGGCGGCCCAGTCGATCTGCATCATCTTCAGGGCCTTCATGGTGCGTTCGGCCCGCTCGGCCGCGCGCACCTTGCGTACCCGCAGGCCGAACTCGACGTTCCTGGCCACTGTCAGATGCGGCCACAGGGCGTAGTTCTGGAAGACCAGCCCCATGCCGCGCTCCTCGGGCGGCACGAAAACGCCCTGCTCCACGCTGTCGCGGACCCGGCCGCCGACCTCGATGGAGCCCGAGTCGAGGTGTTCCAGGCCGGCGATCATGCGGAGCGTGGTGGTCTTTCCGCAGCCGGAGGGGCCGAGCAGACAGGTGAAGGACCCGTCGGGTATCTCCAGGTCGAGATTGTCGATGGCGGGGGGATTCGAGCCGTAGCTCTTCCGCACCGCGGTGAGCGCAATGGTGGGCATGGCGTCAGCCTCCGAGTCCCGAGGACAGGTTGGTCTTGGTCAGGCGCTGGGTCAGGTACGTGGCGAGGAAGGAGATCAGCGAGATGACGAGCACCACCGCGTTCGCCATCTGGTCGTAGGCGTAGTCCACGAGGTTGATGGAGAGCGTGGTGAGCAGCTGGGTGCCGGTGGTGGTCAGCATGATCACGATGCTGAGTTCCTTGAGCCCGGAGATGAAGGGGAGCACCACTCCGGTGACCAGGGCCCCGCGCTGGATGGGGATGACCACCTTGCGCATCCGCGTGAACCAGCCGGCGCCCGTCACCTGCGCCGCCTCCTCCGGTTCCGGGCCGAGTTGCATCATGGCGCTGATGCCCGAGCGCGAGGAGTACGGGAGATGGGTCACCGCGAGCACGATGACGAGCAGGGTGATCGAGCCGTAGAGGGCCGGAACGGGACCGCGCTGTACGGCGAACAGGGTCAGGAACGCGGCGGCGAAGGCGATGCCGGGGACCATGTAGGGCAGGAAGCTGATCTGTCTCAGCGCCGTACCCAGCCTGCTCGCGCCCGAGCGGACCACGACGTAACCGATCAGCAGTCCCACGGCCCCGCAGATCAGTGAGGCCAGTCCGACGATGCGCAGGCTGTTCCAGGCGGCGTCCCACAGCTGGGTGCCGCGCAGTACGCCGTGCGGGAAGCCGGGGGCTCCGGCGATGTGCTCGCCGATCCAGTACTTGAGCGTGAAGTTGTCGAGGCTGAAGACGCCGGGCGTCTTGCTGACGGTGGACAGCGCCAGCGTGGCGACGGGGACCACCACACCCACGGCGAAGATGGAGAGCGCGACGCCCAATGCGGCCGGGCGCCAGCGGCCGAGCGGACTGATCCGGTCCATGGCGCCCTTGCCGCCGACGGTCACGAACCGGCGCTGCTCGCGCACCAGCCGGGTGTCGATGATGATCACGACGATGCCGATCGCCACGATGACTCCGGCGAGCACGGCGGTGACGCCCTGCTGGTGGTCGTGGACGGCGCGGAACAGCGAGGTGGACAGCAGCTCGTAGTTGACCGGCAGCCCGAGGATGTACGGCGTACCGAAGGTGCCCAGGATGCGGCCGAAGACCAGCAGCACGGACGAGGACATGGCCGGCAGCATCAGGGGCAGGGTGATCCGTCCCAGTACCGTCCTCCGCCGTGCCCCGAGGACGCGGGCGGAGTCCTCCAGCTGGCTGTCGATGCGCCGCAGCGCGTTGCCGAGCAGCAGGAGGACGAACGGGTAGTAGTGCAGTCCGAGGCAGATGATGATGGGTACGGCGCCGTAGGCGAGCCAGTCGGGGGTGTGGACGCCCCAGGCCTCCAGCAGGCCGATCTGCCCGCCCGAACTGTCGTTCTTGAACAGCGCCAGCCAGGCCAGCGCGAAGGTCCAGGACGGCAGCATGTAGGGGACGACCAGTGCCGTCGACAGCCACTTGCGGCCGGGTATGTCGGTACGGGTGAGCAGCCAGGCGGCGGTGCCGCCGAGGACCACCGCGAGCAGTGTGACGCCGAGGGCGACGACCACCGTGTGCCTCAGCGGTTCCCAGAAGAGGATGTCGCTGACCGGCGAGCGGAAGACGCGCCAGAGGTAGTACCCGCTGAGCGCGCCGACCGACTGCCCGGACTTCCCGTCGTCGCCGACCTGGACGCGTGCGGCGTCGGAGAGCACGGCGACCAGGGGGGCCACCACGAGATAGGCGAGCAGGAGGACGAGTACGCCCCCGACCAGGTAGGTCGGCTCGTGGCGCAGCACGTTCAGGCGGTAGCGCAGTCGGTTCAGTCGTCCGGAGCCGCGCTTCCCGTTCGGGCCGCCTCCCCCGGCGGGGGCAGGGGCGGGGCGGGGCGGATCGGCTGCGGGGGCGGAGTCGGGGTCGGCCACGGCCATGGGCGTTCTCCAGAGGGGTGCGTGGTCCGGCCGGCCCGTCGGGGGAGGCCGGGCCGGCCGGAAGAGGGACTACGCGGAAGGGGGCTGCGTCCGGGGCCACGTCCGCGAGGGCGGGGCCGGGGAGGTCAGCTGTGGCTGATGCGCCAGAGGTCCTGCATGGCCTCGGTGTCGGCGAAGTCCTTCGCCAGGTACTTGGGGTCGAAGGTGAACAGCTCCTTGTTCCAGTCGGTCAGACCGGGCGGGGTGAAGGCGCCCTGCTTGACCGCCGAGCTGCCGGGAATCCCACCGGCACCCATCTCGTGGCTGATCCCCTCCTCGGTGAGGATGAAGTGGGTGAAGAGCTTGGCGGCGTTGGGGTGCTTGCTCTTCGTGGCGATCGCCGAGTACTTCGGGTAGAGGTAGCCGCTCCACGGCTTGAGCGTGTCGCAGACCCGCATCGAGTAGTTCTTCTCCTCGACGTCACGGAACTTGGCGTTGGACACGAGCCCGATGCGCGGCTGCTTCTGGTTCGGCGAGGCCACCGCGGCCGCCACGTCGTCGTCGGCGGAGGTGAGCACGGGGGAGTTCTTCGCCAGCCTGACGACCCACTCCTCGCCGGCCGACTTCTGCGAGGTCTTCAGCTCCTCGCCGGGGTTCGCCGCGCTGTGCGCGTCGCGCAGGGCCTGATCGGCGCCGTTGGACAGCTGGTTGAACCACTCGACGATGTTCGGCTTGCCCAGCGGGTCCTGGAGGGCGACCTTGCCCTTCCACTCGGGACCGACCAGGTCCCAGACGTTGTCGACCGGGCAGCCCTTGGGGAAGAGCTTCGGGTTGTACACCCAGACGTTGGCCTTCTGCAGGACGAGCAGCGGGCTGCGGTTCGCCGCCGGGATCTTCTCCGCCAGGTCGGCGGGTATCCAGGTCTGGACGACCTTCTGCGGCAGCAGCTCGCCGACGAGGCTGGGGCCGTCCTCGTACAGCGTCATGTCGATGGTGACGTTGTCGGCCTGCGCCTCCCTGGTCATCTTCTCCAGGGTGTCGCCGACCTTGTTCTTCACGCCGGTCGCCTTGATGCCGTACTTGGCGGTGAACGCCTTGGCGACCTTGGTGATGTCGCCCGAGCTGTCGTAGACGGTGATCGAGCCCTCCTTCTTCGCGGCCGCCACCAGGGCGTCCAGGTCGAAGTCGGCGGGATCGTCGATGACGGCGGTCGGGGCCGCGCTGCCGGGGGCGGCGGCGTCGTCTCCCGTCCGGCTCGACGGTGCGCAGGCCGCCGCGCCGGCGAGCACGGCGACCAGGGCTGCGAGGGCGATTCTTGGGACCGGCCGCTGTGCGCCACCGGTGCCGCGGGTGCTGCTGGACAATGCCTGACCTCCTGCGTGGGCCCGGCGGAGCCGGGCTGCTCCTGAGTGGGTCGGCCTCAGACCGCCCGGCACATCGGGGGGCGGTCCCATCCGCAAGGCGGCCGGGGCGACTTGGGGAGCAGCTTCCGCCCGCTTTCTTCACTATGTCAAGACATGCTGATGTAACTCTGTGGCAAAGCACGGATGTTGGCGCATCTGTGAAGCGTTCATGTCCGCAGCCTTTTATGTCAGCACATACTTATGTACTGTCCTGGCCATCCCGCACCGCCCAACCCATTTCCGGGAGGCACGATGCACCTGCCCAGACGTCTGACCATCGCCGCGCTGGCGGCGGCGACCGCCGCACTGATCGCGACACCGGCCAACCCCGCGGCCGCCGCGAACACCCCCTCCGTGTACGCCACCAGCGAGACCCCCGCCCTGTTCGACGACGCGGCCGGCGGTGACGCCAACGCGGACGACCCGGCGATCTGGTTCAACGCGGCGGACCCCGACGCCAGCCTCGTCATCGCCACCGCCAAGCAGGGCGGTCTGCGCGTCCACGACCTCGGCGGCAACGAAATCCAGTCGATCCAGGCACCCGCCGCCCCCGGACCGGAGAACGAACCCGGCCGGTACAACAACGTCGACCTGCTGTCGGGCCTGAAGATCAAGGGCACCCGCACCGACATCGCCGTCGTCTCCGACCGGGGACGCGACCGGCTGCGGATCTACGGGATCGACCGCGACCACCCCGACGCACCGCTCACCGACCTCACCGACCCCGCCGCCCCCCGGGTCTTCAGCGCCACCGAGGCCGACGTGGACGACCAGCAGACCGCCTACGGGCTCGCCACCTGGCGCAACGCCGCGAACGGGCGCTACTACGCGCTCGCCAGCCAGCGCCACACGACCGGCCTGGCGCTGATGGAGCTGACCGCGACCGCCACCGGCACGGTCACCTACCACCGGATCCGGACCCTGGCCCTGCCCTCCTCGTTCGACATCGGCCACGGCACCCGCTGGACCCCCTGTGACGAGCCCGGACGCACCCCCCAGGTCGAGGGCATGGTCGTGGACGCCGAACGAGGCTTCCTCTACGCGGCCCAGGAGGACGTCGGCATCTGGCGGATGCGCGCCGACCTCACGGGAACGCCCCACATCGTCGACAAGGTGCGCGAGTTCGGGATCCCGGGGACCTACGACCCGGTAGCCGACGAGTGCGTCGCCGGTGCGGACCCGGGAGTCGGCGGCAAGCGCATCACCGCCGACGTCGAGGGGCTGACGATCTACCGCGAGGACGACGGCGAGGGCTACCTGCTCGCCTCCAGCCAGGGCGACAACACCTTCGTCGCCTACGAGCGCGAGGGCGACAACGACTACGTCGGCAACTTCCGCGTCGCCCCGGCGGCCGGTGCCGGCGCGATCGACGGCTCCGAGGAGTGCGACGGCGCGGCGGTGCTCAACGCCCCGCTGGGCGACGCGTACCCCCACGGCCTGCTCGTGGTCCACGACGGCTTCAACGCCCCGGACGTGACCGGGGAGGACGGGGAGGTCCGCACCGACACGAACTTCAAGTTCGTCGACTGGGACGACGTGGACGACGCGCTGGACGACTGACGGCCCACGGGGCGGCGCGCACACCGGTCACCGGGTGCGCGCCGCCCCCACCACGTGAGGTAGTACCTTCCTTGACCACCACGATCGCGCTCTTCATCACCGCCCTGGCCTTCGTCCTCGTCTGCGGTGCCAACGACGGTGCCTCGCTGCTGGCCATGGCCGTACGCCACAGCAGCGGTTCGGCCGTGCCCGTACTGCTGATGCTGACCGCCGCGGTGGCGGCCGGGCCCGCCCTGTTCGGGGTGCGGGTGGCCCGTACCTTCACCGACGGGCTGATACCCGGTGACGCCGCGCACCCCGCGCTCATCTTCCTGTGCGGCGCCGCCGCCTCCCTCGCCCTCGTGCTGCTGCTCACCTGGCGGGGCATCCCCACCTCGATCACGCTGGCCGTCCTCGGGGGGCTGGCCGGTGCAGGTTCCGGACTCGGGGAACGCCCGCAGTGGGGCAGGCTCGGGCTGGTGCTGGGGATCGCCGCGGCAGCCCCGCTGATCGGCGCCGCCGCCGGGTTCGCCCTGGGCCGCGGCGCCCGGCGGATGCCGACGACGCCCGGCATGCCGCGCCTCGTGCACGGGGCGCACATCGCCGCCTTCGGCTGCCAGTGCCTGGCGTACGCGGCCAACGACGGCCAGAAGATGTTCGCCGTCGCGGCCGTGGCATCGGCCGGCCACGTCGGCGGCAGCCTGGACACACCGCCCGGTCTCGCACCGGCCGTCGCGGTGGCACTCGTCTTCGCCGCGGGGGCCGTCCTCAGCCTGCGCAGGGTGTCCGGCGGTGCGTCGGTCCGGCTGCTGGCCGCCCGCCCCTGGCAGGTCGCCTCGGCCGAGGTCGCCTCCTCCGCCACCGTGCTCTCCAGCGCCGCCCTGGGCGCGCCGGTGAGCATGACCCAGACGGTGATCGGCGGACTGGTGGGTGCGGGGGCCAGTGAGGGGGGCCGCCGGGTGCGCTGGCAGTTCGCCGTCCCCCTGGTCACCGCCTGGGGCGTGACCCTGCCCGCCGCCTACGCGGCCGGCCTGCTGGCCGGCCTTCTCGCCAGAGGAGTGACCGCATGACCTTCCGCAGAATCGTCGACGACCTCACCGGCCGATCGCACCACCAGCTGACCGACCTGCTGGCCACCCAACTCGACGCGGCCATCGAAGGGGTGGGGCTGGCCTCCGCGATGGCCGAGGGCACGCTCACGCCCGCCGAGGCCCGCGAGGCCATGGTCGACGTCGAGCACCGGGGCGACACCGGACGGGCCGGACTGGTCGCCGAACTCGCCGTCGCCCTCACCACACCGATCGACCGCGAGGACCTCTACCGCTTCTCCCGCAGCGTCGACGACGTGCTGGACAACCTCCGTGACCTGGTGCGGGAGACCGATCTCTACGGCGCGGAGGGCGACCCCGCGCACCTGCCCGCACTGGCCGGTGTGGCGGAGGGCCTGGCGATGCTGCGGGGCGCGGTCCAGGGGCTCGCCGACCGGCCCGGGGAAGTGGACGCGGCCACCTCGGCGGCCCGTAAGTCCGCCGGACAGGTGCGCAGGCACTACCAGCTGGCGATGGCCGAGCTGCTGCGGCAGGAGGTCGGCTCCGACACTCTCACCCGGCGCGAACTGCTGCGCCGGCTGGACGTCGTGGGGCTGCGGCTGGGGGAGTCCGTGGCCGCGCTGTCGGACGCGATGCTGAAGCGCAGCCACTGAGCGGACGGCTCCGGGCGGGCGGCCCCGCGGGCGGCCCGGGACCGCCCGCACGGAGCCGTGCGGCCGTTCAGTGCGCGGTCAGCGTCATCTCGAAGGAGTACCGCGACGCCCGGTAGAGGTGGGATCCGAACTCCACCGGGCGTCCCGCGTCGCCCAGGACCGTGCGCTCCATGGTGAGCAGGGTGCCGCTGCGGCCCTCGTCCAGCAGGCGGGCCTCCGCCGCCGTGGCCCTGCGCGCCCCGATGTTCTGGCGCGCGGTGCGCAGGGCGACGCCGGCCCGCTTGAGCAGCTCGTAGAGCCCGTACTGGGTGAGTTCTTCCTCGGTCAGGGTCAGCAGATCCGCCGGCAGGTGGTTGTGCATGACGGCTATGGGCTCGTCGTCCGCGTAACGCAGCCTGCGCAGCGCCACGGTGGGCGTGCCCGGTTCGAGTGCGAGCGCGGACGCGACGGTGCCCGCGGCGGGCACGGTCTGCATGGACAGCACCTCGGTACGGGGCCGGCGGTCGTCCCGCTTGAGGTCCTCGAAGAGGCTGGTCAGCTCGACCTGCCTGCGTACCCGGTTGTTGACGACCTGTGTGCCCACGCCGCGCTTGCGTGCGAGGAGCCCCTTGTCGACGAGGTGCTGCATGGCCTGACGCATCGTCGGGCGCGAAAGTCCGAACTTGTCCGCCAGGGCGATCTCGTTCTCCAGCCGGGTGCCGGGCGCCAAGGTGCCCGACTCGATGAGCTGTTGGAGCTGCTGCGCGACCTGGAAGTACAGCGGTACGGGACTGCTGCGGTCGATGCTTATCAGCCTGGTGATCGATTCCATGGGGACTCCTCGACGCGTAGAACCAGGCGTTCAGTATGCCGCACGGTTCGACTCAAGCTCTGTACGTATATATGTCAGAACAAATGCTTGACGCGTTGTGAGTGCCGGGATACAAATCGGGGAGACGCATCAGGACAGCATCCACTCCTCCTCGAACCGGAGGCATTCGCGCATGCGCATCGGACTCATCGGTACCGGCCGGATCGGCACGTTCCACGCCGAGACCCTGATCGGACTGCCCGCCGTGACGCGGGTCGTCCTGCACGACGCCCACGAAAGCCAGGCACACGAACTGGCCGTCAAACTAGGTGCCGAGCACGCCCCCGACCTCGACGGCCTGCTGGGCTCCGGCCTGGACGGCATCGTGATCGCCGCCCCCACCGCCGCCCACGCGGACCTCGTACGGGCCGCGGCGGGCGCCGGACTGCCCGTCTTCTGCGAGAAGCCGATCGCCGGCACCCTCGAAGGAACCCGCGCCCTGCTGGCCGAGCTCGACGGCACCGCCGTCCCGCTCCAGGTCGGCTTCCAGCGCCGCTTCGACGCCGGCTACACCGCGCTGCGCGACGCCGTCGCCGCCGGTGAACTGGGCTGGCTCCACACGATCCGGGCCTGCACCGCGGACCCGGCGCCGCCACCGGCGGGATACCTGCCCGCCTCCGGCGGCATCTTCCGCGACTGCGCCGTGCACGACTTCGACATCGTGCGCTGGGTCACCGGCCGCGAGGTCGTCGAGGTCGGCGCCACCGGTTCCAACCGGGGCGATGCCTGCTTCACCGCAGCCGGTGACGTCGACACCGCCGTCACCGTCCTCACCCTCGACGACGGCACACTCGTGACGTGCACCGCCACCCGTTACAACGGCGCCGGTTACGACGTACGGATGGAAGTGGCCGGCTCCACCGGCACCCTGGCCACCGGCCTCGACCCGCACGCCCCCCTCCGTTTCACCGCCGGCGGGCCCCAGCCCGGGGCCGTCTCCCACGACGGATTCCTGAGCCGCTTCCGTGACGCGTACGTCGCCGAGCTGACGGCCTTCACCGAAGTCGCCGCCGGCACCCGCCCCAGCCCCTGCACGGGGCAGGACGCGCTGGCCGCCCTGCTGATCGCCGAGGCCGCCGACCTGTCGTGCCGCAGCGGCCGTCCCGTACGCGTAGAGGAGGCGGGCCGATGATCCGCGTTGCCGGAGCACCCATCTCCTGGGGCGTGTGCGAAGTCCCCGGCTGGGGACACCAGATGGCCCCCGGGCGGGTCCTCGACGAGATGGCCGCCGCCGGTCTCGCCGCCACCGAGTTCGGGCCCGACGGCTTCCTGCCGCAGGACCCGGACGCCCGCGCGGAACTGCTCGCCGGGCACGGCCTGGCCGCCGTCGGCGGGTTCGTCCCCGTCGTCCTGCACGACCCCGGCCGCGACCCGCTGCCCGAGGTCCGGCGCGCCCTGGCCGGGTTCGGCTCCGCCCGGACCCTGGTCCTGGCCGCCGCCACCGGGTCTGACGGCTACGACGCCCGGCCCGAACTCTCCGCACGCGAGTGGGACACCCTGCTGTCCCACCTCGACAAGATCGATGCCCACGCCCGCGCCGAAGGCATCACCGCCACCCTGCACCCGCACATCGGCACGATGGTCGAGGGCCCGGACGAGGTCGAACGCGTCCTCACCGGAAGCTCCGTCCCCCTCTGCCTGGACACCGGCCACCTGCTGGCCGGCGGCAACGACCCCGTCGCCCTCGCCCGCCGGGCCGCCGACCGCATCGCCCACGTCCACCTCAAGGACGTCGACGCGGCGCTCGCCGCCATGGTCCGGGCCGGGGACGTCACGTACACGGAAGCGGTCCGGACCGGCCTCTACCAGCCGCTCGGCCAAGGAGACGTGGACATCTCCGCGATCACCACCGCCCTGGACGCGGCCGGATACGACGGGTGGTACGTACTGGAACAGGACACCGTCCTCGACGCCGAACCCGCGCCCGGCGAAGGCCCGCTGGCGGACGTCGTGGCCTCCCTCGCCCACCTGCGCCAGGTGACGTCGTGACGGCGGCAGGACCTGCGCCCGAGGTCCTGGTGATGGGGCGGCTCGGCGTGGACCTCTACCCGCTCCAGCAGGGGGTGGGCCTGGCCGACGTCGAGACCTTCGGCAAGCACCTGGGCGGCAGCGCGGCCAACGTCTCCGTGGCCGCCGCCCGGCACGGCCGCCGCACCGCCCTGATCAGCCGCACCGGACAGGACCCCTTCGGGGACTACCTCAGGGCCGAGCTGGGCCGTTACGGAGTCGACGCGGCCCGCGTCAGCCCCGTCGCCGGGCCCCCGACCCCGGTCACCTTCTGCGAGGTCTTCCCGCCCGACGACTTCCCCCTCTGGTTCTACCGCCCGCCCGGCACCCCGGACCTCCGGATCAACCGGGAGGAGCTGGACCTGGAGGAGGTGCGCACGGCCGGGCTGCTCTGGGTCACCGGCACCGGGCTGTCCGCCGAACCCAGCGCGGCCGCCCACCTGGCCGCCCTGACCGCCCGCGACCGGTCGGGGATCACCGTGCTCGACCTCGACTACCGCCCCGGGCTCTGGCCCTCCCCGCAGGCCGCCGGGCCCGCCCTGCGGGCCGCCCTCGCGGGGGCAACCGTGGCCGTCGGCAACCTCGACGAGTGCGAGGCCGCCGTCGGCGAACGCGACCCGGACGCCGCGGCCGACGCCCTGCTGGCCACGGGCATCGAACTGGCCGTGGTCAAACAAGGGCCCGCGGGGGTGCTGGCACGCACCCGCACCGAA
Organism: Streptomyces sp. NPDC005775; assembly: GCF_042871565.1. Lineage (NCBI taxonomy): Bacteria > Bacillati > Actinomycetota > Actinomycetes > Kitasatosporales > Streptomycetaceae > Streptomyces > Streptomyces sp. NPDC005775. The sequence goes on along the minus strand of NZ_JBIAIU010000013.1, from coordinate 102,435 downwards.
CGCGTCGTGGTCGCGCCCCACCCCGTCCGCGTCGTCAACGGCCTCGGAGCGGGCGACGCCTTCGGTGGCGCCCTCTGCCACGGCCTCCTCGCGGGCTGGCCACTGACGCGGATCCTCCGCTTCGCCAACGCCGCAGGCGCTCACGTCGCGGGGCGGCTCTTCTGCGCCCCGGACATGCCGACTACCCCCCAGGTGGAGGACATGATGGAACACGCCCACACCCCCGAAGCGGCACCGCATGCGTGACGGAGCGCTCCAGACCCTGATGGAGACCCGGGCCCGGCGGCCCGAGGCGATCCTGGAAGCGGCCCAGCGGCGCAGCCGGCGCCCGATGGTCCAGCCGTCGGGCCGGCTGATGCTGGTGGCCGCCGACCATCCCGCCCGCGGCGCACTCGCCGTACGCGGCCGTCCCGACGCCATGGCGAACCGTGCCGGGCTCCTCGACCGCCTGCTGACCGCCCTGGAACGCCCGGGGGTGGACGGCGTGCTCGGCACCCCCGACGTGCTGGAGGACCTGCTGCTGCTCGGCGCCCTGGAGGACAAGGTCGTCATCGGCTCGATGAACCGGGGCGGCGTGCCCGACACCGTCTTCGAGATGGACGACCGGTTCACGGCTTACGACGCCGCCTCCATCGAGGAGATGGGCTTCAACGCCGGGAAGATGCTCCTGCGCATCGACCCGACCGACCCCGCCACCGCCACCACCTTGGCGGGCTGCGCGGACGCGGTCTCCTCCCTCGCCGACCGGAGGCTGACCGCCCTGGTCGAGCCGTTCTGGGTCCGGCGCGGCCCCGACGGACGAGCCGGCAACGACCTGCGGCCCGAGGCCATGACGCGCGCGCTGGCCATCGCCCAGGGGCTGGGACGCACCTCCGCCTACACCTGGCTGAAGGTGCCGGTGGTCGCGAACATGGAGGCGGTGATGGAGGCGTCGACGCTGCCCGCGCTGCTGCTCGGCGGAGACCCCCCGGGCACTCCCGAGGAGACATACGCCTCCTGGGAGAAGGCGCTCCGGCTCCCCACCGTGCGCGGCCTGGTCGCGGGCCGCTCGCTGCTCTACCCGCCCGACGACGACGTGGCCGCCGCGGTGGACACCGCCGTCGGCCTGCTGTGAGAGGAGACGCCATGGACGGCCATCAGCCCGCGGGCAGCACCGCACACGGCCCCTGGACCGTGGACACCGGCATGCGGCACACCGGACTCAGAGTGCTGGAACTCGCCCCCGGCGGCTCGCAGTCCTTCGGTACGCAGGAGCGCGAGGTGATCGTGCTGCCCCTGGCCGGTTCCTGCTCCGTACGCTGCGGAGCCGAGGAGTTCGCCCTGGCCGGGCGGCCCGGAGTCTTCGAGGGCGTGAGCGACTTCGCGTACGTTCCCCGGCGCAGCGACGCCGTCATCAGCAGCGACGGCGGCGGCCGCTTCGCGGTGGCGAGCGGCACCGCCCGGCGGGACCTGCCGTTCCGCCGCGGCCCCGCCGAGGCGGTGCCGGTCGAGACGCGCGGTACGGGTTCCTGCCGCCGGCAGGTCAACAACCTGGCCAGCGCCGACGGCTTCACGTGCGACCGGCTGATCGTGGTGGAGGTCCTCACCCCGGACGGGAACTGGTCCAGCTACCCGCCGCACAAGCACGACGAGCACACGGCGACCGAGTCGGAGCTGGAGGAGGTCTACTACTTCGAGATCGGCCGCGGCGGCTTCGGCCAGCACCGGCTCGGCGGCAGCCCGCCCGGCCCCGCCGGCGAGACGGCCGAGGTCCGCACCGGTGACGTCGTGCTGGTCCCGGACGGCTGGCACGGCCCCTCGGCCGCCCTGCCCGGCTACCCGATGTACTACCTCAACGTGATGGCCGGCCCGCACGACGAGCGCGCCTGGCGGATCACCGACGACCCGGCGCACGCCTGGGTCCGTGAAACCTGGGAAGGCGCGACGGAGACCTCCGGAGCACCGTCCGCGGAAGGGGCAGCATGATCCGGCTCACCGTCGCCCAGGCACTGGTGCGCTTCCTGGTCGCCCAGCACACCGAACGGGACGGGGAGAGCCGGCGCCTGTTCGCCGGCTGCTTCGGCATCTTCGGGCACGGCAACGTCGCGGGCCTGGGGCAGGCGCTCTGGGAGAACCGCGACCTGACGTACTACCAGGCGCGCAACGAGCAGGCGATGGTGCACACCGCCGCCGCGTACGCCCGGATGTCCGACCGGCTCTCGACGTTCGCCTGCACCGCGTCGGTCGGCCCCGGCGCCACCAACATGATCACCGCCGCCGCCGGGGCCACCATCAACCGGCTGCCCGTGCTGCTCCTGCCGGGGGACACCTTCGCCACGCGCGTCGCCGAACCGGTGCTCCAGCAGCTGGAGATGCCGTGGGCGGGTGATGTCACCGTCAACGACGCCTTCCGCCCCGTCTCCCGGTACTTCGACCGGATCGGCCGCCCCGAGCAGCTGATCGGCGCCGCCCTGGCGGCCGTACGCACGCTCACCGATCCGGTGGACACCGGCGCGGTGACGCTCGCGCTGCCCCAGGACGTGCAGGCGGAGGCGTACGACTGGCCGGAGGAGTTCCTGGCCCACCGCGTCTGGCGGATCGACCGGCCGGTTCCACAGCCCCAGGTGCTGGCGGATGCCGTCCGGATGATCCGGGCCGCCCGCCGCCCGCTCGTGGTGGCCGGGGGAGGCGTGGTCTACGCGGGCGCCACCGAGGCGCTGGACACCTTCGCCCGCGCCACCGGCATCCCGGTCGCCGAGACCCAGGCAGGCAAGGGGTCGCTGCGGCACGGCCACCCGTCCTCGGCCGGCGCCATCGGGCACACCGGCACGACGGCGGCCGACGCGCTGGCCCGGGAGGCCGACCTGGTCATCGGCATCGGCACCCGCTACAGCGACTTCACCACCGCCTCGCACACCCAGTTCGCCGACCCCGGCGTCCGCTTCCTCAACATCAACGTGGCCCGGCTCGACGCGGTGAAGCACGCCGGCCTGGCGATGGTCGCCGACGCCCGCACCGCGCTGGAGGCGCTGACGGCCGAACTGTCGGACTGGCAGGCACCCCCGGAGCACCGCGCACGGACCGCGGCCCTGGCCCGCGACTGGGACGCGGCCGTGGACGCCGCGCACCACCTGGGGCACACCCCGAAACCGGCCCAGTCGGAAGTGGTCGGAGCGGTCAACGAGGCGGCGGCCGAGGACGGAGTCGTGGTCTGCGCGGCCGGATCGCTCCCCGGCGACCTGCACAAGCTCTGGCGGGCGGCGGACCCGAAGCAGTACCACGTCGAGTACGGCTACTCCTGCATGGGTTACGAGATCGCCGGCGGCCTCGGCGTGAAACTCGCCGCCCCCGAGCGCGAGGTCTTCGTCATGGTGGGCGACGGCTCCTACCTGATGATGGCGCAGGAACTGCTGACGGCCGTGGCCGAAGGGGTCAAGCTCATCGTGGTCCTGATCCAGAACCACGGCTTCGCGTCGATCGGCGCGCTCTCCGAGACGGTGGGCGCCCCGCGCTTCGGCACCTGGTACCGCTACCGCGACGCGGACAGCGGAGCGCTGGAGGGTGACCGGCTGCCCGTCGACCTGGCGGCCAACGCGGCGAGCCTGGGGGCGGACGTCCTGCGCGTCGCCGGAATCGCCGAACTCCGGGACGCCCTCACCAAGGCCAGGGCCTCCGACCGGTGCACGGTGATCCACATCGAAACGGACCCGCTGGCCCCCTCGCCGTCCTCCGGCGCCTGGTGGGACGTGCCGGTCGCGGAGGTCTCCGACGCGCCCGAGACCAGGGCGGCCCGGGAGGCGTACGTGAAGGCCAAGTCGGACCAGCGGCCGTACCTCTGAGGGGCCGTGTCGACGGGCCGGACCCCTTGGGGAGCCCGGCCCGTCGACGGGGTGCGGCTCGTGGCTACAACGCCCGCAACGCCCTCGGGCGCGGCGGCGCCGGCGCGTCCGGCGCCTTGTTCAGCAGCGCCGGCAGCTCCGTCAGCGCGTTGATGCGGAAGTCCGCCGCCTCCACCACGTCCGGGTGATCCGCCCACCAGTACCCGCACGCGCCCCGCCGGATGTGCGCCGCGCGCAGCCCGGAGGACTTGGCCGGGAAAAGGTCGCCCGCCGGGTGGTCGCCCACGTACAGCGTCGACCGCGGGTCCGAGCCGGACACCTCCAGGACGCGGGCGAAGAACTCCGGGTCCGGCTTGGCGACGCCCCACTCGTCCGAGGTGACGACCACGTCCGCGGGCAGGTCCAGCCCCCGCAGCAGCTCCCCGGCCCGCACGGTCCCGTTGCTCGCGACGATCACCCGTACGCCCAGCGCCCGCAGCTCCGCCAGGGCCGGCCGCACGTCCGGGTAGAGGTCCGACTCGTCCAGGTGCTCGCCGCGTCCGGCGGCGGCGCGCGCCAGTGACGCCTCGGTGACGTCCATGTCGGGCCGCAGCATGGTCAGCGCGTCGGCGCTGTCCCGGCCCTGGACGACCGCGGCCCCGACCAGCGCACTCAGCGTGTGCGGCGGGACGCCGAGCCAGTTGGCCCAGGACGCCCAGTAGCGGTCGTCGCGGACGAGTGTCTCGCCGATGTCGAAGACGATCGTTTCCATCACCGGACCGAGCCTACGGGTCGGGGGCCCTCGCGCGGCCGAGGCGCCAGGGGCGGGGGTGACCCGCGGGAGATCCGGCAGGTCACCGCCGGGCTGTCCGCGGGAGAACCGGTCGGTCACCGCCCGACTACTCGCTCGTATGCTCGGTTCATGACCGATCCTCAGCGCGGACGCCCCACCACCAACTCCATGCGACGTGCCCTCAAGCGAGCCAGAGACGGCGTCGCCCTCGACGTGACCGAGGCCGCCGTCCTCCTCCAGGCGCGCGGCGACGACCTGACGGATCTCGCCGCGTCCGCCGCCCGGGTGCGGGACGCGGGCCTGGCGGCGGCGGACCGGCCCGGTGTCATCACGTACTCCCGCAAGGTCTTCATCCCGCTGACCCGCCTCTGCCGCGACAAGTGCCACTACTGCACCTTCGTCACCGTCCCCGGCAAGCTCAGGCGCGAGGGCCACGGCATGTTCCTGTCCCCGGACGAGGTGCTCACCATCGCCCGCGACGGCGCGGCGATGGGCTGCAAGGAAGCGCTGTTCACGCTGGGCGACCGGCCGGAGGACCGCTGGCCGGAGGCGCGGGAGTGGCTGGAGGCCGAGGGGTACGACGACACCCTCGCGTACGTACGCGCCATGGCGATCCGCGTCCTCGAGGAGACCGGCCTCCTCCCGCACCTCAACCCGGGCGTCATGACCTGGACCGACCTCCAGCGCCTCAAGCCCGTCGCCCCGTCCATGGGCATGATGCTGGAGACGACCGCGACCCGCCTGTGGTCCGAGCCCGGTGGCCCGCACCACGGCTCCCCGGACAAGGAACCGGCCGTGCGGCTGCGGGTGCTGGAGGACGCGGGCCGGTCCAACGTCCCGTTCACCACCGGCATCCTCATCGGCATCGGGGAGTCGTACGAGGAGCGCGCCGACTCCCTCTTCGAGCTGCGCAGGACCGCCCGCGCCTATCACGGCATCCAGGAAGTCATCGTCCAGAACTTCCGCGCCAAGCCCGACACGGCGATGCGCGCCATGCCGGACGCGGAGCTGGAGGAACTGGCCGCCGCCATCGCCGTCGCCCGCCACATCCTCGGCCCGTCCGCCCGCATCCAGGCCCCGCCGAACCTCGTCGACGCGGAGTACGCCCTGATCATCGGCGCCGGCATCGACGACTGGGGCGGCGTCTCGCCGCTCACCCCGGACCATGTGAACCCCGAACGCCCCTGGCCGCACATCGACGAGCTCGCCGCGCGGACCGCGGAGTCCGGCTTCCAGCTCCGCGAACGCCTCACCATCTACCCGGAGTTCATCCGGCGCGGCGAACCGTGGCTCGACCCCCGCCTCCTCCCGCACGTCCGCGCCCTCGCCGACCCGGAGACCGGGCTCGCGAAGGAGGGGGCGGTCCCCACCGGCCTGCCCTGGCAGGAACCCGACGAGGAGTTCGGCGCCTCCGGCCGCACCGACCTGCACCGCACCATCGACACGGAGGGCCGCACCGGCGACCGCCGCGACGACTTCGACGAGGTGTACGGGGACTGGGAGGCGCTCCGCGAGGCTGCGGCGCCCGGCATGGTCCCGTCCCGCATCGACACCGATGTGAAGGGCGCCCTGAGCCAGGCCGCCGCCGACCCCACGAAGCTCACCGACGCCCAGGCACTCACGCTGCTCCACGCGGACGGCCCCGCGCTCGACGAGCTGTGCCGGATCGCGGACACCCTGCGCCGTGACGTCGTCGGCGACGACGTCACGTACATCGTCACGCGCAACATCAACTTCACCAACGTCTGCTACACCGGCTGCCGCTTCTGCGCCTTCGCCCAGCGGCGCACCGACGCCGACGCGTACACCCTCTCCCTGGACCAGGTCGCCGACCGGGCCGCGCAGGCCTGGGACGTCGGCGCGGTCGAGGTGTGCATGCAGGGCGGCATCCACCCGGACCTGCCCGGCACCGCGTACTTCGACATCGCCCGCGCGGTGAAGGAACGCGTGCCCGGCATGCACGTCCACGCCTTCTCCCCGATGGAGGTCGTCAACGGGGCCACCCGCACCGGCATGTCCATCCGCGACTGGCTGATCGCCGCGAAGGAGGCCGGACTCGACTCCATCCCCGGCACGGCGGCGGAGATCCTGGACGACGAGGTCCGCTGGGTCCTCACCAAGGGCAAGCTGCCGACGGCGACCTGGCTGGAGGTCATCAAGACCGCTCACGAAGTGGGTCTGCGTTCGTCCTCCACGATGATGTACGGCCACGTCGACCAGCCCCGCCACTGGCTGGGCCACCTGCGCACGCTCGCCGGCCTCCAGCAGGAGTCGGGCGGCTTCACGGAGTTCGTGACGCTCCCCTTCATCCACACCAACGCCCCCGTCTACCTGGCCGGCATCGCCCGCCCCGGCCCCACCGACCGGGACAACCGCGCCGTCACCGCGATGGCCCGCCTGCTGCTCCACCCGCACATCACCAACATCCAGACCAGCTGGGTGAAGCTGGGCACGGAGGGCGCGGCGGAGATGCTCCGCTCTGGGGCGAACGACCTGGGCGGCACGCTGATGGAGGAGACCATCTCCCGGATGGCCGGTTCGGGCTACGGCTCGTACAAGTCGGTCCAGGACCTGGTCGCGGTGGCCGAGGCGGCGGGCCGCCCGGCGAAGCCGCGTACGACGCTGTACGGAGAGGTGCCCGAGGAGCGGGTGGCGGCGGCCGCAGCCTCGGACGGGCACCTGCCGGAGCTGCTGCCGGTACTGACCGACTGAGGGCCTCGGGGCTCCCCGCCGCCGGCGGGGGGCCCGGGCGCCGATCGGTCGGCTACGGCCCGAGAGGCCGGGGGGCGGCGCGGCGTTGCTGTGGGCCGGGCCGGCCTGCCGCGTCAGCCGGACCGGTCGTGGTCGGCCAGCACGGCCTGGATGACGCGCAGTTCGTTGTCCGCCCGTTCCCGGTCCGTGTCGAGGAACCCCGTCAGGTTCAGCAGCGCCTTCCACAACGCCCAGCCCCGGGCCCGCGCCCAGGTGCCCTCGTCCTGGCCGACCGCGCGCCGGAACGCCTCCCGGCTGTCGCCGGAGAACATCCCCCACGCGATGACCAGGTCACAGGCCGGGTCGCCGATGCCCGACGTACCGAAGTCGATGACGGCGGACAGTTCGCCGCCGTCGACCAGCAGGTTGCCTGAGGCGATGTCGCCGTGGAACCACACGGGCTCCCCGTGCCACTCGGCGGCGAGCGCGGCGTCCCAGACCACGCGTGCCCGGTCCGTGTCGACCCGGCACTCCAGCACGGCCAGGCAGCGCCGGGTCTCCTCGTTGTAGTGGGCGGGGGACGCGCCCCGGTACCAGCTGTGCTCCCCGGCGGGCGGCCCTCCCGTGGTGTCGCAGCCCTGGAGGGCGCGGACGAAGCCGGCCACCTGGACCGCGAACGGTGCGAGGCCGCCGATACGGCCCCGAGCCGCGGTCTCACCCCGCAGCCACCGCCGGACCGACCACGGATACGGGTAGCCCTCGCCCGGAACGCCCAGGGCGAGGACCGGGGGCACCGCCACGGGCAGGGCCGGGGCGAGGCGCGGCAGCCAGTGGTGCTCCTTCTCCACAGCGGGGACGTACCCGGCTGCCGTCGGGAGGCGTACCGTCATCGCGTCGCCGAGACGGTAGGTCCGGTTGTCCCAGCCGTCGACCTCGACCGGAGACACGGGCAGCGCGCTCCACTGCGGGAACTGGGCGGCGATCAGGCGCTTCACGAGCGCGGCGTCGATTCCGGCGCGGCCGTCGGGGTGGGGGGAAGCCATCGCGCGATCATCGCGCCGGGGGACCGCCCGGCACAACGGGATTTGACGCCGGCCGCTTCCGGGGCCGCGCGGCGGACTCCCGCCTCCGGGCTCCGGCCTCCCGAAGCGGCCGCCTGCAACTCCCCTGATCACTACGTCACTCACATGGGTGAGGCTTCGCCGGGGACGGCGTCGTACGACACCGGCGGACATATGCTCCCGGCAATAACGACCCCGCGCTCGGGGGCACTTCGGGCATCGCACGCACACCACTCGCAGGAGACCCGCATGGTCAGTTCGCCGCATGAGGCGATGCACCGCATCTTCCAGGAGCACCCGGGCCTGTTCTCCCGCGTCTCGGAACTGCTGGGGATCACCATCTCCCCGCCCGTCTCGGTCACCGTGATGCCCACCGACCTGACCGAGAACCGGCCCGTCGAACGTCGCGTGGACACCCTGCTGCGCCTGGACACGGAGAACGACGAGCCGTTTCTCCTGGCCATCGAAGCGCAAGGGAAGAAGGACCTCGACAAGCCGGCGAGCTGGGCCTACTACCTGTCCTACCTGTACACGAAGTACCGTCTCCCGCCGCTGCTGCTGGTCGTCTGTCAGGACCGTGCGACTGCTGAATGGGCCTCCGGCCCGGTCTCCATCGGGCCCCGCCAGTGGCCCGCGCTCACCCTGCGTCCACTCGTCGCGGGCCCGCACAACATGCCGGTGATCACCAACGTCGCCGAGGCCCGCAAGGACCTGGCGCTCACCACGCTGGCGGCGATCACACACGCCGCCGATCCGGACATCGGTGCCATACTGAAGACGCTGTCGACCGCTCTGCGGGACGTACCGGAAACCATCGCCGATCCCCTTGTCGAACTCACCGCACAAGGCCTGGGCAACCGCCCGGCCGCACAACAGTGGAGGAACCTGGTGGCCGTGGACCTCTCTTTCTACAAGTCCTTCATGGCAGAGGAAATCAGGGACGAGGGCCGAGCGGAGGGCCGTACGGAGGGCCGAGCGGAGGCCATTGCGCAGGGGATCCTTCTGTTCCTCGCGCAGGCGGGCGTCGAGGTGTCGGATGAGGCTCGTGAACGGATCACCACCTGTGGTGATCTCGACACCCTGAACCGCTGGCTTCTGCGCGCCCCCACCGCCCGGTCGGCCGAGGACGTCTTCGCCGAGGAGTAGGCGGCCCTCGGCAGCAGTGCTGCGCGTGATCGACCGAACACGGTCTTGATCACGCGCAGTTCTTTGTACCCCCGCTCCGGGCCGGTGCCGAGGAATTCGGCCAGGTTCAGCAGCGCCACCCTGTGGCGGAACGCCTGTCGGTTGTCACCGGAGAACCGTCGTCCGGAAACCATCGCCGATCCCCTTGTCGAACTCACCGCACAAGGCCTGGGCAACCGCCCGGCCGCACAACAGTGGAGGAACCTGGTGGCCGTGGACCTCTCTTTCTACAAGTCCTTCATGGCAGAGGAAATCAGGGACGAGGGCCGAGCGGAGGGCCGAGCGGAGGGCCGTACGGAGGGCCGAGCGGAGGCCATTGCGCAGGGCATCCTTCTGTTCCTCGCGCAGGCGGGCGTCGACGTGTCGGATGAGGCTCGTGAACGGATCACCACCTGTGGTGATCTCGACACCCTGAACCGCTGGCTTCTGCGCGCCCCCACCGCCCGGTCGGCCGAGGACGTCTTCGCCGAGGAGTAGGCGGCCCTCGAGGATGAGCGCGGGACCGGTTCCGCCGACCTTGCGGAGGAGCCTGATGCAACGGCAAACCCCGGAGATTGCCGCGCAAAACTGAACCGAACCAGCAACTTCGTACATACCGTTCCGCCCCCGTCGGCCCCGTGGCCGTTCGATTACAGTGCTGCGCAGTTACCGCGAGTCGCACACGGAAACGAACCGACGGACCGACGGGGAGGGGCACGGTGAGCTCAGCGACCACAGCTGTCTGGGGCCGTGCCGAGCAGCAGGACTTCCGCAGCCGGGTACGCGGCGCCCTGCTCGGCGGCGCCATCGGTGACGCGCTCGGCGCGGGTGTCAGCGGGCTCACGCTGGAGGAGATCCGCGAGGCCCACGGGGCCGACGCCGTCACCGACTTCGTCCCCGCACACGGTGGGCGCGGTTGCGTCACCTCGGTCACCCAGCTCACCCTGTTCACCGTCGACGGGCTGATACGCGCCCAGGTCCGCCGCGACACCGGCGCCTGGCACCCGCCCACGGACGTGCACCGGGCCCATCTGCGCTGGGCCGCCACCCAGCACGACTGGGGGCCCGACGAACGGCGCAAGGACAACGGCTGGCTCGCCGGTCAGGAATGGCTCTACAGCCGCCGCGCGCCCACGCGGGAGTGCCTGGGCGGATTGGGCGACTCCGTCATGGGCTCCCTCGAACAGCCGAAGAACCCCACCGCGCGCGACTCCGCCGCGCTCACCCGCTCCGCTCCGTTCGGGCTGCTCGTCGGCTGGGAGCCGCAGCTCGTGTTCCAGCTCGCCGTCGAGTGCGCCGCACAGACGCACGGCCACCCCACCGCCCTGCTCTCGGCCGGCGCCCTCGCCGTGATCGTGCACGGGCTGGCGCGCGGCGAGACGCTGGACGGTTCCGTGCAGCACGCGCTGGCCGTGCTCGCCGAGCGGCCGGGCCACGAGCCCGTCACCGAGGCGCTCCAACAGGCCCTCGGTACGGTGCGCCAGGGCATCCCCGGGCCCGCCCTCATCGAGTCGCTGGGCGCCACGGACTCCGCCGAGGAGGTCCTCGCGGTGGCCGTGTACTGCGCGCTGGTCGGTGAGGACATCCGGCAGGGCTTGCGACTGGCCGTCAACCACGGCGGGCCGTCCGCGGCCACCGGGGCCCTGTGCGGGGCGCTGCTCGGCGCGTTGCACGGCGAGACCGCGCTGCCGCCGGCCTGGCTGGCCGAGCTGGAGGGGCGCCCCACGCTCCTGGAGCTCGCCGACGACTTCGCCATGGAGATGACGCAGGGGCCCGCCCTGCATGGCCCTGCCGCCGCCGCACCGGGCTGGCTGGCCCGCTACCCGCGCGGCTGAGCGGGAGCCCGAACGAGTGAGGGGCGGGAGCCCGTACGGAAGCCGCCGCAACCATACGTAATCCCGCCCCTCACCCCCGTACAGCCGCAGGCGTCAGTCCTTCACGCCCTCCACGACCGCAACGTCCTCGGGACCGCCCTGCGCCGGGACGGTCGCACCGGTGGCCGGGCCGTCGCCGTCCGAGTTGATCTGCTCGATGACCGCGTCGCGCTCCGGGGTGTCCTCCGGCTTGATGAAGCCGATGACGATGTAGAGCACCAGCGAGATCGCCAGCGGCAGTGCCACCTGGTACTGCAGGGCGACGTCCGTCTTCACCGAACCGTCGAAGTTGTAGTTGGTGAAGTAGAACGCCAGCAGACCCGCCGCCCAGCTGGTGAGCGCCGCCGTCGGTCCCGACTTACGGAACCTGCGCAGCAGACCCAGCATGAACGGGATGGCGATCGGGCCCATCAGTCCGGCGACCCACTTGATGACGACCGAGATGATGTCCTTGAACGTCGGCGAGTTGATCTGGGTCGCCAGCGCCATGGACAGGCCCAGGAAGCCGAGCGTGGAGAGCCGTGCGGCGAGCAGGCCGGCCCGGGCGTTCCAGTTGCGGGCGGCCTTGGAGAAGACCGGGGCGATGTCGCGGGTGAAGACCGCCGCGATGGCGTTGGCGTCCGAGGAGCACATCGCCATCGTGTGCGAGAAGAATCCGACGACGACCAGGCCCAGCAGGCCGTGCGGCAGGAGCTGCTCGGTCATCAGCGCGTAGCTGTCCGAGGCGTCCGGCTTCTGCGCGTCGACGAGCAGCGGGGCGCACCACATCGGGAAGAACAGGACCGTCGGCCAGACCAGCCACAGGATGGCGGAGAGGCGCGCCGAGCGGGTCGCGGAGGCGGCGGAGTCCGTGGCCATGTAGCGCTGGGCCTGGTTCCACATGCCGCCGTTGTACTCGAAGGTCTTGATGAACAGGTACGCCAGCAGGAAGGTCACGGTGTACGGGCCGGCCGTCGGGTCCGTGTGGCCCTCGGGCAGCTTGTCCCAGACCGTCCACAGCGTGCTGAAGCCGTCGAGCTTGCTCATCGCCGTGACGAGCATCGCGAGACCGGCGAACAGCTGGATGACGAACTGCCCCAGCTCGGTGAGCGCGTCGGCCCACAGTCCGCCGACCGTGCAGTAGATCGCCGTGATGAGGCCGGTGATGAAGATGCCCTGGGTCAGGCTGATGCCGGTGAAGACGGAGAGCAGGGTGGCGATCGCCGCCCACTTGGCGCCGACGTCCACGATCTTCAGCAGCAGACCGGACCAGGCGAGTGCCTGCTGGGTCTGGATGTTGTACCGGGTCTTCAGGTATTCGAGCGGCGAGGCGACGTGCAGCCGCGAACGCAGCCGGTTGAGCCGGGGGGCGAAGAGCTTGGCGCCGATCCCGATGCCGATCGCGATGGGGAGCGACCACGTCACGAAGGACGTGACGCCGTACTGGTACGCGATGCCGGCGTAGCCGGTGAACATCACGGCGCTGTAGCCGGACATGTGGTGCGAGATGCCGGACAGCCACCACGGCATCTTGCCGCCGGCCGTGAAGAAGTCGCTGACGTTGTCCACACGCTTGTGGGACCAGAGTCCGATCGCGATCATCACGCCGAAGTAGCCGATGAGCACGACCCAGTCGAGACTGTTCATGTCCCCCTCCTGGGGTCCGCCTTATGAACGGGTACGCACTTCGTCAGTACGGCCGCTCAGCGGGGTCCCCGTGCGGGAGCGGGGACATCGGGGATTGAACCGCCTGTTCGGCCCCCCGGTCAAGGTCTCCAGCGGTCAGGGATGTGAACACAGATCAGCAAGACGAACGATTTTACTTGTTCTTGACCCGTGAAGCCGTTGTCGCGCACGTGACGGCGGCCACACGATGATCGGGCACTTCGTCAGGCTGTGCAGAGAAGACAAGAGAACGTTCAGGAGCGCCGAAGAGCACAGAAAGACCGCACGGGATGCGGGTCCCGTGCGGCCGAGAAGGAGGAGAACTGACCTTGCCGAACTCCCTGCGGAGCGCGCCCGCGTGTCAGCGCCTCAGCGCATCAGCTCGCCGGCGTTGACCAGCAGGGACTGCCCGGTGATCGCCCGTGCCCGGTCGGAGGCCAGGAAGACGGCGGCCTCCGCCACATCGCCGTCCGTCGCCAGCTCCGGCAGCGCCATGCGCCCGGAGAGCCTCCCCAGTACCTCGGCCTCGGGCACCTTCTCGGTGTGCGCGGTGAACTGTACGTAGGCCTGCACCGGCGGCCCCCACATCCAGCCCGGCAGCACGGTGTTCACCCGGATCCGGTGCGGCCCGAACTCCCACGCCATGGAGTACATCGCGGACGTGAGCGCGCCCTTGGAGGCCGCGTACGCCGCCTGCCGCACCTGGGACGGCGCCGCCACCGCGGACTGCGTGCCGATGACGACGACCGCACCGCCCCGCTCCTTGAGGGCGGGCAGGCAGGCGCGCGTCATCCGCAGGGTGCCGAGCAGATTGACGTCGACGACCGCCTTCCACGTGTCCAGGTCGGCGTCCTCGACCCCGCCGAAGTAGCTGTCCCAGGCGGCGACATGGACCACCGCGTCGATCCGCCCGAACCGCTCCACGGCCAGTGCGGCGAGCGCCTCGCACTGGGCCTCGTCGGTGATGTCGGTGGCCAGGTGAGCGGTGTGCAGCCCCTCCGGGTCGATCTCGGCGGCCGACTTCGCGAGATTGGCCGCGGTGCGCGCCCCGAGGACCGCGTTGCCCCCGTCGCGCACCACCGTGGCGGCGATCTGATGCCCGAGCCCGGCTCCGACCCCGGACACGATGACGGTCTTCCCCGCGAGCAACATCGGTGCCTCCCGGCTCTGGAACTTCTTCTGACGGGGCGTCAGAGTAGGTCCCTCCGGCGGAGTACGGAAGGGGAACGGCATGAGCGAGGGAGCGAAGGGCGAGAGCGCGAAGGGTGAGGGGGCGCGGGGCGGTGGGACACGCAGTGACACGTATGCCGAACTGGCCGCGCTGGGGCCGTACGGAGTCCATCCCGGACACGCGCTGATCACCATGGTCGAACCGCACCCGGGCCACGAGTTCGCCTACAACCGGTGGTACGAGGACGATCACTTCTACGCGGGCGCGATGGCGATGCCGTGGATGTTCTCCGGCCGGCGCTGGGTGGCCACGCGGGAGCTCCAGGAGCTGCGCTACCCGGACAAGTCCGCGATCGCGCAGCCGGTCGGTGCCGGCTGCTACCTGTCCACGTACTGGGTGACGGACGGGCGCTACGACGACCACATGAAGTGGACCGTCGGCATCAACAAGCGGCTGAACCGCGACGGCCGGGTCTACCAGGACCGTACGCACGTCTTCACGGCGTTCCAGGACCATGAGGCGACGGTCTACCGGGACGGGGCCGCGGGGCCCCGGGACTTCCACGCCCTGGACCACCCGTACCGCGGACTGGTCCTGGAGGTGATCGACGCAGAAGGCCCCGCGCAGCGCGCCGAGTTGCTGGAGTGGCTGCGCTCACGGCATCTGCCGAAGCGGCTGAACGGGTCGCCCGCGGCGATGGTGACCGTGTTCCGTCCCACGCCGTTGCCGGGCGACCGGATGACCTACGTGAAGCAGGTCGAGGGCGTCGACACCCGGCTGACCCTGCTCTGGTTCCTCCAGGAGGACCCGGGGGAGTGCTGGGCCGGTCACTTCGCCGGGCTCGACGCGGCGGTGGCGGAGTCGGGCCTGGGGCGGGTGGAGCTGGTGGCGCCGTTCATCCCGACCGTTCCGGGGACGGACCGGTACGTCGATCAGCTGCGCTGAAGCGGGCGGCGGGTGATGGTGGTGGTGCCGTGCGCCGTTCCCGCTCCCCGTGGTGGCGCCGGTCGCGCGGGGAGCCCCCTCGGCCAGGACGGCGGACCGGACGAGAGGGCTGCCGGCAGCACCTGGATCGGTGCCGCGGTACGGCGTAAGGGAAACATTGCTCAGGCGTCGACGGAACCCTCGGCGACATCACGCACGAACGCGTTCCAGGCGCCGGGGACGAAGGTGAGCGAAGGGCCCTCGGGGGCCTTCGAGTCACGTACGGCAATCGCCTGCACAAGAGGGGACTTGACTTCGACGCAGGCGCCGTTGCCCCCGGAATACGACGACTTCGTCCAGATTTCCGTAGCACCCTGACGAATGGCCATGTTCACTCCGGTTCAGAGAGTTGTGTGAGCGCCAGCGGTTTGCCCGGTGGCGTGATCGACGCTACTCGCCAAGCTCCCCGAGTGAAGGGGCCGTTCACTCGACCGGATGGCATCTACCCTGCAGGTCTTCCGTTACGAGGTGGCGACGGTGTACCGTGCCGTCGCCCCACTCGTAACATCGCTTCATTGCTCTCATACCGGACTTTGTGAGCTGGCTGGTTTACGCGCCCGTCCGGCCGGAGTTCACGCCGTGTTCAGGCGGGTGTACTCCTTCGCGATCCCGTCGATGAAGTGCCGGGTCTGCTCCACATTCAGCGCCTGCGCCCTCAAGTGCTCGTACATGACGCTGTACCGCTGCACGTCGTTCGCCTTCTCCAGATAGAGGTCGCTGGTGACGCCCTCGATATAGACGACGCTGGAATCCGCGGCGTCCGGGAATTCCAGAATGGCGTACTGCCCGTTGATGCCCGGGTGCGCCCCCATGTCGAAGGGCAGCACCTGAACGGTCACGTGCGGCAGGTGCGACAGCTCCACCAGGCGCTCCAGCTGCTCGATCATCACCTGCTTGCCGCCGACCAGCCGGCGCAGCGCGGACTCGTCGATGACCGCCCACAGCCGCAGCGGGGTCTCGGGGGCGGTGATGCGGTCCTGGCGGCGCGCACGGACGCTGACGCGCTTGTCGATGTCCGTCTGGGGCGCTTCCGGCAAGGCGCCGTTGATCAGTGCCTCGGCGTACTGCCGCGTCTGCAACAGGCCCGGGATCACCTGGGGCTCGTACACGCGCAGCGACTCGGCATCGGTCTCCAGGCCGATGTAGACGCTGTACGGGATGTCGCCGAAGGCGTGCCACCAGCCCTGCTGGCGGGAGTCCTTGGCCATCTGCATGAGCGAGTCGACGACCCGGTGGTCCTCGACGTCGTACACCCCGCAGAGATCGCGGACGTCGCGCTGGCTGATGGAGCGGCGGCCGTTCTCCAGGCGGCTGATCTTGGACTGCGAGACCAGCAGCCGCTCCGCGACCTCCTCGGCCGTCATGCCCTTGATCTCGCGCAGTCGGCGCAATTCCTGACCCAACCGGCGTCGCCTGACGGTGGGATTGACGTTGGACGGCACGGAAACGGCACCTCCGGCTATGTAGCTGTGCGTATCTACTGCTCAGCAGATTGCCACCCGTGCCCCCGGCCGCGCTGGAAAACGGCCACACGCAGCGGCGCGGGGCAGCCGGTGGTTACCGGCTGCCCCGCGCTTGGTGCGGCTCCCGAACCGGGTCTTTGGGGACGACGGTGCGGCGGTATTCGGTTGGTGCGGTGGTGCGTTGTGCGTTGCGTGGTGCAGGTGGAGCTCAGTGGTGCGGGTGCTGCTTCGACGCCCGTGCGGCCCTAATGGACCGCCGTGTGCGCCATGCTGTCGCGACGTGACTGCGACTGCACTTGCTGTTGCAACGGAACGCCGGCCGCCTGATTGCGGCGCGGTTGTGCGACCGCCCCGTTCTGGACGTCCATCACGGCATGCGCCACGAGACCGCCCATCGGGTCGTGTCTGATCAGGTCCCGGAGCCGGGAGCGCGAGGAGCGCCCCTCGTTCCCGGGGTACAGGTGCTTGCCGAGTCCGACCGCGTGGGCCAGCGCGGCGAGCGCCGCGGTCCGCGGGTCCGGCGGTACGCCGGTGCGGATCGCACTGTCCAGCCTGGTTCTGATGTCCCGGCTGATTGCCGTGTCCGTCGCCTGGTAGCGAGTTGTCGGCAGCACTCCGCACATCTGGCCCGCCACGGCATGCACCATGCCGCACCGCTCCAGATGAGCGAGGTAAATCTGGCGGAGCCCCAGCCGGGGTCCGCCGATCCAGTGGACGGCCCGGACCGGGCTGCCGCGTCTGCGCAGCAGTTCCAGTGCGGAGTCCAGAGTCGGATCTCCTGTCGGCCGTGGCATCACCACGGCGATACGATCCCCATCAGGGGCTATCCGTCCTGCCAGGGCCAGCTCTACTAGCTGGGCCCCGGCGAGGCCGAGGTCGAGCGACTGCGGCTGCGCTGTGGTACCCGTGGTCGGGTCCAGAGCGAGCAACAGAAGCTCCTCCGGAATTGTTCTGCGGCTCCTGCCCATCCATGCCTCCCCGCGTGGATGAGTGACAGGGTGACCCCTCTCACATCTGTCTGTCGAGAGCGCCTGGGTGCTTTATACGGGAACCAGTAGGTATGTCGTTCTCGTCTAGCAGCCCGGCCAAGGGTTCACACGGGACACTGGTAGATGGTTCGGACAGCGCGGGGATGTCCCGCGCCGCATGGAGGAGGCATCGGTGGCGGGCGAGTCCCCCGACAAGTCGGAGCAGCAGAAGTCGTCGGGAACGACTCGGAGCGAGGCCGATCCGCGTCTTGCCGTGTTCCGTGAACCCGCCTCTCCGGCGGAGTCCGGAAGCGGTACGGACACGGCGACGGCCGTTTTCAGCACCCAGCGGGCGAAGCCGGGGACGGCGGACGCCGAGGGCGGGGCGGTGGACGACGGTGCGGCTGAGGTCGACGCCGTCGATTCCGGGGCCGTGGCGGAGGGCGCTGCCGCTGCCGATGCCGATCCCGATGCCGACGCCGATCCCGATCCAGGCGCCGAAGCGTCGGCTTCGAGTGGCGGCGCGGAGCCGGACGCGAAGTCGGAAGCCCAGCAGGACGAGGTGACTCCTGCGGAGCCCGGGGCTGCCGCGGGCGCCGAAGGGGCCGCGAAGGCCGCAGAGGGCGCTGAGAGCCCGGCAGAGGCCCCCGAGGCCGGTCCGGACGCTCCGCGGGCGCCCAAGGAGCCCGCGGAGGACGTGGAGCCCGCAGAGGACGAGGAGGCCGTCGAGCCCTCCGAGGCCGCGGGAGTGTCGGCGGATGAGGCCGCGGACGAGCCCGACGCGCAGTCGGCGGAGACTGCCGAGCCCGAGGGGGGCGATGCGCGGCTGCGTGCCGCCGTTGCCGCTTGGGTCTCCAAGGGCGAGGACGCGGACGACGCGGGCGAGGACGCGAAGAGCGAAGCGCCCGATGCCGGCGACGCGGCCGACGCCGAAGCCGACGAAGCTGTCGAGCCCGAGGCGTCGGACGGCGACGACGCGGCGCCCGACGACGTCAAGACGCCGACCGGATCCGCCGATGCCGATGCCGATGCCGATGCCGAAGTCGATGTCGACGCCGAGGACGCCTCCGTCTCCGAGGCGGCGGACAGCGCTGCCGAGGCGCGCGTCCCCCGGACCCGTGAGGAGCCCGGCGACGAGGCGCGGCCCGCCGGGGACACCCGTGGCATCGATCAGGCAACGGCCGTCTTCAAGGCGCCGAGGCTGCCCCGCGTGGACCAGCCGACGACCGCGCTGAAGATCACTTCGCCCCCCGCGAAGAAGCCGGAGACCGGGCCCCAGCCGGAGACCCCTGCCGAGCGCACCAGCAAGTTCGTACCGCTGCGTGCGGACGACGTGCGTCCGGCCCCCGCGCCCCGCGTGCCGGAGGCGCCCGCGCCCGCGCCCACGCCCTCCTGGGCCGCTCAGCAGTCGCCCGACGCGTCGCTCAGCGGTGCCGAGCGGACCCGGCAGCAGCCGATGCCGCCCCGGCCGCCGCTCGACCTGCTGGCGGAGCTGACGAACACCCCGCCGCCGCCGGAGACCCCGGTCCGCACCGCCGTGCGCCGGGTCAAGATCTGGACCCCGCTGGTCTTCCTGCTGCTGATCGTCTTTGCAGTCGTGCAGATGGTGCGGCCGTTGCCGGCCCCCGCGCTCACGATGACGGCGCAGTCGTCGTACTCCTTCAAGGGCGGCGACCTGAAGCTCACCTGGCCGGCGCAGGGGCAGTCGGCCGTCACCGTTGACGGTGTCGGCACGATGGGTTCGGCGGGGGCGCAGAAGCCGGCGCCCATCGCGAGCGTCGCCAAGATCATGACGGCGTACGTGGTGCTCAAGGAGCACCCGCTCACCGGCAAGGAGCAGGGCGAGGAGATCACCGTCGACCAGCAGGCGGAGGACGAGTCCAAGATCGACGGCGAGTCCACCGCGCCGATCAGCAAGGGGCAGAAGTTCAGCGAGAAGCAGATGCTGCAGCTCCTGATGATCCCGTCGGGGAACAACGCCGCGCGCCTCTTCGCCCGCTGGGACTCGTCCGAGACCGAGTTCATCGCGAAGATGAACGCCGCGGCCAAGGACCTCGGCATGGACGGCACCACGTACACGGACCCGAGCGGTCTGAAGAAGACGACGGTCTCCACCGCCGCCGACCAGTTGAAGCTGGCCAAGGCCGTGATGCAGAACGAGATCTTCCGCGAGATCGTCGACACCCCGCAGATCAAGATCGACGGCATCGACTCGACGATCTACAACAACAACACGATCCTGCTGCAGCCGGGCGTGAGCGGTATCAAGACCGGCTCCTCCACGCCGGCCGGCGGCAACCTGGTCTGGTCCGCCAACACGGTCGTGGACGGCAAGAAGCTGTGGATCTACGGCGCGGTCATGGGGCAGCAGGCGGGCACGGGCCAGCCCTACGACAGCCTGGTGATGTCGCTGGACAACAGCCTCAAGCTGATCAAGGACGCGCAGAAGGCCGTGACGTCCGCCACGGTCGTCAAGAAGGGCGATGTCGTCGGATACGTCGACGACGGGTTCGGCGGTCGGACCCCGCTCGTCGCGACCGGTGACCTGAAGGCGAAGGGCTGGCCGGGTCTCGAGGTCGAGCTGTCCGTGAAGGGCAACGGCAAGGAGATCTCGCGCGACATGACGGCGGGCACGAAGGTCGGCGTCGTGACCGTGGGGACGGGCCCCGGCAAGGTCAGCACCCCGGTCGCCCTCCAGCAGGACCTGCGGGACCCGAGCTTCACGCAGAAGCTGACCCGGATCAGCTGACGTGCCGTACCGGCCCCCGGGTCGTGCGAGCCACCTCACGGGCCGTCGCGGCACCTTTCCGGGCGATGACGAGATGGTGCGTGTTAGCGTCCCGGGGGCAACGCGTGGACCCTGGAACGCGTCTTTCCGCCCATGAGACCCGAGCAGGCAAGCCGGCGGTTCCAACGCGTCCGGGGAGGGACGGGGAGAGTCGCAGTGACCACTGCCGAGCCGACACGGGCGAGCAGCAAGGCTTCCGCAGCTTCCGAGGGGAGCGCGGGCGGGGCGGACGGACCGGGTGGGCCGGACGTGACCCATGGGCTCACCGGGTGGCTCCACGGTTTCAAGGAGCGCTGCCTCAGGCATCCGGTCCTGCTGACGACCGCGGTCGCGGCAGTCGTCCACATGCTGTGGTTCCTCTTCTTCGCCAACAGCGGCGGTGACATCGCGGCCCAGGACGCCTGGGCCGAGTTCGTCGGCCGGCACCCCGGGACCGCGTACAACCTGGCCTGGTACGGGGGCATGCACCCCGTCTCGTACAGCGTC
This sequence comes from Streptomyces sp. NPDC005775, assembly GCF_042871565.1. Lineage (NCBI taxonomy): Bacteria > Bacillati > Actinomycetota > Actinomycetes > Kitasatosporales > Streptomycetaceae > Streptomyces > Streptomyces sp. NPDC005775. The sequence goes on along the minus strand of NZ_JBIAIU010000013.1, from coordinate 81,551 downwards.
GTCTCGCCGTACCTGATGTCCCTGCTCGGCGTCCGTACGACGATGATGATCGCCGGGACGGTCTCGGCGGGGCTGACCTCGCTGATCCTCTACCGGGTGAAGGCGGTGCGCAATCCGCTGGCCTGCTCGATGGCTGGTGTCTTCGCGTACCTGTGCAACGCGCTGTCGGGCCGGGTGACGTTCGGGCTCGGCATGATGTTCGCGGTCGGTGCGACGGCCGCGGTGTTCTGCTGGCCCCACCGCTGGCGGTACAAGCGCTGGGCGAAGGCGGCCGTCGCCGCACCGCTCGCCGCCCTCGCGACGGCGGGCAGCCCGGTGGCCGGGCTCTTCCTCGGCGTGGTCGCGGCAGCGCTGTTCCTGAACAAGCGGCGCCCCGGCGCGTACGCCCTGGGGCTGGCGCCGGTCGCGGTGGTGGCGCTCTCCTCGTGGCTGTTCCCCTTCTCCGGGACGCAGCCGATGTCGATCGCGACGCTGTCGGGTCCGTTCATCTTCGCCTGGCTCGTCTTCTTCCTGGTGCCGGGCGACTGGAAGACGGTGCGCACCGCCGCCGCCGTGTACGGCATCGGGACGCTGCTGACGTATGTGATCGACTCGCAGATCGGCTCGAACGTCTCACGGATGGCGATGCTGTTCGGCGGAGTGCTGCTGCTCGCCGCGCTGCCGTACACGGTGCCCCGCTCCCGTAAGTGGTACGCGCTGGTCATCGCGTTCGCCGCACTGAACTTCTGGATCGGGTTCAAGGGCGTCGACGACATCGTCCGGACCGCGCCCACCGCGTCCTGGGCGCGCGAACTGGCACCGCTGGTGGACCAGCTCCAGAAGGTGGGTGCGGACAGGGGCCGGGTCGAGGTGGTCCCGCCGAGCAGCCACCGGGAGGCCGCCGCGATGCTGCCGTACGTCAACCTGGCCCGCGGCTGGAACCGGCAGGCCGACATGGAGCGCAACCCGCTCTTCTACGACGACACCCTGAACCCGGTCAACTACCGCCAGTGGCTCGACCGCTGGGCGGTGCACTACGTGGTGCTGCCGACGGGTGACCCCGACTCCAGCGGAGCCGTCCAGGAGGCGGAGCTGGTCGGCAAGGGACAGCCGTACCTCAAGGCGATCTGGTCCGATGCCAACTGGCGGCTCTTCGCGGTCGACAGCCCGGTGCCGATGGCCGATCCGCCGGCGACGGTGGACGAGGCCGGCGCGGGGGAGCTGACCATCCACGTGAAGGAGGCGGGCCGGGTGCTGATCCGTATCCCGTACTCGCGCTGGCTCGCCGTCGTCGACGAGAAGGGCAAGGGCCTGGAGCGGCCTCAGGAGACCGAGGTGTCCAAGAACCGCGCGGACGAGGACAGTCCGCGGTCCTTCGTCAACACCAACGGCTGCCTGATCAAGCTGGACGAGGACGAGCACGGCGACGAGTGGACGGAACTGCTGGCACCGCGCGCCGGGGTCTACCGGCTGGGCGCGCCCTACCAGCTGTCGCCCGGGACACCGTGCCCGGACGAACTGCGCTGACGCCCGCCCCCGGTCACCGCCTCGCGGTGCGGTAACCGGCCGGACGGCCCGACCAATTCCGTACGAGCTCTCCCTGCGGGGACGCGGCACTGGCAGGGTGTGCTGCCATGACGTGCCAACAGTGCGGCGGCGGACGACGTGGTGCGCTGCCCGGTATGAGCTGTCCCGACTGCGGTTCCGTGGCGCGCTCGGGCGGTGGCGGCGGTACGTGGATCGCCCGGGAGACGCTCGCGGGCCGGATATCCACGCTTCCCGGGAGCCGGAAGGCCTGGCTGGCGGCGGGCGTGGTGGTGCTGGCCGGCTCCCTGGTCACGGTGGCCTCGCTCATCGCGTCGGCGGGCGGCGAGACCCGCACCGGGGCGGTGGGCCGCGGGGGTGGCGGGGCCGGTGACCGGGTGGGCGGCGCCCCCACCCGGATCAGCCCCTCGGCCGCCGGACCGGCCCCCGGCGCCTCCGCCTCCGCCGCCACCTCCTCACCGGCCACGCCGGCCGCCCCGCCGGGGGAGCCCGCCTACCGGTACACGGCGTGGGCGGGCCCCGGCTGTTCGACGGGGGAGTACCGCGAGTACGGGCGCTTCGAGAACGGCGACGCGGGCTGGTACACGGTCACCTCGGGCGGCTTCCGCGGTGGGGCGTGCGACGGCCGGTTCAGCGCCGTCCCGATGTCCGGCAGCCCGGACGAGGACCGCGGCTCCACCGCCACCTGGTCCTGGCATCTGGGGTCCGGTTTCCGGGAGTGCGCGCTGACCGTCTTCGTGCCGCGCTCGGACCGGGACCGGGACGTCGCGGGGAACCCCACCGTGTACCGGGTGCTCTCCGATCCCCAGGACGCGGACTCGGCGTACACGGGCTTCGCCGTACGCCAGACCGTGCACCGGGGCAGCGCGGTCGACGTGAACAGCTACCCGGTCAAGGGCGACACCTTCGCGGTCCAGTTGATCGACCGGGGCCGGGACTGGGGCAGCACGCGGTTGGTGGGTGCGCACCACGCGGCGGCTCAGCTGAAGGTCTCCTGCCGTTGAGCGAAATGCCGCATGATTCCTCCATGGGGACATCGACATCAAGGGCCGGCTGGCGCAACACGACGCACGACTGGGCGGGCGTCGTCGATCTCGGCCACCTGGAGGGCATCCGGCGCGCTCCCGCCGAGTTCGCCCCGGGTGGCGTGGGGCACCTGATCCTCGAAGTCGTCGCGTACGCCGCCGACGAGGCGGAGTGCGACGGCGGGGGCAGCGCCCTCGTCACGCTGCATGCCGACGGTTCGGTGTCCGTGGCGGACGACGGGCGGGGCACCGACACCCGTCGCGACGAGCGGGGCGAGGTCGTGAAGAAGCCCGTCATGGCCACGAAGGACCTGCGGTTCTTCGACCGCCCCGGAGCGCGGACCCTTCCCGACGGGCATCCGCGGCGGGGCATGTCCGTCGTCGCCGCGCTCAGCGAGCACCTCGTCCACACCAACCGCCGCCGCAACGGCTGCTGGACCCAGCGCTACGAGCACGGCGTTCCGGTGACCGGCCTGGACCCGGTCGACGACGACGGCACTACGGGCACGCTGGTCCGCTTCCGCCCGGCGGAGCCCCTGTGCGCAGGCCCCGGTCCGGCGACGGACGAACTGGCGCGGTGGGCCGGGGTGTGGCCGTACCTGACCATCGAAATCGATGACCGGCGCGGGGGCTGAGCGCACTACTCCACGTCGATGCCGTACTCCTGGATCAGTTCCTCCAAGCCGCCGCGATAACCCTTGCCTCCGGTGACGAACTCCCAGTCGCCGTTGGAGCGACGGCGGAAGGATCCGAGCACGAGTGCCGTCTCGCCGGCGCGGCCGTCGGAGACGTCCAGCCGGTCGAGCGGCTTCCACTCGGAGTCGAGCAGCCGGATACCGGCGTCGGTGAAGCCGGACAGGTCGCCGGCGGGATCGGCCAGGGGATCGACGGCGGCGATGACGACGAGGCGGTCGGCCCGCGCCGGCAGGGCGTCGAAGGAGACCTGGATGGCGGCCCGGTCCGGCGCGACGGGCGGGAGCGCACGGACCGTACCGTCCGGTGTCCGCGGATTGTTGAAGAAGACGAAGTGGTCGTCGTCCAGCACCCGGTTGCCGTGGCAGACGATCGCGCACACGTCCAGGGCCGCGCTCCCCGACCAGTACATGCCCAACACGTTGTGCTCGTCCGTCTGGGCCTCGCTGTCCGGCGCCGTCCGCTGGGAGGGCACCCCCGGACGCTCCCCGGTGCCCAGACGCCCCCGCAGGCCGTGGCGGTGCAGAAGGTCGACGAGCTCGGCGCCCGCCAGCAGCTCCAAGGGCTTTCCGTCGGCGAAGTCGCGCGAGCCCGGCCCGAACCCGGACGTCGTGACCAGGACGCCCTTGTTGGCGCCGGCGTGCTGGACGGTGCCGTACAGATCGCGGACAGCGGTCGGCGGAACGGTGTTGCGGTAGCGCTTGACCTGGACGACGATCTTGCCGCCGCGAATCGGGGTCGGGTCCAGCGCGTCGACGTCCACACCACCGTCGTTCGAGCGCTGGGTGGTCACGGCCTGCATGCCCATGGCCCGGAACAGTTCGGCGACCAGCCCTTCGAAGACGAGGGGATCCATCGCGTACAGATCCGGCTCCTCCTGATCGTCGACGCCCCCATGGGTGACGACACCGTTGCCGACCTCGTCGGGCACCCGCCCGGGCCGCACGGCCGTGTACTGGTCGGGGCGCGCGGAGAGCTGCCCGTGGAGCCCGTCCACCAAGCAGTTGACCGCGTTCACCTGTTCCAGGTTCAGCGCGTCGAACGTCGCACGCGGCGCCATGACCGTACCGAGGAACATGGACGCCCGACGACCGGTCACCGGGTCGTGATCGTCCACGAAACCGTTCAACGCGACCGACTCCAGCGCACCGAACTCATCCGCCGCGAAGAGATCACGCAGAACGAGCAGCAGACACTGCGCGAGCACGTCCCGGTACAGGGCGCGGCGCTGCGTGACCGGCCGGGGTGACTCCTTCTCCTGATCGGCGTTGATCATGTAGCGCACCGACTTCGCCTCCGGGACGACGTCGTACCGGGGCAGCTCCCAGTTCAGTACCAACTGGCGGGCGTCGGAGTCGTACGCCGCCGAGACCTGACGGGGCAGGTCCTCGGGCCAACTGGCCGACGCGTAGAGCGCGGCGGAGAAGTACTCCACCGCCGCCTCGGCATCTCCGCCACGCAGCCCCGTCGCCATCTCGGCGACCCCGGCGTTGTGCCGACGGATCTCGCCCAGCCGCTCCCCGGCCCACTGCTGGTACTGACGCTGATATGTGCCCAGTTGGTGCTGCCGCCGCACTTCGGCCGCCTGCGCGGCCTGCCAGTCGCGTTCGAACCTGGCCCGGGCATCGGCCTGTGCCTGAGCCCGCCCGCCGGCGGTCCAGCCACCCCCCTGCGGCTGGTACTGGTACTCGTTCGGGTCGGGCATCCGGACGGGCTGCGCGAGCTGCCCCGGGGCGAACGCCTCGACCTGCTCCACCCGGGTCAGGGCCGCGGCCCTGAACGCCGGAGCACGGCACCCGGCCGCCAACAGCCCCTGCAACGACTCGACCCGTGCGTCGATCTCCGCCGTACGCCGCCGTGCCTCCGCCTCGCGCTGCTCGCGGTAGGCCGCCTTCTGCTCGCGATGACTGCGCGCGAGGTCCCGCTGGTGCGTGCGTTGTCGCCTCTCCTGATCCTGTTGGTACCTGGCTTGCGCCTCACGTTGACGTTGCTGTTGGCGCTGCGCTTCAGCCCAGACACCGACCAACCCATTGGAGCGACGGCTCATGCTCGACAGGCCCTCCCCACCAGCGCCCCGGCGCCCGCGCGTCAGGACCTGGCCCCATAACCAGCAGTGATGAGGCGACTTTACTGGGCAACTACGCGGGCGCCCATGCCCTTGCCGCACCGGCTCGCACTGACCGGCCCGGACCGCCGCGGATCGGGTGGCCGGTTGACCAATCGTTGGTCAACTGTTGGTCAACCGCTGGACCACCCTGAGGACTTGGCCCGCTCCGTCCTCGGTCTGCATCCGCTGTGCCGCCATCGAGGCGGCTCGTGCGTACGTCTGCTGCCGCACGACCTGGCGGAGAGACCCGGCGAGGCGTTCGGCGGTCAGGGACCGGAACGGTTGGTGGGTCCGGGAAGACGAGGGCAGTCCGACCCCGGTCTCACGTTCCGGCCAACCAGCAACCAGAGCACTCCGCTCCCGTCCCGCGCCAGCTCACGCAAACGGCCCCGGACGAGAAGTCCGAGGCCGAGTAGAGCCCGTCTCCGGGGGAAACCCCAGGTCGTGGCACCGTCGCTCCTCCTGGGGTCGGACCGGTGTCAGTGCCACTTGCTAGATTGCCTGGTGGATAGAGACCGGTCAGAGAACCTTCGAGGTCCGCGGTCAAGGGGGGCGGGCATAAAGGTCCCCGGGAGCCACCTCGGGACTATGCTGCAAGCCGTAGATCCCCGCCCCCCTCACCCTCCAAGAGGCCAGCGGTCGGCACCTCCACTGAACGGTGGTACTGGGAAGGCTCCCTCAAATGTCCCCAGGTGCGATACGGCGATCGGCGCTCTCGGTGTCGTCGTCGTCCACGTCTCCGTGGGCGCACCATGCCTGACAGGGATGAGGCCTCACCTCATCCCTGGCAGGTCGATCTCCAGCTCTGTCCAACAGCGCGGATATGCCTGATCCCCACCACTCACGCGAGTGCGAAGCATGAAGACAGTGCCGGCCTCGATGGTCAACAACAGGCGATTGACAAGGCTCCGAAGTCTGCGGCCGTCCGCCCCGTCGCCTTCCCGGACGAGATCCTGCCCGACGTCATCGAGCACCTTGAGCGCTACGCCGGTGCCGGCCGTGACGGTCACGTCTCCCTCGGGCCCCAGGGCGGACAGCTGCGGCGCAGCAACTTTCGGGACGACTGGATCAAGGCGCGCAAGGATGCGGGCATCGCTGCCGACGTCCACTTTCACGATCTGCGCCACACGGGAAACAACCTCGTCGCTGCCACGGCGAGCACGCGTGAGCTGATGACGCGCATGGGACACAGCACCGCCCGCGCTGCGCTGATCTATCAGCACATGACCGCCGACGGGGACCGGGCCATCGCTGACCGGCTGGGGGCGATGATCCGCAAGCAGCAGGGAAACACCGGGACGTAGTGGCACGCGCGTGGCACAGACGTGATCATGCGAAAGGGCCAGTTCGAGAGGATCAAGCCTCCGAACTGGCCCTTAATGCTGTGCCCCCGGCAGGATTCGAACCTGCGACACCCGCTTTAGGAGAGCGGTGCTCTATCCCCTGAGCTACGAAGGCGGGGCTTGCCGAGCACGTTTCCGGAAACCCCAGGGGGATACCGGGCGGAGTGTGGCAAACGCCCTGGTCATACGGCCTTGGGGCGGTGCCGGGGCAACATCCGGAGGGATGCTTCTCCCGAGCAGGCGCACAAAAGGTCGACTGACCGCTGACAGCCTAGCGGATGGGGGTTGCGGAGTTCGCCCCCGTTGCCGCTGAGCGGCGTCAGGGGTCTGCGGCGCGCAGTCCGACCTGGCGGAGGTGGTGCGGGTGCGTCGCCGACCTCCGGGGGGAGAGCGGACTGTGCGGGGTTTCGCGCGATCGTCCGTGCGCTCTCCGGGTTGCGGAGAAGGGCGAGTGGTCCTTGGGGGGGGGGAGGGGGGGGCTGGTGGGTGCATTTGAGGGGACGCATGCCGATGAGGAGCCGGGCGGCCCCTCATCGGCCCTTGGCTGTCGTGGCGGGCGAGGGCCCGCTCAGCTGCCGCTCTGTCAGGGGGCGGGGAGTGGCGACGTGTCGGTGGCCACGCCGCGCAGGCGGGTCAGGATGCCCTTGGTCGCCTTGTCGTAGCAGGTGAACTCGTTGTGCAGCACGGATTCGGCGTTGGCCATCTCCATCAGTGCCGCGAGCTCGAACGCGAGCTGCGGTGCGTCGGCGTCCCTCTCGATCTCGCCCGCCTGCTGCGCCTCGCGGACCGTCTGCTCGATGAAGGCGAACCAGTCGGTGCGGGCGGCGGCGAGCGCGTCGTGGACCTTGCCGTCGCGGGCGTCGTACTCGGCCGAGACCGAGTAGAAGAAGCAGCCGCCCGGGAAGACCCGCTGCCGTGAGTAGTCGAGCCAGCCGGCACACAGCCGCCACAGGCGGTCCAGCCCCGGTGGCAGGTCGCTGACCGGCTGGACGACGTGGGCCAGGTAGACCTTGACGGCCGCCCGGACCGTGGCGAGCTGCAGGTCCTCCTTGGAGCCGAACAGCGCGAACACGCCGCTCTTGCTGAGCTTCAGCTCGGTCGCGAGCCGGCCCAGCGAGAGGCCCTCCAAGCCCTCGATGGAGGCGATCTCCACGGTGCGCTCGAGGACCAGCCGGCGAGTCTGGTTCCCGCGCGCGATCCGCCCGTCGGTGTGTGTCTCCGGCATGCCCCGCCTATTCCCTGGGCCAGACCCTCATGGTGCCGCCGCTGGTGGCTCAGTCTACCGAGTAGGTGGACGATCGTGCGGTTAGTGTGGTGGCCGCTACGGCGTCCGGGCTGTGCTCGACGAAGACCAGGACGGCGCGTACGACGTCGGGGGTCACCCAGAATCCGGCGGTGGCCCCCGCTCGTGGTGATCAGTCGTGCCTGATCGCCGAATGCGGTGGTATCGCGCCATGCCGGCTTTCGAGGTGCCCCCGGGAGCCGGATCAAGGTGCGGATGTCAGGGACGCGGCCTCCCATCCGAATCCGTCCGGGTCGGTGAAGGCGCCGGAATCGCCCACGAGCGCGATGCGGTGCGATCCCGTGCCGTCGACAGGGACGCCGACGTCCTTGGCGAGCGCGCGGCGCCCGTACAGGGCCAGCTTCACGGGGCTTCCCTGGGTGTCGAACTCGACGTACTTGCTGCCGAAGCTCTTGGCCACGGTGAGGCCTTGCTCGACGTAGAAGCGCTTGCTGGCGGTCACACTCGCGGTGCCCAGCAGGAGCACCATCTGGTCGATCCGGCCGGTGGCCGGGGCCGTGTCCTTCTTGGCGGATGTCGCGATCTTCCAGATCGTTCCGTCCGGGGCCCGGAAGACGCCGCCGTAGCCCCAGAACGACTTCGAGACGGGCTTCAGTGCCGTGGCGCCGGCGGCGAGTGCCGCGTCGACGAAGCCGCGGACGTCGGCCGGCTGGGAGAACGTGAGCGAGAGCGAGAACCCGCGGAATCCCGTGGTGGGCGCGTCGGAGGCGCGGAGGTTCACACGCTCGTCCAGGCCGAGGGCGGTGTAGAAGCGGTGGGCGGCCGTGGTGTCGGCCACCTCAAGGGTGAGGGCTTCGATGGAGGTCATGTGCTTCACGCTAGATGTGACCCTGCCGCGGGTGCTTCTTGATTCCTGACCGGTTCGGAGCCGGGCAGCCGGGCATTCGCCCGGTCGCCGCTTGCCGTGCGCGCGCAGGGCGCGCTGTACGGAGCCGATCGGAGTGGGGGAGGCGATGGGTGGCAAGGACACGGCCGCTCCGGAGCAGGTTTCCGCGACTGCTCGTGCCCGGCGGGGGCGCGCTGTGCGCAGGGGTCTCTTGACGGGGTGTGGGTGCGGGCCTAGCGTCGCGAAGATCGTGAGCATGCGCCCAGGAAGGTCGTTCGTGCCGCACACCGATCGGACCTCAGCCACACCTCCCTCACCCGAGCCGGCCCCGGCGAACGCCGCAGCCGCGACCGAGGCCGCGACCGAGGCCGCGACCGAGGCGGCCCGGGTGCGTGCCGCGCTGACCGGTCCCGGTGGCCCGTTCGCTGTCGTACGGGCCGAGGACGGGCCGCAGGCGGGCGCGCTGGTGTACGCGGACGGGCCCAGGACGCTCCGTGAGTTCGTGGAGACCACGTGGGCGTTCGGGGACCAGCCGTTCCTGATCGCGGGGGAGCGCAGCTGTTCGTACGGGGAGTTCTTCGCCGCCGCGTCAGCGCTGGCGTGCCGGCTGAGCGAGACGTACGGGCTCCGGCCGGGAGACCGGGCCGTGGTCGCGATGCGCAACCATCCGGAGTGGCAGATCGCGTTCTGGGCCGCCCAACTGGCCGGGCTGGTCGCCGTTCCGCTGAACGCGTGGTGGACGGAGGGCGAGTTCACGTACGCGCTCGACGACTCCGGACCACGGGTGCTGCTGGTCGACGGGGAAAGGCTGCCGCTGGTCGCGGACTGGGCGCGGAAGGCCGGGGCGCGCGTGATCGTCTTCCACGGCGAGGACCAGCACGGCCACGACCGGCACGGCGAGGGCGTCGAGAGGTACGAGGACCTGCCCGCGCCCGATCCGCTCGCCGCGCCGCCCGAGGTCGAGATCCGGCCCGAGGACGACGCGACGATCATCTACACCTCGGGCACCACCGGCAGGCCCAAGGGGGCCGTCGCCACTCAGCTCGCCCAGGCGGGCGCCGCCCGCAACCCCCGCTTCCACGCGGCGGCCTCCGCGCTCGCCCGGGGAGTCATCCCCGGGCAGGGGCCCGCACCCGTCACGCTGCTGACGTTCCCGTTCTTCCACGTCGCGGCGTTCACCAGCCTCTGTGCGGCGATGTCGGCGGGTGGTGCCGTCGTCCTGATGCACAAGTGGGACGCGGAGGAGGCGTTGCGGCTGATCCGGAAGCACGGCGTCACGCACTACGCCGGTGTGCCGGCGACCGCCCTGCAACTGCTGGCCGCGGCCGCCGGGACGGGAGACCGGCTGGAGAGCCTTCACATGCTCAACACCGGTGGGGCGGCGGCACCCCGGGACCTGGTCGCCCAGCTGACCGCCCGCTACGGGGAGCGGATCGAGCCGCGCAACGGGTACGGGCTGACCGAGACCGGCGGCGGCGTCCTGGCGAACTTCGGCGCCGAGTACCGGCTCCATCCGGGCAGCGTGGGGCGGCCGACGCCGACCACCGAGGTGCGGATCGCCGGTCCGGCGGGCGAGGCGCTGCCCGAGGGGGAGACAGGGGAGCTGTGGCTCCGGGGCCAGGCGCTGGTCCGTGGCTACTGGCAGGACGAGGAGGCCACGGCGCAGGCGTTCACCGGCGGCTGGTTCCGTACCGGCGACCTGGCGGTGATGCGGGAGGGGAGGGTCGACGTCGTCGACCGGATCAAGGACATGGTCGTCCGAGGCGGCGAGAACGTGTACTGCGTCGAGGTCGAGTCGGTGCTGCACGACCACCCGGACGTGGAGGACGCGGCAGTGCTGGGGGTGGCCCACCCGGTGCTGGGCGAGGAGGTCGCCGCGGTCGTCCGGCTCCGCCCCGGTGCCGGCGTCACGGTCGAGGAGCTGCGGGAGCACGTGGGCCACGCCCTGGCCGCGTTCAAGGTCCCCGCCCACGTGCTGGTGTCCGAGGGGCCGCTGCCTCGCAACGCCTCCGGAAAGATCCTCAAGCGCGAGTTGCGCGGACGGGTGGCGGCCGAGGTGGAGCGGGTCAGAGGCGCGTGATGCGTACGCGGTAGTCCCCCTTGGAGTCCTTGTCGAGCACCGAGATGTGGATTCCGTTGGCCCGGTCGGTGAAGGACTGGCCGGGCTGGAACGGGGCGTCGGAGAGCTCGGTGTGCACGTTGGGCAGCCGGGTGCAGCCGCTGCTGTCCTTGGTGCTGTCCGTGACGGACACGGGCCCCTGGCCGGTGTCGACGTCCGAGCTCACCTTGTAGATCAGCACGCCCGGGCGGCACACCTCCTGGTCGTTGCCCGACTGCGTCCGTACCTCCACCGCGTAGCCGGATTCCGCGGTCAGCGGGACGAACGCCAGCTTCGTGCCGCCGTGGGTGGCCAGCGGTTCCAGGACGTGGTCGCTGGTGCCGGGCCGGGAGGCGCAGCTGATCTGGTCGTTGTCGAGCCAGCCGAGCTTCCACTTGTGCCAGCCCAGCAGGTCGTTGTTGGCGCCCCAGTCCTCCGACATGATGTCCCAGTGCCCGACAGAGCCCCCGCCCTCCATCGTGTAGAGGTCGGGCAGGCCGAAGACGTGGCCGTTCTCGTGCGGGAGGACGCGGTAGCCGGTCTGGGGGTACGAGCCCGAGCCGTCGTCCTGGCGGCTGTAGATGAAGGACGTGTTGGAGAGCGGGACGCCGTCGGCGTACGGGGCGTCGTCGTTGCCCGAGAAGGTCACGGACAGCACGGTGTCCAGGGCCGAGGGCCCGGCGTTCGGGGTGACCAGGATGTTGATCAGGTCGTACGCGGTGAAGTCCACCTTGGGGTCGGCGACGGCGACGATGTCCTGGACGAGGCGGCGGTAACCCGGTTCGTACGGTGATCCGCGCTCGATCCCGTACTCCGCGAACGGCAGCGGCATCCGCAGCCAGGACTTCACCGGTGCTTCGGGTACGTAGGTGAGCCGCCCGTAGGAGCTGGTGCGGAACCAGTCCGTGGTCTGCGGGAAGAACTCCGCGAGCCGGTCCATCGCCGGATCCTTCCCCGGCGCGTCAGGGAAGTCGATCATCAGGTTGAGCGCGTGGACCTGGCCGGTGGAACGGGCGTAGCCCGGTTGTGTGGGCATGCCCTCCGACATCTGGACCCCCATGGTCGTCGATATCCGGCACGGGCCCAGACCGGCCGGCTGTGCGGTGGTCATCGGTCCCGCGGAGGCCCGGCTGGGCAGGGGGAGGGTGTTGCTGGCCGAGGCCAGGGCCGCGATGACCAGGGCCGTTGCCGCGCCGAGGACGACCGGGTGGCGGTGCTTGCGTATCCGGTGGCGGGGCTGCTGCATAGAGGCGCCTTCGGGTCCGCGGCAGCCGGCCGACCCCTGACTGCGCTCTGTCGATCAGCATTGGCCGGGCGGTGCGGCGCCGCGCGGTGGGTGCGCCGATCGGCTGGTTTTCCCGGTTTCGAGCTGCGTGACCCAGGTCACAGAGCGGCCGGAAATAACCGGGGATCATTTCCCCGTTTGCACCGGTGTCCCTGCGAAGCGGGGAGGCGGTCCCCGGTTAGCCGGGAGCCGTACCTCGGCAGAGGACCGCAGAGCCGAGAGGCCGCAGTACCGACAGACCGCAGTACCCCGACAGACCGCAGTACCGACACACCGCACGCAGCGGAAGCAGTAACCGGAAGACCAGGAAGAGAAGGAGCGCCGTCGTGGACACCGTCGCCCGCACCGCAGCCGGAACCGCGCAGCCGCGTACGCCCCGCCCGAGGGCCGACGCGCTGCGCAACCGGGAGCGGATCGTGACGGCCGCGCGCGAGATGTTCGTCGAGTTCGGCCCCGATGTGCCGCTCGACGAGGTCGCCCGCCGCGCGGGCGTCGGCAACGCCACCCTCTACCGCAACTTCCCCGACCGGGCCGCACTGACCCATGAGGTCGTCCTCGCGGTCACCTCCCGCACCACCGACCGCGCCGAGGAGGCCGCGCAGGAGGAGCAGGATCCCTTCGTCGCGCTCAGCCGCTTCGTGCACGCGGCGGCCGACGAACGGATCGGGGCCCTGTGCCCCATGCTGTCCGGCGGCTTCGACAAGGACCACCCCGAACTGCTCGCCGAGCTCCGGCGCCTCGAAGAGGCCGTCGACGGGCTGGTCGAGCGTGCCATGTCCGCGGGACGCCTGCGCACCGACATCGCCGTCGGCGACGTACTGGTCGTCCTCTCCCAGCTCACCCGGCCGCTGCCGGGCATCGCCTGTCCGAACATCGACCGGTTCACCCACCGCCACATCCAGCTGTTCCTGGACGGCCTGGAGGCTCCGGCCCGTTCCCGGCTGCCCGGGACGACGGCGACCTTGGAGGACCTGCGGCGCCGCGCGTGACCGCCACGCAGGGTTTCCGGACCGGACGCCCGGCCGTGTGTCCACGACGCCCGGGCCACCGCCTCGACCACTGCCTTCTGCCTGATCAGAACTGACCCACCACCCACCCTCGCTCTTCTCCTCACCGACCGGCCTTCACCGGGTTCACCGGCCTTCACCGAACGCACGGTCCACGACCTCGCGCGCCTTCGCGCGTCCTTAGGTGGCTACTCCCATGTCAAAAACAGCTGATATCCGGCTTCCGGACCCCAGTCGCTGGAAAGCGCTGGCGTTCATCGCGCTCGCGCAGTTGATGGTCGTGCTCGACGCCACGATCGTGAACATCGCGCTTCCGCACGCCCAGACGGACCTCGGCATCACCGATGCCAACAAGCAGTGGGTCATCACGGCCTACGCCCTCGCCTTCGGCGGGCTGCTGCTCTTCGGAGGCCGGATCGCCGACCTCTGGGGCCGTAAGCGCACCTTCGTCGTCGGTCTGATCGGCTTCGCGCTGGCCTCCGCACTCGGTGGCGCGGCACAGAACCAGGGGATGCTGTTCGGCTCCCGCGCCCTCCAGGGCGTGTTCGGCGCGCTGCTCGCCCCGGCGGCCCTCTCGCTGCTCGCGGTGATGTTCACCGATGCCAAGGAGCGCGCCAAGGCGTTCGGCATCTACGGGGCGATCGCCGGTGGCGGTGGCGCCGTCGGCCTGATCCTCGGCGGCCTCCTCACCCAGACGCTGAACTGGCGCTGGACGTTCTTCGTCAACATCCCGTTCGCGATCGTCGCCGCGGCCGGTGCGTACTTCGTGATCCGCGAGCCGGCCGGCAGCCGCAACCGCTCGTCGCTCGACATCCCCGGCGTCGTGCTGTCCGCCCTGGGTCTGGTCGCGCTGGTCTACGGCTTCACCCGCGCCGAGTCCAGCGGCTGGTCGGACACGCTGACCATCGGTACGTTCGTCGCCTCGGCCGTGCTGCTGCTGGCGTTCGTCCTGACCGAGGCCAAGGTCAAGTCGCCGCTGCTCCCGCTGCGCGTCGTGATGGACCGCAACCGCGGTGGCGTCTACCTCTCGCTGGGTCTGGCCATCATCGCGATGTTCGGCCTGTTCCTGTTCCTCACGTACTACCTGCAGGTCGTCCAGGGCTACTCGCCGATCAAGACGGGCTTCGCCTTCATGCCGATGATCGTCGGCATGATCACCGGCTCGACGCAGATCGGCGCCCGGCTGATGACGCGGGTTCCGGCCCGCATGCTGATGGCCCCCGGCTTCCTGACCGCCGGCATCGGCATGCTGCTCCTCACGCAGCTGGAGATCGACTCGTCCTACGCGGCGGTCATCCTGCCGGGCCAGCTCCTGCTGGGCCTCGGTATGGGCACGGCGTTCATGCCCGCCATGTCGCTCGCCACGCACGGCATCGAGCCGCGTGACGCGGGTGTCGCCTCCGCGATGGTCAACACCTCGCAGCAGGTCGGCGGTGCGATCGGTACGGCGCTGCTCAACACCATCGCCGCCTCGGCCGCCACGGCGTACGCCACCTCGCACGCCGCGCTCGGTGCCACCGACCCGGAACTGCTGAAGCTCCAGTCGATGGTGCACGGCTTCACCGGTGCCATCTGGTGGGCCGTCGGCATCCTGGTGGTGGCCGCCGCGATCGCGGGGACCTTCATCAACGCCGGCCGTCCGTCGGCCACCACGACGTCCGGGGGCTCCGGCTCCGGTGACGCCGAGGGTGTCGAGGACGAGTTCAGGGTGCCGGTCGTCGCACACTGACGCCTGCGCGAGAAGGCCCGTGCCCTCTGTGACGGGGTGAAGCGAGTTCTGCCCCGGTTCCGTATCCATCTACGGAACCGGGGCAGAGGAGTATGCGGCGTGGGTGGTCAGCGGAGCCAGGGGAGGTCCGCGTCGGTGCCTTCCGGCTGGAGCCCGGCCGCCATGACCTGCATGACCTCGCCGAGCGTACGCACCTGCTCGGGGGTGAGCCGGTCGAACATCGCCTGGCGTACGGCGCTGACGTGGCCGGGGGCCGAGCGGCGGAGCATCTCGTAGCCCTCGTCGGTGAGGACCGCATTCTGGCCGCGCTTGTCGGACGGGCAGTCCTCGCGGCGCACCCAGCCGCTCTTCTCCAGCCGGGCGACGGCGTGCGAGAGCCGGGAGCGCGTGATCTTGGCGTTCTTCGCCAGTTCGGTCATCCGCATCTGGCGGCGGGGCGCCTGGGAGAGCTGCACGAGCAGCCCGTAGTAGATGTGCGGCATGCCGGCATCGCGCTGCAACTGGCGGTCGAGATGGTCCTCCAGGAGCGTGGTGGCGTGCAGATACGCACGCCAGACGCTCTGTTCTTCGTCGGTGAGCCAGCGCGGCCCACCGGTGGATGCCGTGGTCATGTACTCCACTGTACGACCTTTTCTTGAAAGTTGAACTAGATAGAGCTAAGGTCTCCAGAAGTAGGAACTTGAAGATTAAAGGAAAGTTCCTGTGGAAGACCCGTAGAAGACTTACCTTGAGTAGCAGTGGATGGGGAGTGTCATGACAGTCACCGCGGAGCGCATGCCCGCCCTCTATCTCTCCCACGGCGCTCCGCCGCTCGCCGACGACCCCGTGTGGCCGGGCGAACTGGCGGCCTGGTCCGCCGGGCTGCCGCGACCCACCGCCGTCCTCATGGTCTCCGCCCATTGGGAGGAGGCCCCGCTCGCGCTCGGCGCCACCGAGACGATCCCGCTGGTCTACGACTTCTGGGGCTTCCCCGAGCACTACTACCAGGTCCAGTACGCCGCACCGGGCGCCCCCGCGCTGGCCGAGAGCGTCCGCAAGCTGCTGCGTGGCGCCGGTACGCCGGTCCAGGACATCCCGGACCGGGGCCTCGACCACGGGGCGTACGTCCCGCTGGTGGAGATGTTCCCGGCGGCCGACATCCCGGTACTGCAGATCTCCATGCCGACGCTGGACCCGCAGAAGCTGATGGACATAGGGCGCAAGCTCGCGCCGCTGCGCGACGAGGGAGTACTGATCGTCGGCAGCGGCTTCTTCACCCACAACCTGGCCGCGCTGCGGCATCAGGGCGGCGGCACCCCCGCATGGTCGGCGGAGTTCGACGACTGGGGGCACCGCGCGCTCCAGGCGCAGGACATCGACGCGCTGCTGGACTTCGAGCACAAGTCACCGGCCGGCCGGCTGGCCCACCCGCGCACCGAGCACTTCGCCCCCCTGTTCGTCACGCTCGGGGCGGCGGAGCACGAGCTGGACCAGGGGCGCAGCGTGATCGACGGCTTCTGGCTGGGTCTGGCCAAGCGCTCGGTGCAGTTCGGCTGAGGCGTGGGCGCGTTCTCCGCGCCCTCACCTGCCGGGCGAAGGGCCGGCAGGTGAGGGCGGGCGGTCAGAGCGCCGGAGGGTTCAGCTCGACCGACTGGAGCGCGGCGGCCAGGGCCGTCGCGTCACCGACGTCCAGCGCGGTGTCGGTGAACTTGATGGTGTGGTCGTCGCCGTGCTCGGCCGCCCGCGCGAACACCTCTTCCGGGGACAGTCCGCCGGACACGGCCACCCGCTCGGCGGGCCGCGCAGGGGAGTACGCGGCGGTGACCGCCGCGCTCGCCGCCCAGGCGGCCCCCAGGCTCGGCGCCCACAGCTCGCGGGGGAGCGCGGGCAGGGTGCGCAGGACTGCGTTGGGCGCGGTCGCGGCGTGGACCAGCATGATCGGCTCGCCGTACCCGTACGCCGCGTAGCGATGGGTGGCGGCCCGCACCAGTTCCTCCAGCCGGGCGCGCGCCGCGTCGGGGTCGGCGACGGCGTGACCCGGCCACGCCGGGATCGCGGTCAGCTGGCCCAGCCGGTGCCGGATGCCGCCGCTCTGGTCGGGAACCGGGGCCACGGCGTCCAGCGCGGTGGCGGCGTCGGCCGCCGGGGCGAGCGAGGACAGCTGGGGCAGTGGCTGCCGGCGGGCGGCCCAGTAACCGAGTGCGTGGGCCAGCTCGGTCACGCGGGGCGCGCTCTCCGGTGCGCCCAGCAGGGTGCGCACGCTGTGGCCGACCCGGATCACCGGGTGCGTGGCACCGGCCGCGATGCCGGGCAGGAGTCTCGGCCACCACTCGGCGAGGACCTCGCGCCAGGGGCGGGCGGCCGTCTCGCGCTCGAAGTACACCGCCCAGTCGGCGATGCGCCGCGGATCGCCGAGCGCCTCCTGCCAGTTCTGTGAGGTCACCTCGGCGACCGGGTCCGGCATGTCCTCCAGCTTCTCCCGGTAGTGGTCCAGCCACCGGTGCACCCCCGGCGCCCCGCCGTGGCGCACCAGCGCCTCGACGGCCATCGGGGCGTGATTGCTCAGCCAGCCGCCGCGCTCGGGGCCGAAGGTGTGGAGCCGCTCCAGTGCTTCGTCGAGCGTGCCGGAGGCATCGGGCGGGGTGTGTGTCGTGAGGTCCATGCGGGATCACGCTAGGGGCCGCCCGGGGGCCCCGTAACGGGCTGCGGTCCCGGGTGGGGCGGGCGCCGGGACTAGGTCTGCGGTCCCAGGCGTTTCTCGTACCAGGCGACGTCCCAGTACCGGTCGAACTTCCGGCCGACCTCCTCGTACGTACCGATGTGGCGGAAGCCGAAGCGCTCGTGCAGCCGGACCGAGGAGGCGTTCGGCTGGGTGATCCCCGCGTACGCGCGGTGCAGGTCCTCACCGGCCAGGGCCTCGAAGAGCGCCGAGTAGAGGAGGGTGCCGACGCCCCGCCCCGTGGCTTCGGCGGAGCAGTAGACGCTCACCTCGACGGATGTGGAGTACGCCGCCTTCGGGCGGAACGCGCTGCTGGTGGCGTAGCCCACGACCCTGGGGGCCGTCCCGCTCGTTTCGTCCACATTACGGACATCCTGAGCAACCAGAAGCCGGTGCGGGCCGTCTTCAGGGTGGGAGAGCAACCACGGCAGGCGTTGCTCGGGGGTGAAGGGGGCCGTGTCGAATGTGAGGGCGGTCTCACGTACGTAATGGTTGTAGATGTCCGTGAGGGCCTCCAGATCGCTCTCGATGCCCGCCCTGACCTGCACTTCCGTGACCGGCTGTGTCATGTGCCCTCCCTGGTGGCGCGACAGGGTACTGCATGATCGCGAAAATGAATGCCGGCCGTGGGAATTCTGTCCGGATTCCAGTCGTTGTTTCCATCGGATGCAGGGCACTCGAAAGGGTGTCGCGACCTACTCAGCAAGGGAGCTCGCATGGCAACCCGTGCCGTCGCCCGTCGTTCGTCCGCCACCGGCGGGACCAACCGGGCAAGCAGTGTTCGCGCCGTGGGCGGGGAGATCGCCGATCGCGACCTGGTCGGCATGTACCTGGACGAGATCGCGCGCACGCCGCTGCTCGATGCCGCCAAGGAGGTCGAGCTGTCGCAGACCCTGGAAGCAGGTGTTTTCGCGCGGCAGGTCCTCGACGGTGCGGTGGAGAGCGAAGCCGGCGGGGCCTCGCGCGAGGAGCTGGAGGCGCTGGTCGCCGAGGGCGAGCGCGCCAAGGACGTATTCATCCGTTCCAACCTGCGGCTCGTCGTCGCGGTCGCCCGCCGCTATCCGCGGGCCGGGCTGCCCCTGCTCGACCTGATCCAGGAGGGCAACGCAGGTCTGGTGCGCGCGGTCGAGAAGTTCGACTACGCCAAGGGCTTCAAGTTCTCCACGTATGCGACGTGGTGGATCCGGCAGGCCATCACCCGCTCCATAGCCGACCAGTCCCGCACGATCCGGCTCCCCGTCCACCTGGTGGAGGAGCTCGGCCGTATCCGCCGTGTCCAGCGCGAGTTCAACCGTGAGAACGGGCGGGACCCGGAGCACTCGGAGATCGCCGCCGAGCTGGACTCGACCACGTCGCGGGTCAGTGACGTCCTGGACTGGGCCCGTGACCCGGTCAGTCTCAACATGTCGGTGGACGACGCCGGCGACACGCAGTTCGGTGACCTCCTGGAGGACACCTCCGCCGTTTCGCCCGAGCAGTCCGTCATGACGCTGCTGCGCAGTGAGGAGCTGGAGGAGCTGATCGGCAAGCTCGACAACCGCACCGCGTCGATCATCCGCATGCGGTACGGCATCGAGGACGGCCGTGAGCGGACCTTGACCGAGGTGGGCAAGCAGCACGGGCTCACCCGCGAGCGGATCCGCCAGATCGAGAAGCACGCACTGCTCGAACTGAAGCGAATGGCTCACGACACGGGCTTTGACGCTGCGGCATGAGCTCGCGTCCAGTAACCTCCGAATTGGGCCGCTTCACATCGGCGGCCCCCTAGAGCTGAGTCCCGGCGCCCACCCCCCCTGGCGCCGGGGCTCATCCTTTTTTCCGGCACCGTTACGGGCTCCGGTGCCCCGGTACCGCGAAGGTCTCTCTCAGGCGGCAGGCGTCGCCGCCGCGCGGGTGAGCCTGCCGCCCAGGTCGTTCAGGTACGCCACCAGTTGCGCCGGCTGGTGCGCGGTGAACTCGCAGTCCACCAGAGCCAGGCGCAGCGCCACCCATTCCAGCGAGTCGGTCAGCACCGCCCGCAGCCGGCAGCCGTGCGCGCCGGTCTGCTCCAGCGGCCCCATCGAGGCCGGCAGACGTGAGGCCACGAACTCGGCGGGGGCCGCGAAGCTCACGTCGACCGCCAGCTCCGGCTGCCTGCGCGCCATGGAGCGGGTGAGGAACTCCGCCGCGTCGCCGGTCGGCAGCTCGCGCGGTGTGAAGCGGGCGCCGGTCGCGTACGGATCGCTCACCCGGTCGACACGGAAGGTGCGCCAGTCCTCCCGCTCCAGGTCGTACGCGACGAGATACCAGCGCCACCCGGTGCTCACCAGCCGGTACGGCTCCACCTGCCGCCGCGTCTCGGCGCCGTCCCCCGCGCGGTAGGCGAACCGCAGCCGCTCCCGCCCGGTGACCGCCGACGCCATCACGGTCAGCGTTTGCGGGTCGATCGTCGAGCCGTCACCGCGGGCCAGCGGCATCGTCGCGTTCTGGAGGGTGGAGACCCGGTGGCGCAGCCGGGAGGGCAGCACCTGCTCCAGCTTGGCCAGGGCCCGTACGGAGGCTTCGTCGACGCCCTCGATGGCATGCCCGGCCCCGGCCCGCAGGCCCACGGCGATGGCCACCGCCTCCTCGTCGTCCAGCAGCAGCGGCGGCATCGCCGTACCGGCCACGAGCCGGTAGCCGCCGATCGAGCCGCGGGACGCCTCGACGGGATAGCCCAGGTCCCGGAGGCGGTCGATGTCGCGGCGGATGGTGCGCGGACTGACGTCGAGCCGGTCGGCGAGTTCACTGCCCGGCCACTCGCGCGGCGTCTGGAGCAGTGACAGCAGATTCAGCAGTCGTGCCGGGGTGTCGGTCATGTCACTCAGGATGCCCGCCCATTGGGTCATGACCTGACCTAATCGACGTTTAACTTCCTCATATGACTTCTTCCGCATCCCTGCCGTCACCGGCGGACGCCCCGGCGGCGTCCCCGGACCCGTCGGACCGCCGCCGGTGGTTCGCGCTGGCCATCGTGATGACCGCGGCCTTCATGGACCTGGTCGACGTCACGATCGTCAACATCGCCATCCCCAGCATCAAGGCGGACACCGGCGCCTCGTTCAGCTCGATCCAGTGGATCACCGCCGGGTACGCCCTGGCCTTCGCCGCCGGTCTGATCACCGGTGGCCGGCTCGGTGACATCTACGGCCGCAAGCGGCTCTTCCTGATCGGGATCGGCGGCTTCACCGTCGCCTCCGCGCTCTGCGGATTCGCCGCCAACCCGGAGATGCTCGTCGCCTCGCGCATCCTCCAGGGCGGCACGGCCGCGCTGATGGTGCCGCAGGTGCTGTCCATCGTGCACGCCACGTTCCCCGCACACGAGCGCGGCAAGGTCTTCGGCCTCTTCGGCGCGATCGTCGGTCTCGGCGCCGTGTCCGGGCCGCTGCTGGGCGCACTGCTCACCGAGTGGAACATCGCCGGTCTCGAATGGCGCCCGATCTTCCTGATCAACCTGCCGGTCGGCATCGCGGGTCTGGTCCTGGGGCGGAAGTTCATCACGGAGTCCAAGGCGCCGAAGGCGCTGCGCCTCGACCTGGTCGGGGTGGTGCTGGTGACGCTGGGGATGCTCATGCTCATCTACCCGCTGACCCGTGGCGAGGAGCTGGGCTGGCCGCTCTGGGGCTATGTGTCGATGGGCGGCAGCGTCGTCGTCTTCGCCGCCCTCGTGCTGTTCGAGCGGGCGAAGGCGCGCCGGGACGGTTCGCCGCTGGTCGAGCTGTCGCTGTTCCGGGTCAAGAGCTTCGCCGCGGGCATCGCCGTGCAGCTGACCTTCGGCATCGGCCTCGGCATCTTCTTCCTGGTCTGGACGCTGTACATGCAGGAGGGGCTCGGCTGGAGCGCGCTGCGAGCCGGCACGACCGGTATCCCGTTCTCGGTCGCCGTCTCGTTCGCCGCCGGTATCTCCGTACAGAAGCTGGTACCGCGCTTCGGGCGCAAGGTGCTCCAGGTGGGGGCGCTGTTCATGATCGCCGGTCTGCTGCTCTACATCTGGGAGTCCGACCGCTACGGCATGGGCATCACGTCCTTGCAGATGGCGTTGCCGCTGGTGGTCATGGGCGTCGGCATGGGGCTGATCGTGGCCCCGCTGGCCGACGCGGTGCTGTCCGAGGTCCCCAAGGAGCACGCGGGATCGGCCTCCGGGCTGTTCAACACCGTGCAGCAGATGGGCAATGCGCTGGGGCTCGCGCTCGTCTCGGTCGTCTTCTTCGGGGCGATGGGTGACAGGCTGACGCCGCCGCAGGTCGGTCCGGCGTTCGCCGACGCCTTCGAGCACTCGCTGTGGTGGGTGGCCGGCGTGCTCGCGGTGATCTTCCTGGTGATGTTCGCGCTGCCGGCCCGGCCCAAGCAGCACGTGGAGGGCGGCGACGAGAGCGCCGACATCGCGGAGGAGCCCGTCAAGGAGCCGGTGCTGACGCACTGAGCCGGCGGTAGGCAGCAGCGGAGGACGGAAGATCCGACGGTGCCCGCATCCCCGAGGGGATGCGGGCACCGTCATGCTCGTACGGCGCCGGAACGCGGCGCGTCAGCAGATGCGGGTGCGGCTCTCCATCGCTTCACGCGCCGCTTCCTCGTCGCCGTACACCTCGCACATGTGGCGGCCGTCCGGTGTCGCCGTGTGCTCGACCTCCCACAGGCTCGTCTCGCTGCCGTCGAGGAGCAGGAAGGCGTGCTCGTACAGCGTGAATCCGGCGTCCCGCCCGTCCACCTGGCACTGCCGGCCGAAGATCTGGGTGATGTGGTGGGCGAACGCCGCTCGCAGCAGGTGGGCCGTCTCCTCGCCCGGCACGTTCCGGTTCTCCGCCCGGCGCAGGACCCGGCGGGCGTGGTCCGCGGAGTTGTCCGGGGCGTACATCCGGGGCAGCGGGGCCGGTGGCGCCGCCATGAGGGCGTCGAGGATCTCCAGGTCGGCCTGCGCCCCCTCCTGCCCGAAGACCGGGCCGTCGCAGAAGCCGCCGGTCAGGCGGGCCGCCGCGACGTGGGCGTCGGCCTCCTCGTCGTACAGCTCGTGCTGCCGCAGGCCGGACTCCGCGCCGAAACCGGTGTCCGCGGCGTCGCGCGGGCCGCAGTGCACCAGCTCCCACAGGGCGAGCGGCGTGCCGTCGGCCAGCAGATACGTGTGCCGGTAGGTCTCGCGGTGCAGGGAGGAACTGTGGTGCGAGGAATGCAGGGAGCTGCTGTGGGCCAGCGCGGTGCCGAGCCGCTCGACCGTACTGTCGGGCAGGTCGAACGAGTTGAGGGCCCGTCGGAGGAGTCGCTCGATGTGCTGCTCGGTTGTCTCGTACGGATCGCTCAAGGTGCTGTCTCCAGGCCGTCGCCGCGTGTGACTTGATGCGTGCTCAACGTAGTCCCTGGGTCTGACATCGTGACCGCGGTTGAGAAAAACGTACGACGCACGCAGAAGGTTCCCCCGGTTCTCATGAACTTCCCCATGCCGGGGGCGAGTCGGCTTCGCGCCCCGTGATGTCCGGCGACCGGGCCTATTGCGGCGGTGCGTCGTAGAGGTCGCCGTACGCGAGGTAGGTGGGGCCGCCGGCGCGGCCGTCGACCGCCGTCGCTGCCCGTACCGCCTTCACGATGGCCCGCGCCACGGCCTCCGCACCCGCCGCCAGCAGGTCGTTGATCGCGAGCGGGTCCGCCGGATCCACGGCCCGCGCACCGGTGGCCAGGGCGAAAACGGTGTCCCCGTCACTCATCAGATGGACGGGCCGGATGGCGCGCGCCAGCCCGTCGTGCGCCGTCCCCGCGAGCTTCTGCGCCTGCGCGCGGCCGAGTCCGGCGTCCGTGGCGACGACGGCGAGCGTGGTGTTGAGCGGGGGGCGCGCGTTCGCGTCGTGCGCCTGTGCCAGGCGCCGTTGCGCCGCCCGGTGGACGTCCGATGCGGGTGCGACGGCCGGTTCGGCGCCCCCGTACTCCCCGTACAGCACCCCGGTACGGGGGTCGAGCACGGAGCCCGCCGCGTTCACCACAGCCAGCGCCGCCACCGTGATCCCGGACGGCAGCAGGACGCTCGCCGTGCCCACCCCGCCCTTCAACTGCCCGGCGACCGCGCCCGTGCCCGCCCCGACGCAGCCCTCGGGGACCGCGGCGCCCGGTTCCGTGCGCGCCGCGGCCTCCACCGCCGCCCTGCCGGTCGAGGCGTCCGGCCGGGCCCGCCAGTCGCCACCTCGCCCGAGGTCGAAGACGCAGGCGGCGGGAACGACCGGCACCACCTGCGACGGATCGGCCCCGACCCGCACGCCGCGCCCCTGCTCCTCCAGCCATGCCATCACCCCGGACGCCGCGTCCAGGCCGAACGCGCTGCCGCCGGTGAGCACCACGGCGTCGATGCGCTGCACCAGGTTGCGCGGATCCAGCGCGTCCGTCTCACGGGTGCCCGGCCCGCCGCCGCGTACGTCGACGGCCGCGACCGCACCGCCCTCGGGCGCGAGGATCACGGTGGTGCCGCTGAGCGCGCCCTCGCCCTCGACCCGCGCATGCCCGACGCGCAATCCGGCGACGTCGGTCAGCGCGTCCCGCCGGCGGGGCGACGGGGGCGGGGGCGGCGGGGTGTCCTGGCCTGTCATCCGGTGCTCCTCGAGGTGCGGGTGGCTGACTGCTGGGCCGTTCACGGTGAACGTACCCGGGGGTGGGCAGGGGCCCACTCGGGACTTCGCCCACCGCCTCGCCGGTCTCGGTAAGCAGACGCACGTCCGCTGTGAGCCATCCGTCCGACGCGTCGCGCGGAAACCGGCGGGCCGCGACGCGCTCACTCCGTAAGGCCGTAAAACAGGACTAATACCCCCATACGAACCTACGCTGACGGGGTGACCGAGCCACCAGAAGCCTCTGCCGCGGCAGCGCAACCCGGACCCGGTGCCAGCACCGATGCCGCCGGCGCGGCCATCGTCCCGCCGCCGGACGGCGAGCCCGCCCGCGCCACCGTCCCCCGGTCCGTCAACGCGCGCGCGACGGCGGCCGGTGTGATCGTCTCCCTGGTGCTGATCGTGGCCATCGTGCTCGGCAGCAGATTCCTGGAGAACTTCGACTCCGCGCTCCTGCCGTACGCCGTCGCCACGGTCTTCCTCGCCTTCGGTGTCGCCTACCGTTACACGGTCTGGGTCTCCGCACCGGGAGCCAGGCGGTTGTTCAAGAAGGGCTGGGGGAGTCTGTTCTCGGCCGAGAACTTCCGCCAGGCGCCCACCGCCCTGCCGAAGATGATCGCCACCTACCTCGGCTTCCAGAAGTTCCTGGGTGCCCGCTCCCACGCCCGCTGGGCCGCCCACCAGCTGATCTTCTGGGGCTGCATCCTCGCTTCCCTGATCACCTTCCCGCTGACCTGGGGCTGGTTCACCTTCACCTCCGGCAGCGGTTCCGGACCCGGCTACGAGATGCGTATCTGGGGCTTCAAGATCATCGGATTCGATTCCCTGGACGTCCTCGGCTGGCTGATGTTCCACGGCCTGGACATCGCCGCGGTCCTCGTCATCCCCGGCGCCTCCTACTTCCTCTGGCGCCGGATGAAGGACCGCGGCGCCATCACCGGCCAGCGGTTCGGCTACGACCTGGTGCCGCTGATCGCGCTGATCGTCATCTCCGTGACGGGTCTGCTCCTCACCTTCTCGTCGATCTTCCTGCACGGCGGCGGATACGAGTTCCTGGCGATCCTGCACATGGTGTCGGTGGTCTTCACCCTCATCTACATCCCGTTCGGGAAGTTCTTCCACATCGTCCAGCGCCCCGCCGCCGTCGGCATGCAGCTGTTCAAGTACACCGGCCGACAGGACCAGGAGGTCTTCAGCTGCCGGCGCTGCGAGGAACCCATCGACACCGCTCCGTACGTCGAGAACCTCCGCGGCACCATGCGCGACCTCAGGCTCGATTTCGACGAGTGGGCCGAATACTGCCCGCGCTGCAAGCGGGTACTGCGCGGCAACGCCTATCTCTCCCAGGTCAAGAAAGGCTTCAAGTGACCGCGGACCCGCGAGCAGCCGACACCCGTGCGGTCGTTCCCCTCGACCCCTCCCTCGCCCCGCCCGGTACCCGCGCCTTCCGCGACGCCGGCGGCATCCCGGCCGACAAGTGGCACGCCGACCAGAACGGCGAGACGCTCGTCCCCACCCACTGCTGCTTCTGCGGGGTGCAGTGCGGGATGTATCTGCGCGTCGACCGCGGCGGCAAGGTCTTCGGCGTCGAACCCCGCAACCACGACATCAACCGGATGCGCCTGTGCCCCAAGGGCATCAACGCCTACCAGCAGGTCAACCACCCCGACCGGCTCACCGCCCCGCTGATGCGCCGCTCCCGGGACGAGGAGTTCCGTGAGGTCTCCTGGGACGAGGCGCTCGACTTCACCGTCGCCGAGATCAAGCGCATCCAGCAGACCTACGGGAACGACGCCTTCGGGCTGCTCGGCGGGGCGAGCCTCTTCTCCGAGAAGACCTATCTGGTCGGCAAGTTCGCCCGGGTCGCCCTCAAGACCCGGCACGTCGACTACAACGGCCGGCTCTGCATGGTCAGTGCGGCGGGCGCCAACAAGCTCGCCTTCGGCATCGACCGGGCCGGCAACCCCTTCTCCGACATCCTGCTCACCGACTGCCTGCTCATCGCGGGCTCCAACGTCGGCGAGTGCTTCCCCGTGATGACCCAGTACGTGTGGGGTGCCCGGGACCGCGGCGCCAGCCTGATCGTCATCGACCCGCGCGAGACGGCCATCGCGCGGACCGCCGACATCCATGTCGCCCTCAAGCCCGGGACCGACGCGGCGTTCTTCAACTCCGTGCTTCACGTGATCATCGAGGAGGGCCTCACCGACGAGGCGTACCTCGCCGACCACGCCACCGGCTGGGAGGAGGTGAAGGCCAAGGTCGCGGAGTACCCGCCGTCCCGGGCCGCCGAGATCTGCGGAATCCCCGCCGAACAGGTCGTGCAGGTCGCCCGCACCTTCGCCCGCGCGCCCAAGGCCATGGCCTGGCACGCCCGCGGCATCGAGCACCACTCGCAGGGCGTCGAGAACTGCCTCACCGTGATCAACCTCTGCACCGCCACCGGACACATCGGCAAACCCGGTGCCGGCTACGGCACCATCACCGGCCAGGGCAACGGGCAGGGCGGCCGCGAGCACGGCCAGAAGTCCGATCTCCTGCCCGGCGGCCGCTCGATCATGAACGAGGAGCACCGCCGTCAGATCTGCGAGATCTGGGGCATCGAGGAGTCCGAACTCCCGCCCGCCGGGACCTCGATGATGGAAATGGTCTGGCAGATGCAGCGCCGCGAGATCCGCGGACTGATCGGCATCTGCAACAACCCCTTCGTCTCCCTGCCGAACTACAAGGTGGTCAAGGAGGGGTACGACGCCGCTGAGTTCCACGCGCAATTCGACTTCTTCCTCTCCGAGACCGCGGCCAACGCGCATGTGGTCTTCCCTGTCACCACCTGGGCCGAGGACGACGGTGTGATGGCCAACGCCGAAGCCCGGGTGGTCAAGCACAACAAGGCCCAGGACCCGCCCCCCGGCGTACGGACCGACACCTGGGTGATGTGCGAACTCGCCCGACGCCTCGGCGCGGGCGACAAGTTCGCCTTCGCCGATTCCCGCGAGGTCTTCGACGAACTCCGGATCGCCTCCGCCGGAACCGTCAACGACTACTACGGCATCACCTACGAACGACTGGAGGAGACCGGCGGCATCGCCTGGCCCTGCCCCTCCACCGATCACCCCGGCACCCCCCGGCTCTTCGAGGACGGCCGGACCTACCACCCGGACGGCAAGATCCATATGCAGGTCGTCGAATGGCACCTGCCGATGGACCCGTACGACGACGACCACCCCATGTCCCTCACCACCGGCCGCACCGTCGCGCACTTCCTCTCCGGCAACCAGACCCGCCGCCTGGGCGCCCTCGTCGAACAGACCCCGCGCCCCTGGGCCGAGGTCCACCCCTCCCACGGCTTCCGCAACGGCGAACCGGTCCGCGTCGTCACCCGGCGCGGCAGCGAGGTCTTCCCCGCCCTGGTCACCGAGGCGATCCGCCCCGACACCGTCTTCATCCCGTACCACTGGCCGGTCCCCACCGCGGCCAACGCGCTGACCATCGACGCCCTGGACCCCCGCTCCAAGATCCCGGAGTACAAGGTGTGCGCCTGCCGCATCGAGCACGCCGAGAAGATCGACGAGGTGCCCGCGCCTCCGGTCCCACCGGGCCATGTCGCCTACCCGGAGACCCAGGTCTCCCGCACCGACCCGCTGCCGCCCACCGCCCCGCAGGGCCGCGGCACCTCGGAAAGGAGCTGATGGCCCCATGATGGGCAGAACGATCTTCATCGACCCGGGGCGGTGCATCGGCTGCCAGGCCTGCGTCTCCGCCTGCCGGGAATGCGATTCGCACCGCGGCAAGTCGATGATCCACCTCGACTACACCGACGAGGGCCAGTCCGTCGCCTCCCTTCCCACGGTCTGCATGCACTGCGAGGACCCCGTCGCCCCCTGTGCCGAGGTCTGCCCCGCCGACGCGATCCTGGTGACCGCCGACGGTGTGGTGCAGCAGGCCGACACCACCCGCTGCATCGGCTGCGCCAACTGCGTCAACGCCTGCCCCTTCGGCGTACCGAAGATCGACCTCCAGGCGAAGCTGCAGCTGAAGTGCAACCTCTGCTACGACCGCACCGCCTACGGTCTCGCCCCCATGTGCGCCACCGTCTGCCCGACCGGGGCGCTCTTCTACGGAACGGTCGAGGAACTCCAGGCCGAACGGCCCGGCGTCCAGGTCGCCGACACCTTCGTCTTCGGTGAGACCGAGGTCCGCACCGGCGTCGCCATGGTCGTCCCCGCCGACCGGGTCCAGTGGCCCGTGCCCGGCGGTCTGCCCGTCGTGGAGATCAACGGGAAGGACGTCCGCCGATGACCGTCACCGAACAGCCGTCCCCCGGCGACCCGCGACAGCCGTCCTCAGGGGATCCGCGCGAGGCCCTGCACGACCGGATCGCCGCGGACTCCCTCACCACCCGCCGCGACTACCTCCGCATCGTCGCCACCGTCTCCGGCGGGCTCGCGATCGGCGGGCTCGGCGTCGCGGGCGGCATGCTGCCGCGCCACGGCGACCCCGAGGACGACAAGGCGCCCGCGCCCAGGAGGATCGTCTCGCAGCTGCTGCCCGGCGAGTCCCTCGCCTTCAGTTACCCGGACGAGGAGGACAAGGCGGTCGCCGTCCGGCTGGACGACGGCACCCTCGTCGGATACTCGGCGATCTGCACCCACCTCGCCTGCGCCGTCCTGTGGCGGAAGGACCGGGGCTCCGAGGGCGAGCTGTACTGCCCGTGCCACGAGGGTGTCTTCGACGCCCGCACCGGTGAGGTCACCGCGGGACCCCCGCCGCGCGGGCTGCCGAAGGTGATCCTCACCGAGCAGACGGACGGCAGCATCTGGGCCGTCGGCACGACCCGCTCCGGCGAGAGCATCGAGCAGGGGCTCTGCCGCCAGCTCGGCGACGACCGCCCGGACCTCGCCTCCCGGATCGGCTGCCCCGGTGTCCGCAGGGGCGCCGAAGCCCCCCAGGCCGCCGGCGACTCCCGTCCCGGGACCGCTGCCCCCGAGCCTTCCGGCGTCGCCCGCACCAGGGCCACTGCCCCCGAGACCCCCGGCAGGCGGACATGAGCGACGCCCAGCAGCCTCCCGGCCCGCACTACCCGGAGTACCACCCGGGCAGCGCACGGCCCGAACTCAACCGGCCCGTCCACGAGCGCTACCCGCAGATCCGGCCCACCAGCGGTTACGGCGACCCCCGCGTCCGCCACACCGGGCCGGGGCCGGGAGCGGGCACCGACCAGGAACCGGAGCGGTCCTCGAAACTGACGGCACGGCTGACCCTGGCCATGAGCGTCGTCATCGGGCAGCTCTGGGGGCTCACGGTCATCATCGACGAGTACATGGAGGGCAACACCGGCACCGCCTGGTGGGGAGCCGGATTCCTCTGCCTGTCGTTCCTCGTCGTCCTCGGCCTCTGGTGGCTCGACCCCAAGGACCGCTGACCTGCGCGGGGGCCGCCCTGCCCCGACGACGGGCGCAGGGCGCCGCCGGCCCCGCGGCGCAGCCGTACCCTGGGAGGTATGAGTACCGCCCCCGCCCCCGGACCGCGCGACGCGAAGCCGAGCCCGCCGGACCGGCCGAAGCCGAAGCCGGCACTGATCTTCGACGATCCGCTGGACCAGCAGTCCGCGGACGACACGGACCGGGGGTGGGGTGAGCGGGCCCCCTCCGGCGGCAGCGCCGCCGACCTGGCCCGTTTCCTCGACGAGAAGCCGCCCCACCACGTCTGAGCCGGTCGCCCTACGGTTGGCCGCCCCGCTCGGGGCCCTCGCCCCGGTTCCCCTCCGCCGGGGCGGAGCGCTGCGCGACCAGAGCGTCGCGGATCTCCTTCAGGACCTCCAGCTCGCTCACCTCCATCGTCTCCTGCACGCCTTCCTTCGCCGCCTGCATGGCGGCCCGCCTGGCGAGGTACTTCGCCATCGGGAGCACCAGCAGGAAGTAGACGACGGCAGCGGTGATCAGGAAGCTGAGGGCGGCGCTGAGCACCGAACCCCACAGGATCCGGATGCCCTCGATCGCCTCGCCGGTCTTCGGGTCCGTCACACACGGGCCCTTGAGGCAGGAGCTGTAGTTCTCCAGGTCCTTGGTGCCGAACGCACCGACGAGCGGATTGATGACGCCTTTGACGAACGCGTTCACGATGTTCGTGAACGCGGCGCCGATGACGACGGCGACCGCGAGGTCCACCACGTTGCCGCGCGTCAGGAAGGCCTTGAAGCCGTCCAGCAGACTGACCTTCTTCTTCTCGCTCACGCGTGAGCCGTCCTTCGTCAGTGCCGTAAGGGGAGCGAACCGTTCCGCAACTTACGGCAGCACAAGGGAAACCGGCCCTGTCCGCGGCTGATGCCGGGTGACGTGATAGCTCCTCAGTACGAATCAGCACAGGATCACCGCGAAACCGGCCGAGATCCCCGCGCCCGCGAGCGTCGCAGCCGTGGCCCGCGGCACGGACAGCACGATCAGCGCTCCGTTCTCCGTCGGACCCTCGGCCGACGGCGGAGGCACCTGGGTCACCCGCGCGCCTTTCGCCAGCACCCGGGAACCGGCTCCGGCGCCCTCGGACCCGATCACGTCGACCCGGTCCCCAGGCCGCAGCAGCCGGACCGTCGCCGCATCCGCGATCCGAACGGGCGCGGACACCAGACGGACGGGCGGTGACACCCGCCGCGCCGCGGTCCCGGCCGCATCGGCCTTCCCGGCCCCGGGCCCTCCTCCGCTCCCGGCCCCGCTGCCACCGAGCCCCGAAGCGGCCAGCGCGGCGGCCGTCAGCGCCAGCCCCGCGGCCATCGCCCGCCGCTGCCGCCACACCGCCCGCCGCAGCCGGTGCGCACTGCCCCCACGCACGCGCAGCGGGGGAAACGGCGGCACCCCGCAGGGCGGCGGTGCGGGGGTGGGCAGAGGCGGAGACGTAAAGGGGGAGGGAGAGGGAGACGAAGGGCCGTACGGGGACATGGCAAACACCGCCTGCGGTGAGGGAGTTCAGAGGGCAGAGGAACCGGACCGAGTGGTCCGGGTGAGCAGAGAACCGGACCGAGTGGTCCGGGTGAGCGGAGGAACCGGATCGAGTGGCCCGACCGAAGAGGACCGGCCGGACCACACCCACGATTCACCACTCACGAGATTCCCGCTGAGCCCTGTGGACGGCCCACACGATGTGGATAACTCCCTCACTCGCCTGAGGACTCCGGCGAGCCGGCCGAGCCCCCTACGGCAGCACGATCCCCGTATCGATCCCGTCCAGCGCATGCGCACACAGGCAGTCCCGGTCCGCCTCCGCCGGCAGTGCGGCCACCGCGTCGAACAGGACCGTCCGCAGCCGGTCGACATTGGCGGCGAAGACCTTGAGCACTTCGCCGTGCGAGACGGCCTCGCCGGCCTCCGCGCCCGCGTCCAGGTCCGTCACCAGCGTCATCGTCGTGTAGCAGAGGCCCAGCTCACGGGCGAGCACGGCCTCCGGGTGCCCGGTCATCCCGACCACCGACCAGCCCATCGCCGCATGCCAGCGCGACTCGGCCCGGGTCGAGAAGCGCGGCCCCTCGACGACCACGAGCGTCCCGCCGTCCACCGCGTCCCAGTCCCGTCCGCGAGCCGCCGCGAGGGCGACCTTGCGCCCCTCGGGGCAGTACGGGTCCGCGAAGCCCAGGTGCACCACATTCGGGGCCACGCCGTCCGCCCGGGTCTCTCCGTCGTAGAACGTCTGGACACGGGTCTTCGTACGGTCGACCAACTGGTCAGGCACGAGCAGCGTCCCTGGCCCGTACTCGGGGCGCAGCCCGCCCACCGCGCACGGGCCGAGTACCTGACGCACGCCGACCGAGCGCAGCGCCCACAGGTTGGCGCGGTAGTTGATGCGGTGCGGCGGCACGTGGTGGCCGCGCCCGTGACGGGGGAGGAAGGCGACCCGGCGGCCGCCGATCTCGCCGAGGAAGACGGAGTCGCTCGGCGCTCCGTATGGGGTCTCCACGCGTACCTCGGTGACATCCTCCAGGAAGGAGTACAGCCCCGAACCGCCGATCACACCGATCTCTGCGTTCACCATGCGGTCACAGTAGGCGCTCGCCGGCCGGTCGACGCGGGCGGGAGGACAACGCCGAGAACCCCGCCGAATGAATCGGCGGGGTTCTCGGTGAAGTCAGGCAGAACGTTCGGCAGTCAGGCAAAACGTCGACAGCCGGGCGAAACGCTCGGAAGTCAGGTGAGCCGACCGCCCGTCAGGTGAGACGGGCTGACAGTCGCACTCAGGCGGCCGACGAACCGCTCGACGAGGACGACGAAGAAGAAGAGGACGACGAAGACGCCGTGGACGAGCTGGAGGCACCGGCGGAGGACGTCGACTTCGCGTCCGATCCCGTGGAGGACGACGATCCGGAACCCGAGGCCTTCGCAGCGGCCGGGGCCGGCGTGCTGCTCGACGAGGACCCGCGACTGTCGTTCCGGTAGAAACCGGAACCCTTGAACACGATGCCGACCGCCGAGAACACCTTCTTCAGGCGTCCGTCGCAGCTCGGGCACACCGTGAGGGCGTCATCGGTGAACTTCTGCACCGCTTCGAGGCCCTCGCCACACTCGGTGCACTGGTACTGATAGGTCGGCACTTGTTCCTCCTGGCACTCTGACTCGATGAGTGCTAACGACGCTCCATACTGACGTATTCCGCGGCATCAGTCCACCGTGACCGGCCCGCGGTGACCGATCCCACGTGCCACGGTCCGCCCCGGAACCTTCGGGAGCAGTCGTGAACGCAGCGCCACCAACGTCACCAGCGCCAGCACCGTGCCCACCAGCGGCACCAGGAATCCGGTGCTCGCGCCATGGGCGTCCGCGAGCTGCCCGGCCACTGTCACCGCGGCCGCCTGGCCCAGTGCGACGGCACCCGTCAGCCAGGTGAACGCCTCGGTCCGCGCGGAGCCCGGCACCAGCGCCTCGACCAGGGTGTAGCCGCTGATCAGGGCGGGTGCGATGGAGAGGCCGACCAGGAGCCCCAGCCCGGCCAGCAGCGGCACCGAGTGCACCGCCCACAGGCCCGACGCGGTGAGGGTCAGAGCCGCGTATCCGGCGATCAGCCGACGCCGAGGACCGGTCTTCCAGACGATGGCGCCGCAGACGATGCCGGCCAGCATGTTGCCGGCCGCGAAGATCCCGTACAGCAGACCGTTCGCACCGGGGTTGCCGATCTCCTCGGCGAAGGCGGTCAGCGAGACCTGCATCCCGCCGAAGACGGCGCCGATCCCGAGGAAGGCCACCGCGAGCACGCGCACGCCGGGGATGGAGAGCGCGGAGGCGTGCCGCTGCGATCCGGCGGCCCCGGCACCCCGCACCGAGGGCTGGGTGGCGCGTTGCGCGGCGAACAGCAGCCCGCCGAACAGGGTCAGGGCGGCTTCGGCGAGCAGTCCCGCCGCCGGGTGCACCCCGGTGCACAGCGCGGTGGCGAGCACCGGACCGATGACGAAGGTGAACTCGTCCGTCACCGATTCGAAGGCCGCCGCCGTCGACATGAGCGGCGAGGCCTCCCGGCCGGGCGCCGCTCCGAGCACGGCCGCCCAGCGGGCCCGCACCATCGGGCCGACCTGCGGCACCGAGGCGCCCGCCGGAACGGCCGCGACGAACAGCGCCCACATCGGGGCGTCCGCCAGCGCGAGCGCGGTCAGGCCCGAGACGGACGCGGTGTGCACGAGGACACCCGGCAGCAGCACGGCGCGCTGACCGAAGCGGTCGGCGAGCTTGCCGGTCTGCGGGGCGAACAGGGCCATGGAGACCCCGGTCACCGCGGCTACGGCGCCGGCGCTGCCGTACGAGCCGGTGGTGTGCTGGACGAGCAGCACGATGCCGATGGTCAGCATCGCGAAGGGCTGCCGTGCGGCGAAGCCCGGCAGGAGGAAGGTCCACGCACCAGGGGTGCGCAGCAACTGCCCGTATCCGGGGCGGTCGGAGACCGTGGACGCCACGGTCCATGCCTTTCTGCCGCCTGGTGGCCGTGCTCCTGCGGGACGGGCCGGCACGTGGGTGCGGACCCGGTCAGGAGCTGCCGAGAGCTGTCCTCTTCGCGCGGAACTGCGGTAGATGCCGGGCGCTCGCAGCAGAGGCGGAGGACGCCACGACCGCCATACGGTCGCGCCAGCTCTGCGTCAGGCAGAGTTGGTGGATCAAAATGTTGATCAAAAGGTCGATCATACGCCGACCTGAGTTTCCTTCATGCTACAGGCACGGACGCCGTAGCACCTGCGATTGTGTCCGACACGACCCCTGCCGCCTGTGAACGCAGGGTGCACGCCCGCGATCCTCAGTGGTGCGCGTTGGCGTCCCGGGCGGCCCGGTCCTCATGCCTGCGGTCCTCGTGCTTGCGGTCCTCGTGTTTGCGGACGTCGTCCGTCCTGCCCAGCTTCTTCACTGCCTTGAGGGCGTTGGCCACGTTCGGCCCGGCGAGGGCCTCATCGGTGGCCTTCGCGCCCGTCCCCAGCCAGCCGGCCAGCTTGCCGCCCTCGCCGATCGCACGCAGCCGCGCCTCGGTCGCGTCGCGTTCGGGGTCGGTCGTCACGACCAGCAGTTCGTCGCCGCGACGCAGCACGGTCGAGGGCGCGGGCACGAAGCTCTTGCCGTCCCGGACGACCAGCGTCACCGCGGCTCCCGCGGGCAGGCGCAGTTCGCCGACCTCGACGCCGTGCATCTTCGACTTCGCGGGGATGGCGACCGAGAGCAGATGTCCGCGCAGCCGCTCCAGTGGTGCCGACTCGATGCCCAGGTCGGCCGTCTCGGACGGATCTTCGGCGATCTTGAGGGCCTTCGCGAGCCAGGGCAGGGTCGGTCCCTGGATGAGGGTGTAGACGACGACGAGCACGAAGACGATGTTGAAGACGCGGGTGGAGCCCTCGATCCCGGACACCATGGGGATGGTCGCCAGGATGATGGGCACCGCGCCGCGCAGCCCGGCCCAGGACATGAGGGCCTTCTCCTGCCAGGGCAGCCGGAAGGGCGCGAGGGAGATGAAGACCTCCAGCGGCCGGGCCACCACGGTCAGCACGAGTCCCACGATGATGGCGGGCCAGAAGTCGTCGAGCAGGTCGTGCGGGGTGACCAGCAGTCCGAGCAGGACGAACATGCCGATCTGCGCCAGCCAGCCGAGTCCGTCGGCGAAGCCGCGGGTGGCGGGCCAGTGCGGCAGTTTGGCGTTGCCGAGGATCATCGCGGCGAGGTAGACGGCGAGGAAGCCGCTTCCGTGCAGCATCGCGCCGGCCGCGTACGCGGAGACCGCGATGGCCATCACCGCGATCGGGTAGAGGCCCGAGGCGGGCAGGGCCACATGCCTCAGTCCGTACGAGCCGAGCCAGCCGACGGCGATGCCGAGCGCGGCCCCGATCACGAGCTCCAGGGCTATCTCGCCGACCAGTACGTACCAGTGGTCGACCGGCCCCACGGTCGAGAAGGCCACCACGAGGATCACCACGGGGGCGTCGTTGAAACCCGACTCGGCCTCCAGGACGCCGGTGATCCGGGCGGGCAGCGGCACCTTGCGCAGTACGGAGAAGACCGCGGCGGCGTCCGTGGAGGAGACGACCGCGCCGATGATCAACGCCTGGCGCCATTCCAGACCGACCAGGTAGTGCGCTCCGGCCGCGGTCACGCCCACGCTCACACCGACGCCGACGAGTGAGAGGACGACGGCCGCGGGCAGCGCGGGCTTGATCTCTTTCCACTTCGTGCCGAGGCCGCCCTCGGCCAGGATCACGACCAGGGCCGCGTAGCCGATCACCTGCGTCAGCTCGGCGTTGTCGAACTTGACGTCGAAGAACCCGTCCTGCCCCATGGCGATCCCGATGCCGAGATACAGGAGCAGGCTGGGGAGCCCGCTGCGCGACGAGATGCGTACCGCCGCCACCGCGACGAGCAGGACGAGCGAGCAGACGAGCAGGAGTTCGTTGAGCGCGTGGACAGTCAGTGGCCGACCCTTCCCTGCGTACGCCTGCCGGATCGGCTTCCGGCGGCTGGGTACTTCGTTACCTTACCTAATCTTTAACGTTTTCTTGATGCGTTCGAGTATTCGTACGATCGCTACGCAATTCGAACCATCCCGATACCGCGTCCGACCGGCCTCGACGCTGCGCCTATGGTTGCTCCTGCACTCCCAGGACCACCCTGCCCCTCGAAGGACAGCGATGCCCGCCAACACAACCGCCTCTTCCGGCTCCACCGGTACCGCCGGCGGCGGGCCGCGCAAGAAGAAGGGGCGACGCGCCCGCCTGATCGTGATCGTCCTGGTGCTGGCGCTCGTCGCGGGTATCGGTTACGGAACGTACTGGTCCGTATCCACCGTGCGCGCTTCGTACCCCCAGACCAGCGGGACGATCCAGCTCACCGGACTCGACAGCAACGTCGAGGTCAAGCGTGACAGCTACGGGATCCCGCAGATCTACGCGGACTCCGACGCCGACCTGTTCCGCGCCCAGGGCTTCGTCCAGGCGCAGGACCGCTTCTGGGAGATGGACGTCCGCCGTCACATGACGGCCGGCCGGCTCTCCGAGATGTTCGGCTCCGGCCAGGTCGAGACGGACTCCTTCCTGCGGACGCTGGGCTGGCGCAAGGTCGCGCAGGAGGAGTACGACACCGTCCTGTCCGACGAGACCAAGAAGAACCTCCAGGCGTACGCGGACGGGGTGAACGCCTACCTCAAGGACCGTGACGGCAAGGACATCTCCGTCGAGTACGCGGCCCTCGGCTTCACCAACGACTACAAGCCGGCCGAGTGGACGCCGGTCGACTCGGTCGCCTGGCTGAAGGCCATGGCCTGGGACCTGCGCGGCAACATGCAGGACGAGATCGACCGTTCGCTGATGACCAGTCGGCTGGGCGCGAAGCAGATCGAGGACCTGTACCCGCCCTACCCGTACGAGAAGCACAAGCCGATCGTCAGCGAGGGCGGCATCTCCCCGGCCACGGGCGAGTTCGACCCGAAGGCGACACCGTCCGACGGCATAGGTTCGTCGACCGCCCAGGGAGCCACCGACGGGCTCACCTCCCAGCTCGGCGCGCTCTCCGACACCCTCGACGAGATCCCCGCGCTGCTCGGCCCCAACGGCACCGGTATCGGGTCGAACTCCTGGGTCGTCGCGGGGAAGTACACGACCACCGGCAAGCCGCTGCTGGCCAACGACCCGCACCTCGCGCCGCAGCTTCCCTCGCTCTGGTACCAGATGGGGCTGCACTGCCGCTCCCTCTCGGCGACCTGCAAGTACGACACCGCCGGTTACACCTTCTCCGGCATGCCCGGTGTGATCATCGGCCACAACCAGGACATCGCCTGGGGCTTCACCAACCTCGGCGCCGACGTCACCGACCTCTTCCTGGAGAAGGTCTCGGGCGACGGCTACCTCTACGACGGCAAGGTGAAGCCCTTCACCGTCCGCGAGGAGACCATCAAGGTCGCGGGCGGCAGCAGCCGGCACATCACCGTCCGCGAGACGAACAACGGCCCGCTGGTCTCCGACCGCAGCGGCGAACTGGAGAAGGTCGGCCAGAAGGCCCCCGTCAGCAACGCGGCCCCCGACCGGGCGGACGGCTACGGGGTGGCGCTGAAGTGGACCGCGCTGGAGCCCGGCCACTCCATGGACGCCGTCTTCGAGCTGAACCGGGCCAAGGACTTCTCCACCTTCCGCGCCGCGGCCGAGCACTTCGAGGTTCCCTCGCAGAACCTGATCTACGCCGACACCAAGGGCCACATCGGCTACCAGGCGCCGGGGAAGATCCCGGTCCGCAAGTCCGGTGACGGCACGCTGCCCAGCCCCGGCTGGTCCTCGTCGTACGGCTGGAAGAAGGACCCGATCCCGTTCGACGAGCTGCCCTACGAGTACGACCCGGAGCGCGGCTACGTCGTCACCGCCAACCAGGCCGTGATCGACGAGGACGCGTACCCGAACATGCTCACCAAGGACTGGGGCTACGGCAGCCGCAGTCAGCGGATCAACGACCTCATCGAGTCGAAGATCAAGGGCGGCGGGAAGATCTCGACCGAAGACATGCAGAAGATGCAGATGGACAACACCAGCGAGATCGCCGCGCTGCTGGTGCCCGAGCTGATGAAGATCAACATCTCGGACAAGGACATCCGCGAGGCGCAGAAGCTGCTGGAGGGCTGGGACTACACCCAGGAGGCCGACTCGGCGGCAGCCGCGTACTTCAACGCGGTCTGGCGCAACATCCTCAAGCTGGCGTTCGGTGACAAGCTGCCCAAGGAGATGCGCGTCGAGGGCGAGTGCCTGAACGTGCCCCCGGCCAAGAGCTCGGGCCCGCTCGACGAGCAGGACCGGCTGGTACGCGAATGCGGCCAGCGCGACCCCGACTCGGCGCAGCCGGACGGCGGTGACCGCTGGTACCAGGTGGTCGCCAACCTCATGGACAAGCCGGACAGCGCCTGGTGGAAGGCGCCGGCCAACCGCAAGGACAGGGCGACCGACAACCGCGAGGAGCTCTTCGCCCGCGCCATGAAGGACGCCCGCTGGGAGCTGACGGCCAAGCTCGGCAAGGACATCACCACGTGGAGCTGGGGCCGGCTGCACCAGCTGACCCTGAAGAACCAGACCCTCGGTACAGAAGGGCCCGGTCTGCTCCAGCGGGTCCTCAACCGGGGCCCCTGGAACCTCGGCGGCGGCGAGGCCGCGGTGAACGCCACCGGCTGGAACGCGGCCGGCGGCTACGAGGTGGTGTGGGTTCCGTCGATGAGGATGGTCGTCAACGTGGGGGACTGGGACAAGTCCCGCTGGATCAACCTCACGGGCGCCTCCGGGCACGCGTTCAGCGCGCACTACACCGACCAGACCGACAAGTGGGTCAACGGCGAACTGCTCGACTGGTCCTTCGGGACGAACGCGGTGGCCGGAGCGACGAAGGACACGCTGACGCTGAAGCCGTAGGGGCGGGCCCGAGGACCTTCAGCCGTCGCCGAAGCGCCGCGGGCCGGCCGGTGTCACCACGGCATCCACGGGGTGGTCGTGCGGTTCCTCCGGGACTCGCGCGGCCACCTCGTCGTCGTACAGCAGGACGATCAGCGCGGGATGGGCCCCGGCCGCCGCGAGGCGTGCCAGCACCCGGTCGTAGCTGCCGCCGCCGCGGCCGAGCCGCATCCCGCGCCCGTCCACGGCGAGGCCGGGCAGCAGCACCACGTCCGCGTCCAGGACGGCGTCGGGGCCCAGGCGCGTCCCGGCGGGCTCCAGCAGCCCGCGACCGGCCTTCCTGAGGCCGTCCGCACCCTCGTACGCCGCCCAGTCCAGGTCGTTGTCCGCGAGGAGGACCGGCAGCAGGACGCGTACGCCTCGCGCGCGCAGCACGTCCAGGAGGGCTCGGGTCCCCGGTTCGCTCCCGACGGAGACGTACGCGGCGACGGTGCGGGCCCCGGCGACCTCCGGCAGTTCGAGTGCGCGACTCGCCAGAAGCGTGGCGGCCCGCTCGACGTCCTCGGCGGTCAGGAGGCGTCGCGCGGCGAGCAGTCCACGCCGCAGGAGTGCCTTTGCGGACATGTCGGTGTTCAACGGGGCACCTACGGCTCTCCTGTATGGGCATATTTAAGTACAAAGTTAACCGGAGGCTCATCTTCCGCCCATGCGCGCCGGTTAGGGTTCCGCACATGACTCAGTCGAACCCCAGGCTCAGCAAGGCTGTCATCCCGGCGGCGGGCCTCGGCACCCGCTTCCTGCCGGCCACCAAAGCCACTCCCAAGGAGATGCTGCCTGTCGTCGACAAGCCTGCCATCCAGTACGTCGTCGAGGAGGCGGTCGCCGCCGGACTCTCCGACGTCCTGATGATCACCGGTCGCAACAAGCGTCCCCTGGAGGACCACTTCGACCGCAATTACGAACTGGAGTCGGCGCTGACCCGCAAGGGCGACGCCGAACGGCTGCGCAAGGTCCAGGAGTCGAGCGACCTCGCCACCAT
The DNA here is from genome assembly GCF_042871565.1 of Streptomyces sp. NPDC005775. NCBI lineage: Bacteria > Bacillati > Actinomycetota > Actinomycetes > Kitasatosporales > Streptomycetaceae > Streptomyces > Streptomyces sp. NPDC005775. The sequence continues at coordinate 41,412 of NZ_JBIAIU010000013.1, read as the reverse complement.
GCACTACGTCCGCCAGGGCGACCCGAGGGGCCTCGGTCACGCGGTGCTGTGCGCGGAGCCGCACGTCGGCGACGAGCCGTTCGCCGTCCTGCTCGGCGACGACCTGATCGACCCGCGCGACCCGCTGCTGGCACGCATGGTGGAGGTCCGGGAGCGCGAGGGCGGCAGCGTCATCGCCCTCATGGAGGTCCCGCCCGAACTGATCCACCAGTACGGCTGCGCGGCCGTCGAACCGACCGCCGAGGGCGACGTGGTGCGGATCACCGGCCTGGTCGAGAAGCCCGAACCGGCCGACGCGCCCAGCAATCTCGCCATCATCGGCCGCTATGTCCTGGACCCCGCGGTCTTCGGCATACTGCGCAGGACCGAGCCCGGCCGGGGTGACGAGATCCAGCTGACGGACGCCCTCCAGCTCCTGGCCGAGGACGAGAAGGCCGGTGGCCCGGTGCACGGCGTCGTCTTCAAGGGCCGCCGCTATGACACCGGTGACCGGAGCGACTACCTCCGTGCCATTGTCAGACTCGCGTGCGAACGTGAAGACCTGGGCCCGGAGTTCCGGACCTGGCTCCGCAGTTACGTCACCGAGGAGATGTAGGACCTTGAGCAGCACGATCTGGTCGGTGGACGAGCACCTGGAAGACATCCTCGCCGCGGTGAGGCCGCTCGAACCCATCGAGTTGCAACTGCCCGACGCCCAGGGCTGCGTCCTGGTCGAGGACGTCGTGGTGGAGATCGCCCTGCCGCCCTTCGACAACAGCTCGATGGACGGTTACGCGGTCCGTGTTGCCGATGTGGAGGGCGCCACCGAGGAGTACCCCGCCGTCCTCACCGTCATCGGGGACGTCGCGGCGGGCGACGCCGGTCTCCTCGGCGACCAGCGCGTGGGCCCGGGCGAGGCCGCCCGCGTCATGACGGGCGCCCCGCTCCCGGCCGGCGCCGAGGCCGTGGTCCCGGTCGAGTGGACCGACGGTGGTTCGGGCGGCGGCCCCGCCGACGCGATGCGCGCCCACAGCGACGCGCCGGAGGGCGCGCGCGGAGAGGTCCGCGTCCACCGACCGGCCGAGGCCCGCGCCCACGTCAGGGACCGCGGCAGCGACGTGCGGCCGGGCGACCTGGCACTGCGCGCCGGTTCGGTGGTGGGGCCGCCCCAGATCGGCCTGCTGGCCGCCATCGGGCGCTCGACGGTGAAGGTGCGGCCCCGGCCGCGTGTCGTCGTCATCTCCACCGGAAGCGAACTGGTCCAGCCCGGCGAGGAACTGACCGGCGGCCAGATCTACGACTCGAACAGCTTCGCGCTGACCGCCGCCGCGCGCGACGCCGGAGCGATCGCCTACCGGGTCGGCGCCGTCTCCGACGACGCGGAGACCCTCCGGGCCACGATCGAGGACCAGCTGATCCGGGCCGACATCGTCGTCACCACCGGGGGCGTCAGCGTGGGCGCGTACGACGTGGTGAAGGAGGCCCTCTCCTCCGTCGGCGACGAGGACGAGCCGGGCGGCGGCGTCGACTTCCGCAAGCTCGCCATGCAGCCCGGCAAGCCGCAGGGCTTCGGCTCGATCGGCCCGGACCACACCCCGCTGCTGGCGCTGCCGGGCAACCCGGTCTCGTCGTACGTCTCCTTCGAACTGTTCGTACGGCCCGCGATCCGCACCCTGATGGGCCTGCCCGACGTGAACCGCCCGACGGCCAGTGCCTCGCTCGTCACCGACAAGGCCCTGTCCTCGCCCGCCGGCAAGCGGCAGTTCCTGCGCGGGACGTACGACGCCGAGGCAGGCACCGTGACCCCCGTCGGCGGTTCCGGATCGCATCTGATCGCCGCTCTCGCCCAGGCGGACGCGCTGATCGTGCTGCCCGAGGACGTCACCTCGGCGGAGCCCGGCGCGGACATCGAGGTGATCCTGCTCCGCTGACCGGCGCCCGGTGGCGGTACGGTGTCTGCCGCTGTGCCTTCCGGGGGACACCCCCCGGACCCCGGACCTGCACCCCGGTGCAGCACCGGGGCAACCGGCGCCCTACCGCTAGGCGGAGTTAGTTGAGTACGCAGAACAGGCTGACGCACATCGACGAGGCGGGTGCCGCCCGCATGGTCGACGTCTCCGCGAAGGACGTCACCGCGCGCGTCGCCCGCGCCGGCGGCCGGGTCCTCGTCTCGCCGCGTGTCATCGAGCTGCTCCGGGGCGAGGGGGTCCCCAAGGGTGACGCGCTCGCCACCGCGCGCATCGCCGGGATCATGGGCGCCAAGCGCACCCCGGATCTGATCCCCCTCTGCCACCCCCTCGCCGTCTCCGGCGTCACGGTCGACCTCGCCGTGGCCGACGACGCGGTGGAGATCACGGCCACCGTGAAGACGACGGACCGCACCGGCGTGGAGATGGAGGCGCTGACCGCGGTGACGGTCGCCGCGCTCACCGTCATCGACATGATCAAGGCCGTCGACAAGTCCGCGGTCATCACTGACGTGCGGGTCGAGGCGAAGTCGGGCGGCAAGTCCGGCGACTACCGGCGCACCGCGACGCCGGACGGGGCGGCGGACGCATGAGCGCCCAGGAGAGAGCTTCCGCCGAATACCGCGCCCTGGTGGTGACCGCGTCCAACCGGGCCGCCGCCGGGGTGTACGAGGACAAGGGCGGACCAATGATCGCGGAGGCCCTGGCCGGGCTCGGCTTCACCGTCGACGGGCCGCGGGTCGTCCCCGACGGCGACCCGGTCGAGCAAGCGCTGTGGGACGGGGTGGCCGCCGCGTACGACGTCATCGTGACCACCGGCGGTACGGGCATCTCGCCCACCGACGGCACCCCCGAGGCCACCCTCAACGTCCTGGACCACGAGGTCCCCGGCATCCCCGAGGCGATCCGCGCCGAAGGCCGGGACAAGGTCCCCACCGCCGCGCTCTCGCGCGGTGTGGCCGGTGTGGCCGGCCACACGCTCATCGTCAATCTGCCTGGTTCCACCGGCGGGGTGCGCGACGGGCTCGCGGTGCTCAACCGACTCCTGGTGCACGCAGTCGACCAGCTCCGCGGCGGCGATCACCCCCGACCGGGGAGCCCGAGCTGAACGTCCCGACCTGGCCGGTGATCCTGGTGGACGGTGATGTCACCCTCCGGCCGATAAAGGTGCGCGACCAGCGCGTGTGGCGCGAGGTCAACCGGCGCAACCGGGACTGGCTGCGCCCCTGGGAGGCGACGGTGCCGCCGCCCGCTCCCGGGGGGCCGGTGGCCCAGCGCCCCACGTACCGTCAGATGGTCCGCCATCTGCGCGCCGAGGCCAACGCCGGCCGGATGCTGCCGTTCGCGATCGAGTGCGAGGGCCGGCTGGTCGGCCAGTTGACCGTGGCCGGGATCACCTGGGGCTCGATGTGCTCGGGCCATGTCGGCTACTGGGTGGACCAGGAGGTGGCGGGCCGCGGGGTGATGCCCACCGCGGTCGCCCTCGCCGTCGACCATTGTTTCCGCGTGGTCGGACTCCACCGCATCGAGGTGTGCATTCGCCCCGAGAACGGGCCGAGCCGGCGGGTCGTGGAGAAACTCGGATTCCGCGAGGAGGGGCTGCGGCCCCGGTATCTCCACATCGACGGTGCCTGGCGGGATCATCTGATCTACGCGCTGACCGCGGAGGAGGTGCCGGACGGCCTGCTACGGAGGTGGCACCGGGCTCGTGCGCAGCGCGCGTCCGGATCGTCCTGAGCGGCCCGGGAGCCTGGGTGACCCGGAGCCCTGCGGACCACTCGAAATGAAATGTATGTTCGAAATTGATCGGGCGATGACCGCTAAGGAACGCGCAAACACCGACTGTTGATCCGAACAATCACAAAAAAAGTCCGTGATATCAGCCGGATCGTGCGACACACCGGGCCAATTGGCGGATGCCTCCACGCAAACCCCTCTACGGTGTGAGATGTGAGCAGCAGCGGCCTCATCTACGCAGTCATTGTCGGGGCCTGGGCCGCCTACTTGGTACCGATGTGGCTCCGCAGGCAGGACGAGCTCAACGAAGCCCGTCCGACGGAACGCTTCAGCACCGCCATCCGGCTGCTGTCCGGACGGGCGGCGATGGAGCGCCGGTACGCCAGGGAACTGCGGGAACGCACCGACGAGGAGGCGGCGCCCGACGCCGACCCGGACGCAGTCACGGACCGAATGGATTCCGTCGACGTCCGGGCCTTTTCCGCGCCCCCGGCGCACACCGAGGCCCGGGTCCACGACCCGGCTCGTGTGCCGGAGCAGCCCGCCCAGGAGCGCGCGGCGCGAAAGCGCCCGGCGCGCGAACGGCCCGAACCCCCCTCCGATACCTCCGCATCCGCCCGGCGCCCGCGCCCCGGCGGAATCGACGCGGAGCGCGCCCGGCGCGCGCAGCGCCTGCAGGTCCTCGCGCGCCGTCGGCGGACCACCGTCGTCCTCTTCCTCGGCTTCACGCTCGGTGCGGTGGTCGCGGCGGTCGGCGGCCTCCGCCTCCTCTGGGCCCCGGCGGTTCCCGCCGTGCTGCTGAGCACGTACATCGTGCATCTGCGTGCCCAGGAACGGCGCAGGTTCGCCTTCACCATGGACCGGCGCCGGGCCGAGGTCGCGGCGCAGCGGCTCCGTGAGAGCCGGCCCCGCCGCCACCAGCCGGCCGCGACGGCCCCCGCCGAGTCCGACGAGGACCCCGAAGCCCGCCACCCCGCACCCGAGCCCACCCCCACGGTCTCCCCGCAGGAGGCCGGCCGCCGCGCCCTGGTCGAGCAGACGGACCACGCGGAATGGGTCGACCAGCAGCGCGAGCGCGGCCGGGTCCAGGGCGACAGCTGGGAGCCGGTCCCCGTCCCGCTGCCGACGTACGTCACCGCCCCGGTCGCCCCGCGCGCCACGGGCGGCATCGAGGTCGGCAACCCGGAGACCTGGAGCGCGGCCCGCTCCTCCACGGCCGAACCCACCCAGCCGTCCACCGCGCAGCCCGCGACGGCCCCGGTCGACCCGGCACCGCGCCAGCGCTCGGCCCAGTCCCGCCGCGCCCGCGACCGGGGCCGCACCCCGCTCTTCGACCAGTACGACGAGGACGACCGCCCCCGCGCGGCCAACGAGTGAGACACCCGCCCCGCCCGCTGCGACAGCGACTCGGCTGACCAGCACGGAACGGATTACCGAGCACCCCGATCGGGGTGCTAAAGTTTCACTCGTTGCAAGGGCCTGTGGCGCAGTCTGGTAGCGCACCTCGTTCGCATCGAGGGGGTCTGGGGTTCGAATCCCCACAGGTCCACCGCAGGGCCGTTCACGGGTTCATCCCGGAATGGTTCACGAGATCCCGGTCAGACGGTCACCGTCTGACCGGGATCTCGTCGTTTGAGCTCCTGCTTGTGTGAAAGTCAGCCTGCCGGGCCGCCGGGAAGCGCGGCGGCCCGCGTCGGAACGGACCGGGGGTCGGGATGCGGACATGCCGCGGGGACCGCAGGCGTGGAGGCAGACTCCTGCGGTCTCGCGACGTGTCGATCTTCAATTACCCGGAACGTGCCCGCTCAAGGGCTACGGCTCAGCGCCTGGGAGCGGGGCGGGACCGTCAAGCTGATCGTCGGGTAGGGGAGAAGGACGTCGTTCGGCTCGAGATCGAGGCCTGTGATCGCGCTCTGTTTGCTCGCGGCCAGGTACTGCTCGAGTTCCTTGATGTTGTGGACCATGACGGTGATGGCGGACAGGAGGGTCTGGGCGACGCGGCCACGGGGCTGACGCCTCTCGCGGGCGTGCAGGGCGGAGTCGACGGACTTCAGTCGCCCGTTGCCACCTTCGATGTGGGCCCGCAGCGTCTGGTAGGCCAGGGCCCAGGAGGGCGTCTGCCAAGGCAGCTCCTGGCGCGTGCGGGGCATGACGTGCGCCTGCACGGTGACGGAGGACTGGCGGCAACATTTGGGGCGTTCGGCGAGCGGCAGGGTTGGGGGCTCTACGGTGGGCCGGCTGGCGGGGTGCGCGGTGCGCTCCCTGTGGGCATCGAGGTTGATGACGACCGGTACGGGCTCCCTCTTCGGTGGTGCGCCGCGACCCTCGCGCTCCTGTGCCCACGGGCAGTTGAGCTTGGTGATGGGGCAGGCGAACCGCTCGGTTCCGCGATCGTCGAGTGTGTCCTTACGGGTGAGTGCGTAGGCCTCGATCTCCTGCAGCCGCTCTCGAAGCGGGATGCGTTCACGCTCGTTCTTGGCGCTGCGGATCTGCGAGTACAGGTCGAGCAAGCGGCGTGGCGTGAGGGGGCAGAAGAGCCGGCCGACTTTCGTGATCGCGCCCTGGTGATGGCCTTCCGCCCTGGCGGAGGTGACCTGGGGCCCAGTGAAGTCGAGCACGGGCATGTAGCCAAGGGCGCGCATCGGCCGGTGGAAGTTCTCGGGGAGGAGCTTGGTGTAGGCGCGGTCGGCCGCCGTGAAGCCACGGAGCTCGGTGATCTGCGCCAGCACAGCGCTGACGTAGTGGGCGTGGCGGCCCATGTCCTTCTCCGGTGTGTGCAGCACCATGCCGAGGATCAGCTGTGGGTAACGACCGGCTCGGTCCGGGTCGGCGTGGGCCGCGATGGCGAGCGTGGCGCTGTAGCCGAACTCCCGGTCGCCGCCCCCCTTGTAATGCCAGTTCGCGCTCGCCTCCAGAGCGGAGCGCTTGCGTGTGTGGGGACGGGCCCAAGTTGGCACGCAGGTGGTGTCGATCGCGGTGTCGCCGCGCCAGTGACGCATCAGACCTTTCACGAAGGCGATGCGGGCCGGAGCGGTGACCAGCCGGTTGGCGAGTTCTTCCAGGTGACGGAGAGCGGGCTGCCCGTGTTCACCGTTCCACTGAGCGGCCACTTTGAGTCCCGCCGCCCTGGGAAGCCGACTGCGGCGCTGGTGCGGCGCAGCGTCCAGCAGCCGGTTCATGCGGGTCCAGGCGCGGTGGAAGCGGTTGTAGAGCGCGTTGACCGCGTCCTGGTCCTCGATGTCGCAGGTCGGAATGGCGAGGTGCGCGCGCAGCCGTTCGCTGGTGCCGAACGTCATGATCTCGAAGGCGTCGTCGAGGTTGCCACTGGTCCTCTCGTAGCTCGCGCAGACCAGACCGAGCAGAACCAGACGGACGGGGTATCCGGGCGGGCCCGGAAGCCCTGCGAACTGGGCCTCGATCATCTCAACAACGCCGCTCTGATGGAGCGTGCGCCGAAGCTTCATGATCTTGCTGTCAGCCATCTCGGACGGCTCGTGTGAACGAGGGTAGGGGCGGCGGGGGCGGCCGTTGCCAGGTTGGTAGCGGGGGTCATCGGCGGGCGTTCTCATGCCGAGCCGCGCAGCATGCGGGCGGTGGCCGCGGTGGTGAGCGGGGGTACCGATGCTCGGTAGGGGGCCAGGGCGGCGGTCGACTTCATGCCCGCCGCCCTGGCGATGACATCTTCTGGGACACGTTGGCGAAGGAGCTCAACGATCCAGGTGCTGCGCAGCCGGGCCAGCTTCAGTTCGGGAAGCCCCGATGCACCCTTCAACGTGCGCTCGGCCCAGTTGGACACACCGTTCTTCGGGTCGGCGACTTGGCGTTGGGGCAGGAACAGGTATCCGTCACCTGCGGCACACGCCCTTGCGGCGAGGGCCTCCTCCCACATCGCTCGGCAGACGACCAGCCGATCGCTGCCCGGTACTGCGACGACCACCGCCTCCGACGGCAGCACGGTGATGTCGGACCCGCGGGTGGCCAGTACCTCGCGGCGTGCCAGTCCGCAGCCGGCGCCGAGGGCCAGCAGCGCCAGGGCGCTGCCGCCGAGGGCGGACGTAGGGGGCAGTGTGCGGGCCCACATCAGGTAGCGGGCGAGTTCCGGCGGGGTGTACGGGGCGGCACGCTGGCGCTTGGCGCTCATTCGGGGTGTGGGCTGTTGGCCGTACTCCAACCACAGCAAAGCCTCGCGGATGCGCAGGAGGATGCTCCGGTAGGTCTGGACGGAACTTCCTTCGAGTTTCGTCCGTGCGAGCAGGTAGCGCGTCATCACCTCTGGCGCCAGCCATGCCAGAGGGTCACGGGCAATGCCGACGCGCTCGGCGTACATGGCCAGACCGGAGAGAGCCAGCATCACTTTCGGTACTGGATATGGGACGGAATCGCAGGTCGCGGCGGCCACCATGCGAACGCCATCGGCGACCAAGGGCCACTCCGATGGCTTTTCCAACGGCTGGTAGCCGAGGATCGCGCCGCTCATAGCCGTCTCCAAAGGAACGCACCACGAAAAGTGGCTACACAAGTGGCCACCTGTTTCGTGAGTGTGCACTTCGACTGTCAGGAGCGCATGCGCATGACCGGAGGACGAGGCCGCAGCAGGCCGCCGCGGGAGCTGGCTCGGGACCCGGAGAACTGGCCCGAGGCGACGTTCGTTGACCAGCCCCAGGCCAGGGTTGTGCAGGCGGTCGCACAAGCCCTGACCAGGCAAATGACCCTTCAGGGGCTGGGTCTGCGACGCGTTGCCGCTCTCAGCAGCGTCAACCGTCAGGCGGTCGCGAATCTCCTCGCCGGCAGTAGCTGGCCGGACGTGGCGACGTTGAGCCGTCTGGAGGACGGGCTCGGCGTGGGTCTCTACCCGGGTACCAATGATCCGGGATCGATGCATTGCTGAACCTCCGGAACCTGCACGTCATCCGTGCAGGCAGGACGGATTGGGCTCAGCACGCCACAGGTGGCCCGACGGTGGGCTACCCTCAAAAATGGCATGCAGAAGCCCCTAGTCGGACTCACATGCTCGGTGCCGCCGAGACTGATCCCTTGGCGGCACCACCAATTCACCGTCCAGCGCCGTGCTGATCCTTCACGGCAACGGACGCGCTGCTAGGCGCTGCTACTTATCGATCCACCTCCGCCCCGGTGTACAGGCCCGGTCCAACCTGCTTCAGGTATCCCTTATTCACCAGGCGGTTGAGCCGGTGGCGCATCCGCTCGATCTCTGCTCGAGGCGCACTCTTGTCAATGAGCGGGATGACTACGTCCTTGGGGCTCATCGGTCGATCAGCCGAGCCCACCAAAGTGACTACCTTCCGGTTCAGCTCGGTAAGTCGACCAGAGTGTTGCGTACCCGGCTGCCCGCCGGGGGCCGACCCTGTATCCGACTCGGACTCGGTGGCTTCTGAAGCGCCATCCGTGGAGGACTGTGTATGACCCCCGTCGCGGCCTCCGGCGGATCCTCCACTCGCAGTCGGTTTCCCAGGAGGCGCCTCTTCGAGAAGCTGCGCTGCAGTACGCCGCGTGATTGCAAGTTCTGCCAGCCGCTCCTCGGCCTCGGCGATCTCAGCGCGCAGCCGGGCAACCAACTCCAGAGCAGCGTGTTCCTCCGCGTCGAGACGATGGAAGAGCATCTCGCTCATTGCCGACCTCCCATCAAACTCCTTACACCCCAGCAAAGTTGAACGCAGGTCCGCCCGCAACCTTGCATGCAAGCGTCACTCTAGAGCCACCGTGTGCCACCGCGGGGCGCCTTGCTAAATCTTGCCTACGCAAGGGAGGGGGCGCGCAAACCATCACGTCGAAGGGGAGCTTGCGTAGCCACGGCGGTGATGCTCTTCGGGGCGTTCGTTGGTCTCCGCGTCCCCCGTAGGGCGGGGCCGCGCACGGGTCTCTTTGATCCGGGGTTGCGTTTGGTGGACTGGCCCTGCGACGTCGATGAGGGCTCGTTCAGGCGAGCGCCAACATGCCATTCAATCCAGGGTGATTGGACCGTCGGGTAGCCAGCCGTTGAGGTAGCCGTCGATCAGAGTCGCCGTGCTGTCGAGGTGGGGTTCCTGCAGGAACGACGAGAGCCTCGCTCGTGCTGCCCACATGACAGCCAGCCCAGACCGTCCTCCTCCATGGATCGAGGTGGTGGCCAAGGGTGCCCTGGTGCGAGTGAGGAACACATGCTCCTCCGTTCGTACCCGTGGCAAGCTGCTCGAGGGAACGGTGGCCCATCTTCGTCCGACAACTGGCCCCAATCGGATGACCGAGCCGCTGAAGCAACGTGTTCCTAGCCTCAGGGCGGCCTCGGCATAGGACTCGACCAGCCGGACCGGGGCGCGTGGCAGGGTCCAGCGCTTGTGGACGGAACCAAAGAGTGGAAAGAGGGCTACGCGCTCTTGTGCATCGATCACGACGAGGGTCACTGTGCGATGAAACCGGGGTCCGGGGAGTTGCATGGAATAACCATCGGTGGCGGCTATATGAATAGCCAGCGGGCTGGACTGGATGGCGGTGCTGACGGCGAAGTAGGTCGGTCGCCAGTCCCTGTTCCAGGCGGTCGCGAACGCGCCACCGCAGCTCAGAGCCCCCTGCCGCAGAACCCGGCAGGGGCTCTGTGGCGTCATGGGGATGTTTGCGCGCGCCACCGGCACTCCGGAGAGATGGGGAAGCGGGCTCCTCGCCCCCTGGGACAGCCGGCTTGATGATTCCCTCGCCCCATGCTGGTGCGCGCAGGCGCTTGGGGCTCTGGAATGCCGGCCCCGGTTGACGGTCTTGTGCGCCACGACGGGCCTGTGCCAGGGGCCCCGGCTTCGCGCCGTACCCAGCGGTCCTCGGCAGTCCGCTGAGGGCCCCTGAACTGTGCAGCCGGACGACTAGGATGCCGGTCGGGGCGCCGAGAGGATGGGCGTGGTGACCGTGTGGTGAGGCTCGCCGAGCCGCACGAAGGCTGACCGCGTCGAAGGTGCCTTCCGCCCTGTTCGCGCCCACGCCAACCAGACCCCAGGAGGTTTCCGGTGACGTCAGTTCCGCGGCCGCCCGCTCCGAAGCCGGGTCCCCCTGCGCCACGTGAGCACTGGTACCAGCCACGCCGTTCCGGCTTCCGGTGGGAGCAGGAAGGGCTTGATCACGTCCGGCAGCTGATGCCGAGGGCCGAGCCGTACCGGGCGTGGGCGACGTTTCAGTTCACGGCGGACTCCGGCCGGGTCAATGAGTGCGACCTGCTGATCGCCGTGCCGGGCGGCCTGTATCTGGTGGAGCTGAAGGGGCACCCGGGGCGGGTGGTGAACCACGGGGACACGTGGCAGTTCCACGCCGACCGGGTGCGGACCTTGAAGAACCCGCTGCATCTCACCGATCTCAAGGCCAAGGAGCTCAAGGGCCGGCTGGAGCGGGCCGCGCGTGCCATGAAGGAGGACCCGAAGCGCATTCCGTACATCAAGCCTGCGGTCTTCCTCCATGACGCGGACCTGGTGAGCGAGCTGGATGAGTTCCAGCGCACGGCGGTCTTCGGGCGCAACGACGGTGCGAGCGGGCTGCCGGGCATCTGGGACGGTCTGCTGGCCCTGCCGCCCGAGCGGGAGAGCTGGCGGGTCACCCCGCAGGACAGCCAGTTGCTCGAGAAGCTGATGAAGCGCATCGGCGTCAGTCAGTCGACGGCTCATCTCCGCTTTGGGGACGGCTGGCGCCTGGAGCCGCGGGCCCTGGATGCCGGGCCCGGATGGGAGGACCGGCTCGCCGTACGCGACGACGGCCTGGTCCAGGAAGGCGGCCGGGTCAGGATCTATCTGGCCGGCGAGGCCGCCTCAGGGCAGCAGCGGCGCCGCGTCGACCGGGCGGCCCGCCGCGAGTACCAGGTGCTGCAGGGCATCAACCACCGTGGCATCGTGCAGGCCGTTCAGATCCACGAGCACCAGGGCGGCCCGGCGATCCTGTTCCGGCACCGTGAGACGGATCTGCGTCTGGACGCCTACTTGGATGCGTACGGGGGCCGGCTCACTCCGTCGGTCCGCCTGGACCTGGTGCGGCAGCTGGCCGAGGCCGTGCGCTACGCCCACAACCGGTCGCTCTACCACCGTGCCCTCTCCGCCCGCTCGGTGTACGTCTCCGCGCGGGAGGACGGCAGCGAACCGGTCCTGCGCATCGCGGACTGGCAGACCGCGGCCCGCGACTTCGAGACGTCTCTGCACCGGTCGCTCGGAGAAACACCGCTGGATGCCGGCCTGATCGCGGACATCGCCCAGGTGTACCTCGCCCCCGAGACGGATCAGGAGTTCGCCGATCCTGTCGACCTCGACGTCTTCGGCCTGGGCAGCCTCGCCTATCTCCTGCTGACCGGCCGCTCGCCCGCGGACCGGCGCAGCACCCTGGTCGACCGGCTGGCCGCCGAGGGTGGACTGCACCCGTACGCCGTTGCGGACAGCGTCTCGGCCGCCCTGGACGATGTGGTCTTCCAGGCGACCGCCGCCGACTTGCAGGAGCGGCTCTCATCGCCCGACGACTTCTTGCGCCTCCTGGATGCCGCGGAGGCCGATGCAGCACCGGCCGACCAGCCGGGGGGTGTGGTCGAGGATCCGCTGACCGTGCAGCCCGGTCAGCCGCTGGACGGCACCTGGACGGTCACCCGGGTGCTGGGCACCGGAGCCACCGCACGTGCGCTGCTCGTGCGGCGCACGGAGGCCGACGGGCCGGCCGATCAGGATTTCCCGCGTGTCTTCAAGGTCGCCCTGGACCATGAGAAGGGCTCCCGCCTGTTCGCTGAGGCGGAGGCGCTCAAGGAGGTGGGTGGTGGCCACATCGCGAAGCTGCTCGCGGAGCCCCGCGAGGTGGCCGGCCGTACCGTCCTGGAGATCGAGTACGCCGGTGGATTCCGCCCACCGGGTGACCAGGATCCGGTCAGTCTCGGTTCCCGGCTGCGCGGTCAGGGGTCGTTGGGGTACGACCAGCTGGAGCGGTTCGGGAACGACCTCCTCGACGCGCTGGACAGTCTCGCCGCCCGTGGGGTGCGCCACCGGGACATCAAGCCGGACAACCTGGGGCTGTTCAAGCGCAGTGACGGTTCCTGGCAGCTGATGCTGTTCGACTTCTCGCTGGCGAACGCCCCCGACCAGGACATCCACGCGGGCACGCGCGGCTATCTCGATCCGTTCCTGGGTGACAGCCGCCGGGCTCGTTACGACGATCACGCCGAGTGGTACGCCGCCGCCGTGACACTGCACGAGATGGCATCCGGTGAACGCCCGGTGTGGGGAGACGGCCAGGGAGACCCGCGCACCGTCCTCGACGCCACGCTGTACGTGGCGCGTGAACTGTTCGATCCGGCACTCAGCGACGGGCTGACCGCCTTCTTCGAGCGCGCCCTGCACCGGGACGTCGAGGAGCGCTACGACAGCCTGCGCCAGATGACCGAGGCATGGCGGCAGTTGTTCCGGACGGCGGACTCAGCCCGTCCGGCGACCACTCCGGCCACCGTCGGTGTGAACGCCGAGGACGTCGAGGATGCACGCGAACAGGCAGCCGCCGCTGCGGGCCCGACGACTCCGCTGGAGGCCGCCGGCCTGTCGCCGCGGGCCGTCTCCGTCGCGGCCGGGCTGGGCGCGGCCACGGTTGACGCGCTGCTGGACATCCCACCCCACACGATCTCCCGCGCCCGTGGTGCGGGCAACGTGATCCGTAAGGAACTCAACCGGCGCCACCGTCAGTGGACGCACGACCTGCGCAGGAAGCCCGCGCCCAAGGCACTCGCCCCGGTCGCCGCGGACGCTCCCGAGGTTGCGCTGGAGTCGGTGGACACGCTGGCGGCCCGCCTCACTCCGGCGCAGGGCAACAGCCGTACCAAGCCGCGGCCCGACGTCGTACGTACCACCCTTCAGCTTCCGGACGCCGAACTGCTGGAGCCCTGGCCCGCCCAGTCGGTCATCGCGAAGGCGCTGGGTGTCAGCCAGACCACTGTGTCGAAGAACCAGCTCGCCGCGATCGAGCAGTGGGCGCTCCTGCCGTGGCTCGGCCGTATCCGCGACGAACTGGTGACGATCCTGGCCGAGCAGGGCAGGGTCATGACGGCCGAGGAGCTGGCGACCGAGCTGCGTGCCCGGCACGGTGCGGGGGACGCCGGTCCCGCCGACACTCTGGGCATGGCGCTCGCCGTGGTCCGTGCGGCGGCCGAGACCGAGGCCCGCAGGCGGCCCGATGACGCGGGTGGTGCCACGGTCGAGGCCCCGGCCAGGCTGGCCGTGCTACGGCGTGCGGGGCGCGTCGTCCTGGCGCTGGAGGACCAGCCGGGCGCCGATGACCCGACGCCGGTCGAGCTGGCCGAGTACGCGGCACGCCTCGGCGAGACCGCGACGACGGTGGCGTACCGGGACCCGCTGCCGGGCCGGGCGACCGTGCTGCGTGAGCTGCGCGCGGTGAAGGCGCCCGACGGAATAGTGCCGCCGGCCGATACGCGTTTGGTGGAGCTTGCCGCGGCCATGGCCCGCGGTGTCGGTTTCTCCCCGCGGCTGGAGCTCTTTCCGCTGGATCTCGATCTGCCGCGTGCCCTGCGGATCTCGCAGGCGCCTGCCGGGGTTCGGGCCCACGTCGGTATCTCCACCACCGATCTGCTGGCCCGGGTCCGTTCCCGGTTCCCCGGTCTGGCGGTCCTGGCCGACACCACGTACGTCGAGCTGGCGGAGGCGCTGACGCAGGCGGACTTCCCCCTGGAGTACGTGGCGCAGCGCAAGCGTTTCCTGCCGCGCGTCCCGGAGCCTCGTGGGAGTCGTCACGAGGTGTCCGTGTCGGCGCTCACCAGCACGGGCGCGCTGCTCACCGCCGCGCAGGGCGAACTGGCCAGGGGCAGGGACCCCCGCCAGGTGCTCGCCGCACGGCTGGACACCGCTCGCAGGCGAGGCGGCTTCTTGGCGCTGACGTTCAAGGGCGCGGAACTCCCGGGCCTGGCGCACAGGTTGGCCGTTCGCTACGGAGTGGTTCCGGTCTCGCTCGATGAGCTGTTCCTCACCGCGATGCGTGAACTGGCCGAGGAGCAGGGGGTGCGGTGGCCCGCGCTGCTGAAGGCGGACGCGAAGTTCGCGGCCAGCGGGGTCATCGGTCCGGCGCTCGCGTCCTACACCCGTCTCGCGGCGGAGCGCGTCACCGAACGAGTCACCGCGCTCGCCGAGCAGGCGGGCACGCGCACGGTGCTCCTGGCTCATCAGGCCGGTCTGGCCGCCCGCTACTGGGAGGCCGGAGGCCGCGGTCTCCTCGTCGCGTTGCAGGAGGCCGCCCGGCGTCCCGCGGACGCCCCGCACGGCCTGTGGCTGCTCGTACCGGCGGAGGACGCGCACGCGACACCGGCGCTGGACGGACGCACGGTCGATGTCGTGGACCGGGCGAGTGAGTGGGCCGTACTGGACGGGCTGTCGCTGAAGGAGTTGCGGGCGGTGGCGTAGCGGTCCCGCGCCGCCCTTGCCCACGCTGCGGAGAGGGTTGCGTCTCGGGTCCCGGGCTCCGAGGCCCGAGCGGCGGTGTCCGAGCTCCGACAGGCTCCGTGCACTCCTTCGTGGGTACGCGGAAGAGGCCCCGGCCCGATCCCTGGGCCTCGGGCCCTGAGCGTCGGGCTCGGAGCTTCGATCCGGCCTGCGGACGAACCGCGCATTGAGCGCGATATCATTCCCACGTGGCAGGTATCCGCGCGCAGTTGAGGTGCGTTGACGAACCATCACCCCGCCCCTGCGCGTTCACCATATGATCCGCAGGGTGTCGAACCGTTCGGTAGAGGACCACTTCGCCAGCGCCGCAGAGCGCCACTTCCGGGACGCCGAGTACCTCCAGGACGACGGCAGGTGGCCCAACGCGGACCACCATCTCGGCTTCGCGGCGGAGTGTGCGCTCAAGAGCCTCCTGCTGCTCTTCACCGAGGCGAGCCTGGACCCCAAGCCGAACGGCAAACCGGCCAAGATGCCTTGGATACGCAAGGAGACCGGCGGGACGCAGGAGTACGGGCACCTGCCCTGGACCGAGACCGACTTGGCCGTGCTGGCACACGGTCCGCTGGGCAACCAGCTGCTCGTCGCCCTGGAGGACCACCTCGACGCCTTCGGGAACTGGAGCGAGCAGGACCGCTACCTGCACTGCGAGCACATCACCGAGGAGACGGTCGCCGCGCTGTACGAGGCGACCCGTGCCATCGTCGGCCTGCACGAATCCGCCCTGATCAACGGAAGCCTGTCATGAGCCCCCGCACCACCTCCGTCCGCTTCGACGAAGCCGGACCGCTCGCCCTCTCCCTCGCCCGCTCCGTGGCCGACGAGGAGTTCACGGTGCTGCTCGTGCGGGACGTACGGGGACGCTTCACCCTGATCGTCGACGACCGCGAGCAGCCGGTGGACGAGAACCGGCGCGACCGCTGGCACGCCGCCCTCGTCAAGCAGCTCACCCCCTACGTCACGGGCCGCCCGCTCACCCTCGCCTCGCAGATGATCACCGCCGACGCCCTGCTGAACTCCCCGCGCGCGACCTCCGACATGCTGCGCCCCTCCGGCGGTGCGGGCAGCGTCCGGCTCCTCGACAACACCGTGGTCGGCGAGGACTGGGCCAAGGTCTCCACACCCGGCCCCGAGGCCGACGGCTCCCGCACCCACCGCACCGCCCTGTACGGCTTCAAGGGCGGGGTGGGCCGCACGACGGCGACCTCGATGCTGGCCCGCCGGCTGGCGGACGACGGTCACATCGTGCTCGTCGTCGACCTCGACCTGGAGTCCCCGGGAGCGGGCCCGCTGCTCGCGGGACCGGACAGCCTGCCGCGCAACGGAATCGTGGACCATCTCGTCGAGGCCGCCGTGGGCAACGCCGACGGGCTGGAGCTCGTGACCCGTACCGCCTACGCCCCGCGCAGCCGCAGCGGCGAACTGTGGGTGGCGCCCGCGCGCGGGCTGGGGACGGACGGAGTCCCGTACGCGTACGTCGACAAGCTCAACCGGGTCTACGCCGACCTTCCGGGCTCCTCCTTCGCCGACCGGCTGGCCGAGGCGGTCGAGGCCTGCGAGGAGGCGGTGGCGCTCGGGGACAGCGGCCTGCGCCCCGACGTGGTGCTCCTCGACAGCAGGGCCGGGATCCATGACGTGGCCGCCGTCACCATCTCCCGCCTGTGCGACCTCGCGCTCCTCTTCGGCGCGGACAACGCCCAGACGTGGGCGGGCTACGGCGACCTCTTCGCGGCCTGGCAGTCCTCCGGCCGTGCGCCGGACATCCGCGAGAAGCTCCGCATGGTCGCCTCGATGGTGCCGGACACGGTGCACCACTCCATGGACGACTATCTGGACGCCTTCACGGCCCGCTCGTACGAGTGCTTCGCCGCGCTGTACGACGAAGTGGCCCCGGGGGAAGCGCTGTCGCTCTCCACGGACGACACCGCACGCATCGCGTTCGCGCCGAGCGAGAAGGATGACGCGGCCCCGCACCACCCCATCCCGATCCTCTTCGAGCCCGGCCTGGTCGGGCTGGGGGCGGGCGACGCCCGCACCTGGCAGGACCGCGCGTTCGTGAAGGCCGCGTACGGTGAATTCCTGGACACCGCCGCCCGGCTGATCACGGCCGGCCCCGGCGACGAGGAGGGAACGCGATGACGGAGCCGCTGACCGCGCGCGAGTACCGCGACCTGGTGTCGGACGCGCTGAGGGACGCCGCCGAGGCCGACACCCGGCGGCCCACCGCGCACACCCTGTTCATGCCGGACTCGCACCGCACCGCCCTCTACGTCGACAACACCGTGGTGCAGGGCGGGCGGGGAGTCGGCAAGACGTTCTGGTACCGCTCGCTCCTCGACGGAGACCTGCGGGGCTTCGCGGCCGACGAGTACCGCATCGCGCGGCTGCGGCGGTTGAACGTGGCCCCGGGGCACGGTGCGGACCCGAAGATCGACTGCTACCCCAGCCACCTCGTCCTGCGGAACCTGGTCGAGGAGGGGGCGCCCCCCTACGAGATCTGGTACACGGTCCTGCTGACCGCCCTGGGACAGGCGGAGCTGAAGGACCTGCCCGAGTGGCGGGACAAGGTCGCCTGGGTGCGGGCGAACGCGAGCACGGCCCAGCGCACGATCGAGCAGGCGGACCAGCAGGCACGTGACGCGAACACCGTGCACCTGCTCGTCTTCGACGCGCTGGAGCACCTGCACGGTGATCGGGAACAGGCCGACCGGCTGGTCGCCGGCATTCTCCAACTGGCCCTGCAGATGCGGATCGGCACGCGCAACATCCGCTTCAAGGTGTTCATTCGGCCGGACATGTTCGACGGGGCCAAGCACCACTTCCCCGATGCCTCCAAGCTCTCGGGCAACGCGGCACGGCTCGAATGGTCACAGACGGATCTGTACGGTCTCCTCTTCCACTGTCTGGGCAATGGGGAGGGCGAGCCGTCCGCACGCTTCCGCAGGCTCATCGGAGGCTGGGAGGACGACGCCGGTGGACTGCGCTACGTACCGCCGATGGCACTCCGCAACGACGAGCGGGCGCAACTGGATCTGTTCGAGCAGATCGCCGACCCCTTCATGGGCGCGAACTTCCGCAAGGGCCGGCCCTACACCTGGCTCCCCAACCACCTCATGGACGGCCGCGAGCAGGTCAGCCCCCGCAGCTTCCTCCACGCCCTGTTCGAAGCGGCCGAGGCGACCCGCTTCGAGCGTCCGTCCCACGACCGCGCCCTGCACCACCAAGCCATCCGCAAGGGCGTGCAGTCGGCCTCGGAGATCCGGGTGTACGAGGTCAGCGAGGACACTCCGTGGGTGAGTCTCGCCATAGAGCCGCTCAACGGCTGCCAGGTTCCCATCGAGGAGCCCAAGGTGATCGGGATCTGGAAAGAGCGGGACCTGTCCGCCGCCCTGCGCGCCGACTCCGCCCAGTACACGCAGGCCGACGGGCCCGAATTCGTCCGCACCGGCCCCCGTCATCCCGACGACCTTCCCCGCCTGGTCGAGGAGCTGATCGACCTCGGCGTCATGCGCCGCCGCCGAGACCTGCGCCTGGACCTGCCGGACGTGTACCGGATCGCCTTCCGGGTGGGACGGCGGGGCGGGGTGCCGATGTCGGCGGGCTGACGGCTGCGGGCTGCGGCTCCCGGTGGCCTCGTCCGGGCTGGCAGGATGGCGGTATGCATACTCCGCGTATGCATGAACGTGTGCGTACGCGTATGCCGTGAGGTCACGGCAGGCTCGCCAGGGAAGTGGGAGAGGTTCCGCCGGTGTCGTCCGAGGAAGACCGTACGAAGGCCGGGTCGCTCGACCAGGCCGCCCTGCTCAAGGATCTGCAACGCCAGGTCGTCCTGTTGCAGGAGGACCTCCGGGAGCGCACGGAGTCGGTGCAGGAGTACGCGACGACCCTGCACGCCGAGTACGACCGCGCCCTGCTGTCCGAGCGCACCGGCTCCCCGTACGAGACGTGGCGCGACGAGCGCGTGGTGCAGATCGCGGCCGCCTGGATCCTGGCCTGTGTCTTCGTCCGCTTCAGCGAGGACAACGGCCTGGTCCCCGATGCCTGGCTCTCCGGCCCCGGGGAGCGCCTGGCCGAGGCGCAGGACCGGCACGACGACTTCTTCCGCCGCAGCCCCGAGCTGAACGACCGCGACTGGCTGACGGAGTCCTTCGACGCGCTGGGTGCCTCGCACCCCACGGCGGCCGGCCTCTTCGACCGCCGCCACAACCCGCTGTGGGAGGTCACGCCGTCCTACGAGGCGGCGACCCGCCTGCTGGCGTTCTGGCGCGAGCGCGGGGCGGACGGTGAGGTCCGCTACGACTTCTGTGACCCCGAGCTGAACACTCGCTTCCTCGGCGACCTGTACCAGGACCTCTCCGAGTACGCCCGCAAGACGTACGCCCTGCTCCAGACCCCGGTGTTCGTCGAGGAGTTCATCCTCGACCTGACACTGGACCCGGCGATCGAGGAGTTCGGCCTCGACCCGGTCTGGAAGCACCGGCCGGACGGCTGGCGCGGCGAACTCACGGACGGCGAGGTACGCGGCCTGCGCTGCATCGACCCCGCGTGCGGCTCGGGCCACTTCCTGCTGGGCATGTTCGAGCGCGTGCTGGCGCGGTGGCGCGAGCTGGAGCCCGGCACGGACGACTGGGTCCTGATCCGCCGCGCCCTGGAGTCGGTCCACGGCGCGGACAAGAACCCGTTCGCGGCGTCGATCGCCCGCTTCCGCCTGCTGGTGGCGGCACTCAAGGAGTGCGGCGTACGGGAGCTGCGCGGCGCCCCGGAGATGCCGATCCGCGTGGCGGTGGGGGACTCGCTGCTGCACGGTCGGGGGGCGGAGGGCGTCACGGAGTCGCTGTTCGCGGAACGGGAGACGTTCTACTACCGCACGGAGGATGCGCAGGAGTACGCGCGGGACGTGGACCTGCTGGGCCGGGGGACGTACCACGTGGTGGTGGCGAACCCGCCGTACATCACGGTGAAGGACAAGCAGGAGAACGCCAACTACAAGGCCGCATACAGTGCTTGCTACCGCCAGTACGCGTTGTCGGTGCCGTTCGCCCAGCGGATCTTCGAGCTTGCGGTGCGGGGTGGGGGCGGCGAGCGCACGGGTGGGTTCACGGGGCAGATCACCGCGAACTCCTTCATGAAGCGGGAGTTCGGGAAGAAGCTGATCGAGGAGTTCTTCCCGAAGGTGGACCTGACGCATGTGATCGACACGTCGGGGGCGTTCATCCCGGGGCACGGGACGCCGACGGTCATTCTGGCGGGGCGGAACCAGAACCAGTTGCAGGCGGACAAGGTGCGGGCCGTGCTGGGTGTGCGGGGGGAGCCGAGCCAGCCGGATGACGCGGCGCGGGGGCTGGTGTGGCAGGCGATCGTGAAGCAGGTGGGGAGGGCGGGGAGCGAGTCGGATTGGGTGTCGGTGGAGGACGTGGGGAGGGGGCGGTTCGCATCGTTTCCCTGGTCGCTCTCCGGGGGCGGTGCGTCTGATGTCATGGCTGTGCTGGAGAAGGCGCGTGGCCGCTTGAAGGATGTGATCGAGGAGTCTGGGCGAACCACGCATACGGGCCTTGATGAGGCCTACTACATGCCGCCGGCCGCTGCTGCCACGCGGAGCATGACCCCCGGGACGGTGCCTGTGATTCTGGGAGAAGAGGTACGCGAGTACGGGATTCGGTCGACGACCCGTACCTTCTTTCCCTACACCACGGTCGCGCCCGTGAGCGTGCGCGGGCGCGGGCGGGACCTAGTGCCGTCGGAAGAGAAGTTTGCGTGGCCGAACCGCACTGTTCTGCGAGAGCGCCTTGATTTTGGTGAGACTCCGGAAGAGCGAGGGCTGAGCTGGTTCGCCCACAGCATGTTCTTCCCGAAGCGATATCGCGCCCAGATGTCGATCGCTTTCGCTTTCGTCGCCACGCACAATCACTTCGTGTTGGACCGGGGTGGGAAAGTGTTCAATCGTTCCGCGCCGGTCATCAAGCTGCCTGAGGGGGCCAGCGAGGAGCAGCACCTGGAGCTGCTGGGGGTGCTGAATTCCTCGGTGGCGTGCTTCTGGTTGAAGCAGGTGAGCCAGGGCAAGGGCGGCAGCGGCCTCGGGCGAGGCCTTCAGGACGAGGAGTGGGAGGAACGCTACGAGTTCACTGGCACCAAACTTCAGGAGTACCCGCTCCCCGCTGCGCTTCCACTGGCTTACGGGTACGAACTCGACGTTTTTGCTCAGAAGCAAACCGAATACGAGCCCTCAGTCCTCGCGACTGACGCCGTTCCGAACCGTGCCGCATTCGAGCAAGCGCGCGGCGCACAAGACCGCGTCCGCGCTCGGATGATCGCACTCCAGGACGAGCTGGACTGGACTGTCTACGGGGCTTACGGACTGCTCACACCGTCAGAGGTCGCGCGGACCACGCTCCCGGGTGAACCCGCTGAGCTGGCTGATGCCGACGTGCCGCAACTAGCGCTCGGACAGCGCGCATTCGAGATCGCCCTAGCGCGCAGAGTGCGAGACGAAGAGGCTGAGACCGCCTGGTTCAGCCGCCACCGCTCCACGGCGATCACCGAGATCCCCGCCGAATGGCCCGACGCCTACAAGAAGGTCGTCCAGGCCCGCCTCGACCTCATCGAGTCCAACAAGGACATCCGACTCATCGAGTGCCCCGAGTACAAGCGCCGCTGGAAAGTCGACCTTTGGGAGGACCGTGAGGCGGCTGCCCTCCGCGCCTGGCTGCTCGATGCCGCCGAGCGCAAGGACCTGTGGTTCGAGGAGCGTGACGGGTTCACGTCTCCGCGCCCTCTCACCGTGAGCCAGCTTGCCGACGCCCTCCGCCACGACGAGGACGTCCAGTCCGTCGCCGCGCTGTACGCGGCCGACCACCTCGGCAAGCGGGAGGCCTCCCTGGCGACTGTGCTCGCCGCCGTGATCGAGCCCGAGCACGTCCCGTACCTCAGCGTCCTGCGCTACAAGGAGACCGGCCTCCGCAAGCGCGTGCAGTGGGAGCACGTCTGGGAGCAGCAGCGGGAGGAGGACCGTACCGGGCAGCGGCTCGACATCGCGGTTCCGCCGAAGTACACGGGCGCCGACTTCCTCAAGCATTCCTACTGGTCGAACAGAGGCAAGCTCGACGTACCCAAGGAGCGGTTCATCTCCTATCCGGACGCGTCGACCGACAACGACCAGTCGCTCCTCCTCGGTTGGGCCGGCTGGAACCACCGTGAGCAGGCGGAGGCGCTGTCCAACCTCGTCCACGACCGGGTGGAGAAGGACGGCTGGCCGAAGGAGGACCCTCGCTTCGTGCCGCTGCTCGCCGGTCTCCAGGAGGCCCTGCCCTGGGTGCACCAGTGGTACGACGAGTTCGACGCCGAGTGGGACGGCAACCCGGCCGAGGAGTTGCAGAGAGGGCTCAACCTGGGCCGTACCGAGCGCCACCTGTCCGAGGCCGACCTGCGCGCCTGGCGCCCGGAGAAGAAGCGGGGCGGCCGAAAGAAGGCCGCCGAGTAGGTCCGCACACATGAATGTGGGCGGGACCCGGCCTCCGGTCCCGCCCACCTACACGTACGGGCGCGTCAGCCGCCTGCGGCCATCCGCACGAACCGCGCCCATCCGGCGCTTCCGACGCTCAGGACCGGCCCGTCGGCCTGCTTGGAGTCGCGGATGTACACAGACGGGTGGACAGCAGCAATCTCTACGCAGTCGCCCCCGTTGCCCGCGCTGTAACTGCTCTTGAACCAGCCTCGCACGCCTGCGCTCGTCGCCGGTGCTTCCTTGCTCATTGTTCTCCCCACAGCCTCTTGATGAAGGCCAGCGACTCCCTCGGCGTCAGTGCCTGGGCCCGGAGGACGCCGTAGGTCGATTCGTACGCGCCGACCTTCTTCGGTTCCGCGTGCAGTGCGCTCTCGTCCTGCACTTCAACGTAGCCCATCCTGCGCTGATCACCGATGTGGAGCAACGTGAACGCCCCTGCCAGGCCGGCGTGTTCTTCGCGGTCGGTCGGCATGACCTGGATCTCGATGTTCCGTTCGTGCCCGAACAGCAGAAGCTGCTCCAACTGTCCTCGTAATACGGCTCGCCCGCCGAGCGGACGCCGCAGCGCGGATTCCTCGATGACGAAGCTCAGGAGCGGCGCCGGGCGTCGGGAGAAGAGCTTCTGGCGATCCATGCGAGCGGAGACGCGCTGTTCGACGGTGTCGGAGTCGAGCAGCGGGCGCCACATCTCGAAGACCGCTCGCGCGTATTCCTCCGTCTGCAACAGGCCCTTCACCACATGGTTCTCGTACGCGTGGAGCTGCGTGGCCTCCGCCTCCAGTTGCGCGTATCGACGGAAGAACGACGGATACCGAGCCCGCTCCACCTCCCCCTTCATCGCCACCAGCACGCCCCGCGCGCCCACGGCCAGGTCCACCGCGTCCACCATCTCCGGCTTCGGGATGCGGCGCCCCTGCTCCACGGCGGCGATCTGCGCCTCGCCGTACCCGACGAGGGCGCCCAACTCCGCCTGCGTCAGGCCCGCGGACTCGCGCAGGAGCTTCATCTGGCGGCCGAAGCAGCGCAGGAACCCGCTGCCCGGTTCCGCGGCACTCTCGACGGGGTCGGCCACCGCAACATCCATCGCTCCCGCGCTCCTTCGGTCGGCAGGCAGTGGCAACGAGGCTAGGACCGTGCGAGGCGCTGAAGGGCGGGTTCCGCGTAAACGTCCGTCGTGTGGGTGAGCGCCCGGCCCTCCCGGCAAGTTCCTGCCGGGGAGTTCCGCTCTGGCGTCACTGGCCAATGAGGTCGCTGACGACGTGGCCCCAGAAGTCGCCACAGGACGATCTCGGGAACGGGTGGTGCAGGGCGACCAGGCTCAGTCGATGTCCATGACGGCGTCCGTCGCAGCGGCCCTTCGGGCGTTGTTCCTGAGGTTGGCGAAGGGCAGAGCTCCACCGTGGAGTTCTTTGAACTCGTCGATCAGATCCTGCTCGGCCTCACCCGCGTCGTCCTCGGTCATCGGCAGCCAGGCGACGAGCAGCGCGTCCGAGTCGGTCAACTGCCAGATGTAGCGGCCTCCCCAGTGGCCGGCCAGCAGCCCGGCGCCGTGGCGGCGGTAATCGGCGAGGCGCTGCTTCAGTCCGTCCTGGCCCGCGGCCTTGCCGATGTACACGACCGCTGCCCCGTCCACCCAGGCGGCGCCGAGCTTGTCGGCGGTCACCGATGGGTCGCGGCCCTTGCGGTGTCCGGCAGGGCTGAGGGGAAGGAACGAGGGGAGCGAGGCGTCCGTACGGATCACCACGTAGATTCCGTGCCCGGCGGAGACGTTGCTGTCGGGCAGCGCACGGAACGGCACGAAGCCGCGGAAACCCCGCGCGGTCAGGGTTTTCTGCGTCAGCTCTGGTGTCGGGCTCATGCCAGGCATCGTGCCAGGCGCAGCTGACTGTGCCTGGCTGAACGTGCGAAAGGCTCCGTCCTTCGGGCCGCCCGGACGTGGTCTGCCGGAGTGGACCGGAGTTCAGGCGAGGAGGCCCGGCGGAACCGCAGGCGTCGTAACGGACAGGTCCACAGGGCCCCGACAGCGCCGCCCCCGCCCCCTACAGGCCCTCTCTGTAGGGGTGTCACTCCTGGCCGGGGCGGGTCACCCGTCACGAGACTTCTGGCATGACGACGACCGGCCTCCCCGCGCCGCCCACCGACGACCTCTTCGAGCTGCGCTTCTCCTCCACCGCGCGCGGCGCACGCCTGGCCCGGCGGCTGGCGTCGCACCGCGTCCACACCTGGGGCCATCGCTACGGCTCCGAGGTGAACGACACGGTGAGCCTGATCGTGGGCGAACTGGCCGCGAACGCCGTCACCCACGGGCTGGTCCCCGGCCGGGACGCCCAGGTGCGGCTGGTCCGGCTGACCCGCGAGCGGCTGCGCGTGGAGGTCAGCGACACCCGGGGCGAACGGATGCCGGCGGTGCGCGCGGTCCTGCCCGCGGGCGACGAGGTGGCGGGGCGCGGACTGGTGCTGGTCGCGGCGCTGTGCCAGGAGTGGGGCGTGAGTGACCGCAAGGGGGCCCCGGGGAAGACGGTCTGGGCTGTGGTGGTGACGGCGACGCCATGAGTCGGCCCCCTCCGGCCGAAGGGCTCTACCGCGTTGCTCCCGCGCCGGGCGAGCACTCCATCGAGACGTACATCCCGCTGATCAACCACAGCGTCGATCTCGATGATGGCAGGATGGCCGAGCAACTCGCCCTTGGCTTGGCCGATTTCGCGTGCCGCGAACCGGCGGGCAGGTAGTCGCAACGTTCTCACCACGTCGCGCGTCCCCAGCGACTGCTGCTGCGGCCGCAGCAGCAGTCCGTGTCGGACGCGTTGCTGCCGCAGGCCTCTGTGGAGCGAGTCGACGAACAGGTCGATTCGCCTGCCGACATCGCCGCGCGGGCCGGCCCGAGCCATGAAGCTGTGCGCCGAGTTTCACCTGTTTCCGTCGCCGATTGGCCGAATTCCCCTGTGGCCATGGTCTTCACGCCGCGAGGGGAACGTCCGTATGATCCTCATATGCAAGTAACAAAAAAAGCGCTTGAGCAGCACATTGCCGTCTTTGGTGAGGGCGGCAGCGGGAAGACCGTCATGCTGTCCTCCTTTTATGGGGCTACGCAGGAGCCTCAGCACGTGCAGAAAAGTCTGTTCCACGTCGTAGCGGACGACATGGGTCAGGGAACTCGGCTTCATCGAAATTATCTCGGCATGAGAGAGTCTGCGCGAGTTCCCGCAACCACTCATTTTGCCTCCACGTCCTATTCTTTCTCGGTCAGGCTGAAGGACGGCTCGGACGCCAAGGCGAACAAGGCCAAACCTTTCGATGTCCTGCGGCTTGTCTGGCACGATTATCCGGGAGAGTGGTTCGAGCAGGGTGTCAGTGGGCCCGAGGAGGCCCAACGCAGAGTTGACGCGTTCATCTCCCTGCTGGGCTCTGATGTCGCTCTCCTGCTGGTGGACGGTCAGCGATTGCTGGACAACGCCGGAGAGGAAGAGCGGTACCTGAAGTCTCTGCTGGCCAATTTCCGCAACGGATTGCTGTCGCTCAAGGGTGATCTGTTGAAGGACGGAAAACCTCTCGTCGACTTTCCGCGTATCTGGATCATGGCGCTGTCGAAGTCCGATCTGTTGCCGGAAATGGACGTGTTCGGGTTCAGGGATCTCCTCGTGGAGAAGGCCGGCGACGACCTGGTCGAATTCCGGGAGGTGATCGCCGGGCTGGTGGAGGCCGACGATGCGCTGTCCGTGGGCGAGGACTTCGTGCTGCTTTCTTCGGCGCAGTTCGGTGCGGAAAGAATTGAGGTGACCAAGCGTGTAGGTCTGGAGTTGATTCTCCCTTTGGCTGCCATGCTTCCTTTCGAGCGCCACGTCCGATGGGCCCAGTTGAAGAACATCCCTGCGAAGGTGGCCGAGAGTCTGCTGGTCGGTGCCGGGGCTCTGTCCGCTGCACTGCTCGGGAACAAGATCAAGCTGGCCGGCCCCGCAGGTGTTCTGCGTAACCTCGTCAGCCTCGTGCTCTCGAAGGAAGTCCTGAACGAGGCGGTCAAGGTGACGGGAGGCAAACTCAAAAATCTCAACTCCGAAGCAATGGCCAAACAAAACTATCTCGCAGCAACACTGACCCGATTCCGGATGGACTTGGACAGGGGCGAAGAGGAGAAGGTCCTTCTGAGGAGCGCGAAGTGAGTCTCATCTGGGCCACCCGTGGACGGACCTGGGGTTTCAGGTTTCTTCGTGACGGCGGATTCACAGATCCGCTCCGGGTCTATGACGAAGCCTTCTCCGGTGTCGGGGACCAACCGGAAGTCTGGCGGCGCGTCGCGGAGAAGGGGGCGCTGCGTTTCCCCGATCCTCTGGGACGGAAGGACAGGGCCGGCAGAGTCATCCCCCACGAGTTCGTCGTCCTCGGACCCTTGGCCGACGAGGTCGACTCGGCCGATGCCGCTCGTCAGTTGGTCTGGCCGCAAGTCGCCGACGTATTCGCACGGGTCTGGGACATGCCCGAGCCGCCCTCGGCCGACACGTGACGGCGGCGACACAATCCTCGCGGCGGCGCCCTGGAGGCCTCTGTTCCGGCACGCCGCGTCACGTTCGCTGCCTGGGGCGAGGCGGCAACCGCTGTAGGTGATGCCCAGAACGAAGTCGTCGTCACGCGCGTTGCCTGCGGGCGAGTCGGTAGACGCCGTAGGTGATGCCCAGGATGAGGTCCACGGCCACCCACAGGGCGATGACGAGACCCACGCCGATCGTGGTGCCGACGTCGCCGGCGTTCTGGCACGTGGTGAGCGCGTCGCCGACCATTCCCTTGCAGGAATCGTGGTCGTTGCCGTTGGCGCCGGCGATGATCCAGAAGAGGAAGAGCGCCTGCACTGCCAGGAAGATCCAGAGGAAGATCCGGTGGTGCTTCCTACTGTTGCGGGTGCTCGGCGGATGCTCTCCATCGGGAGGTCCCCAGGCAGGGGTTGGTGCGGTACTCATCAGCAGACGCCTCCTCAAACAGGCGAACGCCCCGAGGCTGTGGCTGAGAGTCAACGCTACGCCCATCCCAGCTGCTCCGCCTGTCTGTACTCCTGGGCACACGGGTGCCGATGGCAGGTCACGGCACCGGATCGAACGAAATCGGAATATGAAATTCCGCTGTGGCGGCGACCCCGAGGGCTGGTTCTGTACCCGCCCGTGGAACAACTCCGCCCGGCCTCGGCCGGGCGGAGCTGTGGCGGTCAGCGGCTGCTGTCACCCGGCGGGCGTCGACAGCGCGGTCTCGAAGGTCACAGGGAGGCGAAGCAGGAGATGGCCACGAGCAGCAGCGTTGCGGTGCCGGCGAACGCGGCGCCTGCGAAGATCGCGGACTGGGCGATGGAGGTGGCCGGGGTGAGTCGGCTCACCATGGCAGCCACCAGCGCTACGATCGTGGCGACCGTCAACACCAGCGCTGCCAGCAGGAGTTTGATGGCGAACAGGTCCAATCCTCCCGTGGCTGAGGAGCTGATAGTGATCACGTATTCCTCCCTCGTGATTTCCGATGATGTCCTCAGCGTGCGGGCGGGCGGGATGAATGGCCGCCAGGCCTTTGACTGGTTGCTGACGCCGTGACAGAGCCGCACGAGGTGATCGCGCGGTCCGCGGACCAGGTGTCGTTCTCCGTGGTTCTGCTGGCAGGTGAGCTTCAGCAGCTCAAGCGCCGTACCTTCGGGCAGCTGAGTGAGCAGGAACTCGGCAGTCGGCTACCGGCGTTGGCGGCGATGGCCCGGGCTCTGCATCCGGTTCCCGACTCGGCCGCCCCGGCTCTGCGGAAGCTTATGCGGGTGGGTGTGGCGGAAATGGAGGACCGGGAGCTCGGTGCCGCGGCCGCCGCGTTGTTCGGGCTGGCGCCCGAGTCCTACGGCATGAATCTGACCGCCCGGCAGAACGCCGCGACGACCTGTTTCACCCCGAGGCCCTCGGTCAGTACCTTCCGGCAGAGTCCGCAGTACTCCCAGCGTGTGATCGAGGAACTGGCTGCCGCCCTGGGGAATTTCAACACGCCGGTCACGCCGACGGAGATGCGAGACCGGCAAGCCGGGATGACGATCGCGCGTACCGATCTGCTGGCCGAAGCACAGGCCCTGCTCCGTGATGCCGGGAAGGTGCTGTGGATCTGGGGCGAACCCGGCACCGGCAAGACCGTGCTCGCTCAGGAGATCGCCGGGCGGGTCCGCACCCATCTGCCGGTGGTGACGGTCCGGTTGGGCAACTCCCACGTAGCGGAGGCCGACGTCCTGTCGGCGGTCGGGCACGATGGTGTGGACGCACGTTCCTGGAGTCAGGCGGCATGCCGACTGCATTTCAGGGAGATGCTCGAAGCAGGCCGGAGCGTCAGCGTCGTGGTGATCGACGGCGTGATCGACGAGCCGGCTCTGTGGGAACTGGTCCCGGATACGCTCCGTGTGCCGTTGATCGTGACCAGCCGCACGCGTTCGGACCACGGGAGCGTTGCCTGTCTGAAGCCCGGCGCCTACACCCCGGAGCAGGCCCGAGCCGTAGTGGGGCTGCTGCTGCCACACCTGCCCGCCGACGACGCGGAGGCGCTGTCGGCCGCTGTCGGCCACCACCCCTTGCTGGTCGACCGCATCTGCCGCCATGTGCTCGGCGGATCGGGTCACTCCGTCGATGAAGTGTCGCAGGCTCTTGTCGCCGACCTTCTGGTGACGCTGGACGCCGTGGGCTCCCTCAGTTCCACAGGGGTGAGCCTTACCCGCGTCTACCAGAAGACGTTGGCCGCCCTGCGGGAGGAGCACGAGGGCATTCTCGAGGTCCTGGCCTCGATCCTTTGGATCTCGTCCGGAGGGTCGGTCCCCGCATCACTTGCGGACGACTATCTCCGCCATCGCTTCTCCGGCGCGGTCGGCGCCCTGCAGGTCACGGCGGCCCGGCGCATCCTGGCCCGATGGGCGATCGTCTCGGAGGAGAACGACGCCGTCGTCATGCATCCGCTGACTGCGGTCATCCTCCAGAACCTGCTGGCGGACAGCTTCAGTGCGGTGGTCACCGACCTCCTCGTCTTCCTCCGGACAACCGCCCGCGACTCCACCGTGCCGCTCACCAGGAGGCTGCATCACGAGGTGGTGGTCATGGACCATGTGCTTCGGGTCTACTGGGGGAACGGGCAGTCCCTGCTGTGCCTGGCATCCGACGCCTGGTTGTGGTTCGACCACACCGGCCGACGCGAGCCCATTCGCTACGAAGCCCACGAGGACGGGCTCTTCGTCAGGCAGGGCGGGACGTGGGGCAAGATGGCCGAAGACGCTGCCCTGGACGTGCTGGTGGAGCAGACCCAGGACTACTACCGGGCCCAGCTCACGCTGATGCGTTACCGGGTGCCTCGAAATGCCGATGCCCACGTGAGCGAACCGGATGGTTTCGCGCACTTCGTGAGGCGGGGCGGGCCGGCGGAGGACGGCCTGACCCAGGCGGTCTGCGGCAAAATATGGGTGAGAAGCGCAGCCGATGTCTCCAAGATGCCGATCTGTGCTCGCTGCTCGGTCCTGCTGGAGCCCTATAGCGACAGGACACTGGGACTGGTGGTCAGGAGTCTTCCATTCCGCCTTCACAGGCTGGTGAGGCGTTCCGGCTGGTTCGATCGCGGTTCGATCTTCTGGAAAGAAGAGCTGTTGCCGCCGGGTGTTCCGTCTCGCTGATCCACCCCGGTCCGCACCGCTCCCCCCGCACACCCGAGCTGGCAGGATGGAGGGGTATACGGGCGGGGCGCGGGTGACGGCGTGACTCCGGTGTGTGTCCGGCCGGGGCGGCCGGGCGGGGATGTCTTGGGGAGCGGGAGCGGCTGATGGCCAGGGGCAGTGACATCGTGCTGAGGGACGTCCTCGACATCAAGGAGGACGTCCACGCAGGCGACTTCAAGATTGAACTGTCGAAGGGCTTCACCGGGTCCTCCGCCGGCACGGTCGAGGAGTACGTCGTCACCCCGCAGCTGCGGGAGCAGTTCGACACCGCGCTGAAGCTGATCCGCGGTGCCGTGCGGAAGAACAGCTCGTACGCCGCCTACCTGCACGGTTCGTTCGGTGCCGGTAAGAGCCACTTCCTGAGCGTGCTGCACGCTGTGCTCAACGGTGAGCCCGCCACCCGCACCAAGCCGCGGTTGCGCGAGGTGGTCGCCGAGCACGACGAGTGGCTGCGGGGGAAGAAGTTCCTCATGGTCCCGTATCACCTGATCGGGGCGGCCAACCTGGACTCCGCCCTGCTCGGGGGATACGTCAAGACGGTGCGCGAGCGGCATCCCGACGCGCCGACGCCGCTGGTCTTCAAGGCCGACTCCCTGCTGTCCGACGCACGCAACCTGCGGGCCACCCTCAAGAACGACGAGGAATTCGCGAGGCTGCTGCCCACCGCCGATGCCGCACCCGAACCTGCGGTGGACGACGAGGACGATGACGGACTCAGCCCGATCGGTGCCGTCGCCGACACCGCTTGGACCACTGCGGAGCTCGATGCCGCCTTTGCCGCGCCCCACGGTGACGAGCGGCGGGCGCGACTCGTGTCGGCCCTGGTCAGTGGGCCCTACACGGCGTACGTGGACAGCATCCGGGGCGACGCGGCGGCGTATGTGTCCCTGGACGACGGTCTCAGCGCCATGAGCGTGCACGCCCAGTCGCTCGGCTACGACGGGGTGGTGCTCTTCCTCGACGAACTGATCCTTTGGCTGCAGGCCCGGATGCGGGAGAGGACCTTCGTCAACGACGAGATCCAGAAACTCGTCAAGCTGATCGAGTCCAGCAACCCGAACCGGCCCGTTCCGATCGTCTCTTTCATCTCACGCCAGCGCGACCTCTCCCAGCTCGTCGGCTCCGACATCCTCGGCTCCGACGTGCAGAACATGGAGCAGGCGCTGGAGTACCTCAAGGAGCGCGTCACCGTCGTCGACCTGGAGGACCGCAACCTCCCGGAGATCATCAAGGAGCGGGTGCTCAAGCCCAAGGCCGGGCAGGAGCACGTGCTGGACGCCGCCTTCGAGGGCGTCGACCGGTTCAGCCCGCTGGTGAAGGACGTCCTGCTGGACGACGGCGGTGCGACGCACGCGGGCTGGGACGACTTCCGGACCGTCTACCCGCTCTCGCCCGCCCTGCTGAACGTCCTCGTCGCCCTCTCCGGCGCCCTCCAGCGCGAACGGACCGGCCTCAAGCTCGTCCAGCAGCTCCTGGAGAGAAACGCCGATGCCCAGCTCGGTCAGCTGATCCCCCTCGGCGACTTGTGGGACGTCCTGATCGACGGGACCGGGGCCGCCTTCACCGACAAGCTGAAGCACGAGTCGGAGGCGGCCCAGCGGTTCCACGCCAAGGCCCGCCTCCACCTGCTGGAGAAGTACGGGCGGGACGACCACCCCGATTTCCTGGCCGACGACCGCTTCGTCAAGACCTTGCTGCTGGCCGCGCTCGCCCCCGACGTGCCCGCGCTGCGCCGCCTGACCGGCGCCCGGCTCGCCGCCCTCAACCACGGGTCCGTACGGTCGCGGACCGTGCCCGTCGGGCAGAAGGTCATCGACCGGATGCGAGCCCTGCAGGGCGAGTACCCCACCGAACTACGGGCCGAGGGAGACACCGACCCCGTCTTCTCGCTGCACCTGTCCGACCTGGACGTCGAACCCCTCCTCAACGCCGTCGCCGGTGAGGACCGGTCGGGCGGACGCCGCGTGTGGCTGCGGGACCGGCTGTGGGAGGAACTCGGAGTCAAGGAAGGCCAGCTCGTCCCCGAGAAGGAGATCATCTGGCACGGGACCCGGCGCACCGCGGAGTTCGTGTTCGGCAACGTACGCGACCCGCGTGACCTGTCGGACGAGCAGTTCACCCCGGCCACTCCGGGCAACATCCGCTTCGTCGTCGACTACCCCTTCGACGACGACGACAAGTACCCGACCGACGACTACCAGCGCGTGGTCGAACTCATCAGGGACGGGTACAGCGCCCCCACCCTCGTCTGGCTGCCCGACTTCTTCTCCGAACAGCGCAAGGCTCAGCTCGGCCGGCTCATGCGGATCAACTTCCTGCTGGAGCGCGACCGGCTCGCCGACTACACCCGCAACTACCCGCCGGACGACCGGGCCAAGGCCCGCCGCCAGCTGGAGGTCGGCCGCGAGACCCTCACCCGGACCCTCACCGGCTCGCTCGCCGAGGTGTACGGCATCGCCGAGGCCAAGGACGGCACCAGGGCCGCCGAAGTGGTGGAGGGCCGCCATGTGCTGAGCATGGACCCTCGCTTCCCGCGCCCCCAGCCGGAGGGCGGGAAGCCCTTCGCCGACAACGCCCTGCACCTCGCCGGCGGGCTCCTTGCCGCGCTGTACCCCAAGCACCCCGACTTCGGCCGCCACCACAGCGGCCAGAACAAGGCCGTGACCACGGGTGAGCTGCGGACGGCGCTGGAGTGGATCACCCGGGCCATGGACGAGGGCGGACGGGCGGAGGTCGACAGCCACCAGCTGAAGACCGTCAAGCGCATCGTGGAACCCCTGGAGCTCGGCACCGTCCACGACGGTCCGCTCGTGCTGCGCGCCGACTGGCGCACGCGTATCAAACAGGCCGCGGCCCAGCACAAGGAACGCGGGCCGCTCAACGTCGAGGACATCCGCGGCTGGATCACCAAGGACCTCGGCTACGAAGGCCTCGACAAGCAGACGACGAACCTCCTGATCGCCGCGTACGCCCTGCTCGACGACCGCGCCTGGATCTACCACTCCGGCCCGGAGACCGCCGCGCCCGAGCTCACCGCGATCGGCCCCGGCTGGGCGCTGCGTTCCCAGCCGCTGCCCAGCGAGGACGAGTACGCCCGCGCCCGGGACAGGGCCGGGCGGCTCTTCGGAGCCCGTGCCAAGCCCGCCCTGTTCGCCCGGAACGTCAACAAGCTCGCCGAAGAGGTCCGGGCCAAGGCGGCGGAGTACGAGACCTTCGTGACGGGGGTCCGCGCCTCACTGGACCAGCACGCGGCGCTGCTCGGCCTCGACGGCGACGCCCCCGCCGCGCGTACGGCGATGCTGCGCGAGGCCGCCGGGGTGCTCGCCCGGCTCAGCCGTCACGGCAGCGATGCGACCGCCCTCGTCCGGGAACTCTCCGGTCTCTCCTACGAGACCCCGGACCGGGACCTGGCCCACACCATGAGCACCGCGGAAGCGGTGCTCAAGGCCCTGGACGACGCCGACGCGGCCTGGCGGGTCCTCAAGAACGTCCGGCGCCTCAGCGACCGCGACGACAGCCTGGGCGACCGGGCGCGCCGGCTGCTGACCCAGGTCGCCGAGGCGGCCCGGGCCTCCGAGTTCGAGCGTTCCCTGGTGCCCGTGCTCGGCGGCGTCCCGGAGACCGGCATGGCCATCGTCGAGGCGGCCCTGCACGTGGAACAGGCAGCCCCACAGCCGCCGTCCCCTGCCCCCGGGCCGGACCTGATCGCCCTTTCGCAGCACGGGAACCCGCCCGTGCCCTCCGACCCCGCACCCTCCCCGCTGCTGCCGAAGCCCCAGCAGCCGCAGGGAGAGGGCGGCCCGGGTACCCAGTCCGCCCGGCGGGTCATCGCCTCCGGTCCCTCCGCGCTGGAGTCACTGCTCAGTGACGAACTGGAAGCCGTCCGCGGGGAGATCGAACAGTTCCGTGCCGCCCACCCGGACACCTCGGTGGAGATCATCTGGCGTGCGGTGAAGAACGGCGACGAGCAGCACGTGGAAGAGGGCAACTGATGGCCCTGCGCCCCGCCGCCGGCCGCCGTGCCATCGAAGTGCTCCTGGAGAGCGAACTACCGCACGCCGAGGGGCAGCGGCTGGTCCTGGTCGACGCCACCTACGAAGGAGGGGACCGGGAAACCGAGTTCACCGTCCGGATCAACGGCCGCAAGCGCCACGTACGCATCACCGAACAGAACTCCCCCCTCGGTATCGTCGACGCCTGGCAGCGCCACCGGTCCCAGGAGGACCCGGACAACGACAGCGTCCTCGTCGTCACCGGGGCGGTCCCCGCCGACCAGCTCGGCTGGGACCTGCGCGCCCACGCCGTCCGCAGGCGTTCCCTCGCCGTCGACCCGGCGGACATCGTCAAGCAGCTCTTCGGCGCCGCGGACCTCGACGCCCGGATGGCCGGCGAGAAGTGGCTCCTGGACGCCCTGCTCGAAGCCGAGCCCGCGGACCACTGGCCGCGCAGCGGAGCCGTACTCACGCGTGACCGTGCCGTACGGGCCCTGCTCGCCGCCCGGCTCGGACTCGGCGACACCACGTCCGACACGCTGGACTTCGACGCCGACACCCTGTTCGCCTGGACCCGGACCGGAGCGGGCCCCGCCCTGTTCGCCGCACTTCCCGCCGCCGAGCGGGCAGGTCTCAGCGAGTGGCTGGAGAAGACCGTCGGGCCGGCCGCGCCCACACTCCTCGCGCTGGCCGCCGACCAGCGAGGTGCCGACGCCCTTCCGCTGGGAGCCCTCGCATCGGCTGCGCTCGCCGCTTCCTCGGCGGAGGCAGCCGGGTTCGCCCTGGGCACCCTGTACGGCTCCGCCCTCGCCTCCTTCGACGCGCTGCGGCCCTTCGCCGACGCCGCCACCGGAGTCGTCACCCGCTGGATCGCGCAGGCCGAAGGCGGCGGTCCCCACGGGAACGAGGCGCGCAGCCGCGTCCTCGCCGTCCTCGACCGGGCCGATCAGCTGGCCGCCGACGCCCGGCTCAGCCCGCTCATCGGCACCGACCGCATGCTGCCCTCCGGCTACCGCGCCAGGCTGCGCGCACTCGCGGCCACCCTTGACGGCGACGTCGCGCACGCGGAGGCCGCCCTGCGTGAACTGGCCGAACACCAGCTCGCCGAGCTGAACGCAGAGTCCACGGACATGGCACGCACCGCCGTGCGCCTGGTGCGCTGGCTCAACGGGCCGATGCCGAAGACGGTATCGACGGGCCAGGCCGTGCAGGAGCACATGGCATCGGCGGGCTGGGCCGACCTGGCTGTCGGCATCCTCTCCGAGGGCGACACCTCACTCGACACCGCCGTCGGCGAGGCCTACCACCGGCTGATAGGAGCGGTCCGCGAGCGTCGCACCCGGCTCGACGAGGCATTCGCCCGCACCCTCGCCGACTGGACGGAGACCGCGTCCCAGCAGTCGACCGGAGGGGCGCTCCTCATCGAGAACGTACTCGCCGAAGCAGCGGCGCCGCTCGCCCGCGACGGAGGCCGGCCCCTCATCCTCGTGCTCGACGGCATGAGTGCGGACGTCGCGGTCCAGCTCGCCGGTGAACTGGACCGCAAGGTGTGGACCGAGGTGATCCCCAAGCCACGCCCCGGCAAGGAAGCGGCCCGCCAGGCGGCCGTATCCATGCTGCCGTCCCTCACCACGATCAGCAGAGCATCACTCCTGAGCGGTGAACCGGCCCAGGGCGGGCAGAGCGTGGAACGGACCGGGTTCACCACGTTCTGGCGCAAGCGCCACCGTGACGCCCACCTCTTCCACAAGGGCGGCTACGAAGGGCCGCCGGGACACCGCCTGGCCCCCGAACTGCTGGACACCCTCGCGTCCGACGACGTCGTCGCCGTCGTCGTCAACACCATCGACGACGCGCTGGCAGACGGCCGCGAGGGCGCCCGCGGCCGGTGGAACATCGGCGACATCGCCAAACTCTCCGACCTGCTCAACGCGGCACGCGACTACGGCCGCCCCGTCGTCCTCGTCTCCGATCACGGGCACGTCCTGGACCGCACCCCGCGCGGCCACCAGCAGACCGATGCGGAAGGGGTGGGCGGCGCACGCTGGCGCAGCGGCAACCCGCAGCAAGGGGAGATCGCACTGGCGGGCCCCCGTGTCCTCGCGGGCGGCGGACAGATCATCGCCGCCTGGCGGGACGACCTGCGCTACACCGGCAGACAGGCCGGATACCACGGCGGTGCAGCTCCGGCAGAGGTCACCGTTCCCGTGATCACCGTCGTTCCGTCCGCCGACCTGATCCCGGCCGGCTGGACGCTGCTGCCTGCGGAGCGCACCGCTCCCCACTGGTGGCGAGGCGGCGGCGACGCCGCGCCCGTGCCGGCCGGCTCCGCAGCCCCCGCAGAAAAGCCGCGCGGCAGGAAGACGGTGCAGGCCCCGGAGGGCGAAGGGATCTTCATGCTGCCCGGACGGGGCACGCTCGGCGAACAGGCCGTGCAGTCGCCCCTGTTCAAGGCACAGCGTGAGTTCGTCCGTCTCGCCCCGACGGAGAAGGCCGTCGCAGCGGTTCTCGATGCCCTGCTCGCAGCAGGCGGAAAGCTCTCCCCGGGCGCGGTGGCCGCCGCGGCTCAGGCCGCCACCGGCAAGTCGCAGCGCAACCCGGAGCGCTTCGCGACCGTCCTGGAGCGGCTGCTGAACATCGACGGATACCCCGTACTCCAGCTCATCGAATCCGGACGGACCGTCCAGCTCGACAAGTCCCTGCTTCAGCAGCAGTTCCTCGGAGGGGCCGCATGACCGCCGGATCCTCGGAGATCAGCACCGCACGCCGGCGCGACGTGATCGACGCCCTGCGGCGCGGAACGGTGCCACAGGCCGGGCTCGGACTGTTCGCCGTAGGCCTGAACCGCTTCGAAGCCACTCTCGACGACGACCTGGACACCGTCGCCCGCGGAGGCTCCGCCTTCCACGCCCTGCGCGGCGAGTACGGCTCCGGCAAGACCTTCTTCGCCCGCTGGCTCGCCGAACGCGCCAAGCGACGCGGTCTGGCCGTCAGCGAAGTGCAGATCTCCGAGACCGAGACCCCGCTGCACCGGCTGGAGACCGTCTACCGCCGGCTCACCGAACGCCTCACCACCGCCACCCACCAGCCCTCGGCCCTCCGGTCGGTGATCGACTCCTGGTTCTACGCGCTGGAGGAAGAGGTTCTGGCGGGAGGTGACATCACGGAGGACGACGAGGACGCGTTGGCCGCGGCCGTCGACGAACTCCTGGAGCGCCGTCTCGCCGATGTCGCCCGCACCACCCCGGCCTTCTCTGCCGCTCTGCGCGGCTACCGCCAGGCCGTCGCCGCAGGCGACGGCGCCCGGGCCGAAGCACTCATCGCGTGGCTCGGTGGCCAGAAGTCCGTGGCAGCCTCGGCGAAGCGCGCCGCGGGTATCCGGGGCGACCTCGACCACTTCGGCGCCCTCGGCTTCCTCCAGGGGCTCCTCACCGTCCTGCGGGACTGCGGACACCCCGGCCTGCTGCTCGTACTCGACGAAGTCGAGACCCTGCAACGGGTGCGTGGCGACGTACGCGAGAAATCCCTCAACGCGCTCCGTCAGCTCCTCGACGAGATCGACGCCGGACGCTTCCCCGGCCTCTTCCTCGTCATCACCGGCACCCCCGCCTTCTACGACGGGCAGCAAGGCGTCCAGCGCCTCGCGCCCCTCGCCCAGCGCCTCGCCACGGACTTCACCACCGATCCACGCTTCGACTCCCCGCGCGCCGTGCAACTGCGCCTGGCAGGCTTCGACCTGGAGTCACTGACCGAACTGGGCGCCAAGGTGCGCGACGTCTACACAGGGGCGGCTCGCCACCCCGAGCGGCTGGCCACGCGCGTCGACGACGC
This sequence comes from Streptomyces sp. NPDC005775, assembly GCF_042871565.1. Classification (NCBI taxonomy): domain Bacteria; kingdom Bacillati; phylum Actinomycetota; class Actinomycetes; order Kitasatosporales; family Streptomycetaceae; genus Streptomyces; species Streptomyces sp. NPDC005775. The sequence continues at coordinate 3,277 of NZ_JBIAIU010000013.1, read as the reverse complement.
CTATCTCGGAGAACTGGCCCGCGCGGTCACGGGCTCGCTCGGGGGGAAGGTCGGCATCGCCCCGCGCCTGTACCTGCGCAAACTCGTCGCCGATGTGATGGACAGGGTCGACGAGTTCGACGACTTCGATCCACGCGCCCACTACGCCCTCACCCTGAACAGTTCCGAGCTGAACGAGACCGAACGCAGCGCGGCCACCGGCGCGGGAGACATTGAACTGGACCTGCCGTGATGGAGCCGACCGACCCCTTCGATCTCCTCGACCCCGTCCTCGGCCATCACATCGTCAACTCCCTCGGCTGGCGCTCCCTGCGTGCCCTGCAGGAAGAGGCCGTCGAGCCGCTCCTCACCGGCGAGGACGCGGTGCTGCTGGCGCCCACCGCAGGCGGAAAGACGGAAGCCGCCGCCTTCCCGCTGCTCACCCGTATGAACCGGCGCGGCTGGAAGGGCACCAGCGTGCTCTACGTGTGCCCCCTCAAGGCCCTGCTCAACAACCTCCACCCCCGCCTGGAGACGTACGCGGGCTGGCTGGGCCGCACGGCCTCGCTCTGGCACGGCGACATCACCACCGGTAAACGGCGCCGCATCCTCGCGCAGCGCCCGGACATCCTGCTCACCACTCCCGAGTCGCTGGAGTCGATGCTGGTCAGCACGCACGTCGACCACCGGGCCTTCTTCTCGGGGTTGAACGCAGTCGTGGTCGACGAGGTCCACGCCTTCGCGGGTGACGACCGTGGCTGGCACCTGCTGGCCGTACTGGAGCGCCTGAGCCGCGTCGCCGGCCGCCCTCTCCAGCGGATCGGTCTGTCCGCGACGGTCGGCAACCCCGACGAACTGCTGGCGTGGCTCCAGGGCTCCGGACACGGCCGCCGCCCGGCCCGGGTCGTCGCGCCCCACCTTCGTGAACAGCCGTCGGACGGGGCGGCACCCGCCGCGCCGCCCCCCGGCGACATCGAACTCGACTACGTCGGATCCGTCGCGAACGCCGCCACCGTCATCGCAGCCCTGCACCGGGGCGAGAAGCGGCTGGTCTTCTGCGAGAGCCGCCGCACGGTCGAGGAGTTGGGCGAGAAGCTGCGACTGAAGGGCGTGACGACGTTCCTTTCCCACGCCTCGCTCTCCGTGGACGAGCGACGACGTGCCGAAGCCGCGTTCGCCGAAGCACGTGACTGCGTGATCGTGTCCACCAGCACGCTGGAACTGGGTATCGACGTCGGAGACCTGGACCGCGTCATCCAGCTCGACGCGCCTTCGACCGTCGCCTCCTTCCTCCAGCGCCTCGGGCGTACCGGCCGCCGCCACGGCACCGCACGCAACTGCCTCTTCCTTGCGCTCGATGCCGATGGCCTGCTCTCGTCGGCCGCCCTCCTCCTGCAGTGGTCCCGCGGCTGGGTGGAAACGGTCGTCGCTCCTCCCGAGCCACGCCACCTGGTCGCCCAGCAACTCCTGGCCCTGTGCCTGCAGGAGCATCGGGTGGGCGAGAACCTGTGGCAGGAGTGGTGGGGCGGCATCGGGCCCTTCGGGCCGGGAGCTGCCCCCGTCGTACGCCACCTCGTGGAGCAGGGATACCTGGACCACGACGGCGGACTGCTGTTCGTCGGCCCGGAAGCCGAACGCCGATACGGGCACCGCCACTTCATGAACCTGACTGCGGTCTTCACCGCCCCGCCCGAGTTCACCGTCCTCAACGGCCGCACAGAGATCGGGCGCACCGACCCCGACTTGCTCACCGAAGAGATCGAGGGCCCGCGCAAACTGTTGCTGGCCGGCCGCAACTGGCTGGTGACGTACATCGACTGGACCCGCAAGCGCTGCTTCGTGGAACCCGCCGACGCGGGAGGGCGTGCCAGATGGAGTGGATTTGGCGCGGAGCGCATCCGTTCGTTCGCCCTCGCTCGCGCTGCCCGGGACGTTCTCCTCGGCGAGGACCCGCCAGTGCGCCTGACCAAGAGGGCCACGGCCCAGCTCGCTGAGGCGCGGGAAACGTACCTGCACAGCGTCCACCCCGGAGGGACAGTCATCATCCGGCACACCGACGGCGACATCCGGTGGTGGACCTGGGCCGGCCACCGCGCCAACGCCACCTTGGCCGCCTCGATGGCCTCCGTTGTCGCCCCGCGTCGGCGTGTCAACGATCAGTGGATCAAGCTCCGCGACGGCCTCACCCGGGAGGACTGGCGGATCGCCCTCACTGATACCGGGACGGGCCTGTGCCTGCCCGAGATCGATGGCAGTGCGGTCCGTGGCCTCAAGTTCGGTGAAACTCTCCCTCCCCGACTGGCGGAAGCGACCCTCGCCGCCCGCACCGCGGACGAAGAGGGCGCAGGCAAGGTCCTCGCAGAGCCAGCGCGCTTCATCACACTCAGCAGCTAGTGCAGCGCGCCAAGGTCTGCACGTGGCAACGACTTCGGGACTCAGACGATCGACTTGATGGTCTTGTCCGCGTACCGCAGCGTCTCGTCGATGGCCTTGTCCATCTCGCGCAAAGCGTCGGGCTCTGCCGAGAGGAGAGCACCGACGGGGATGTTGCTCACGGCGAGGAGGCATGCCGCCACGGTCAAGAATTCCTTGTACCGTTCCTGCCCCTCACGCCCGAGCGATTCCCAGTCCCGGGGCTCCGGCGGCAGACTTACCTTCCACTTCTCGAGGGCGTGGGTGCCGTGGACCCTGACGTATTCCATGATGACCGCTGCGCGTTGTAGTGCGTCGATCATCACGTCGAAGCCTTGCTGTGACTGATCCAGAGCCGCCTCCGCAGCCTCGACCTCGGTTCGGAGACGCTCCTCCTCCTTCTTGTTCCGGCGCTTCCTCAAGACGTAGAAGTCGGCGCCCGCCAGCGCTGCCGCCGGGGCGCCTGCAGCCAGCGTGCCTCCCCCAGGAAGGCCAGAGTCGCGTTGGTCGCGGCAACCCCGTACAGCGTCGAAATAGCTGGTCCAGTGGAGGCGGTCCCGAACATCGCGGCGGCCGTGAACGCACCGTAGGCCGCGGCGCCTCCGGCTGCTGCCCCGACCGCACCTACGGCGGCTCCAGCGGTGGCATCGCGGATCGCGTTGGCAATCCCGGCGGACATGGCCTCGATACGAATCGCAGTAGGGATCTCGCCCGTGCTCTCGATCTCCTCCTCACTCGGCCTTTCTGCCTCGGGCGCTCCGCTGATGCTCTCGGCCAGCTCCACGAACCTCAGTGTGCGGTTCGTGAGTTGATGTCCGTTCCTGGTTTGGCTAGTGCTGCTTACTGAAGGTGCCGGGCTCAGTTTCGGTGAGGATTCCTAGTGTGA
>NZ_JBIAIU010000012.1:0-280362 GCF_042871565.1 Streptomyces sp. NPDC005775 | reverse complement strand
GTTGATAGGCCAGATGTGGAAGCCCGGTAACGGGTGGAGCTGACTGGTACTAATAGGCCGAGGGCTTGTCCTCAGTTGCTCGCGTCCACTGTGTTAGTTCTGAAATAACGAACGGCCGTGTTTTTTTCCGGTGTTGGTTAATTTCATAGTGTTTCGGTGGTCATTGCGTTAGGGAAACGCCCGGTTACATTCCGAACCCGGAAGCTAAGCCTTTCAGCGCCGATGGTACTGCAGGGGGGACCCTGTGGGAGAGTAGGACGCCGCCGAACAATTATTGTTGAAAGCCCCGTGCCCTTGTGGCACGGGGCTTTTCTGCGTTTACCGGCCTGATCGGCTGTGCCTGTCACCTACCGTGGGGGTCCTGGGCTGCCCATGCAGGCTTCCACGCCTCGCTCTCGGGCTGGTTGGGCTGTGCGGAGCCGAGATACTCGCGGAGAGCAGTGAGTGCGGGGTGCGGGTTGTCCCGGTGCCAGATCAATGAGTGTGGGTAGACGGGCGTCGGGTCCGTCACCGGGATGCGTCGCAGCCCATGGCCGGCGGGCCAGATGAGGCGGGTGTGCTCACCCATGAACGTGGCAAGGGCTGGGGTATCCGCGATGGTGTCGAGGAGCGCGTCGGAGCCGAAGTTGGGGCCGGTCGCCTCGATGCTGAGACCGAACGCGGCGACGAGCGCGTCGTAATAGGCGCCCCACTCGGTGCCGGGGACGATGCCGGGCATCCAGATCCGATGCCCGACGAGCTGCGCGACGGTCAGCGACCTGGCGCCCGCCAGCGCATGGGACGGGCCGACGAGGAGCTGCAACGGCTCGTCGAGCACCGGGACGGACTCGATGTCCTCCGGAAGAGGCTGACCGGGCGCGGTGACGGCGCGGAAGGATGCGTCGATCGCGCCGGAACGGATCGCTGCGACAGCCGTCTCGATCTCGAACAGCATCAGCACGTCCAGCTCGACTTCGGGGTGCGCGCTGTGGAAGCCCCGCATGAGGCCCGACTGCGCGCCTCGTGAGTTGATCACGTCGACGCGCAGCGGGCGTCGACCGGGGCGGACGGACGCGACCGCGCGCTCGGCGACACGCAGCAGCTCGCGTGCGTGAGGCAGCAGCGCCTGACCGTCGATGGTGAGTTCGGCGCCTCGCGGCGTGCGGGTGAACAGCCGCACACCGAGGCTCTTCTCCCATACCGAGATGCGTCTGGACACGGCCTGCTGGGTGATCGAGAGGTCGGCCGCGGCTCCTTGGAACTGGCCGGTGTCAGCGACGGCAACGAAGGTACGTACGGCTTCGATATCCATGCCGAGCCACGGTAGTCCACAACAGATCGTTGTGGACTACCGCCAGTTTCGTTGTTTGACCTGCTGTGGTCTCGCTCGCTTAGCTCTCTCCGATCAATGTCTGTTTGTTCGGAGAGGCTTCGGGGGTGGGCTGGGCATGGCGGGTGGGAGACCTTTGGGCCGCCGCTTCGGGTTGCTGTGGGCGGCGTATGCGGTCAGTACGTTCGGCACGCGGCTGGCGTTCGACGCGTTTGCTCTGATCGCGATCCTCGCGCTTCACGCGGGGCCGACCCAGGTGTCGGTGCTGGCAGCGACAGGGCTCGCGGTCGGGGCCGCCATAGCGGTGCCGCTGGGGCCGTGGGTGGAGTTCCGGCGCAAGCGGCCGGTGATGATCGCGATGGATCTGACCCGGTTCGCAGCGTTGATGAGCATCCCCGCCGCGTACGCGATCGGTCTGCTCGGTTTCGTGCAGCTCATGGTCGTGTCCATCGTCGTCGGTGCGGCCGACATCGCCTTCAACGCGGCCAGTGGCGCGTATCTGAAGGGGCTCGTGCAGCCGGAGGACCTGCTCACCGCGAACGGGCGGTTCGAGTCCACGGCCTGGACCGCCACCGTGCTCGGGCCGCCGGCCGGAACGGCCGCGATCGGGTTCTTCGGACCGGTGACGACGGTGGTGGCCGATGCGGTCAGCTATCTGCTCTCAGCCGCAGGGATTTATGCGATCGGCGGCACCGAGCCGCGCCCCGTGCGCACCGGTACGCACAGCAAGCGGCTCCGGCCCCGCGACCTGCTCGAAGGCTGGCGGTACATCCTGACCCACCCGGCCCTGCGCCCTCTGTTCTTCAATACGGTTCTGGTCAGCGGCCTGATCATGGCGACCTCGCCGCTGCTCGCTGTTCTCATGCTCGACGACCTCGGATTCGCTCCCTGGCAGTACGGCCTCGCCTTCGGCCTTCCCTGTCTCGGCGGCATCATCGGTTCACGGCTGGCCCGCCGGCTCGTTGCGCGGCTCGGACGACACAGGGTTCTGCTCGGCGTCGGGTCACTGCGCGCATGCTGGTCGCTCGGGCTGATCTTCATCCGGCCCGGCGCAGTCGGCCTCGTGCTCGTCATCGCGGTCGAATTCGGACTGATCACTTGCATGGGTGTGTTCAATCCGGTCTTTGCCACCTACCGGCTTGAGCAGGTCCCGACGGACCGGATCGTCCGCACCCTGTCGGCGTGGTCGGTCACCAGCAAGGTGACTGTCGCGGCCATGACCGGGCTGTGGGGCCTGTTGGCCGGTGTCACGAGCCCTTGCACCGCGATCGCCGTAGCCGGTCTTCTCATGCTGTTCACCCCGTTCCTGCTTCCTCGGCACGACCACGAGCCGCATCACGAGCCTGATCCGGCCGGCATCCGAATGTGACACGCAGGAATGCGCCCGGACCTCACCCGGGCTGCCCGGACTCGATCCGGCAGCCCGGTGGCGCTACAGGCGGCCTGCCGCCTTGAGTGCCAGGTAGGCGTCCGCGAGGGCCGGTGCGAGGCTGTCCGGGGTGGCGTCCACGACGACCACGCCATGACGCCGGAGCTGGTCCGCAGTCCGCCGCCGCGCCGCCTGGGCCTGAGCTCCGGCGGCTGCCTCGTAGATCGCGTCCACTGTTCCCCTCGCGCCTGCCATGTCCTCGACGTGGGGATCCCGTACGGCTCCCAGCAGCACGGTATGACGCTGTGTGAGGCGTGGGAGTACGGGCAGCAGGCCCTCTTCGACAGATGCTGCGTCGAGGCTGGTCAGCAGCACGATCAAGGAGCGGCGCGGAGCGTGCGTCAGCGCGGCGGCGCTCAGGCCGCGGGCGTCGGTTTCCACGAGTTCCGGTTCCAAGGTCGCGAGGGCGTCGACCATGGCCGGCAGGAGCTCGCCGGTGGCCCGGCCCCGGACCTGGGCGCGTACACGGCGGTCGTACGCGAGGAGGTCCACACGATCGCCGGCCCGGGTCGCGAGGGCGGTGAGGAGCAGTGTCGCGTCCATCGACGCGTCGAGACGGGGGACATCACCGACCCGGCCCGCTGACGTACGGCCGGTGTCGAGGACGATGAGAAGGTGACGGTCGCGTTCGGGGCGCCAGGTCCGTACGGCGACCGCCGACTGGCGTGCGGTGGCCCGCCAGTCGATCGAGCGGGTGTCGTCGCCCGGAACGTAGGCGCGCAGGCTGTCGAACTCCGTGCCCTCGCCGCGGGTGAGGACGCTCGTGCGGCCGTCGAGTTCGCGCAGCCTGGCGAGGCGTGAGGGCAGATGCTTCCGACTCGTGAACGGCGGCAGGACACGTACTTTCCACGGGACCTGATGGCTGCCTTGGCGGGCTGCGAGCCCCAGCGGACCGTAGGAGCGCACGGTGATCTGCTCGGCTTCGCGGTCGCCGCGGCGGGTGGGACGCAGATGCGTGGTGACACGGCGGCGCTCACCGGGCGGGACATCCACCTGGTGGCGCGAAGCCGTCTGCCCCGCGCCCGGGAGCCAGCTGCTGGGAGGCCAGGCGTCACGGAGGTGTGCCCGCAGTCGGCGCCGGGAAGGATTGACTACGGTGAGTTGCACCTGGGCGCTCTCGCCGAGTCGAACGGTTGTATCACCGGATCGGGTGAACTGAAGCGGACGCACTGGCGCTGCCAGCGCATAGTCACAGAGAATTGCCAGAGATAGCGGGGCGTTGACCGCGAGCATGCCCGTCCAGCTCGGGGCCAATATGCCTACAGGGAGTGACCCCAAGGCGGCGAGCAGGGCCGTGCGTCCGGTAAGGGCCATCACTCACCGCCTCAACGGGGTACGGGGACGTGGGCGAGAACCGCGGTGATGACGGAGTCGGGGGTGACTCCCTCCATCTCCGCCTCGGGCCGCAGTTGTATGCGGTGCCGAAGGGTGGGGAGAGCGAGGGCTTTCACGTCGTCGGGGGTGACGTAGTCGCGGCCGGTCAGCCAGGCCCAGGCCCTGGCCGTGGAGAGCAGAGCAGTGGCGCCTCGGGGGGAGGCACCCAGGGAGAGCGAGGGGGAATCACGGGTGGCACGACAGATATCCACGACATAGCCGGCGATCTCCGGGGAGACGGTCGTCTTGGCGACCGCCGTGCGTGCGGCCTCCAGGTCGGCGGGCCCGGCGACCGGCCTTATGCCCGCTGCCTGCAGATCGCGGGGGTTGAAGCCGTCGGCATGGCGGGTCAGGACGTTGATCTCGTCGTCGCGGGACGGTAGCGGGACCGTCAGCTTGAGCAGGAACCGGTCCAGCTGGGCTTCGGGGAGGGGGTAGGTGCCCTCGTACTCCACGGGGTTCTGCGTGGCTGCGACGAGGAAGGGGTCCGGCATCGGGCGGGGGGTCCCGTCGACGGTGACCTGGCGTTCCTCCATCGCTTCCAGCAGGGAGGACTGGGTCTTGGGAGGCGTCCGGTTGATCTCGTCGGCGAGCAGGAGGTTGGTGAAAACCGGCCCCGGCTGGAAGGAGAACTCGGCGGTGCGGGCGTCGTAGACGAGTGAGCCGGTGACGTCGCTGGGCATCAGGTCGGGGGTGAACTGGACGCGTTTGGTGTCGAGTTCGAGCGAAGCCGCGAGGGCCCTGACCAAAAGGGTCTTGGCTACACCGGGGACGCCTTCGAGCAGGACATGACCGCGGCAGAGCAGTGCGACGACAAGCCCGGTGACCGCCGCGTCCTGGCCGACGACGGCTTTGGCGATCTCGGAGCGCAGCGCTTCCAGGGAGGCGCGGGCCGTTGCGTCGCTGCTGACGGTCCCGGTTGTCCCGGTGGGAATGGGGGGCGGGGCGCTCATGAGGTACGGACCTCTCTTTCGAGGGTGTCGAGTTGGTCTGCCAGACGGACGAGAGTGGCGTCGTCGGAGGGGGCCGGGCCGAAGAGCAGTTCGTGGAGGCCGGTGTCTCCGAGGGCCGTGCCGCCGGCACCGCGTCGTTCGGACACGGCGGGGAGGAGCGCCGCGGAGGAGTGGGCGTCGTGAGGGGAGACGCCGACGAGGGGGGCGACGCGGGTACGCGTCGCGTGACGCAGCGACGCGGCGGCCCGGTCGCGTGCGTTGGCCTTGCGCTGGAGGCGGGCACGGCCTTCGGTGGATTCGGAGGCGCGGATGGCCACGGGCAGCCGTTCGGCGATCACGGGGCCCAGGCGTCGTGCGCGCCAGATGGCGGCGAGTACGGCAGCGAGGGCGAGTTGCAGGGTTCCCCAGAGCCAGCCCGACGGGATCAGGTCGATGAAGCTGCTCTCGTTCTCCGAGCTGTCGCTGTCCGTGCTGTTGTCCTGGTCTCCGCCGCTGCCCGTGGCGGAGGGGTCACTGAGCGAGGGGAGGTACCAGACCAGATGTGGGCGCGAGCCGAGGAGTTGCAGGGCCAGGGAGGCGTTGCCCTGGTTGTCCAGCCGGTCGTTGTAGAGGAGTTCGGGGGATCCGAGCAGGACGGTGTCCCCGGCTGCCGCGTGCTTCAGCAGCAACAGGGAGGGGAGGCCGTCGGCCGGGTAGCAGGCGAGGGCGTCGACGCCGTCCGACCGGTATCGGAAGCCCCCTGTCTCGGCCTCGCCCGCCCGGTTGGCGGCAGGCAGGGAGCACTGCGGAGCACGTGTGGAGACCGGGACCGAGGATGCCGTGCGGATGCCCGGGGCCAGTGCGCCCACCGAGGGCGGGCCCGCAGCGAGGAGAACGGTCCGGCCGCCCGCGTCGGTGGTCTCCGCGCGGAGCACGTCCTGCTGGGCCGGCGTCAGGAGATTGGGGGCGGCGACGAGCAGTGTGGTGTCGGAGCCGGCTGCGGACGTGGCTGCCCGAAGTGTGGTGACGACGCGGACGGAGACTCCCTGGTCCTTCAGGAGTTCGGCAACGGCCCTGCTGCCGTAGCGGTCCGCGGAGCGGGGGTCGAGCCGGCCGTGCTGGTCTCCGGATCGGGTGGCAGCCAGGGCGATGCCGGCGGCGACGAGTACGAGGAGGGCGAGCAGCAGGCCGCGAACACGGATCCAGATCTGCCGTGGGGTGAGGGAGGCGGACGTGGAGGGCGCGGTGGCAGCGGTCATCCCGCGGCCCCCGGGAGGGTGGCGGCCAGTCGCGGTGTGGCGGACTCGAGGTCGAGGTCCAGAGCGAGCACGGTCAGGTACGTCTGCTGGTTTGCTGGGCGGCCGCCGTATGTGACGTCGTCGAACGTCCGGGCTGCCGACCGCAGCCGCGTGGCGTGCGCGGGGAGCGTGCGGCCCGCTTCCGCGGCGGCTTCGTCGGCGGTGCGCCCGGGGCGGGCGTCGAGCAGAGCCCGTTCCTCCAGGGAGCGGACGATGGCGCGCATGCGTTCCTGGACTGCCTGGCTCCAGCGGCCGGCCGCGGCGTGTGCCTCGGCTGCGGCGCGGTGTTCCGGCGTACTCAGGGGGCCGCTTTCGAAAAGGGCGTCCACTGCGCGCGGGGAGCGTCGCGGGGTGCCCAGACGCCACAGGAGCGCGGCGATCAGAGCGATGACGATCACTACGAGCACCAGCAGTCCCACAGGCCCGCCCGGGGCCGCACCGGAGGCGGTCGAGAGGAGGTCACCGATCCAGTCCCAGAGGTGGTCCACGGCCCGCTGGAGCGGGTTCGGATCGTTCTCGTGGTACATCCGCTCGGACAGTTCGCGCCGTGCGGCTTCGCGGGCGGGCACGCGTGGAGTGTCCACGGGTATGTCGCCGCTCGCCCGGATCAGCAGTTCTGCTGCCGCTGTGCCCCCCGACACGCTGTCAGCTCCTGTGGTCGTAGCCGGGCAGACCGGCTGCCCTGGCGAGGTCGAGGTCGAGTGCTTCGCGTCGGATGCGCTGGTCCACGTAGAGAAGGGCCATGACACCGGCGGACAGAGGATAGGTGATCGTCGCGATGACGACGTCGCCGATGGCGGAGACGATCAGGAACGGCCAGCCGAAGCTGTTGGCTCCGTCGGTGAGGAAGGCGCTCAGGCCGCCGTCGTCCACGATCATCGCGATGATGCCGAACGGCACGCCGATCACGAGCGTCACGATGAGTGTCAGCAGCCAGGTGAGCGCGAGGATGCCGAAGGTCCGCCACCATGCCCCGCGGACCAGCTTGGCGGACCGTCGCATCGACGCGGTGATCGACTGCCGTTCCAGCATGAGCGCCGGGGAGGCGAGGCAGAAGCGGACCATGAGCCAGAGGAACACACCGCCCGCGGCGAGCAGGCCGATGAAGGCGAGGCCGACACCCGCCGTGTCGCCGATCAGGAAGCCCGGGAGGATTCCCGCGGTCATGAGGGCCGCGGCCATGAGGGCCAGCAGGAAGGTCAGACCCAGGAGCGGGAGGAGCCGGGGCCGGGCCTCGGCCCAGGCGCCGGAGAGCGTGACGGGGCGACCCACCACCGAGCGGCTGATCACCACGGTCAGCACGGCGGTGGTGAATATCGTGGCGAGCATCGAGATGAGCAGGGGCGGGGCGGTGTTGAGCAGGCTGGAGCGCAGCGAGTCGGTGGCCTGACGCAGGGCTTCCGAGCCCGTGGCGTTCCGGTCGATCGACGCGGGCTCCGGCAGCAGGTACCGCTGCACGAGCAGGATGGCGGTCTGAGCGACGACGGAGACGGCGAGAGTGATGCCGAGGACCGTGCGCCAGTGCGCGCGCATGGTGGATACGGCACCGTCCAGGATCTCGCCGACGCCCAGCGGCCGCAGGGGGATCACGCCGGGTTTGGCGGCAGCCGGCGGTCGCCCCCAGCCGGGCCCTTGCGGGGGGACGCCCCAGCCGGGGTGAGGAGGCGGCGTGCCGTAGCCGGTCGCGGAACCGGTCGGCGGGGACCACTGCCCTGCGGGCGGCTGCGTGGGAGACCGGTCTCCCGCAGGTCCGCTGCCGTCGACGGGCGCGGAAGGCCGGGGGACGCCTGCCTCCTGGTCGTCGGAGGGGGCAGATCCGGGCGAGGCCCAGCCCGGAGTGTCGTTCATTCGCGCTCCTTCACGGTCCTGTCCGCGTACCGGGGCGGCAGGTTGGCAGCCATCGTGCCACGCGTCGCACCCGTCCGGGCCTGGCGCTGTATCTCCTTCGCTCCTTCCTGCGGGTGCGTTCCACGGGGCAGACTGGACGGATGGCTGATCAGGACGCGCAATCGCCGGTGGGCAGCGAGCCCGCCGCGCTTCCCGTACTTCGCTGGGACGAGCCTCCGGAAGGTCCTGTGCTGGTGCTCCTCGACCAGACGAGGCTGCCGGCGGAGGAGGCGGAACTGGCGTGTACGGACGTTCCCGCACTGGTGGACGCGATCCGGACGCTCGCGGTGCGCGGGGCGCCGCTGCTGGGCATCGCAGGGGCCTACGGGGTGGCTCTCGCCGCCGCGCGGGGCTATGACGTGGCGGAGGCCGCTGGGCTGCTGGAGCAGGCGCGGCCCACCGCGGTGAATCTCGGGTACGGGGTCCGGCGCGCGGCCGGTGCGTACTGGGCGGCTGTCGAGAAGGGGGCCGGTCCGGAGCGTGCGGCTGCCGTGGCGCTGGACGAGGCCCGGGCGCTGCACCGCGAGGATGCCGTGGCCAGCGGGCACATGGCCCGGTTCGGGCTCGCCCTGCTGAACGAGCTGCTTCCGGGCGGCGGTCACCGGCTGCTGACCCACTGCAACACCGGAGCGCTCGTCTCCGGTGGCGAGGGAACGGCTTTCGCGGTAGCGCTCGGTGCGCACCGCGAGGGCCGGCTCAGGCGCCTGTGGGTGGACGAGACCCGCCCGCTGCTGCAGGGCGCTCGGCTGACCGCGTACGAGGCGGCGCGCAACGGCATGCCGTACAGCCTGCTCACGGACAACGCCGCAGGGTCACTGTTCGCCGCGGGGGAGGTGGACGCCGTGCTGATCGGGGCGGACCGCATCGCCGCGGACGGATCGGTGGCCAACAAGGTGGGGAGCTATCCGCTGGCGGTGCTCGCGAAGTATCACCACGTACCGTTCATCGTGGTGGCACCGACCACGACCGTGGATCTGCACACCGCGGACGGCGCTTCCATCACGGTGGAGCAGCGACCGGCGCGGGAAGTGACGGAGGTCACACCGCAGCCCGGGGCCGGTGGGAGGGGAGCGGGCGGAGTGCCTGTGGCGCCGGTGGGAACAGCGGCCTACAACCCCGCCTTCGACATCACACCGCCGGAACTGGTCACGGCGATCGTCACGGAGGAGGGCGTAATCTCCCCCGTCACGGGAGTCGGACTGGCAGAGCTGTGTGCCAGATCATCGCAGGTAACGATTAGCTAATGGGATGATGTCGTTTATGAAGGGACGCGTCCTTGTCGTCGACGACGACACCGCACTGGCCGAGATGCTCGGGATTGTGCTGCGTGGTGAGGGGTTCGAGCCGTCGTTCGTAGCGGACGGCGACAAGGCACTTGCTGCATTTCGTGAGGCAAAGCCGGACCTGGTCCTGCTGGATCTCATGCTGCCCGGTAGGGACGGCATCGAGGTCTGCAGACTGATCAGGGCCGAGTCCGGTGTGCCGATCGTCATGCTCACTGCCAAGAGCGACACGGTTGACGTAGTGGTGGGCCTGGAGTCCGGGGCCGACGACTACATCGTCAAGCCGTTCAAACCTAAGGAGTTGGTTGCCCGGATCAGGGCACGTTTGCGCAGGTCCGAGGAACCGGCACCGGAACAGCTGACCATCGGGGACCTGGTCATAGATGTGGCCGGGCACTCGGTGAAGCGGGACGGGCAGTCCATCGCCCTGACCCCGCTGGAGTTCGACCTGCTGGTCGCACTCGCTCGCAAGCCGTGGCAGGTCTTCACCCGTGAGGTACTCCTCGAGCAGGTCTGGGGATACCGTCACGCCGCTGACACCCGGCTGGTGAACGTGCACGTGCAGCGACTCCGCTCCAAGGTCGAGAAGGACCCGGAGCGGCCGGAGATCGTCGTCACCGTCCGAGGTGTCGGTTACAAGGCCGGACCGAGCTGACATGTCCCTGGGTAGCACTGCTCCGAAGCCCGGGGAGCCGGGAGTCCGTGCGGAGCGGGCTGCCGGTTCAGGGCACACGACATCTCCGGTCGGGCGTTTCCTGCGGGGCGGCCGGTTGTTCCAGGACCGGGCGCCCGGCGGGCCGGTGCCACGACTGCTGATGCGCTGGGTGCGGCGTCCGCTGCTCCCTGCCGTACGGCTGTGGCGGCGCAACCTTCAGCTGAGGGTCGTCGCCGGCACGCTGCTGATGTCGCTCGGAGTGGTGCTTCTGCTCGGCCTCGTCGTGATCGGGCAGGTGCGCAACGGCCTGCTGGACGCGAAGGGCAAGGCAGCCCAGACCCAGGCCGCCGGCGGCTTCGCGGCCGCCCAGGAGAAGGCGAACGCACCGCTCACCCTCGGGGGGCAGGGCGGCGACGCCGCGGACGGTGTGACGGCCAACAACTCCTGGCGGACCGAGCTCGTCGACCAGCTGGCCAGTGGCGGGAAGAACGCGTTCAACGTGGTGGCGCTCAGCGCCGACGAGGGTTCCCGTGCGCCGCGCGGCTCCGGCAGCGTCGAGGCCGCGAGCATTCCGCAGAAGCTGCGCGAGTCGGTGAACAAGGGACCGGGCGCCTTTCAGACGTACGCCCGGATCAAGTACGCGAACGGGCAGGAGTCGCAGCCCGGTCTCGTCGTGGGCAAGCGGCTCTACGACATCGACCGCAATCCGTACCAGCTGTACTACGTCTTTCCGCTGACGCAGGAGGAGAAGTCCCTGACGCTGGTCAAGGGCACACTGGCGACCGCGGGTCTGTTCGTGGTCGTGCTGCTCGGGGCCATCGCGTGGTTCGTGGTGCGCCAGGTCGTCACTCCCGTACGCATGGCGGCGGGGATCGCCGAACGGCTTTCGGCCGGACGGCTCCAGGAGCGGATGAAGGTCACCGGCGAGGACGACATCGCCCGGCTCGGTGAGGCGTTCAACAAGATGGCGCAGAACCTCCAGCTGAAGATCCAGCAGCTGGAGGAGCTTTCCCGGATGCAGCGGCGCTTCGTCTCGGACGTCTCGCACGAGCTGCGGACGCCACTGACGACCGTGCGGATGGCCGCCGACGTCATTCACGAGGCACGCGTCGACTTCGACCCGATCACGGCGCGCTCCGCGGAGCTGCTCGGGGACCAGCTCGACCGGTTCGAGTCGCTGCTGTCCGATCTGCTGGAGATCAGCCGGTTCGACGCGGGTGCCGCGGCACTGGAGGCGGAGCCGATAGACCTGCGGCAGGTCGTGCGGCGGGTGATCGGTGGGGCCGAGCCGCTGGCCGAGCGCAAGGGCACCCGGATCCGGGTGGTCGGCGACGAGCAGCCGGTGATCGCGGAGGCCGATGCGCGACGGGTCGAGAGAGTGCTGCGCAACCTGGTCGTCAACGCCGTCGAGCATGGCGAAGGACGCGATGTCGTGGTGCGGATGGGGGTGGCCGGCGGAGCGGTCGCCGTGGCCGTCCGGGACTACGGCGTAGGGCTGAAGCCCGGCGAGGCGACCCGGGTGTTCAACCGTTTCTGGCGGGCCGACCCGGCCCGTGCCAGGACGACCGGAGGCACCGGTCTCGGACTGTCCATCGCCGTCGAGGACGCGCGGCTGCACGGCGGCTGGCTGCAGGCCTGGGGTGAGCCCGGCGGGGGCTCGCAGTTCCGGTTGACGCTGCCGCGTACGGCGGACGAACCGCTGCGCGGTTCGCCGATACCTCTGGAGCCGGAGGACTCACGGCGCAATCGTGAGAATCGGGAGCGGGCCGCGTCCGCCCCCGCGCAGGGCAGCGAGCACCGGCTGGTGGCTTTGCCTTCGCAGGCCGCCGGGACGGACCGGGCAGCCCTGCCCGCACCGGCGCGCGCCGCCGTGCCGGCCCGGACAGCATCGGCCTCGGTGAATCCGGCAGCCCTCCCGGGCAACGGCGCACGGGTGGTGCCGCGTCCCACCGGGGACCGGCCGGACCGGCACAACGACTCTCCGGCGCAGGATCCGGGGCGGGAGGACACGACTCGTGGGCACTGACCGTCGTCAGGGTGGCCGTGGACGTGCGGTGGGGGCGGCCGTGCTGCTCGGATGCGGCGCCGTGCTGCTGTCCGCGTGCGGCTCGATGCCCGTCACGGGGGACGTCAAGGCCGTGGACGCCTCGCAGCCCGGTGATTCCCAGGTGCAGGTGTACGCGGTCGCTCCGCGTGACGGCGCCACCCCGAACGAGGTGGTCGACGGCTTCCTGGAGTCGATGACCAGCGACGACTCCGATTTCCGGACGACGCGCCAGTACCTCACCAAGGAGGCGTCGCGCGACTGGAAGCCGGGCGCGCTCACCACGGTCCTGGCCAAGGCGCCGAACCGCAGCGACCGGCCGGTCCATGAGAGCGACCGCAGTACCAACGAGGTCACCTACACCCTGACCGGCGAACAGGTGGCGACGGTCGATGAGCAGAACGCCTACCAGCCGCTCGCCCCGACGGACTACTCCCGCACCCTTCATCTGGTGCGGCAGAACGGCCCGGACGGCAAGGAGTGGCGCATCGCCGGTGTGCCGGACGGCCTGGTGCTCGGGCAGTCGGACTTCAAACGGCTCTACCGTTCGGTCAACAAGTTCTACTTCGCCACCGGGCGGACCGAGGCACAGTCCACGCTGGTCTCCGACCCGGTCTACCTACGTAACCGGACCGATCCGGCCACGGGCATGGACACGGTGACGCAGGCCGTCCGCAGTCTGCTGAGGGGGCCGACCGACTGGCTGAGTCCGGTGGTCGCGTCGCGCTTTCCGGCGGGTACCGGTCTGCGGAAGGACGTCACGTCGCTGACCCCCGACGACCGCAACGTGCTGAAGGTCCCGCTCAACAAGAAGGTGGACGGGGTGGGGCAGCGCGTGTGCCGGATGATGGCCTCGCAGGTGCTGTTCACCCTCCGGGACCTGACGTCCGCTCGCGTCGAGCAGGTGGAGTTGCAGCGTTCGGACGGCTCGGCACTGTGTGTGCTGGGGGCGGACCAGGCCGAGGAGTACGCGCCCGACGGCTCGTCGGGCGGCCCCGACAGCCAGTACTTCGTCGATGCCAAGGGGCATGTGGAGCGCATTCCGGGCAGTACCCGGGGCAGTGGTGAGCCGGAGCCGGTGGCCGGTCCGTTCGGCACCGGCTCACTGAAGGTGGGCGCGGTCGGCGTGGCCCGGGACGAGCAGACGGCGGCAGCGCTCTCGCGGCCCAGGGACGCGCTCTACGTGGCCTCCATCGCCACGAGCGGTGAGCTTCCCGGCCCGGCGGTGACCAGCAAGGCGGCCAACCCCGCGGACCGGCTCACGGCACCCAGCTGGGACAGCCGGGGCGACCTCTGGGTAGCCGACAGGGACCCCGACAACTCGCGGCTGCTGCGGTTGACCGCCGGCGCCGGCAAGGCGCAGGAGGTCTCCGTACCGAGCCTGTTCGGCAGCCGGATCACGGCGCTGCGCCTGTCCTCGGACGGGGTTCGCATCGCACTGCTGCTGACGCACGACGAGCGGACGACGCTGAAGATCGGCCGGATCGAGAGGCAGGGCAGGCCGGGCGAGGAGAAGGTCTCCGTGGTGGATCTGCGGCAGGCCGCGCCGCAGTTGGCCGATGTGACCGCCATGTCGTGGTCAGGTGGCAGCCGCCTCGTGGTGGTCGGCAAGGAACAGGGCGGCGTGCAGCAGGTCCGCTATGTGCTGGCGGACGGTTCGACACCCTCGTCGGGTGTGCTGCCCGGGGTCAACCCGGTGCGGGCCATCGCCGCGGCCGACGACGAACAGCTGCCGCTGATGGCGGACACGGTCGGCGACGGGATAGTGAAGCTGCTGCCCGGCGACAACTGGCAGACGGTTCTGAAGGAAGGCTCGGAGCTGGTCTACCCAGGCTGAGCCCACGGGGGCCCGGCGCCGTCCCGCGGGCCCCCGTGGACGGACCGTTGTCCACAGGGGTGGTCCGGCTGGCCCGGCACGGGCACAGTGGAACCATGCGCGGGTGGTGGCGGGAGATCACCGGACTGGTCCTGCCGGTGGACTGCGGGGGCTGTGGCAGGCCCCGGACCGAGCTGTGCGAGGCGTGCGCCGTGCAGTTGTACGGCGGGCTGCCGCGCCGGGTGAGACCCGATCCGGAGCCGCCCGGCCTGCCGGTGGTGCACGCGGCCGCCGCTTATGAGAACGCGGTACGCGCGGTGCTGCTGGCCCACAAGGAGCGGGGTGTGCTCGGCCTCGCCGGAGCCCTCGGCAGGGCGCTGGCGGGCGCCGTGAGGGCCGGGGAGGGGACACCGCTCGGCGAGGGACCGCTGTTGCTCGTGCCCGTGCCGTCGGCGCGACGGGCCGTCGCCGCACGCGGGCACGATCCGGCCCGCCGGATCGCCCTGGCGGCCGCGGCGGAACTGCGGCGCGCGGGCATGCCGGTCCGGGTGGCCGCCGTGCTGCGGCAACGTCGTCCGGTGATGGATCAGTCGGGGCTCGGAGCCCGGGAGCGCCGGGCGAATCTGGCGGGTGCCCTGGGCGTCGTGACCGGGGGCGGGCGGCTGCTGACCACCGGACGGGTGGTGCTGGTGGACGACCTGTTGACGACGGGTGCCTCGCTGGCCGAAGCGGCACGGGCGATCGACGGGGCCGGCGGATGGGGGAGCGCCGGTTACGGGGTGCGGCACGCGGCCGTTGTGGCAGCTTCTCCCTCCGCCTTCGAAATAAACCGGAACTGGAACTGAACTTGCATCGTTGCAGGTAGTGAGTGGGTAAAAAGACCTGAACGGAGGTACGTGCCAGTAGCGGGTGCCGACCTCCGCCCTGTCAGGCTATGTTCGGTTGTGAGGAATGGTGAATGCCAGGCCTCGACGAATGCACCTCCAGGTTTCGGGCAGGCGACCCACTGAAGTTCGGAAACCGTAAATTCGGTGGGGTGGAGACCTTGCCGACGGGGGAGGAGGAGGTGGAAGTCACCGAGTCCGCGGCCCCGGCCATCACCGGGGCCTGGTGCAAAAGGGAGATGCTCCGCCGCCGAGCGGAGTGATCCGGGAACGGAGTTCTGCGTGGACATCGTCGTCAAGGGCCGCAAGACCGAGGTGCCCGAGCGGTTCCGCAAGCACGTGGCCGAGAAGCTGAAGCTGGACAAGATCCAGAAGTTCGACGGCAAGGTGATCAGCCTCGACGTGGAGGTGTCCAAGGAGCCGAACCCTCGTCAGGCAGACCGCTCCGACCGGGTGGAGATCACGCTCCGCTCGCGTGGACCGGTTATCAGGGCAGAAGCGGCCGCAGGCGACCCGTACGCAGCGCTGGACCTGGCCACAGGCAAGCTGGAGGCGCGGCTGCGCAAGCAGCACGACAAGCGCTACAGCCGCCGTGGCACGGGACGCATCCCCGCTGCCGAGGTCGGTGAAATGGTGCCGGACGCGGCGTCGTTCAACGGTGACGGCGAGCTGATCGCCGACGAGACGTCACAGCCCGTACCCACCACCAGGATCGGTTCGCTCGAGGTACAGGGCGAAGGACCGCTGGTGATGCGTGAGAAGACGCACGTCGCGGCGCCCATGTCGCTCGACCAGGCGCTCTACGAGATGGAACTGGTCGGCCACGACTTCTACCTGTTCGTCGACTCCGACACGAAGGAGCCCAGTGTCGTCTACCGACGGCATGCCTACGACTACGGTGTCATCCATCTGAGGACCGACCCGCTGGCCGCTGATGAGGCGGGCGGCGCGGGCGGCGCGCTCGGCGGCTGACGCCACCCTTTCGTGGTGCCCCTGGAGCGCCTGTGCGCCCCCAGGGGCACCCGCGTGCGACCACGGGATCACCGCTCCGACGTCCAGGCATGAAATCATGGCGGCCCAAGCCAATCGGTGCTCTGTGAACTGCCGTTGGCGGACAGTTTGTGAACTCAGGCCGTGGCCTTCAGGGGGAGGAACGATGGCGGACACCTTCGGGCCCGTGCGCGATGCGAACCATGCCGACGACGCCGGCGGTGACCGTACCGGCGCGGACGACGACAGCGGTTCCCGCAAGGAGCCGATCCGAGTCCTCGTGGTCGACGACCACGCCCTGTTCCGCAGAGGCCTGGAGATCGTCCTCGCGCAGGAGGAGGACATCCAGGTCATCGGCGAGGCGGGCGACGGGGCGGAAGCCGTCGACAAGGCGGCCGACCTGCTGCCCGACATCGTCCTGATGGACGTACGCATGCCCAAGCGGGGCGGCATCGAGGCCTGCACCTCCATCAAGGAGGTGGCTCCGAGCGCGAAGATCATCATGTTGACGATCAGCGACGAGGAAGCCGACCTGTACGAGGCCATCAAGGCGGGGGCCACGGGCTACCTCCTCAAGGAGATCTCCACGGACGAGGTCGCCACCGCGATTCGCGCGGTCGCCGACGGGCAGTCCCAGATCAGCCCGTCCATGGCGTCCAAACTGCTCACCGAGTTCAAGTCGATGATCCAGCGGACCGACGAGCGCCGACTGGTTCCGGCGCCCCGGCTCACCGAGCGTGAGCTCGAAGTCCTCAAACTGGTTGCTACGGGCATGAACAACCGGGATATCGCGAAGGAACTCTTCATTTCCGAGAACACCGTGAAGAACCACGTCCGCAACATCCTGGAGAAGCTTCAGCTGCACTCCCGGATGGAAGCCGTGGTCTACGCCATGCGGGAGAAGATCCTCGAGATCAGATGACCGGGGCCGGGGGTAAAGCCCCGGAAATGGGCAGTCACGCCAGGGCGCGGGCGAGTTCCCGGCTGAGGGGCGCGCGCAGCTCCGGTGCGTCCACCCGCTCCAGCCGGACCTCCGTGCAGCCGACCCAGGAAGCGGCTTCCACCAGCGCCTGAGCCATCGGTGCCACGGCCTTCGCGCCCGCCAGGGAGACCTGCCGGGCGACCAGCGTCGTGCCCTCGCGGGCGGGGTCGACCCGGCCCAGCAGCCTGCCGCCCGCCAGGAGCGGCATCGCGAAGTAGCCGTGGATCCGCTTGGGCTTGGGCACGTAGGCCTCCAGCCGGTGGGTGAAACCGAAGATCCGCTCGGTCCGCGCCCGCTCCCAGACCAGCGAGTCGAACGGCGACAGCAGCGTCGTGCGATGGCGTCCGCGCGGCTCCGTGGCCAGTGCCTCCGGATCCGCCCAGGCGGGCTTCGCCCAGCCCCGCACCGTCACCGGCACCAGTCCGGAGTCCGCCACCACGGCGTCGAACTGCTCGCCCTTGAGCCGGTGATAGTCGGCGATGTCCGCGCGGGTGCCGACTCCCAGCGACCGGCCCGCGAGTGCCACGAGCCGGCGCAGGCACTCGGCGTCGTCCAGGTCGTCGTGCAGCACGGCAGCGGGCAGGGCGCGCTCGGCGAGGTCGTAGACCCGCTTCCAGCCGCGCCGCTCGGTGCACACCACCTCGCCGTACATCAGGGCCCGCTCGACGGCCACCTTCGAGGCGGACCAGTCCCACCACTCCCCGCCGTTCTTCGCGCCGCCCAGCTCCGTCGCCGTCAGCGGGCCCTCGGCGCGCAGCTGCTTGATGACGGTGTCGTAGGCGCCGTCCGGCAGATCGTGGTGCCACTGCGGGCGTGAGCGGTAGGCGCGGCGGCGGAAGGCGAAGTGCGGCCACTCCTCGACCGGCAGGATGCAGGCCGCGTGCGACCAGTACTCGAAGGCGCGGCCACCCGACCAGTACGCCTCCTCGACCGGCTGCCGGCCGATCATGCCCAGGCGCGCGTACGGAATCAGTTCGTGCGAACGCGCGAGCACCGAGATCGTGTCGAGCTGGACGGCACCCAGGTGTCGCAGGACCCCGGACGCCCCGGCCCGTCGGTCAGGGGCGCCCAGGAAGCCCTGGGCGCGCAGCGCGATCCTGCGGGCCTGGTCGGCGGAGAGTTCGGCTGCGGGAGGCTGCACAGACGTCATGCCCCGCACCCTAGAGGGCGGCACTGACATCCCGGCCGGGCAGGCGGCCCCGTCACGGCCGGGCGGGGGTGCCCGGCAGATACGCGTCGGTGCCGGGCAGACCGAGGTCGGACGGGAGCAGCGCGCCGACCCACGTATCGCGGCGCACACCCTTGTTGAGCAGCCCGGAGCGCTGGTCGCCCTCCATCCGGAATCCGGCGCGCAGCGCGACCGCCCGCGAGGCGAGGTTCCCGGTCTCGGCCCGCCACTCCAGCCGGTCCCCGCCGAGCGAGGTGAAGGCCCAGCGGGCGGCGCAGAGGACCGCCTCGGTGGTGTAGCCGAGCCCCCGGTGCTCCCTGGCGGTCCAGAAACCGACCTCGTGCGTCCCCGGGCCGGAGCGCCGATGGATGCCGAGCGCACCGGCCAGGGCGCCGCTGTCGCGCACCACCACGGCGAAGTTGTACATGGAGTCGTCCTGCCAGCCGCCGGGCGAGAGCTGCCGGACGAAGAGCTCCGCGTCGGCGTGACCGTACGGCGAGGGCACGACCGTCCAGCGCTGGACGGCGGGGTCCTGGCAGGCCGCGTGCACGGCGTCCGCGTCTTCCGGGACGAAGGCGCGCAGCATCAGGCGGTCGGTGGTGAGAGTGATCGGCTCCATGTATGGATTCTGCTGAGGGAGCGGGCGCGGGGCGAGTACTTTTCGGGCTTCCCGGCACCTTCGGCGCCCTTCGGCCGTTGATTCGGAAGGGCACTGCGGGGCAACGCAGTGGCAGCCCTCCCGGCGCGGCGGGGTCCTCGCTTACGATGGCCGTTGCGGTGGGGCCCACCTGCCGTGCCCGCGCCAGAGTCCATAACACGACCCAGTGCCAGGCCCGACCGGCAAGGAGACCAGCCTCAGTGTCCGTCTTCAACAAGCTCATGCGTGCAGGCGAAGGCAAGATCCTGCGCAAACTGCACCGCATCGCGGACCAGGTCAGCTCCATCGAAGAGGACTTCGTCAACCTCTCCGACGCCGAGCTGCGGGCGCTCACCGACGAGTACAAGGAACGGTACGCGGACGGCGAGAGCCTGGATGACCTGCTTCCCGAGGCATTCGCGACCGTCCGTGAGGCCGCCAAGCGGGTTCTCGGACAGCGCCACTACGACGTCCAGATGATGGGCGGCGCAGCCCTGCACCTCGGTTACGTGGCCGAGATGAAGACCGGCGAGGGCAAGACCCTCGTCGGCACCCTGCCCGCGTATCTCAACGCGCTCTCCGGCAAGGGCGTGCACCTGATCACGGTCAACGACTATCTGGCCGAGCGCGACTCGGAGATGATGGGCCGGGTCCACAAGTTCCTCGGACTGAGCGTCGGCTGCATCATCGCCAACATGACTCCGGCCCAGCGCCGTGAGCAGTACGGCTGCGACATCACGTACGGAACGAACAACGAGTTCGGTTTCGACTACCTCCGCGACAACATGGCCTGGGCGCAGGACGAGCTCGTCCAGCGCGGCCACAACTTCGCGATCGTCGACGAGGTCGACTCGATCCTGGTCGACGAGGCCCGTACGCCGCTGATCATCTCCGGTCCCGCCGACCAGGCCACCAAGTGGTACGGCGACTTCGCCAAGCTGGTCACGCGGCTGACCAAGGGCGAGGCGGGCAACCCGCTCAAGGGCATCGAGGAGACCGGCGACTACGAGGTCGACGAGAAGAAGCGGACCGTCGCGATCCATGAGCCCGGTGTGGCCAAGGTCGAGGACTGGCTCGGCATCGAGAACCTCTACGAGTCGGTGAACACCCCCCTCGTCGGGTACCTCAACAACGCCATCAAGGCCAAGGAACTCTTCAAGAAGGACAAGGACTACGTCGTCATCGACGGCGAAGTCATGATCGTCGACGAGCACACCGGCCGTATCCTCGCCGGCCGCCGCTACAACGAGGGCATGCACCAGGCGATCGAGGCGAAGGAAGGGGTGGACATCAAGGACGAGAACCAGACGCTCGCCACGATCACCCTCCAGAACTTCTTCCGCCTCTACGGCAAGCTCTCCGGCATGACCGGTACGGCGATGACCGAGGCCGCCGAGTTCCACCAGATCTACAAGCTCGGCGTGGTGCCGATCCCGACCAACCGGCCGATGGTCCGGGCCGACCAGTCGGACCTGATCTACCGCACCGAGGTCGCGAAGTTCGCCGCCGTCGTCGACGACATCGCGGAGAAGCACGAGAAGGGCCAGCCGATCCTGGTCGGCACCACCTCGGTCGAGAAGTCCGAGTACCTCTCGCAGCAGCTCTCCAAGCGCGGTGTCCAGCACGAGGTCCTCAACGCCAAGCAGCACGACCGTGAGGCGACGATCGTCGCCCAGGCCGGCCGCAAGGGCGCGGTCACGGTCGCGACGAACATGGCCGGCCGCGGTACGGACATCAAGCTCGGCGGCAACCCGGACGACCTCGCCGAGGCCGAGCTGCGTCAGCGGGGTCTCGACCCCGTGGAGCACGTCGAGGAGTGGGCGGCCGCGCTGCCCGCCGCGCTGGAGAAGGCCGAGCAGGCCGTGAAGGCGGAGTTCGAGGAGGTCAAGGACCTCGGCGGGCTGTACGTCCTCGGTACCGAGCGGCACGAGTCGCGTCGTATCGACAACCAGCTCCGTGGTCGTTCCGGCCGTCAGGGCGACCCGGGCGAGTCCCGGTTCTACCTCTCCCTCGGCGACGACCTGATGCGCCTGTTCAAGGCGCAGATGGTCGAGCGCGTCATGTCGATGGCCAACGTGCCCGACGACGTGCCGATCGAGAACAAGATGGTGACGCGGGCGATCGCGTCGGCGCAGTCGCAGGTCGAGCAGCAGAACTTCGAGACGCGCAAGAACGTCCTGAAGTACGACGAGGTGCTCAACCGGCAGCGTGAGGTCATCTACGGTGAGCGGCGCAGGGTCCTGGAAGGTGAGGACCTGCAGGACCAGATCCGCCACTTCATGGACGACACGATCGACGACTACATCCGCCAGGAGACGGCGGAGGGGTTCGCCGAGGAGTGGGACCTGGACCGGCTGTGGGGCGCGTTCAAGCAGCTCTACCCGGTGAAGGTCACGGTCGCCGAGCTGGAGGAGGCCGCCGGGGATCTCGCCGGTGTCACCGCCGAGTTCATCGCCGATTCCGTCAAGGACGACATCCACGAGCAGTACGACGAGCGTGAGAAGACGCTCGGCTCCGACATCATGCGCGAGCTGGAGCGGCGCGTGGTGCTGTCCGTCCTGGACCGCAAGTGGCGTGAGCACCTCTACGAGATGGACTATCTCCAGGAGGGCATCGGCCTGCGGGCCATGGCGCAGAAGGACCCGCTGGTCGAGTACCAGCGCGAGGGCTTCGACATGTTCAACGCCATGATGGAGGGCATCAAGGAGGAGTCCGTCGGCTATCTGTTCAACCTGGAGGTCCAGGTCGAGCAGCAGGTCGAGGAGGTTCCCGTACAGGACGCGGCGACGTCGCTGTCCAAGGAGGACGCGGTTCCGGCGGCGCGTCCGGAGATCCGGGCCAAGGGGCTCGACGCTCCGCAGCGTCCGGACCGGCTGCACTTCTCCGCTCCCACGGTGGACGGAGAGGGTGGCGTCGTCGAGGGCGACTTCGCCAACGCTGACGGTGGGGGCTCCGCGGAGTCGGACGGGCTGACCCGGGCGGAGCGGCGCAAGGCGCAGAAGAGTGGTGGCGGTGGGCGTCGCCGTAAGAAGTAGCGTGCGCTGATCGTTTGCGGCCGGGGCCGGGCACCGTGGGGTGTCCGGCCCCGGCCGTTCGCGTGTGCGGTGTGGTGTCGTGCGGCGCGGTGTGCGGGGGTGGCGCCTGCGGCGGGCCTGTCCCCTCCCCGCCCCTTCCCGTGACCGGGGCTCAGCCCCGGACCCCGCTCCTCAAGCGCCGGAGGGGCTGGGAGTGCCGGACAGGCGGGAGCGTGCCGGACAGGCCGGGACAGGGGCGGAGGAGCGCGGGGAGGGGAGAGGGCTGGGAGGAGCGCGGGGAGGGGGAAGGCTGGGGGTGTGGGTCAATGGTGGCGTACCGGGGTGTTGCCCAGTTCCACCGCGGCGCAGCGCCAGCGGAGGTCCGCGCCCTGTTCCAGCCGGAAAGCCATGGCGCGGACCTGTTCGCCCGCCGCGATGCTCGCGCAGGCCTCCACGACGCCGGGGGCCGGCTGGGCGCCCCGGCACATGCGGATGACCGGGCGGGCGCCGCGGCTTCTGAGTGGGGTCGTGGGGGCCATCTCCGCGAGTTGGTCGTAGGCCTCCCCGATCGTGTGGCCCAGCATCCAGTGGACCGGGCGCTGGCCGCTGAGCACCGCCAGGAGGCGTTCGGCGAACCACTGGTGGGGCCGGATCCGCTGCGGCATCCGGCGGCGTTGTGAAGGTACGGCTTCGGGCCTGCGTGCGTCCTGCCGTCCGGCGGGCCGGGTCCTGTCGGTGCTCATCGCTGTCGCCCCCGTGCTTCAGAGGCCCGGTCAGTACCGGGCGGTAACTTCTGCTGTGGATCTTCTACGGGCACGGCGGAGGCGGCCGCAAGCGTCCATAGGCCGAGGGTGGAGGGCCCGGGATTCACCTATCCGAGTGGCGGAGGCGGTCGGGCGCGGGGGCCCGGGGCGGGGTGGGCAGGGTGAGGGGCGGTTGCCGGGTGGACGGGGCGGGGGCCGGACACGTAACCCCAAAGGGGGACGCCCCCACGTATCCTGAGGGCGTTCCGACTACGAAAGCGATCCCCGCCATGCGCGTGTACGTCCCCCTGACCCTTTCCGGGCTCGCAGCGGCGCACCGGGCCAGCGAAGTCGGCCCCGGCCCCCTGACCGCCTACGCGGTGACCCCCGCGCTGCGCGAGTGGTACGTCTCCGACGACATCGAGGAACTGGAGTACGCGGCGCTCAACCGGGCCGCGTCCGCGTCGCTGCGGTTGATCGCGGGGGACCCCGCGGCCGCCCGCCGACGCGTCGTGGTCGCCGTCGACGTGCCGGACGGGGACGCGGTCGCCGACCCGGACCACATCCTGGACGCCTCCTCGCTCGGTGAGGTCACCATCGCCTCCGCGGTCGCGCTGGCCAAGGCCGCCGCCGTGCACGTCGACTCGGACGAGGCCGACAAGGACGTCACCGCCGCCGCGGCCGCCCTGGGAGCGGCGGACCTCGGTGACGACGACGCCCAGTTCACCGTCGACGGCGCCGAGGACCACGAGCTGCTGTGGTTCGGCATCCAGGAGATCCCGAATCTGATCGGGTGAGCGGCGGGCCGGGAGGGCCGCGCGGAGGGCTGTCCGTCCGGTTGTCAGTGGCAGCGGGTATTTTTCTCGCATGGGGACGCACGGGAAGCACCGCACGCATCTGGTCTGGGACTGGAACGGCACTCTGCTCGACGACAACACGGCGGTCGTCGGCGCGACGAACGCCGCGTTCGTCGAGGTCGGCCTGGCTCCGATCACCCTGGAGCAGTACCGGGAGATGTACTGCGTCCCGATACCCCGGTTCTACGAGCGCCTGATGGGCCGGCTGCCCACGGACATCGAGTGGGAGCGGATGGACGGGGTCTTCCACCGCAGCTACACGGAGCAGCGCGAGGCCTGCGGGCTGACCGAGGGGGCAGCCGAGCTGCTCGCACAGTGGCAGCTGACCGGCCGGAGCCAGTCCCTGCTGAGCATGTACGGACACGAGCACCTGGTCCCCGTCGTAAGGGGGTACGGCATCGAGCGGCACTTCGTGCGTGTCGACGGGCGCACCGGGCCGTCCGGCGGCAGCAAGGCGCAGCACATGGAGCGGCATTTCGCGTCGTTGGACGGCATATCCGCCGAGCACGCGGTGGTCATCGGTGACGCGGTGGACGACGCGGTGGCAGCGGCCCATGTCGGGGCGAAGGCGGTGCTCTTCACCGGCGGTTCGCACAGCCGGGCCAGCCTGGAGGCGGCAGGGGTGCCCGTCGTGGACACCCTGGCCGAGGCCACGGCCCTCGCCCAGCAGCTGGGCGAGTAGCCGGCTGCCCGCGGGGCGGACACGGGCGACGGTCTCAGGTGACCGGGGCCTTGGTGCGGAGCACGGTCAGGAATGCACGCATCCAGGCCGAGTGGTCCGGCCAGGCCCGGGACGAGACCAGTGTGCCGTCCACCACGACCTCGGTGTCCTGGAAGGTGGCTCCGGCCGTCTCCATGTCGGGCGCCAGCGCGGGATAGGCCGTGACCTGCCGGTTCTTCAGGGCGCCGGTCGCAGCCGTCATCAGCGGGCCGTGACAGATCTGGGCCACCGGGCGGTCCGTGTCGAAGAACGCCGAGAGGATCGCGCGCAGGTCCGCGTCGTTGCGCAGGTACTCCGGGGCCCGACCGCCCGGAACCACGAGGGCCACGTAGTCGTCCGGGTCGACCTCGGAGAAGGCCAGGTCGGCGGGCCAGGTGTAACCGGGCTTCTCGGTGTAGGTGTCGAAGCCGGGTTCGAAGTCGTGGACCACGAAGCGGAGCGTCTTGCGCGAGGGAGCGGCGATATGGACCTCGTACCCCTCCTCGCGCAGGCGCTGGTACGGGTAGAGGACTTCGAGGGACTCGGCGGCGTCGCCGGTGACGATCAGGATCTTCGGTGCCATGGCGGGGCTCCCCACGGTGCGTCGGCGGTGCGTCGGCCTGTTCCGTTCACCGGTACCAGAGTGCGGCAGTCAGGGCCCGTGCGCTGTCCAGAGTGTCAAAGTTCGGGGCCTTCTTTTGTACACATACGGCTCGTGACGGTTACGGGGGCGGGAGGGATAGCCTGGACCCGTGATCAGCGCGATACGCCTCGGGGGCAGCGAAGCCCCCGGCCAGAGCCCGGAGTGCCACAGCGCCCGGGCCATGACTGATCCCCACAGCCCGGCCGGACTGACAAAAATGGTTAATAAGGGCCCGGGCGTCTCTCATAGCGGCATAGCGTCGTCCCAGACCGGAAACCCCGTGTCGTGGCGGTACGTCGCCTTTTTCACCTACGTCACGCAACGGCGCGCGACAGGAGCCAGAGGACATGCAGACCAAGCTGGACGAAGCCAAGGCCGAGCTGCTCGCACGGGCCGCCAAGGTAGCTGACAACAGCCCGGGCGGTGGTGTCGGTGGCCCGGGCGGTACCCCCCGGGTGGACGTCGCGGCCACCGGGGCCGACGACGGCACCGGGGCCGGGCAGGAGCGTCCGGGCCAGGACGTACTGCTCGCCTATCTCCAGCGCTACTACCTCCACACCGCTCCGGAGGACATCGCCGGCCGGGATCCGGTCGACGTCTTCGGCGCCGCCTCCTCCCACTACCGCCTCGCCGAGAACCGCCCGCAGGGCACGGCCAACGTCCGGGTGCACACCCCGACCGTCGAGGAGAACGGCTGGACCTGCAGCCACTCCGTCGTCGAGGTCGTCACCGACGACATGCCGTTCCTGGTGGACTCCGTCACCAACGAGCTGTCCCGCCAGGGCCGCGGCATCCATGTCGTGATCCACCCGCAGGTCATCGTCCGTCGCGACGTGACCGGCAAGCTGATCGAGGTCCTCACCGAGGGCGTCGGCATCTCGACGGGCCCCCAGAACGGCCGCAAGAACGCCAAGGGGGCGAAGGACGCCAAGGCGGAGCTCCCGCACGACGCGCTCGTCGAGTCCTGGATCCACGTGGAGATCGACCGCGAGACCGACCGCGCCGACCTCAAGCAGATCCAGACCGACCTCCTGCGGGTCCTGTCCGACGTACGGGAGACCGTCGAGGACTGGGAGAAGATGCGGGACGCCGCGCTGCGCATCGCCGACGACCTGCCCGGCGAGCCGCTCGACGAGCTCGCCGACGACGAGGTGAACGAGGCCAGGGAGCTCCTGCGCTGGCTCGCCGCCGACCACTTCACCTTCCTCGGCTACCGCGAGTACCAACTGACGGACGGCGACGCGCTGGCCGCCGTGCCGGGCACCGGCCTCGGCATCCTGCGCTCCGACCCGCACCACAGCGAGGACGAGGCGCACCCGGTCAGCCCCTCGTTCGACCGGCTGCCCGCCGACGCCCGGGCCAAGGCCCGCGAGCACAAGCTCCTCATCCTGACCAAGGCCAACAGCCGGGCGACCGTGCACCGGCCCAGCTACCTCGACTACGTCGGCGTGAAGAAGTTCGACGCCGAGGGCAACGTCATCGGTGAGCGCCGCTTCCTCGGTCTGTTCTCGTCCGCCGCCTACACCGAGTCCGTGCGCCGGGTCCCCGTCATCCGCCGCAAGGTCGCCGAGGTGCTGGAGGGCGCGGGCTTCTCGTACAACAGCCACGACGGCCGCGACCTGCTGCAGATCCTGGAGACGTACCCCCGCGACGAGCTCTTCCAGACGCCGCCCGACCAGCTGCGCTCCGTCGTCACCTCGGTGCTCTACCTCCAGGAGCGGCGCCGGCTCCGGCTCTACCTGCGCCAGGACGAGTACGGGCGCTACTACTCCGCGATCGTCTACCTGCCGCGCGACCGCTACACCACCGGTGTGCGGCTGCGGCTGATCGACATCCTCAAGGAGGAGCTGAACGGCACCAGCGTCGACTTCACCGCCTGGAACACCGAGTCGATCCTGTCCAGGCTGCACTTCGTCGTCCGGGTCGCCCCCGGCAGCGAGCTGCCGAGCCTCACGGACGCCGAGGCCGACCGCATCGAGGCCCGGCTCGTCGAGGCCGCCCGCTCGTGGGCCGACGGCTTCCAGGAGGCGCTGGGCGCCGAGTGCGGTGAGGAACGTGCCGCCGAACTGCTGCGTCAGTACGGGCACTCGTTCCCCGAGGGCTACAAGGCCGACCACTCGCCGCGCTCCGCCGTGGCCGACCTGGTCCACCTCGAAGCGCTCAAGCAGGACGGGAAGGACTTCGCCCTCAGCCTGTACGAGCCGGTGGGGGCCGCCCCCGGCGAGCGCCGGTTCAAGATCTACCGGACGGGCGAGCAGGTCTCCCTGTCGGCCGTCCTCCCGGCCCTCCAGCGGCTCGGCGTCGAGGTCGTCGACGAGCGTCCGTACGAGCTGCGCTGCGCTGACCGTACCCACGCCTGGATCTACGACTTCGGGCTGCGGATGCCGCAGGCCACGGCCAACGGCGGCTACCTGGCCGACGACGCCCGCGAACGGTTCCAGGAGGCCTTCGCCGCCGTATGGACCGGCGAGGCGGAGAACGACGGCTTCAACGCGCTGGTGCTGAGCGCCGGGCTGAACTGGCGGCAGGCGATGGTGCTGCGCGCCTACGCCAAGTACCTGCGCCAGGCCGGGTCCACGTTCAGCCAGGACTACATGGAGAGCACTCTCCAGAACAACGTCCACACCACCCGGCTGCTGGTCTCGCTCTTCGAGGCCCGGATGTCGCCGGATCGCCAGAGCGCCGGTACGGAGCTGACCGACGGGCTCCTCGAAGAACTCGACGGGGCCCTGGACCAGGTCGCCTCGCTCGACGAGGACCGGATCCTGCGGTCCTTCCTCACCGTCATCAAGGCCACGCTGCGCACCAACTTCTTCCAGCGTGCGGAGGGCGGCGAGCCGCACGGCTACGTGTCGATGAAGTTCGACCCGCAGTCGATCCCGGACCTGCCGGCGCCCCGCCCGGCGTTCGAGATCTGGGTCTACTCGCCGCGCGTCGAGGGCGTCCACCTGCGCTTCGGCAAGGTCGCCCGCGGTGGGCTGCGCTGGTCCGACCGGCGCGAGGACTTCCGTACGGAGATCCTCGGCCTGGTCAAGGCGCAGATGGTGAAGAACACCGTCATCGTGCCGGTCGGCGCGAAGGGCGGCTTCGTCGCCAAGCAGCTTCCCGACCCCTCCGTCGACCGGGACGCCTGGATGGCCGAGGGCATCGCCGCCTACCGCACCTTCATCTCGGCGCTGCTCGACATCACCGACAACATGGTGGCCGGCGAGGTCGTGCCGCCCAAGGACGTCGTCCGGCACGACGAGGACGACACCTACCTCGTCGTCGCCGCCGACAAGGGCACCGCGAAGTTCTCCGACATCGCCAACGAGGTCGCCGTCGCGTACGGCTTCTGGCTCGGTGACGCGTTCGCCTCCGGCGGTTCGGCCGGTTACGACCACAAGGGCATGGGCATCACGGCCCGCGGCGCCTGGGAGTCCGTCAAGCGGCACTTCCGGGAGCTCGGTCACGACACGCAGACCGAGGACTTCACGGTCGTCGGCGTCGGCGACATGTCGGGCGACGTGTTCGGCAACGGGATGCTGCTCTCCGAGCACATCCGGCTCGTCGCGGCCTTCGACCACCGGCACATCTTCATCGACCCCAAGCCCGACGCCGCGACCTCGTACGCCGAGCGTCGCCGTCTCTTCGACCTGCCGCGCAGCTCCTGGGCCGACTACGACAAGCAGCTGATCTCCGCGGGCGGTGGCATCCACCCGCGCAGCGCCAAGTCCATCCCGGTCAACGCGCACATGCGCGAGGCGCTCGGCATCGAGGCCGGGGTCGCCAAGATGACGCCCGCCGACCTGATGCAGGCCATTCTCAAGGCCCCCGTCGACCTGGCGTGGAACGGCGGCATCGGGACGTACATCAAGTCCTCCGCCGAGTCGAACGCGGACGTCGGCGACAAGGCCAACGACGCGATCCGCGTCAACGGCGAGGACCTGCGGGCCAAGGTCGTCGGCGAGGGCGGCAACCTCGGTGCCACCCAGCTCGGCCGCATCGAGTTCGCCCGTACCGGCGGCCGGATCAACACCGACGCGATCGACAACAGCGCCGGCGTGGACACCTCCGACCACGAGGTGAACATCAAGATCCTGCTCAACGGCCTGGTGCGGGACGGCGACATGACGGTCAAGCAGCGCAACAAGCTGCTCGCCGAGATGACCGACGAGATCGGCCACCTGGTGCTGCGCAACAACTACGCGCAGAACACCGCGCTCGCCAACTCGGTGGCCCAGGCGCCCTCCCTGCTCCACGCCCAGCAGCGCTTCATGCGCCGGCTGGGCCGTGACGGCTACCTCGACCGGGCCCTGGAGTTCCTGCCCACCGACCGGCAGATCCGCGAACTGCTGAACGCCGGCAAGGGGCTGAGCCAGCCCGAGCTGGCCGTGCTGCTCGCCTACACGAAGATCACGGCGGCGCAGGAGCTGATCGGGACGAACCTGCCGGACGACCCGCACCTGCAGAAGCTGCTGCACGCGTACTTCCCGCAGCAGTTGCGCGAGCGCTACCCGGACTCGGTCGACGGGCACGCGCTGCGGCGCGAGATCATCACGACGGTCCTGGTGAACGACACGGTGAACACCGGTGGTTCGACCTTCCTGCACCGGCTGCGGGAGGAGACCGGTGCCTCGATCGCGGAGATCGTGCGGGCGCAGTTCGCGGCCCGGGAGATCTTCGGTCTCGGCCAGGTGTGGGACGCCGTCGAGGCGCTCGACAACAAGGTCGCCGCCGATGTGCAGACCCGGATCCGGCTGCATTCGCGCCGGCTCGTCGAGCGCGGCTCGCGCTGGCTGCTCGGCAACCGGCCGCAGCCGCTGGAGATCGCCGGGACGATCGACTTCTTCCGGGACGGTGTCGAGCAGGTCTGGGCCGAGCTGCCCAAGATGCTGATGGGTGCCGACCAGGAGTGGTACCAGGGAATCCTGGACGAGCTCACCGGGGCGGGTGTTCCGGACGCGCTGGCGCAGCGCGTCGCCGGATTCTCGTCGGCCTTCCCGGCGCTCGACATCGTGGCGATCGCCGACCGCACGGACAAGGACCCGTTGGCCGTCGCCGAGGTGTACTACGACCTCGCGGACCGGCTGGGCATCACCCAGCTGATGGACCGGATCATCGAGCTGCCGCGGGCCGACCGCTGGCAGTCGATGGCCCGTGCCTCCATCCGTGAGGACCTGTACGCGGCGCATGCGGCGCTCACCGGTGACGTGCTGAGCGTGGGCGGCGGGGCGTCCTCGCCGCAGGAGCGGTTCGAGGCGTGGGAGGAGAAGAACGCGGCGATCCTGTCGCGGTCGCGGTCCACGCTGGAGGAGATCCAGGGGTCGGACGCGTTCGATCTGGCGAACCTGTCGGTGGCCATGCGGACGATGCGGACGTTGCTGCGTACGCACGCGTAGCGTGCGGGGGTGAGGTGGCTGCCGGTGCGTATCGGTGGCCGCCTCACCCTTCATCGCCGGGCGGGCTTGGTGGTTCGGTGCGGGCTGTCCGGGGCTCGGGTTGTGTCCTCAATCGCCGGACGGGCTTGAGTCGCCGGGGGCGGGCTTGGTGTACCGGGTGCGGGCTGTCCGGGGCTCGGGTCGTGTCCTCAATCGCCGGACGGGCTTGAGTTGCCGGGGGCGGGCTTGAGTTGCCGGGGGGCGGGCTTGGTGTACCGGGTGCGGGGCGTCCGAGGCTCGGGTTGTGTCCTCAATCGCTGGACGGGCCTGAGTTGCGGGTGAAGTGCTCGTACGCCGCCACGACCTCCTTCGCCGGGCCGTCCATCCGTAGCGTTCCCGCCTCCAGCCAGATCGCCCGGTCGCAGGTTTCGGTGATCGACTTGTTGTGGTGGCTGACCAGGAACACCGTGCCGGCCTTCTCGCGCAGTTCGATGATCCGGTCCTTGCTGCGCCGCTGGAAGCGGGCGTCGCCCGTGGAGAGTGCCTCGTCGATCAGCAGCACGTCGTGGTCCTTGGCCGCGGCGATCGAGAAGCGCAGCCGGGCGCCCATGCCGGAGGAGTACGTGCGCATCGGCAGGGTGATGAAGTCGCCCTTCTCGTTGATTCCGGAGAAGTCGACGATGTCGTCGTAGCGGGCCCGGATCTCGTCGCGGCTCATGCCCATCGCGAGTCCGCCGAGCACGACGTTGCGCTCGCCGGTCAGATCGCTCATCAGCGCCGCGTTCACCCCGAGCAGCGAGGGCTGGCCCTGGGTGTGGACGCGGCCCTTCGTGGCGGGCAGCAGTCCGGCGATCGCCTTGAGCAGGGTCGACTTCCCCGAGCCGTTGGAGCCGATCAGGCCGATCGCCTCACCCTTGTACGCGGCGAAGCTGACCCCCTTCACGGCGTGTACCTCGCGCACCCCCGGGGTCTGCCGGCGCGAGACGAGCCGGCTCAGGGCCGAGGTGGCGCTGCCCTTGCCGGTACGGGCGCCGTGGACCTTGTACGTGATGTGGACGTCGTCGACGACGACCGTCGGTACTGCGCGATCCGTGTGGTCAGCCACGTCCGTAACTCTCCTCGGCCCGCCAGAAGTAGAGGAACCCGCCCACGCCGCACACCAGCGCCCAGCCGGTGGCGACGGCCCACACGTGCGGGGGGAGCTGGGTGCTGTGGAAGCTGTCGATCAGGGCGAAACGCATCAGGTCGATGTAGACGGCCGCCGGATTGATCTCCAGCGCCAGCTTCGCCAGGTACGGAACCCGGTCGCCCGCCAGGCGCGAGTCGAGGCTCCACATGACGCCCGACGCGTACATCCAGGTGCGCAGGATGAAGGGCATCAGCTGGGCGATGTCAGGTGTCCGGGCGGTCAGCCGGGCGAAGACCATCGAGACACCCGTGTTGAACAGCGCCTGCAACGCCAGGGCCGGGACCGCCAGCAGCCAGGAGACCTGCGGGAACTGGCCGAACGCCAGCAGGATCAGCACCAGGGCGCCCAGGGAGAAGAGCAGCTGCTGAAGCTGTTGCAGGGCAAGGGCGATCGGCAGCGAGGCCCTGGGGAAGTGCAGTGCCCGTACGAGGCCGATGTTGCCGCTGATCGCCCGGGTGCCCGCGGTGATCGAGTTGCTGGTGAAGGTCCAGATGAAGACGCCGGTGACCAGGAACGGGACGAAGTCGTTGACGCCCTGCTTGGTCTGCATCAGGACGCCGAAGATGAAGTAGTAGACCGTCGCGTTGAGCAGCGGGGTCATGAGCTGCCAGATCTGGCCGAGCTTCGCCTGGCTGTACTGGGCGGTGAGCTTGGCGGTGGCGAACGCGGTGATGAAGTGCCGTCGCCCCCACAGCTGCCGGACGTACACCGGGAGCCTCGGGCGGGCCCCGCTCACCGTCAGTCCGTGCCGGGCGGCGAGGGCGGCGAGCTCGCCCGGGCCGTGGTCGGGCAGGGCGGCGTGTGCGGAGAGGGGCGGGGAGGTGGACGGCGGGGCGTCCACCCGGGCCGGGGTTGTTGTCTGGCTCACCACGATCGCTTTCGAGGGAAGGCGGGTAGGACGGGGAAGGCGCAGCAGCGACGGAACGGCACCGTATCGTCGCAACGCCGAGGGTAGGACGCGTTACGTCGCTACGCAACTGTTTCGTCGTCGCGGACTATGATTCGGCCATGACCACCGACCCGGGAAGCCGCCGCCGTGCCCCCGCCGGAGCCGCCGTGCTCCGCGAGGACGTGACCGATGCGATCCGCAGCGCGGTCTTCGAGGAGCTGGCCGCGGTCGGCTTCGCCCGGATGTCCATCGAGGGCATCGCCCGGCGGGCCGGCGTCGGGAAGACCGCCGTCTACCGCCGCTGGAAGTCCAAGCTGCACATGGTCCTGGACCTGGTCTCCGCCGTCGCGGTGCAGGGCATGCCCGCCCCGGCCACGGGTTCGCTGTACGGGGACGTCCGCGCCGTGCTCGAACTGGCCGCCTACGCCCTGCGCCACCCGCTCGCCTCCCAGGTCATCCCGGACCTGCTGGTCGAGGCGGCCCGCAATCCGGAGATCTCCGACACCATCAAGGCCGCCCTGCTCGACCCGCAGCAGGGCATCGCCGCCGTGGTCGTCCGGGAAGCCGTCGCGCGCGGGGAACTGCCGCCGGACAGCGACCCCGACCGCGCCCTCGACCTGATCGTCGGGCCCCTCTACTGGCGGCTCGCGGTCGTCAGGGGCGAGCTGCCCGCGGGCTATCTGGACGATCTCGCGGCCTCGGCCGTGGCCGCCCTCACCCGCTGACCGCAGGCTGGGGCGGGGTGGGGCCGCCGGCGCGCCGGGCATCGGCGTCAGCATCATGACCGAGACATCACTCGTTGGGGACCGTAACCGGTGACCCCCGGCCGTTCACGGGGTTGAGCTATACGGATCGCCAGGCCCCCGATGAACGGATGTGCTCGCCATGCCGCCACGGCTCAGTGTCGTTGTCCCCGTTTACAACGTGGAACCCTTCCTGACGGACTGCCTGAAGTCCCTCGCGGAGCAGACCGTCACCGACCTCGAAGTCGTGATGGTCGACGACGGATCCACCGACGGCAGCGCGGCCCTGGCCGCCGGGTTCGCCGCGCAGGACGACCGCTTCCGGCTGGTCAGCCAGAAGAACGGCGGACTGGGCCACGCCCGCAACACCGGCGTCCGCCACTGCGACCCGGGCAGCCGCTACCTCGCCTTCGTCGACAGCGACGACATCGTCCCGCCCCGCGCGTACGAACTGCTGGTCGGCTCGCTGGAGGAGACCGGCTCGGACCTCGCGTCCGGCAACGTCCTGCGGCTGCGGACCGACGGCAGGCTCCAGCAGTCGCCCATGTTCCGGGCGCCCATGGCGACCACCCGGCAGCGCACCCACATCTCCCGCGACCGGGAGCTCGCCGGTGACCGGATCGCCTGCAACAAGGTGTTCCGCCGCTCCTTCTGGGACGAGCACGCGTTCGCCTTCCCCGTCGGCGCGCTCTACGAGGACATCCCGGTCGTGCTGCCCGCCCACTACCTGGCCGGCTCCGTCGACATCGTCAAGGACCCCGTCTACCACTGGCGGGACCGCCCCGGCTCGATCACCGCCGGCCGGGCCGTCGTCCGCGGCATCCGCGACCGGGTCGCGCACGTGCGGGAGGTCTGCGCCTTCCTGACGGCGAACCGCACGGCCGCCGAACGGAACCACTACGAGGCGCACGTCCTCGCCAACGACCTCCGGTACTTCATGGAGGTCCTGGCCGACGGCGACGACGCGTACCGCGCCGCCTTCCTGACGCACACCAACGCGTTCATCGACCAGATCGACCCGGCGGTGCTCGACGGGCTCCCGGTGCGGCTGCGGCTGATGTGGCACCTGGTGCGTGAGCGCCGTATGGAGGAACTGCTGGCCCTGATCGCCTTCGACAAGCGCGAGCCCGGCGCCTTCGCCGTACGCGGACTGCGCCGCCGGCGGGCCGGGTACCCGCCGCTGACCGGGCCGGTGCCGGACCGGGTGCTGCGCGTCGGCGACAGCGATCTGCCGCTGGTCGGCCGGCTGCGGGAGGTCCGCTGGCAGGACGGCAAGCTGCACCTGAAGGGGTACGCGTACATCCGCAACCTGCCCGTCACCTCGCCCCCCTCCGAATTCCGGGCCGCCTGGCTGCGGGCGGGCCGGCGGCAGGTGGTCCCGCTGAGGCTGCGCAGGACCGTCGAGCCCGAGGCCACCGCGCGCTCCAGGCAGAGCCTGCACGACTACGACCGTTCGGGCTTCGAGGCGGTGCTCGACCCTGCCCGGCTCCGCCTCCCCGCCGACGGCCCGGCCGGCCACGTCACCTGGCGCCTGGAACTCGGCGTCGCGAGAAAGGGGATGCTGCGGCGCTCCGCACCCAGCACCGCCGAGGCCCCCGTGGCGCCCCCCGTGCACCGGCCCGACGGCGATCACCGGATCGTGCTGGTCTTCGACGCCGACCGGCTGGTCCTGCACGCCGAGCGGATCGACGCACGCTTCGAGACGCACCGCGCGGGCGAGGCGGCCGACGGGACGGCCACCGTCGTCATCGACGGCATGCTCCGGAACCGGCTCGGCGGCCAGGACCTGCGCCTCGGCCTCACCCACCGCTCCTCCGGCGCCGCCTTCGAGTGCCCGGTGACGGTGCAGGAGGACGCCGCGCACCCGGCGACGGGCTGGCGGCGCTTCACCGCCGCGATCCCGCTCACCGCTCTCCCCGACGCCCGGCCGGCATCCTCGCAAGGGCGGGCGGGCATCCCGTACAGCGTGCATCTCATCGGCCCCGGCGGCCGCCGCACCCCCCTCGATGTACCCGGACCCGTGCCCCCGGGCCGCTACCCGCTCGCACCGGTCGGTGACGAGCCCCGGGAGTTCGGCCTCACCGTGAGCGCGCGCGGCAATCTGCTGATCAGCGACCGCCCGGTCCAGCCCGCCGTCGAACTGGCCGCCTGGACGCAGGACGGGAAGCTGCTCCTGGAGGGCACCTTCGCGGACGGCCCCGGGCGCGCGGTCGAGCTGGTGGCCCGGCACAGCGGCCACCACGAGGAGGCGGTCTTCCCCGTCGAGTTCACCGGTCCGCCGGAGGAGCGCCGGTTCACGGCCGAACTGCGGCCGGACGCCGTCGAGAGGGGCGGCGGCGCACTGCCGCTGGGGGAGGGCAACTGGTACTTCTTCCTCCGCGAGAAGGGTGCCACCGACGAGACCCGTGAAGCCGCGCTGCGCCTCCCGGCCGCCGTCCACCACACCCTGCCCGCGCCCCGCCCCCTGGCAGGCCGCGCGTACGCCATCGAGCGGCGCTTCCACGACCAGCTGCTGCTGAGCTGCGCACCCCCGCTCGACGCCACGGAACGCGGCCCCCTGGCCCGGCGGCGGCTCAGAGAGGCCCATGCCGCGCAGCGCACCGCGTCGCTGCGCGAGACCGTGCTGTTCAGCAGCTTCGACGGCCGCCAGTGCTCGGACTCACCGCGTGCCGTCCAGGAGGAGCTGACCCGGCGCGGGAGCGGCCCGGAACAGCTGTGGGTCGTACGCGACGGTCAGGCGCGCGTCCCGGCGGGGGCCACCGCCGTGGAGCACGGTTCGGCCGCCTGGCACGAGGCGCTGGCCCGCAGCCGGTACATCGTCACCAACACCCAGCTGCCCGAGTGGTTCGAACGCCGCGAGGGCCAGACCGTCGTCCAGACCTGGCACGGAACCCCGCTCAAGCGCATCGGCCTCGATCTCGCCGGGACCGCCGAGGCGAACCGCGCCTACATCGACACCCTCGAACAGCGCGCCCGCCAGTGGAGCTTCCTGGTCTCCCCGAACACGTACGCCAC
Source organism: Streptomyces sp. NPDC005775 (assembly GCF_042871565.1). Classification (NCBI taxonomy): domain Bacteria; kingdom Bacillati; phylum Actinomycetota; class Actinomycetes; order Kitasatosporales; family Streptomycetaceae; genus Streptomyces; species Streptomyces sp. NPDC005775. The sequence goes on along the minus strand of NZ_JBIAIU010000012.1, from coordinate 244,521 downwards.
CCCCGTGCTGCGCCGCTCCTTCGGTTTCGAGGGCGACGTCTTGGAGTGCGGCTATCCGCGCAACGACCTCTTCCACGCCCCGGACCGGACCAAGGTCGCCGCCGCGGTACGGGAGACCCTCCAGATCCCCGACGGCAAACGGGTCGTGCTCTACGCACCGACCTGGCGCGAGGACCGGCCGGGACACCGCGGCCGCTACACCATGGACCTGCGGCTCGACCTCGCCGCGGCCGAGCGCGAACTCGGCGCGGACACCGTGCTGCTGATCCGCCGCCACTACCTGGTCAGTGACCGGATCCCGGACAGCGGCACGGGATTCGTCCGGGACGTCTCGCGCTACCCGGAGGCCGGCGAGCTGATGCTGATCAGCGACGCGCTGGTGACCGACTACTCCTCGATGATGTTCGACTTCGCGCAGACCGGCCGCCCGATGCTCTTCCACACGTACGACCTCGAGCACTACCGCGACACGCTGCGCGGATTCGCCTTCGACTTCGAGTCGCGGGCACCCGGCCCGCTGATCCCGGAGTCCGCGGACCTCGTCGAGGCCCTGCGCGACCCGGTGCGGGCGACGGCGGGACACGCGGGGGCGTACGAGGCGTTCCGGCGGGACTTCTGCGACCTCGACGACGGCCGGGCGGCCGCCCGGGTGGTGGACCGGATGCTGTAGTCCGCAGCCCCGCGCCCTCCCGCCCCCGGACGGGCGGGACGCCGGGTGAACTGCTGGGTGACGCGGTGGTCCACACGCGTTGACGCACGGATTGTCCGAACTACGTGAACCGTTCGAGTGATTCGGAGCATGTGGGGATTGCACGGATGCGCAGGGAATCCGAGTCGGGGGCCGGATAAGTATGTTCATCGGTGCGTTGCATAGTGACGTCAGGTTGCTACGTTCTGTTTTCATGGGTATCCGAATGTGGTGCGAAGCCTGGGATGTGCGACGGGCCAGAGCCGCTGTGCTTGTCGCGGCGGCGGTCGGCCTCCTCACTCGCACGCTCATCGCCGCGAATGATCCGGGACCTGCCGATGTGCGCTTCTTCCAGGGATTCGCCAAGGCCGTCACCGTCTACGGACCCATTCGAATCTATGAACAGCCGCTGCCCGGTCTGCCCGTCTACAACCATCCGCCGCTGGCCGGCTGGATGCTGCTCGCTCTGAACAACATTTCGGAATTCGGAATCTCGTTCGCCACGTTGATCAGATGGCCGGCGTCGATCGCCGACTTCTTCTGTGTCCTGCTGGTGTTCGAAATCGTCCGCAGGCGCGCCCCGTTGCGCACCGCGCTGCTGTGCGGGATCGGCGTGGCCGTCAGCCCGGTACTGATCGCCACGTCCGGCTATCACGGCAACACCGACGCCGTCGCCGTCATGTTCGCCCTGGCCGCCGCCCATCTGCTGGCCGACCGCAGGTCCCCGCTCGCCGCGGGGGTGGCCGCGGCGCTCTCGATCAGCGTCAAGTTCATCCCGGTCGTGGTGATCCCGGCGCTGCTCGTCGCCGCGCTGCGGGGCGGGCGGCCGGTCCTGGTCCGCTTCGCCGCCGGGTTCGCCGCCGTGTTCGCGCTGGTGTGGGGCCCGGCCCTGGTGACCGTGCCGCAGGACCTCCAGCGGCACGTGCTGGAGTACGCCGGCGGCAGTTACCGCCTCTGGGGACTGGTCCGGTTCGCCGACGTGTTCGGCCTGCCGGAGTCCGTCATCGCCTTCATGCAGGGCGGTGGTCACTTCCTCTTCGTCCTGCTGTGCGTGGCCGCCGGCGCCTGGCTCGCCTGGCTGCGACCCGCGCAACTGCCGGGCGTCGTCGCCGTCACGCTGGGCCTGTTGCTGCTCCTGTCCACCGCGTCCGGCCTGCAGTACCTGACCTGGGCGGCGGCCGGAATGTTCGTCCTCGGCCTCTGGGAGGGGATCGCGTACAGCTCCGTGGTGGGGCTGACGGCCGTCCTCGGCTACAGCGGGCGCTCGGCCGTGCGCTGGAGCGAGCCGGTGCTGTACCTGGGCGCCGCGGGCTGGATCGTCCTCGCGGCCGGACTGGTCACCGGCGCCCACCGCCTCCTCGCCACCGGGCCGGGCGGGGGCCCGGCCGCCCCTGCCGGGCGGGCGCGGGTCTCCGTACCCCGTACCGACCGGCCCTCCGAGTCCACCGTCACCTGACCACGGCCCCGAGTGCCACCGCCACCGTCCCCTCCCCGACCCCAGCCACGAGCACCGAGCCCAACTGGAGAACGCCCCGTGAAGGAAAGCCCGAGCCCCAGGATCGGCATCCTGGTGGTCGCGTACAACGCCGAGACCACGCTGGAGAAGACCCTCGACCGGATTCCGGAGGATTTCCGTTCCCGGGTCGACGAGATCCTCATTCTCGACGACGCGAGTCATGACGCCACCTTCACCGCCGGCTGCCGCTGGTCCCAGGCGGAGGGAATGCCGCAGACCGTGGTGATGCGGCACACCAAGAACCTCGGATACGGCGGAAACCAGAAAGCGGGATACGCGCTGGCGGCCGCGCACGGACTCGACATCATCGTGCTCCTGCACGGCGACGGACAGTACGCCCCCGAACTGCTCCCCGACATGGTCGCCCCGATCGAGAACGGCGAATGCGAAGCCGTGTTCGGGTCGCGGATGATGAAATCCGGCAGCGCCCTCAAGGGGGGAATGCCGATGTACAAGTGGCTGGGCAACCGCGTTCTCACCCGGCTGGAGAACGGGCTGCTCGGATCGAAACTCACCGAATTCCACTCCGGTTACCGCGCCTACAGCGTCGAGGCGCTGAAGAAGCTGCCCATCGACCGGAACACGGACGCCTTCGACTTCGACACCCAGATCATCGTCCAGCTGCTGGACGCGGGTATGCGGATCAAGGAGATCCCGGTCCCCACGTACTACGGCGACGAGATCTGCTACGTCAACGGCATGAAGTACGCGAAGGACGTCGTCAAGGACGTCCTCGAATACCGGCTGGCGGTGAAGGGGTTCGGAACCTGCGCCTGGATCCCCAAGCCCGTGGAGTACGCCTTCAAGGAGGGCGACGGCTCCTCGCACGCGGTCATCCTGGAGAAGATGCGGAACATGCCCCCCGGCCGGGTCCTGGACCTCGGCTGCTCCGGCGGGCTGTTCGCACAGCGCCTCGAAGCCCTCGGCCACGAGGTGACGGGCGTGGACTACGTCGAGGTGCCCGGTGTGCGCGAGAAGTGCTCCCACTTCCACCTCGCCAACCTGGAGGAGGGGCTGCCCGACGGCATCGGCACCGGCTTCGACTACGTGGTGGCCGGGGACGTCATCGAGCACCTCTCCCGCCCCGAACGCGTACTCGCCGAGGTCGCCACCGTGCTCCGGCCCGGCGGCGAGGTGCTGCTCTCCGTGCCGAACTTCAGCCACTGGTACTCACGGCTGCGGGTCGCGCTGGGGGCCTTCGACTACGACCGCCGAGGCATCCTCGACGAAACGCATCTGCGCTTCTTCACCCGGGCGAGTCTGCGCCGCACCGTTCGCGCCGCGGGCTACGACGTCCTGGACATCGCCTCGACGGGGGCGCCGTTCTGGTCACTCCTGGGCGGCGGGCCGCTCGCCGCCGTGCTCGGCGCGCTGTCGAGGCTGCTGACCCGGATCCGGCCGACCCTGTTCGGCTATCAGCACGTCGCACTGCTCACCCCGCATGCGGCCGAGACGATCATCGCTGGAGAGCACGTCGATGTACAGGACATCCTCAACCGACAGTACGTCCCCGCCGACCGGGTCGGAGTCTGAGGCGACGATCCCCGAACCCACCCAGGCCCCGGCAACCGAGTCCCGGGCCGCCGCCGTCAGGAGCAAGGCCTTGTCCCTCCCCAGTCTGATCCTGCTGCTGTTCGCCGTGTTCTCGTCGGCGGGCGGTCAGATCATGCTCAAACACGGGATGAAGGGCGCCGTCGCCACCGCCGGGCGGGACGGCGGCTCGGTCGCGCTGCGCGCTGCCACCAGCCCGTGGGTCGTACTCGGGCTGGTCGTCTTCGCGGTGTCCGCCCTCGCCTGGATGTCGACCCTGGCCAAGGTGCCGCTGTCCATCGCCTACCCGTTCAACGCCCTCGGCTACCTGCTGATCGTGGGCGCGGGGGCGACGGTGCTGCACGAGCGGACCTCGATGTGGACCTGGGGCGGATCGCTGCTCGTGGTGATCGGCCTCGCCACGGTCATGGCGGGCCAGCAACGCTGAGCCCGGACCCGCGCACATGCCGAAGGGCCCGCCACCGGGTGGCGGGCCCTTCGCGTACGCGGGTCAGACGGGCGAGGGCTCCTCGTTCAGCAGCACCCGGCGCACCACGCGCTCGGCGGCACGGCCGTCGTCGTACGGGCAGAAGCGGTCCCGGAAGGACGTCAGGAGCTCTCGGCTCGCCGGGCTGTTCCAGCTGCCGTCGTTGAAGATCCGCGCCAGCTCGTCCGTGGTCGTCGCCACGGCCCCCGGGGTCTCGCCGGGCCTGCCGGAGAGCAGGTCGAACACGACGCCGCGGACCGTGCGGTACGTCTCCCAGTCCGGGGCGTGCACCACGATCGGGCGGTTCAGGTGCGCGTAGTCGAACATCACCGACGAGTAGTCCGTGATCAGCGCGTCTGCAGCCAGACAGAGGTCCTCGATCCGGGGGTGGTCGCTGACGTCGATGACCGACGGGCTCGCGGGCAGCCCCGCGCCGCCGTAGAAGTAGTGGGCGCGCACCAGGACGACGGTGTCCGGGCCCACCGCCGCGCAGAACCGTTCCAGGTCCAGGCGGCTGGTGAAGGCGGCCTCGTAGTCGCGGTGGGTGGGGGCGTACAGCAGGGCGCGCTGCCCGGGCCGGATGCCGAGGCCCTCCCGCACCGCCCGGACCTGTTCGGCGGTCGCCGACGCGAGGACGTCGTTGCGCGGGTACCCCGACTCCAGGCTCCGCGCGGCGCCCGGGTAGGCGCGGGCCCAGACCTCGGTGGAGTGCGGATTGGCGGAGACGCTCCAGTCCCAGCGGTCGATCCGCTTGAGCAGCCGGTCGAAGTTCAGCCCCTGGGCGGCCGCCGGGTAGTCCTGCTGGTCCAAGCCCATGATCTTCAGCGGGGTGCCGTGGTGCGTCATGACATGGACCTGGCCGGGGCGCTTGACCACGTGGTCGGGAAAGTTGACGTTGTTGAAGAAGTACGTGGCGCGGGCCATCGTCGCCCAGTAGCGGCGGGTGCCGGGCACCACGTGGTCGATGCCCTCCGGCACCGAGTCCACCTGGTTCTTCGAGACCACCCACACCCCGCGCACCCCCGGCGCCAGCTCCCGCGCCTTGCGGTAGACGGCCTCCGGATTGCAGCTGACCCCGCGGTTCCAGTACGCGGCGTAGACGGCGAGCCCGCGGTCCAGCGGGAGCTTGCGCTGCCACCAGTAGTAGCGCCTGCTCAGGCCGCGCCTGGTCCGGTCCCGCACCGCGTCCGGCGCCGCCCGCAGCCCGCGGCGCAGGGCCAATGCCATGTCGAGGGCGCCGAGCGCGGCGTGACGGCCGCCGCCGAACAGCCGGGGCCGCAGCCCGCGCGCGCCGCCGGGGAAGCGGTACCCGGCGGGCCGGTACGTGCGGTGGAAGGCTGCCACGGAGCGTACGTAGCGCCTGCGCCGGCGCGTCACGTCCGGATAGCCGGACAGCAGCTCCTGGACGGCCCGCTCGAAGAGCAGCGGCTGCACGGCGAGGAGCCGGGGGCGCTCGCGGAGGAACTCCATCAGCCCGGCGTACGCCTCGACGAGCTCGGCCGGTGCGGGCCCCGGCGCCTCGTCGTCGAGGCCCGGCAGGTAGCGCTGCTGGCGGTGTTCGACGCACGCGGTGGGCAGGACGGCCACGGACTCGGCGGCGGCGACGGTCTGGAGGGCGTAGATCCGCTCCCCGTGCTTACCGGGCCCGAAGGCCAGCTTCTCGCCCTCGTGCAGGGTGCGGCGCACGGCCCGGTTCCAGGACACCGGGGCGATGTCGAGGAGCGCGGCCTGTCCCTTCGCGGCCAGCGGCCCGTCGGAGAGTTCACCCAGCCGCTCCAGCGACCTGCTGGGACGGGCTCGCCCGCGAAACGGCCGCTTGTGATGGCCGAACAGCAGCAGATCGGGCTCGCCCGCCGCCGCGAGCCGGTCGGCGACCGCCTCCAGCGCGCCCGGCAGGAGCACGAAGTTGGCCTCCAGGAACAGCAGATAGTCCCCGAGGGCGCGCTCGGCCCCCGCGTTGCGGCAGCCCTCCGGCCCCGCGCCGTCCGGGAGGTGGATGACCTGCACCCGCTCGTCGCGGGCGGCGAACTCGTCGAGCAGCAGCCCCGAACCGTCGGGCGCCCCGTCGTCGGCACCGATCACCTCGATGTCCGTGAACGACTGGGAGAGCACCGACTCCAGGCACGCGCGCAGACTGCCCCGGGCGCGGCGGACGGGGATGATGACACTCAGGCGGGGCATACGGACTCTTTCTCCGACACCGGCGTGCGGAGCGGCAGAACAGGGGCGCGGCGCGCCGAGGCGCGCGCGCCGACGGTGGGGGCGGGTACTCCGTAAACGCCCGATGGAGTGACGGGGTTACGCCGGATACCGCCACTCCCGCGAAACGCCGGTGGGGACACCCCCGGTGAAACGGTCAGGGATGCCCCCACGTGCCGGCCGGCCCGAGTGGCGCGGTGACGGACCTGATGCGCGGCAGAGAGTGGATCAGGTCGTCACTTGACGGCGCCCGCCATCACGCCGGAGACGAACTGGCGCTGGAAGGCGAAGAACACCGCGAGCGGAATCACCATCGACACGAAGGCGCCGGGCGCCAGTACGTCGATGTTGTTGCCGAACTGCCGTACCTGCTGCTGGAGCGCCACGGTGATCGGCGGCGAACCGGAGTCCGCGAAGATCAGCGCGACCAGCATGTCGTTCCACACCCAGAGGAACTGGAAGATCCCGAGCGAGGCGATCGCCGGCCCACCGAGCGGCATCACGACCCGGGTGAAGAGCCGGATCTCGCCCGCCCCGTCCAGGCGCGCCGCCTCCAGCAGTTCCCGCGGGATCTCCGCGAAGAAGTTGCGCAGGAGGAAGATCGCGAAGGGCAGACCGAAGGCCGTGTGGAAGATGACCACACCGAAGGTCGTCTCGAAGATCCCGACCGCGCCGAAGAGCTTCGACACCGGGATCAGGGCGACCTGCACCGGGACCACCAGCAGCCCCACGACCAGCAGGAACCACCAGTCACGGCCCGGGAACTCCATCCAGGCGAAGGCGTATCCGGCGAGCGAGCCGATCACCACGACCAGGACCGTCGAGGGGACGGTGATCATGACCGTGCTGAAGAGCGAGTCGGTGATCGTCGAGTTGTCGAGCAGTCGTGCGTAGTTGTCGAAGGTCAGCTCGGAGGGGACGGTGAAGATCTTCCACCAGCCGGTGGCCGAGATCCGGTCCGCCCCGCGCAGCGAGGACAGCATCAGCCCGATGGTCGGCATCAGCCAGAACAGGGCCACCAGGACGAGGAAGACCCGCATGACGCCGCCGCCGGCCCGGGCCGCGATCCGTGCACCGAGCGAACGCCGGGGCTTCACCGCGCCGGTGCCCGGGGCGTCGCCCGGTCCGGCGGGGGCGGCCGTGGCCGAGGGTGTCGTCATCGGCGCCCCTCCTTCCGTATCCGCCTGATGTTGAAGAGCATCACCGGGACCACCAGCAGCAGCAGGAGCACGGCGATGGCGCTGCCGATCCCCAGATCCGCGGAGGTGCCGAACGAGGAGCGGTAGAGCTGGAGTGCCAGCACGTTCGCGTCGTCCAGCGAGGAGCCCGGCGCGATGATGAAGACCAGGTCGAAGACCTTCAGCACGTTGATCATCAGCGTCACCAGCACCACCGCGAGGACCGGGGCGAGCAGCGGCACGGTGATCCGGCGGAACACCTGCCACTCGTTGGCCCCGTCCACCCGGGCCGCTTCCAGGAGTTCACGCGGCAGGCCCGCCAGGCCGGCCGCGATCAGGACCATGGCGAAGCCCGCCCACATCCAGACGTAACTCCCGATGATGGCGGGCGTCACGAACGACGGACCGAGCCAGTCCACCCCGTTGTACGGCTCCTTGAAGTTCGAGGCGGGAAGGCGGAGTTCGGCCCCGTCCGCGGAGGCGGGCAGGGTGAACACCCCGTCGGCGCCCGCCGTGGCGGACGCGACCACCTCGCCGTCCTTGACGGCCTCCACCTTGATGCCCTTGAGCCCCAGCTCCTTGGCGTCGATGACGTTGGGCTTTCCCCCACCGCCCTTGGTGAAGTCCAGCCACGCGGTGCCGGTGATCCCCCCGTCGCCGCCCGCCTCCGGGGCGCGGGCGGGCTTCGCGTCGGTGGGCATCTTCGCCGGCAGCACCCCGACCAGGGGCAGCCGGACCGGCTCCCCGGCCCGTACCGGCACCTTCGTCACGAAGGAGCCGCCGCCCGCCGCCTTCAGCGGGTGGACGGGCAGCGGATGCGCCTTGGGGAAGCCCGCCGACTCGGCGAACGTGTCGTGCACGCCCACCCATACGGCGTTGGCGACCCCGCGCTCCGGGGCCGCGTCGTACACCAGCCGGAAGATGATGCCCGCGGCGAGCATCGAGATCGCCATCGGCATGAAGACGATCAGCTTGAACGCCGTGCCCCAGCGGATGCGTTCCGTCAGCACCGCGAAGATCAGTCCGAGTGCGGTGGAGACGGTCGGGGCGAAGACCACCCAGATCGCGTTGTTCTTGATCGCCGTACGGATCGTGTCGTCCGTGAACAGCGCCTTGTAGTTGTCGAGACCGGCGAACCCGGTGCCCGCCTGGTCGAAGAACGACCGGTAGACGGAGTACACGATCGGATACACCACGAGCGCGCCGAGCAGGACCAGCGCGGGCAGCAGGAAGAGTGCCGCGACGGCCCTGCGGGTGCCGGTCACGCTCCTGTGGCTGGGCCCTTCGCGCAGGGGCGGCTCCCCGGGCACGGGCTTCCTGGGGGCGGGGACCGAGGCCCCGCCGGGCGGTTGCTCGGGCGGTTGCTTGTGGGCGGGGAGCGCCTCGTCGGCGCCCCCCGCTGCGGCTGTCGTCATCCCGTCAGCTCTTGTACGCCTTGGCCGCGTCGGACTCCAGCTTGGCCTGGGTCCCCGCGATGTCCTTCGGGTTCTTGAGGAAGTCCTGGAGGGTCTTCCACTCGCCCTTCCCGGGCGTCCCGCCGAACGACTGCGGGGCCTGGTCGGACATGTCGAACCGGACGGCGTCACCGGCCGCGATCAGCGCCTTCGCCATCGTGCGCTGCACCTCGTTGGGGTACGCGGCCGGGTCCAGTTCCTTGTTCGGTGAGATGAACCCGCCCTGTTCGGCCCAGATCTTCGCGGCGTCGGTGGAGGCCAGCCAGGTCAGCAGGGCCTGTGCGCCCTTGCTGTCCTTCAGCGCCACCGCCGCGTCGCCCCCGGTCACCACGGGCGACTCGGCGCCGACCGCGGGGAACGGGAAGACCTTCGCGTCCGTACCGATCTTGGCCTTCGTCTGCGCGATGTTGACGCCGACGAAGTCGCCCTCGAAGACCATGGCGCCCTTGGGCTGGTCACCGCCGGTGAAGGTCTGCGTGACGGAGGCCGGGAACTCCGTCTGGAGCGCGCCGTCGGCGCCGCCCGCGATCAGGGAGGGCTTGCCGAACAGCTGCGCCAGCGTGGTCAGGGCGTCCTTGACGGACGGATCCGTCCACTTGATCTTGTGCTGGGCCAGCTGGTCGTACTTCTCCGGGCCCGCCTGGGAGAGATAGATGTTCTCGAACCAGTCGGTGAGTGTCCAGCCGTCCGCGCCGCCGACCGAGACCGGTGTGACGCCCGAAGCGGACACCGTCTCCGCCGTCGCCAGGAAGTCCTTCCAGGTCTTCGGCTCACTAGCGCCCGCGTTCTCGAACGCCTTGGCGTTGTACCAGATCAGGGACTTGTTGGCGGCCTTGAAGTACACGCCGTACTGGGTGCCGTCGACCGCGCCGAGGTTCTGCCAGACGTCGGAGTAGTTCTGGCCGAGCTGGGCCTTCGCCTCGTTGCCGAGCGGCTTCGCCCACTTCTTCTCGACGGCCTGCTTGATGGCGCCGACCTGCGGGATCATCGCGACGTCCGGCGGCTGACCGCCCGCGATCTTCGTACCGAGGAAGTTCACGATCGGGTCCTGCGCCGGGACGAACGTCACCGTCGCGCTGGTGCGCTTCTCGAACTCCTTGAGGACCTTCACGAAGTTGGCCTGCTCGGGCCCGGTCCAGACCGCGGCGACCGAGATCTTCTCGCCGTCCAGTTTCGGCAATACGACGCTCGGCGTGGTTTCCGCTCCCTTGGACGGGGCGTCCCCGTCGTTCGAGTCCTTTCCGCCGCTGTCACCGTCGCTTCCGCAGCCGGTGAGGGCCAGTGCGCCGATGGCGGTGAACACCAAGGCGGCCCTGCGAATCCGAAGCGTTGTGCGCATCCCTGCCCCGTCTCTCCTGTGCGCCTGCACGGAACGGCACCGGCCGGACTTCCGACGGTGCCGCTCATCCATCACGTCGTCCTGTGCGCACAGTCCTACGCTGGGTGTCCGGGTGCCGCAATACCGCCAGCGGGCCCAACTCGAAGATCGTGATGGGCTCGTGACGTCAGGTCAGGGGGAGTGCGGGGCGATGGGGAGGAGAGGGGGCCCACCGGGGTGGCCCCCGTCGCTCAGGTGTGCGTGGGGAGCAGGGGTGGCAGCGGCTCGGCGTTCACCGAACGGGCCGCCCGCTCCAGGGCGCTGGCCAGCAGCGCCAGGTCGGTGGGCCCGTTGCCCAGCTCGCGCAGCGGGCGACGGGTGGGCGGATCGCCCATCCGCTCCCACTCCAGCGGTACGACCGTCGGCCGCAGGGTCGCCGTACGCGGGATGCGGCCGGTCACCCGGCCCCCCTGGAACGGTGTCACCCGCCCGTCGGGATGGCCCAGCCGCCCGCGGCCCGGCGCCGGTTCGTCCGGTGACGGCGGCACGACGGGCGGGTCCAGCACGACGCGCAGCCGCGCCCCGCGGGCCAGTTCGGTGTCCTCGGTGCGGTCCGGGCGGGCGGACGTCGCGACCAGATGGATCCCGAGCCGGCCCCCGTCCCTGGCCACGGCCTCCAGCGCCCGGACGACCGAACCCGCCGCCGGACGGCCCGGGCTGCCCAGCGCCGGGGCGATCAGCGCGTCGAAGTCGTCCACGAGCACGACGAGCCTGGGCAGCGGCGAGGGCCCCGGATCCGCCGCCCGCGCCGAGGCGGGCCGCAGCCGCAGGGTGCCGCTCATCGCGGACTCGACGTCACCGCGCTGCTCGGACGGGCCTGAGGGCCGCTGTCCGGCCATCCGCTGCGCCACCTCGTGCCGGCTGTGCCAGTCGGCGAAGTCGAGGCCGCCGAGGAGCTCGGCCCGCCGCTTCACCTCACCGCCCAGCGCCTGGGCGAACTCCCGCATCCGGACCGGATCGGAGGCCACCAGGTGCGTGAACGCGTGCGGGAGCTCGGTGCAGGGGCGCAGGCTCTCGCCCCGCTCGCCGCCCGCCCCGTCGACCAGCAGGATGCCGAGCCGGTCGGGCCGGTCGGCGGCGGCCAGCGATGCGGCGACCGCCCTCAGCAGTTCCGTACGCCCACTGCCGCCGGGCCCCTCTATGAGCAGGTGCGGCCCCTCGTCGGCGAGATCCACACGCACCGGACCGCGGGGCCCGGCCCCGAGCACCACGACGGGCCGCCCGGCAGCCGTCCCGGCGGGGGCGCCGGAGGATGCGGGCCGGGGAGCGGGCACGGGGGCCCGCCCGGACTCGGCACCGCGCGCGGCGACCTGGGGCGCGTCGCCCTGACGGGGCCCGCTGACCCGGTTCGAGGAGCGCCCCGACCCGGCGGTACGCAGGCTGTCGGCGCCCTGGACGTCTCCGGCCCCGCCCCAGGAGCGGGTGTCGGAACCCGGCAGGGTGCGGGAACTGCGTGTGTCCCCGGGGCCCTCGTCGTAACGCCGCGCCCCGGAGCGGGGGTGGGGCGTGCGGCCGGAGCCGGCGCTGTCGGGGTAGGGCGTGCGGCCCGAGCCGCGGTCGTCGGATGCGCGCGGGTAGGGCGTGCGGCCCGAGCCGCGGTCTTCGGTTGTGCGGGGGTAGGGCGTGCGGCCCGAGCCGGTGGGTTCCGGGTACGGCGTGCGGCCGGAGTCCCGGGTGCGGCCTTCGTCGTCCGTGCCCGGTGGGGTGCCGGTGTGCGGGGCGGCGGCGGCGGTGCGCTGGGCGCCCACACGAGGGTCCGGGCCGCCCGGGTGAGGGGTGCGGGCCGAGCCGCGGGAGTCGTCGGCCTCGGCTTCCGTACCGCCGCCCGTCCAGCTGCCGGCGCCGCGGACCGTGGCCCCGGGCTGTTCGTCCGCGGCCGAGGCCCAGCGGGCCATCAGCGAGGCCGGGGTGGCGCGGGCCAGGCCCAGCTCGTCCAGGAGGCGGGCCGACGGCGGGAGCGCCACAGCCGCGCGGTGGCCCGGCAGCGCGGTCGAACCCTCGGCGCGCAACGGGGCGAGCGCCCGCGCGAACCTCTCCGCCCAGTGCGCCGACACCGCGTCGACGGCGGCCACCGTGCCGTGGCCGGCAGCCCGCCCGCCCGCGGTGCGCAGCAGCCGCAGGGCCGTCGCCACATCACCGCTGAGCATGGCCACGGCCCCGCACTCCCTGAAGGCGATCGAGGCATGGCAGGCCGCCTCGTACGTCGCGGCGACCGGTGACGTGGGCGTGGCGGCCGGGGTCTCCGCCAGACAGATCAGATGGATGCCCGCCGCCGCGCCTGCCGCCGCCAGCCGTGCGGTGTTCTCGCGGAGCACCGCCGAACCGGGGTCGCCGTCGACGATCACCACGGTGAACGGGCCCTCGTAGTGACGGGCGGCCTCGGCGACCGTACCGGCGTCGAGGCTCGCCCAGCCGGGGCCGAGCGGGCCCTCGTCCAGCCGGCGCACCAGCTCCGTCGTCCGGGCGACCGCCTGCTCACGGTCGTACGCCAGCAGCAGCCGGCAGTCCTGGCCGTGCATCGGACGCAGATGCGGCAGCCAGCCGAGCCAGGCCCACTCGCGCCGCCGCTCGTCCGTGCCGCGCCCCCGGTCCGTGCTGATCAGCACGATCTCCAGATCGGTGGGGGAGTGCAGCGCGGCCAGCTGCGCCACGGCGGAGCGGGCGAGCCCGGCGAGCCGTTCCCGCGGCCCGGCGAGCCCGAGGGAACCGGCCTCCCGCAGCCCCACCGTCACCGGCACGGCGGGCAGGTCGGCCCGCTCGGTCGTGCCCAGCCGGACCACCAGCGCCTCCGGGTGCGCGGTGTCGCGCTCCCACAGCCGGGGCCCCGGGCCGAGCGCGGTCAGCAGGACGGAGGCCGGATCCGGCCAGGTGCCCTCGGGGGCGGTGGGCAGCGCGGTGAACGTCTCGGTGGGAGTCGGGGGACCGGCCTCGTCGGGCACGCCCTCGTGCACCGGATCGCCCTTGCCGCCCGCGAGCCGGCGGGCCCACTTGCCTATGCCGCGGCGGGGCGCCCCGTCGTCCGGCAGCCGGCCGGTACGTCCGGAACCGGAGTGCTGCGGCCGTGGCGTGGGCGGCTCCTCGGGGCCCGGGTAGCGCGTGTGCTCATGGGCGGCCGCGTCCGGCCCGTCGTCCTCCTCCGGTCCGGTGTACGCGGGCCCGTAGCCGTGGTCCGGGGCCGTCGGGGAAGCGGCCGGGGCCCTGGCCACCCGCAGATGGCCCTCGCCGTCCGGGGCCGTCCCCAGCGTCGGCGGCCGCGCGCCGGAGGTGAGCCGTAGCGTCGACTCCCCGAGCCGGAGCAGCGCGCCGGGATTCAGCCGGACCGGACGGTCGCGGACGTCCGCGCCGTCCAGCGAGGTGCCGTTGGTGGAGCCGAGGTCGGCGACGGAGACCCGGCCCTCCGCGGAGACCGTCACCGCGCAGTGCAGCCGGGACACATCGGGGTCGTCGAGCGGGACGTCCGCGTCCGCCGAGCGGCCGATCCGGATCTGCCCGCCGTGCAGCAGGTGGACCCCGCCCGCGTCCGGTCCCGCGATCACGTGCAACTGGGCCGGGACGGTCTCGTCCGGCGTCTCGTCCTCGCCCGGTACCTGGAGCGAGAGCACCGCCCCGTCGACCAGCGGCGGCTCACCGAGCGCGCACCGGTGGGCGTCGAGCCGCTCGCGCCCGGCGAACAGCACCACCGCACCGCTGCCGAGGGAGCCGTCGGGCCCGGAGACGGAGGCGGCCAGGTGGGACGCCACGGTGGCCAGGGCCGTCCCCGCAGGGGCGGTCACCAGCACGTCGCAGGCGCGTGCCGGGGTCTGGCCGCTGCGCGGCGCGAGGACGGTCAGCCGGATCTGCATCGCGTCAGCGGTCCCTTCTGCGCGCGGTGTCCGGCAGGAGGGATGCCCTGTGATTCCCCCCACCCGGCACGGACGCGTCGTCCGGTACAGGTTCGTCACGTACCGCAGGGCTCCCGACCCCACAGTTCTGTGCTGGGGGCATCCTCGCACCTGCCACTGACAACACGCCCGGGGGTGACCGTTAAGTGATCTTGAAACGTCGGCTGTGCGCCCAAAACTGCCTGCTTGGCCGGTTCTCCGGGGCGTCCCCGACGGGTCGGGAGCGTGCTCGGCGTGTTCCGGACCGGGGTCCGGAAGCGTTCCGTCCGGCCGTGCGGCAGCAACCATCCGCACCGCACGGGCGTCTTTCTCCGCAGTCGTCCCGACCCGGCCGTTCACTCCGGCCCTCCCACTAGAGTGGGCCGGAAACTCCGGACGGATCCGGGGGGACCGCAAGCACCACGATCAGCAGGGAGCGCATGACGTGCGGCCGGTAGGCAGCAAGTACCTGCTCGAGGAGCCGCTGGGACGCGGCGCCACGGGCACCGTCTGGCGCGCCCGCCAGCGTGAGACCGCGGGCGCCGAGGCGGCCGTCGCCGGTCAGCCCGGCGAGACCGTGGCGATCAAGGTCCTCAAGGAGGAGCTCGCCAACGACGCGGACGTCGTGATGCGGTTCCTGCGCGAGCGCTCCGTCCTGTTGCGGCTGCGGCACGACAACATCGTGCGCACCCGCGACCTGGTCGTGGAGGGCGATCTCCTCGCCCTCGTCATGGACCTGATCGACGGCCCCGACCTGCATCACTACCTGCGCGACAACGGCCCGCTCACCCCGGTCGCCGCTTCGCTGCTCACCGCGCAGATCGCGGACGCGCTGGCCGCCAGCCATGCCGACGGCGTCGTCCACCGCGACCTGAAGCCGGCCAACGTGCTGCTCGACGAGCGCGACGGCCGGATGCATCCGATGCTCACCGACTTCGGCATCGCCCGTCTCGCCGACTCCCCGGGCCTGACCCGGACCCACGAGTTCGTCGGGACGCCGGCCTATGTGGCGCCCGAGTCGGCCGAGGGGCGCCCGCAGACCTCCGCCGTCGACATCTACGGCGCCGGAATCCTGCTGTACGAGCTACTCACCGGCCGTCCGCCGTTCGCCGGCGGCACCGCGCTCGAAGTCCTGCACCGGCACCTCAGCGAGGAGCCCCGCCGCCCCAGCACCGTCCCCGCCCCGCTGTGGACGGTGATAGAGCGCTGCCTGAGCAAGGACCCGGACCGCCGGCCCAGCGCCGAGAACCTCGCCCGCGGGCTGCGTACCGTCGCCGCCGGCATCGGCGTGCACGCGAACTCCGCGCAGATCGCGGCCGCCGACGGGGTGGGCGCCCTGCTCGCGCCCGACCCGGCCCCCACCGCAGTACCGGAGACGCCGGGAGCGGCCGACCCCACCCAGGTGCTGCCCAGCAACGCCGGCTCGTACGACCCGAACGGCTACGACCCCAACGCGGCCACCAGCGTCATGCAGCAGAACGCGGGGCCGGGCGGCCCCCACGCCGACCCGACCGCGGTCATGCCGCCCGTCCTGCCGCGCCCCGAGGGGACACCGCAGCCCGACGGGCCGCACCCGTGGCAGTCCCAGCTCCAGGCCGCCCGCGACCGCAACGAGCAGACGCAGGTCCAGTACCTCGACCCGAGCCAGGACCCGCTGCGCCGCCGCCCCCAGCGCCAGCAGCCGCAGCAACAGCAGCAGCCACCGCACCGCCAGCAGCAACAGCAGCAGCAGCCGCAGTACCGTCAGCAGCAGCAGCAGCAGCAGTACCAGCCCCAGCAGCAGTACCAGCCGCAGCAGCAGCGCCAGCAGTACGCGCCGCAGCAGCCTCAGCAGCCGCAGCAACCCCAGCAGCCGGCGCAGCGCCCGCCCCGCGAGCCGAGGCAGCGCGGCGCCAACCCGATGAAGATCCCCGGCCTCGGCTGCCTGAAGGGCTGCCTGTTCACGCTGGTGCTGCTCTTCGTCGCTAGCTGGCTGATCTGGGAGCTCACCCCGCTGAAGGACTGGATCGGCCAGGGGCAGGGCTACTGGGACGCGATCACCGACGCCTACGACACCGTCACCGGCTGGATCTCGAAGATCGGCGGGGACGGCGGCACCTGACGGCGGAACCCGACCGGACAGCTGATCGCTCACCGGGCACCGGACACACGGACCACCGGCCCCCGGGCCCCCGGACATCGACCGGACTCTGTAGCTATATCGACTTCTGCGGACCAATTCCGCGGCAATTCGCCCGCAGAAGCGAAGGTTGGCGCCATCCGGGGCACGCGACCCCCCGTTCGCCGCGTAGCTTTGTCGACCGGGGGTTGTTGAGCGACGGTCCATCGCCAGCCGCTGAGGGAGCAGTCTTGGCACGGAATATCGGCAGCCGGTACACCGCCCACCAGATTCTGGGGCGCGGCAGCGCCGGCACGGTGTGGCTCGGCGACGGCCCCGAGGGGCCCGTCGCCATCAAGCTGCTCCGCGAGGACCTCGCGTCCGACCAGGAACTCGTGGGCCGCTTCGTCCAGGAGCGCACCGCCCTGCTCGGGCTCGACCATCCGCATGTCGTCGCCGTCCGCGACCTCGTGGTGGACGGCAACGACCTGGCCCTCGTGATGAACCTGGTCCGCGGTACGGATCTGCGCACCCGGCTCGACCGCGAGCGCCGGCTGGCCCCCGAGGCGGCCGTCGCGATAGTCGCCGACGTCGCCGACGGCCTCGCCGCCGCGCACGCGGCCGGAGTGGTCCACCGCGACGTCAAGCCGGAGAACATCCTGCTCGACATGGAGGGGCCGCTGGGCCCCGGCAACTCGCACCCCGCGCTGCTCACCGACTTCGGGGTGGCCAAGCTGATCGACACCCCGCGCCGCACCAAGGCCACCAAGATCATCGGTACGCCGGACTATCTGGCCCCCGAGATCGTGGAGGGCCTCCCGCCGCGCGCAGCCGTCGACATCTACGCCCTCGCGACCGTGCTGTACGAGCTCCTCGCGGGCTTCACACCCTTCGGCGGCGGCCACCCCGGCGCCGTCCTGCGCCGCCACGTCACCGAGACCGTCGTCCCGCTGCCCGGCATCCCCGAGGAGCTCTGGCAGCTGCTGGTCCAGTGCCTGGCCAAGGCCCCGGCCTCCCGGCTGCGCGCCTCCGAGCTGGCGGCGCGGCTGCGCGAGCAGCTCCCGCACCTGGCCGGCATACCGCCGCTGGACGTGGACGAGCCGGACGAGGAGTCCGAGTCCGAGCCGCACGGCCGGACCTACGACGAGCAGCAGTACACCCCGGCGGCCGAGGAGCCGCGCCGCCGCGGCGCCGTACCCCTGGTCCCCGGCTCGTCCCCCGACTCCAACCGGGACACCCACACGAGCATGCGCGTGCCGGCCCCCGACGAGCTGTCCGGCGGGCCCCGGGGCACCGCCCGCGCCCCCCGCGCCCCGGGCAAGCCCCGGCCGGGCTCGGCGCGCAACAAGTCGGCGGCCATCCGCAAGCGGCGCCTCACCCTGGGCGCCGCGGCCCTCGTGCTGGTCGCGGCGGTCGGGGTCGGCGGCTGGCTGGCCCTGAGCGGCGACGACGCGGGATCGACACCGCAGGACACGAGGAATTCGGCACCCGCCGCCCCCTGACCCGGCACCCCGGGCAGGGGCGGCGGAGCCGCGATCAACCGGTCCGAGGAACGCCCGCCGCGACAGCCGTTACGCTGGACCCGTGGCAGTCGTCGATATTTCCGAAGAGCTGAAGTCCCTCTCCTCGACCATGGGGTCGATCGAGGCCGTCCTGGACCTGGATGCGCTGAGGGGTGACATCGCCGTGCTCGAGGAGCAGGCGGCGGCGCCTTCCCTCTGGGACGACCCGGACGCGGCGCAGAAGATCACCAGCAAGCTTTCGCACCTCCAGGCCGAGGTCCGCAAGACCGAGACCCTGCGCGGCAGGATCGACGACCTCGAAGTCCTCTTCGAGCTCGCCGAGGACGAGGGCGACGCGGACGCGCTCGCCGAGGCCGAGTCCGAGCTGGAGTCCGTCCGTAAGGCACTGGACGAGATGGAGGTCCGCACGCTCCTCTCCGGTGAGTACGACGCGCGCGAGGCCCTCGTCACCATCCGCGCCGAGGCCGGTGGCGTCGACGCCGCGGACTTCGCCGAGAAGCTCCAGCGCATGTACCTCCGCTGGGCCGAGCGGCACAACTACAAGACCGAGGTCTACGAGACGGCGTACGCGGAAGAGGCCGGCATCAAGTCGACCACCTTCACCGTCGAGGTGCCGTACGCCTACGGCACGCTCTCCGTCGAGCAGGGCACCCACCGGCTCGTCCGGATCTCCCCGTTCGACAACCAGGGCCGCCGCCAGACGTCCTTCGCGGGCGTCGAGGTGCTGCCCGTGGTCGAGCAGACCGACCACATCGAGATCGACGAGTCCGAGCTCCGCGTCGACGTGTACCGCTCCTCGGGCCCCGGCGGCCAGGGCGTCAACACCACGGACTCCGCGGTGCGCCTGACCCACCTGGCGACCGGCATCGTCGTCTCCTGCCAGAACGAGCGCTCGCAGATCCAGAACAAGGCGTCCGCGATGAACGTCCTCCAGGCGAAGCTCCTCGAGCGCCGCCGCCAGGAGGAGCAGGCGAGGATGAACGCGCTCAAGGGTGACGGCGGCAATTCCTGGGGCAACCAGATGCGTTCGTACGTCCTGCACCCGTACCAGATGGTCAAGGACCTGCGTACGGAGTTCGAGATGGGCAACCCCGAAGCGGTCTTCAACGGTGAGATCGACGGCTTCATCGAGGCCGGCATCCGCTGGCGCAAGCAGAGCGAGAAGTAGTCCCGCCGGGCCGGACGCGAGCGAGGGCTGGCGTGGGAGCGTTGTGAGCTCCCTGCCCGCCCTCGCCGGTGTGCGGGGGGAGCGGTCAGGACACGGTGCGGCCCAGGCACCGCTTCAGTTCGTCGACCTCATAGAAGTAGCTTCCCTTCGCCACCGGCTCGCAGCCCTTCTTGAACGCGGTCTGCTTCTCGTTGTAGAGCATCCGCACCAGGTACTTGTTTCCCTTCCGGAACAGGTCCCACTGGATGTTCGTGGCCATGGACGCCACGGAGGCGCCGCGCCAGGCGTTGTTGGCGTACGTGTACGGCTCCTGCGGTGACGCGGCCTCCGTGCTGCCGGGCAGGCCCATGAGCGCGGCGAGCGGGATGATCTCCTCCGCGTGCGTGAAGCGCAGCTCGGCGCCCGCGTTGCTCGTACCGGCCCGCTTGGCGTCGATCTTCGTGAAGAAGTCGTCGAGCAGGACGTTCGCCATCCTGTACGTGATGTCGCTGTCGTCGAAGCCGGGGCCCTTCTCGTAGAAGTCCTCGGCGTCGCTGAGGTACGCGAACCACCGCGCGTCACGGGGGGCGATGTAGCGCTCCATGTTCCAGTCGCCCTCGTCGGCCATGGCCGGGGCGATGCTGTAGAGGGCGTAGACGGCCTGTGCGGCCTCCACCTCGGTGGCGATCGAGTCGAACTCGCCCGCCGCGATCCGCTCGACGAAGGCCGGCTTGAAGATCTTCTTCAGTACGTTGCGGGCCGCGGTGTGCGAGGCCGGCTGGTCGGTGATCGTGGCGAGGGTGGCGGCGAGCCGCTCGTCGTTCTCGACGTAGTCCCGGTACTCCGCGCCGCCGGCCGACTTGTGGAAGTAGAGCAGGTCGGCGTCGGTCCTGGCCGGGGTGATGAGGGGAGCCAGGGCCGGGTCGTTCTCGGCGAGGGCCTCCGTGAACAGGTTCCCGCTGTCGACGGCACGGTCCTTGCCGGAGTTGACGACGTTGATCCGCTCGGAGTCCCTGGCCATCTGCCGGAAGAGTCCGGGCAGCCGCTGCTCCAGCCGTACGGCGGTGTCCTGGATCTCGCGTACGCCGCGCCCACTGAGCTGTCCGTAGCCGATCGCGTCCATGGCGGCGAGCAACGACTGCGTCTCGCCGCCGAACCGCTCACCGTCGCGCGTCAACTGCCCTTCGCCGCGCGCCTTCTCCCACAAGGTCAGGACCAGGTCGCCGTCCTCGCTGTCGGAGGCCGCCCGGGAGCCGTGGCGGGAGACGTTCTCGGTGAACACAGGAACGAAGCCCTTGGGAGCCTTCTGGTACGAGCGCGGGTTCTGCTGCGGCGCGTACGGCGTCTTGGTGGCGTAGGAGCCGGAGGAGCCCGTCGTGGCCTGCGCCGGCAGTGCTGTCGGCAGGAGGGCGGAGACGGCGAGCGTCAAGGAGAGTGCGGCGGTTCGCTTCTGCATGGGTTCACCGGGGTTCGGGGCGTCGGTTCGTGCGGACGTCCGCAGGATGATCGTTGCGGATGAACCGGACATGGCCGCGACGCCAAGGGCAGGCGTCCGAAACACACCCGGGACAAAGGGGAGTTGGCTCCATGGGTTGCGGAGACGGCGTGGTGAGTGCGTCACAGTCGTGGTGCTGAATGACGGTCAACTCCATGCATATCGGTGCGCACTGCACAGAACGGCCTTGACGTAGTCCTTAACTCTGGACAGGGTGCTGGAGCAGCGTGCGTATGTCTGGGATGGGTGTGATCGGGGGCGGGCGGCATGGCCACGGCACGACGTGGGCCGGCGCTCGGAGCAAACCCCGCTGGGCCATGCCCCGCATATGGCTGCTCCATTGACGAGAACGGCTACTGGGGGTAGCAGCACATGACAAAGAAGACGCGAGTCCGCGTCGCGCGGATAGCCGCGGGTGCGGTCATTGCCGCGGGTGCCTCGCTCACCGCCGCGGGTGCGGCGCAGGCCGTGGGTATCAATGTCGGCGGTCTGTCCGTCAACGCCCACGCCGACGAGTCCGGCCTCGGCATCGACGCCGGTCTCGGCCCGCAGGGTGAGGCCGACGGCGGTACGGACGCGGGCGGGGCTGTCGACCAGGGACAGACCACGGGTGAGACGACCGGTGAGACCACCACCACGGGTGAGACCACCACGACCGGCGAGACCACCACGACGGGTGAGACCACCGGCGAGACCACCACCACGGGTGAGACCACCACGACCGGCGAGACCACCACGACGGGTGAGACCACCGGCGAGACCACCACCACGGGTGAGACCACCGGCGAGACCACCACGACCGGCGAGACCACCACGACGGGTGAGACCACCGGCGAGACCACCACCACGGGTGAGACCACCGGCGAGACCACCACCACGGGTGAGACCACCGGCAAGACGTCCACCACCGGTGAGAACACCTCCGGGCAGACGGGTTCGTCGACCGGCTCCACCGGTGAGACCGGCACCGGCACCTGCACCGTCGACCTCGACGGTGCCGAGTGCGCCGACAACACGGACACCGACTCGGTCGGCAACCAGCCGGCCGAGCAGGGCAAGGGCAAGGACGAGCTCGCCGAGACCGGTGCCGCCGAGACCACGTTCCTGCTGGTCGGCGCCGCGACGATGATCGCCGGAGGCATCGGCTTCCGGATCCTGCCGCGCCTGGTGAACGGCCGCACGGCCGCCTGACGGGCCGCAGCGGTTCGCGTACGCGTATGCATACACACAGGGGCCCCGGACGCCGATCGGCGTCCGGGGCCCCTGTGCAGGTATCTGCGCCTACGAGAACGGCCCCGTACGGGGCGGGTGGATGCGCTCTACACGGTCTGGTGCGCCAGCAGCGCGAGCGCGGCCAGCAGCACCACCATCAGGGCCACCAGCATCGCCGGGCTGAGCCCTGCGAAGGGGCCCTGCTCCTGCTCCTGCCGCATACGCGCGCGGCTCGCCCGGCATACGGGGCAGCGCCCCTCGTTCACGGGCGCCGCGCAGTTCGCGCACACCAGTCGGTCATAGGTCATGCGCTTTCCTCCTCCCGCGCGGCGGAGCCGCACAAGCTTTCTCTCCGCACAACGCTCACGGAAACGCGACCGTTCCCCCTACCACTGTGCCAGCTCGCACGGGTTTCGGCTCGGCCCGCCGGATACCTCCCGCTCCGTTCCGCTTCCGGCGCAGCCCGGGCCGCTGCCGTTTCACCGTAAATCACCCATCCCGGTACGCGCGCCTGCACGCCTGAGCCCGGTTCGCGTATGGTCACGCACACCTACTCCCGGCCGACCGTGGTGCATCCGTGATCCGATTCGACAACGTCTCCAAGACCTACCCGAAGCAGAGCCGTCCCGCTCTACGGGATGTGTCTCTCGATATCGAGAAGGGTGAGTTCGTCTTCCTGGTGGGCTCCTCCGGCTCCGGCAAGTCCACCTTCATGCGTCTCATCCTCCGCGAGGAGCGCGCCAGCCAGGGCATGGTCCACGTCCTCGGCAAGGACCTCGCGCGCATGTCCAACTGGAAGGTGCCGCACATGCGCCGCCAGCTGGGCACGGTGTTCCAGGACTTCCGCCTCCTTCCCAACAAGACCGTCGCGGAGAACGTGGCGTTCGCCCAGGAAGTGATCGGCAAGCCGCGCGGTGAGATCCGCAAGGCGGTCCCGCAGGTCCTCGACCTCGTCGGCCTCGGCGGCAAGGAGGACCGGATGCCCGGTGAGCTCTCCGGTGGTGAGCAGCAGCGCGTGGCGATCGCGCGGGCCTTCGTCAACCGGCCCATGCTGCTGATCGCGGACGAACCGACCGGCAACCTCGACCCGCAGACCTCGGTCGGGATCATGAAGCTGCTGGACCGGATCAACCGCACCGGGACCACCGTGATCATGGCGACCCACGACCAGAACATCGTCGACCAGATGCGCAAACGCGTCATCGAGCTCGAGCAGGGCCGTCTCGTACGCGACCAGGCGCGCGGCGTCTACGGCTACCAGCACTGAGCACCCAGCACTGAAAGGACGCCATGCGCGCCCAGTTCGTCCTGTCGGAGATCGGCGTCGGCCTCCGTCGCAACCTCACGATGACCTTCGCCGTCGTCGTCTCCGTCGCCCTCTCGCTCGCCCTGTTCGGTGGCGCGCTGCTCATGCGCGAGCAGGTCAGCACGATGAAGGACTACTGGTACGACAAGGTCAACGTCTCCATCTACCTCTGTGGCAAGGGGGATGCGGAGACGGTGGTCCAGTGCGCCAAGGGTGCGATCACCGATCCCCAGAAGAAGGAGATCGAGGCCGATCTCAAGAAGATGGACGTCGTCGAGAAGGTGATCTACGAGTCGTCCGACGAGGCGTACAAGCACTACCAGGAGGAGTTCGGCGACTCCCCGATGGCGAGCAGCATCACGCCGGACCAGATGCCGGAGTCCTTCCGCGTCAAGCTGCACGACCCGACGAAGTACAAGGTCGTCGCCACGGCCTTCGCCGGGCGTGACGGGGTGCAGTCGGTCCAGGACCAGAGAAGCCTCCTGGACAACCTCTTCGAGCTGATGAACGGCATGAACGTCGCCGCGGTCTGCGTGATGGCACTGATGCTCGTCATCGCCCTGATGCTGATCGTGAACACCGTCCGGGTGTCCGCGTTCAGCCGACGGCGGGAGACGGGCATCATGCGGCTCGTCGGCGCCTCCGGCTTCTACATCCAGATGCCGTTCATCATGGAGGCCGCGTTCGCCGGACTCATCGGTGGCGTACTGGCCTGCGTCATGCTGCTGGCCGGGCGCTACTTCCTGATCGACGGCGGCCTCGCCCTCCAGGACAAGATGAACCTGATCGACTTCATCGGCTGGGAGGCCGTCCTCACCAAGCTCCCGCTGGTTCTGGCGATCGGCCTGCTGATGCCCGCAGTTGCCGCTCTCTTCGCGCTGCGCAAGTACCTCAAGGTGTGACATGCGCCCCGTGGGGCGCGCGGCCAACGGGCCGTGCGCCGTCGGGGCGTTGTCCTAGACTCGGCGCCATGCCGGGCCCTGAGAACCGTTTCGGGCCCCGCGGCCTCTGCCGCGGGGCGGCCCTGACATTGGTCTTCGCGAGTGTGCTCGCCACGGCCGCCGCCACCGGTTCGCTGCCGCGCGGTGAGGCGCGGAGCGCCGACATAGAGACCCGGTCCGTCGCCGCCTCGGCCGACCGTGACGCGGTGACCGAGGCCGCCGCCGAGGCCGTGGCCGACGGCAAGTCCGGCACGGAGGCGGCCGAGGAGGCCGTCAGCCGCAGCGGGGACCGCTGGGGCGCGGTCTACGACGAGCGGGAGTACCAGGAGTTCGAGCAGGCCCTCGACGGCTCGTACACGGGCGTCGGGATCGCGGCCAGACGCTCCGACGACGGGACGGTCGCGGTCGCCCGGGTCCAGCCGGGCGGCCCCGCCGACCGGGCCGGCATCCGGGCCGGTGATCTGCTGCGCACGGTCGACGGAAGCCGGGTCGACAAGCGGCCGGTCTCCGATGTCGTGGCCCTGCTGCGGGGCGACCGTAAGGGCGCGGCCGCCGGGACCACCGTGGTGCTGGGCGTCCAGCGGGGCTCCGTCACCCGGACCGAGACGCTGCGGCGGGCCCGTCTCGCCACCGAGGCCGTCTCCGTGCACCACCTCGGACCGGACCGTTCCGATTCCTCCGCAGCTGTCCTGATCGAGGTCGACTCGTTCACCAAGGGAACCGGTGACGCGGTGCGCGACGCGGTCCTGAAGGCGCCGGCGGGCGCCGGTGTGCTGCTGGATCTGCGCGGCAACTCCGGCGGACTGGTCACCGAGGCCGTCACCGCCGCCTCCGCCTTCCTGGACGGCGGCCTGGTCGCCACGTACGACGTGCACGGTGAGCAGCAGGCCCTGTACGCGGAGGCGGGCGGCGACACCGGGCGCCCCCTCGTCGTCCTCGTCGACGGCGGGACCATGAGCGCGGCCGAGCTCCTGACCGGCGCCCTGCAGGACCGGGGCCGGGCGGTCACGGTCGGTTCGCGGACCTTCGGCAAGGGGTCCGTCCAGATGCCGAGCAGACTCGCGGGCGGCTCCGTGGCGGAGCTGACCGTGGGGCACTACCGCACTCCGGCGGGCCACAGCGTCGACGGCCGCGGCATCACCCCCGACCTCGCGGTGAGCGCGCGGGCCCAGCAGCGGGCCGAGACGGTATTGAGTGGCCTCGGGGGTGGGTCGTAGTGCGAAAATGGCCACACTATGGCTAAGGAAAAAGACACCGGGCGCAAGATGGTCGCGCAGAACAAGAAGGCGCGCCACGACTACACCATCCTCGACACCTACGAGTGCGGCCTCGTGCTGATGGGTACCGAGGTCAAATCGCTGCGCATGGGCCGGGCCTCCCTGGTGGACGGCTTCGTGCAGATCGACGGCGGCGAGGCGTGGCTGCACAACATCCACGTCCCCGAGTACGTCCAGGGGACCTGGACCAACCACTCCGCCAAGCGCAAGCGCAAGCTGCTGATGCACCGGGCCGAGATCGACAAGCTGGAGTCGAAGGCGCAGGAGACCGGGCACACGATCGTGCCGCTCGCCCTGTACTTCACCAACGGCCGGGTCAAGGTCGAGATCGCGCTGGCGAAGGGCAAGAAGGAGTACGACAAGCGGCAGACGCTGCGCGAGAAGCAGGACACGAGGGAGACGAACCGGGCGATCTCGGCGGCCCGCCGCCGTCAGCGGAGCGCCTGAGCGCCCCGCGCCAGTGGCTGCCGGCCGGTGCGGCAGGAATAGGCTGGCATCGTCGTGCGTTGGTCACGTACGATGGCACTGCACCCCACGGGGTGTGTACCACCTTTGAAAAATCAACATGGGGATGATCGGTTTCGACAGCGGATGTCGAAGCAGGGGAAGCGAGTCGAGGAAGCGACAATGATCTCGTAAACCATATGTCGCAAACTATAATCGCCAATTCCAAGCGCGATTCCTCCGCCTTCGCCCTCGCTGCCTAATTAGCAGCTAAGCGAAGACTCTGCGGAGTGTCAGCCCGGGGGTGATCCCGACCCGGATCCTGGCATCAACTAGGGATCTAAACTTCTAAGCCCGGTCACGGGGCCTAGAAGGAAATCAAACAGTGACTGGGCCTGTCGGAGGCTTGTTCGCGTGACCTCCGGGGCCGAGAAAAGCGTAGCGAACTGCACTCGGAGAAGCCCTGGTTCCGCACCGTTGGACGCGGGTTCGATTCCCGCCATCTCCACAATTCCCATGTGAACGAGGACCCCGCTGCCACCGGCAGCGGGGTCCTCGTTTTTTGCTGACCGACGCATCTTGGGTGGCGACCGACGCCGCGGGGATTTTCCGGATGCCCCTCAGGGGCGTGCGCCCCCGGCGCGCGAGCATGCACCGCGCTCCCACGCTTCGGAGGGGCCGGCCCGGTCGGGGCAGTACCCGCACCACGGTTCGAAAACAGATGTATCTCTCATGATGAACAACACCCGACCGTGGGGTCGGACTGTCGTCGGCGTGCGCTACATTCATGGCCCGGGTGCACTGTGGTAGGGGGCGCGTGGACAGGGTGGGGGCCCGGTCCGACGACGCACAGACGGTCAGTTGCGCGCACCCGATCCTGAGTGGGGGAAGTGCGTACAACAGTGGAAACTTGGCGTGAAGGTGCCCGTGCGGGTCACACCCACGAGCCGAACGAAGTCACCATCCAGCTGGACGGACTCGGACGGCAGCTCTCCGAGCTGCTGCCGGAACCCAGCGCTCCGGAGGGCTCCGACGGCCCCGTCTTCGTCGACGAGAGCGGTCGGCGCGGCAAGTCGCTCCGGCGACTCGGCTGGGTCCTGGCCGCGCTCTTCCTCGGTTACGCGGTGACGCTCGTCGTCGCCGTGCTCGGAGGCAATTCCAGCGCGCCCTTCCTGCCGCTGTCCGGCCAGGAGGAGCATCGCAAGACGGAAGAGGTACGGACGCCGGCCACGTCGGTCACGCCGGGCGAGAGCCCGGGAGCCCAGGTCTCACCTGGTACGACGCCCGGCACCTCGCTCTCCCCGACCCCGCAGTCCGGAGGGAGCACGCCCGTGCGGGGCGGTGGCGCCGCCGGTAGCGGCAGCGCCTCGGTGCCCGCTTCGGGAACCTCCGCCTCGGCCCCTGCCGCTCCGTCCACCCAGCGTTCCGGGACGGAATCGAGCACCGCGGGCGGTGCCCCGGGCGGCGAGACGTCCGCCTCCACGCCGGCCGTCGAACACGGGACGGCGAGCGCCGATCCCACGGCCACGCCGCCGGACCCCGTGAGCTCGACCGCCACCACACCTGATCCCCCTGTGCAAGAGCAAGAAGGCGCCAGCTAGATGACCACCCCCGCCCCGCGGGTCAGGCACAACCGTAAGAAGCAGGCACGGCGGCGCAGACTTCCCATGCGCTACATGCTGCCGTTCCTGTTCCTCGTTGCCCTGCTCGCCATGTTGATGCTGCGCGGCTACGTGCACAGCGAGATCCTCGCCGACCACCGGATCCAGCCACCGGCGGCCACCGAGCGGGTGCCCGAGCAGGTGCTGGAGGGCGGCCCGGTCATCGACGCGCGCAGCGCCACCGAGCCCGCGAAGACGCTGCGCATCCCCGATCACCGGATCGTGCTGACCTTCGACGACGGCCCGGACCCCGTGTGGACCCCGCGCGTGCTCGACAAGCTCAAGGAGTACGACGCCCACGGCGTCTTCTTCGTCACCGGCACCATGGCCTCGCGCTACCCCGATCTGGTGGAGCGCATGGTCAAGGAGGGGCACGAGGTCGGGCTGCACACCTTCAACCACCCCGACCTCTCCTACCAGTCCACCAGCCGCATCGACTGGGAGCTGTCGCAGAACCAGCTGGCTCTGGCGGGCGCGGCCGGCATCCGCACGTCCCTGTTCCGGCCGCCCTACTCCTCGTTCGCCGACGCGATGGACGACAAGTCCTGGCCGGTCACCCAGTACATCGGCAGCCGCGGCTACCTCACCGTCGTCAACAACACCGACAGCGAGGACTGGAAGCGGCCCGGCGTCGGCGTCATCAGCAAGAACGCCACCCCCAAGGGCGGCAAGGGCGCCATCGTCCTGATGCACGACTCGGGGGGCGACCGGTCCCAGACCGTGGCCGCGCTCGGTCACTTCCTGCCCAAGATGCAGGACAAGGGCTACGAGTTCACCAACCTCACCGACGCACTCGGCGCCCCCAGCGCGCACACCCCGGTCACCGGGTACGCGCTCTGGAAGGGCAAGGCGTTCGTCCTGGCGGTGGAGGTCTCGGAGCACATCACCGATGTGATGGTCGTCGGCCTCGCCGTCATCGGGGTGCTGGTCCTGGCCCGTTTCGGCCTGATGCTGCTGCTGTCCTTCGCGCACGCCCGCCGGGTCCGCAAGCGGGACTTCAGGTGGGGCGAGCCGCTCACCCGCCCGGTGTCCGTCCTGGTGCCCGCGTACAACGAGAGCAAGTGCATCGCCAACACGGTCCGTTCCCTGGTGGCGAGCGACTACCCGCTGGAGGTCATCGTCATCGACGACGGCTCCACGGACGGCACCGCGGACCTCGTCGACAGGATGCGGCTGCCGGGCGTCCGGGTGGTGCGCCAGCGCAACGCGGGGAAGCCCGCCGCCCTGAACAACGGCATCGCGCACGCCCGCCACGACATCATCGTGATGATGGACGGCGACACGGTCTTCGAGCCGTCCACCGTCCGTGAACTGGTGCAGCCCTTCGCCGACCCCCGGGTCGGGGCCGTCGCCGGCAACGCCAAGGTCGGCAACCGCGACTCGCTGATCGGCGCCTGGCAGCACATCGAGTACGTGATGGGCTTCAACCTCGACCGCCGCATGTACGACATGCTCGGCTGCATGCCCACGATCCCCGGCGCGGTCGGGGCGTTCCGCCGCGAGGCGCTGAACCGGATCGGCGGCATGAGCGAGGACACCCTCGCCGAGGATACCGACGTCACGATGGGCCTGCACCGGGACGGCTGGCGCGTCGTGTACGCGGAGAACGCCCGCGCCTGGACCGAGGCGCCGGAGTCCGTGCAACAGCTCTGGTCGCAGCGCTACCGATGGTCGTACGGCACGATGCAGGCCATCTGGAAGCACCGACGCTCGGTGATCGAGCGCGGCCCGTCCGGCCGTTTCGGACGCGTCGGGCTGCCGTTCGTCGCCCTGTTCATGGTCGTCGCCCCGCTGCTCGCCCCGCTCATCGACGTCTTCCTGCTGTACGGGCTCGTCTTCGGCCCCACCGAGCAGACGATCGTCGCCTGGTTCGGCGTCCTCGCGGTGCAGGGCGTCTGCGCCGCGTACGCCTTCCGGCTCGACCGGGAGCGCATGACCCACCTGCTCTCGCTGCCCCTCCAGCAGATCCTCTACCGGCAGCTCATGTACGTCGTGCTGCTCCAGTCCTGGATCACCGCTCTCACAGGCGGCCGGCTCCGCTGGCAGAAGCTGCGCCGCACGGGTGCCGTGGAGGCGCCCCGGGCGGCGTCGAGCCAGGGGGCCGTGCGCAGCACCGACCGGAGGCCCGTCGCGTGACGTATCCCAGCCCCACCCCGCCCGACTCCGGCCCGCGCGGAAACCATGAACCGTACGAACCGCCTCAGCCGTACCACCCGTACGAACCGGCCCAGCAGTACGAACCGGCCCACCCGTACGAACCGGCCCAGCAGTACGAACCGGCTCAGCCGTACGAACCGGCGCCCGGGCCGTACCGGCCGTACGTGCCGCCGAGCCGGCCGTACGGCACCCATGACACGTTCGGCACCTACGACCCCCACGGCCCGGCGACCCAGCCGTTGCCGCAGCAGGTGGGCCTGGTGGGGGCGCCGGACGCTCCGGTCTCCGCGATACCGGGGGCCGAGTCCGCGCCCGTGCCCGCGCCGAAGAAGCCCGGCCGGGACCGCTACTTCGACCTGCTCCGAGCCCTGGCGCTGTTCCGCGTCGTGCTCTACCACCTCACAGGCTGGGCCTGGCTGCCGATCGTCTTCCCGTCGATGGGCGTCATGTTCGCCCTGGCCGGCAACCTCATGGCCCGCTCGCTGAAGCGGCCCGCCGCACAGGTGATCCGCAGCCGCGTCCGCCGTCTGCTGCCTCCGCTCTGGCTGCTCGGGGCGATCGGCGTCACCGGCATGGTGCTCCAGGGCTGGGGGCCGGACGCCGACGGGCACCCCGGCTGGTGGTGGACCCACCTGCTGCTCTGGATCCTGCCGCTCAGCGATCCGCCGTTCGCGGAGGAACTGCCGGGCATCTACGGTTTCCTGGGCGAGACCTGGGGGAGCGACCTCGCCGGGCCCCTCTGGTACATCCGCGCGTACCTCTGGTACGTCCTGATGTCGCCGCTGATCCTGCGGGGCCTGCGCAAGATGCCCTGGCCGACGCTGCTCGCCCCCCTGGTGCTGGCCTTCATCATGTCCAGGGAAGTGATCTCCACCCCGGAGCGCATCGACTCGGCGATCACCGACTTCAGTACGTTCGGCGCCTGCTGGGTGCTCGGGATGGCCCACCAGGAAGGGATCCTGAAACGGCTGCCGTCCTACCTCGTGCCGTCGCTCGCCCCGGTCGTCGCCGCGCTGGGGCTGTGGTGGGCGACGCACGAGGGGTTCCGGGCCGGTTTCGACCTGGACTCCATTCCGCTGGCGCAGGCCCTGTGGTCGTTCGGCTGCGTCCTGCTCCTGCTGCACTACAGCCCGTCCTGGACCGAGTGGCCCAAACGGCTGCGGGCCTGGGACACCACGATCACGCTGCTCAACTCACGCGCGGTCACGATCTACCTCTGGCACAACGTCTGCATCCTCGTCGCCGCGACCATGTACGACCGGCTGTGGGCCGTCGACGTGATCGGCGAGAACGTGCCCTGGCTGCTGGAGAGCTGGGTGCCGGTCCTGATCTTCGCCTGGGCGCTCATCGCGGTGTGCATCCTGGCGTTCGGCTGGACCGAGGACGTCGCGGCGAAACGCCGGCCGCAGCTGTGGCCGAACGGCGCCGCGAAGAAGAGCGCGCGGCCCGGCGGTCCGTCCGGCCGGCCCGAGCGGCCTTCGTCCCGCGTCCGCTGACCACCGTCTCACCGGGCCGGCTCCGGCCCGGTGAGAGCAAGGTTGCGCACCGGTCACCTCGCGGCACCACACCGAAACGCGCGCTCCCTAGCGTCGGGGACAACACCCCGACCACCGTGGAGGCGCGTGATGGCTGGCCGTTGGATCGAGCACTGGGAACCCGAGGACGAGACGTTCTGGCGGGAGAAGGGCGAGCGCATCGCCCGCCGGAACCTCTGGTTCTCCGTACTCTCCGAGCACATCGGGTTCTCGATCTGGACCCTGTGGTCGGTGATGGTCCTGTTCATGGGGCCGGAGTACGGGGTGGACCCGGCCGGGAAGTTCTTCCTGATCTCGACCGCGACACTGGTCGGGGCCCTCGTGCGGGTGCCGTACACCTTCGCCGTCGCCCGGTTCGGTGGCCGGAACTGGACCGTGTTCAGCGCCTTCACCCTGCTGGTGCCGACCGTCGCCGCCTTCGTGGTGATGGAGCCGGGGACCTCGTACACCACCCTCGTGGCCGTGGCCGCGCTGACCGGTATCGGCGGCGGCAACTTCGCCTCCTCGATGACGAACATCAACGCCTTCTTCCCGCTGCGCAAGAAGGGCTGGGCGCTCGGGCTGAACGCCGGCGGCGGCAACATCGGGGTACCCGTGGTGCAGCTCGCCGGGCTGCTCGTGATCGGGACCGCGGGCGCCATGCACCCCCGGATCGTGCTCGGCGTGTACATTCCGCTGATCGTCGTCGCCGGGCTGTGCGCCGCGAAGTTCATGGACAACCTGGCCCCCGTGCAGAACGACACCGGGGCCGCGAAGGACGCCGCTCGCGACCCGCACACCTGGATCATGGCGGTGCTCTACATCGGCACCTTCGGTTCCTTCATCGGCTACAGCTTCGCCTTCGGGCTCGTCCTGCAGACCCAGTTCGGCCGGACCCCGCTGCAGGCCGCCTCGCTCACCTTCGTCGGCCCGCTGCTGGGCTCGCTCATCAGGCCGGTCGGCGGCTGGCTGGCCGACCGGTACGGCGGCGCCCGGATCACCCTGGCGAACTACGCTGCCATGGCCGTCGCGACCGGTGTCGTCGTGTACGCCTCCGGCATCGCGTCGCTCACCGTGTTCCTCATCGGCTTCACCGCCCTGTTCGTCCTCACGGGGCTCGGCAACGGATCGACGTTCAAGATGATCCCGGGCATCTTCCACGCCAAGGCGATCGCCCAAGGGCTGCGCGGCGAGGAGGCGGCGGCTCAGGGACGGCGGCTGTCCGGGGCGGCGATGGGACTGATCGGCGCGGTCGGGGCGCTCGGCGGGCTCGCCATCAACCTCGCCTTCCGGCAGTCCTTCCAGACCTCGGGCACCGGAACGGCGGCCTTCTGGTCCTTCCTCGTCTTCTACGGAGTGTGTTTCGTGCTCACCTGGGCGGTATACCTTCGCCGCACCGCCGCCGTCCCGGCGAAGCCCCAGCTCAGCTACGCGAAAGTGTGATGATGACCTTGCGATGTCGGGTGACGTAACGGGCGGGAAATACGGGTGAACCGAGCCTGTCATGGTTCGTTGGCAGGCTCGGACCTCCGCACCATTGAGCAGCAGCGGGACGAGAGCCGGGTAGACCACATGCACGACGACGAACAGCACGGACCCCTCGCGGGTTTCACGGTCGGTGTCACCGCCGCGCGCCGGGCGGACGAGCTCTCCACCCTGCTGCGGCGGCGGGGTGCCACCGTGGTGCACGCGCCCGCCCTGCGGATCGTGCCACTCGCCGACGACAGCGAACTGCTCGCCGCCACCAAGGAACTCATCGACGACGTCCCCGACGTGGTCCTCGCGACCACGGCGATCGGCTTCCGCGGCTGGATCGAGGCCGCCGACGGCTGGGGCATCGGGGAACAACTGCTGGACACCCTGCGCGGGGTCGAACTGCTGGCCCGCGGACCCAAGGTCAAGGGTGCGGTCCGCGCCGCCGGGCTGACCGAGACCTGGTCACCGGCGTCCGAATCCATGGCCGAGGTGCTGGAGCGGCTCCTGGAGGAGGGCGTCGAGGGCCGCCGCATCGCCCTCCAGCTGCACGGCGAACCCCTCCCAGGCTTCGTGGAGTCGTTGCGCGCGGCCGGTGGCGAGGTCGTCGGCGTCCCCGTCTACCGCTGGATGCCGCCCGAGGACATCGCCCCCCTCGACCGGCTCATCGACATCACGGTCGCGGGCGGCCTGGACGCGCTCACCTTCACCAGCGCCCCGGCCGCGGCCTCCCTGCTGCGCAGGGCCGGGGAACGCGGGCTGCTGACCGAGCTGACCGTCGCCCTGCAGGGCGACGTCCTCTCAGCCTGCGTCGGCCCCGTCACCGCACTCCCGTTGCAGGACCGCGGCATCGACACCGTCCAGCCGGAGCGCTTCCGGCTCGGCCCGCTCGTCCAGCTGCTCTGCCGGGAACTGCCTTCCCGCGCGAGGACCCTGCCGGTCGCCGGGCACCGGGTCGAGATCCGTGGCCATGCCGTCCTCGTCGACGACGAACTGCGCGCGGTGCCGCCCGCCGGCATGGCCCTGCTGCACACCCTGGCCCGCAGGCCGGGATGGGTGGTGGCCCGCGCCGACCTGCTGCGCGCCCTGCCCGGCAGCGGTACGGACGAGCACGCGGTGGAGACGGCGATGGCCCGGCTGCGGACCGCGCTCGGGGTGCCCCGGCTGATCCAGACCGTCGTCAAACGCGGCTACCGGCTGGCCCTGGACCCGGCGTCCGATGCCAAGTACGCGGACTCCTGAGCGAGTCGGCGGGACGCGAGGGACGAAGCTCGCAGCAGGAGTGCGAGTGCGGCGGTGCACAGGAGAGCCCGGGCGGTGTTCCAGGCGACCCAGGCGCCCTCGAAGCGGTCCCGTACGGCGGCGGGGTCGGCGATCCGCGCGGGGGCACCGGCGTCCGCGAGGGCGTTGTTCAGCGGGACGTTGACGCCCGAGGTGATCAGGAACGCCACGGCGTACACCGCGAGCGCGGCGAGGACCCACCGGCGCGGGCCCGGGGAGCGGCGCTGCTGCCAGGAGGCGGCCGCGGTGAGGATCAGCGCGCCGAAGAAGCCGGCGAAGAAGACCGGGTTCTCGATCGCGTCGTTGATGTTCCGCATCACTTCGATGAAGGTCCGGTCGTCGCTGCGGCCGAGCGCGGGCATGACCGCGCACGAGAAGACGGAGAAGGTGCCCGCCATCAGGCCGGTGGCCACGGTGGCGGCGCCGAGTACGAGGGGGCGGAGGGCGGAGGTCGGCCGGTCGGGCCCGCTGGTCGTCATGCGCTCAGTCAAGTGGCCCGGCCCGGTGCGCTCCATGGCTCAGGCGCGCAGTTCCCTTCGCGGGCGTCCAGACCGGGCCCGGCGGGCGGGAGCCGTGCGGGATAGCGTGCCGGGATGATCGATGACATCCACCGGATCGACGCGGAGGTACGGCTGCGGCCGCTTGCCATGGCCGACGCCGGTCCCCTCGCGCGGTCCCTGGCCCGCAGCCGTGCGTACATGCGCCCCTGGGAGCCCGTGCGGCCCGACGCCTTCTACACCGAGGAGGGGCAGCGCGAGCGGCTGGCGGGTGCGCTGGCCGACCGTGACGCGGGGCGCGCGATGCCCTGGGTGCTCTGTGACGGGCAAGACCGGGCGATCGGCGCGTTCACCCTCAACGGAGTGGTGCTCGGGCCGTTCCGCAGCGCCACCCTCGGCTACTGGGTGGACGTGGACTTCGCGGGGCGCGGGCTGGCCACGGCCGCGGTGCGGACGGTCTGCGAACTGGCGCGTGACGCACTCCGGTTGCACCGGGTCGAGGCCGGGACGGTGCTGGACAACGCGGCGTCGCAGCGGGTGCTCGCCAAGTGCGGCTTCGAGGAGTTCGGAGTGGCTCCGCGCTATCTCCACATCGACGGCGCATGGCGCGACCACCGGATCTTCCAGCGCGTCCTGCACGACGGCCCGGTGACCGGGGCCTGAGAGGCACCGCGGCTTCAGCGCCCGGAACCGGCCGCCCGGCGCTCGTGACGGTGGCCGTCGAGCGGCCACGGCGGGTGGGCGGGCAGCACCTCCACGAAGCCGTACCCGGCCTTCTCCGCCACCCGGCACGACGCCTCGTTGTCCACCTGGTGCAGCAGATGCAGCGTGGCGAGGCCGTCCGCGGCGAGTGTCCTGAACGCCCAGTCGGTGAGCGCTTCGAGGGCCTGCGGGGCGACGCCCCGGCCGCGCGCGGGCGCCACCGTCCAGTAGCCGACCTCGGCCGCCTCCGAGCCGGACGCGGGACGCACGAGGCCGACGTTCCCGACCGGCCCGTCCCCGAGCGCCGTGTCCACCACGGCGAAGCTGTGGCGCAGACCGGACTCCCGGCCCTCCTCCCGGTCCCGCAACCAGCGCTCCGCCGCCGCCCGGTCCGCCACGGGGGCGCGCGAACCGGCCTGGATCGCCGGGTCGCGGTAGGCGTCCAGCAGGGCAGTGAGGTCGCCCGGCAGCCATGGGCGGAGCACCAGGGAGCCGGTCCGGAGGCGGACGTCACGCAGCTGCTCGTTCATCAGCCCATCGTATGAGGGGAGTTGCCGCGGCCCGCGCGGCAGGGGTTACGGCCGGGGGCCGGGCGGGGCACTCTGGTGGGGACGGCGGCCGGACCCGAGGCGGTGGCATGCGCATGGCAACGGGCAAGGGCTCGTACGACCGGCGGTTCGATTCCGGGCGGCTCTGCCTGGACCTGGTCGCGACGGGGGCCACGAGCCCGGGCGCCACCGACCCGCTGGACCGGCCCGAGGGGCTCGCCGACTGGCTGGTGGCCGCCGGGGCCGTACCCGAGGGCACCCGGCTCGACGGCGTGGACGACCACTGGCTCGTGGCGTTCCGGCAGCTGAGGAGCGCCGTGGACCGGCTGCTGAGCGCGCAGCTCGGCGGGCGGGGCGCGGACGGCGCCCTGGAGCGCGTCAACGCGCTCGCCGCCGGCGCCCCGCCCGGCCTGTGCGCCGTACGCGCCGGGAACGGGGCCCTGGTGCGCGGCCTGAGCACCGAGCCCGGTTGCGGGGCGCTGCTGGCCGCCGTGGCGCGGGACGCCGTGGAACTTCTCACCGATCCGGTCGCCCTGGCCGGCCTCCGCCGCTGCGAGGGCGACCACTGCCGCCGCGTCTACCTGGACACCTCGCGCGGCCGGCGCAGGCGCTGGTGCTCCAGCGAGGTCTGCGGCAACCGCGAACGGGTCGCCCGGCACCGGCGGCGCCACACGGACCCGGTGGGCGGCTCCGGAGACCGCGCGGTTCCCGGGCGCGGGGCCGGCCCGGAACAGTGAAGAACCCTGATCGCGCCCGGAACCGTAAAGAATCTTGGACGCGCGTTGAATGGATCGCCCCGCATCCCCGTACCGATGGCCAAGGAGCTCGACAGGGTCTCGACCGGGGAGGTTCGGGTGCGCAAGGATGCGGCCGTGGCCGATGACCGTCCGCACAGGGCCAGGCATCGCAGTGGGCCGCCCCCGTCACCCTCCGCCGTCCCCGACGAGGAGCTGATGCGGGCGCTCTACCGCGAACACGCCGGGCCCCTGCTCGCGTACGTACTCCGCCTCGTCGCCGGCGACCGACAGCGCGCCGAGGACGTGGTGCAGGAAACGCTCATCCGTGCCTGGAAGAACGCCGGTTCGCTCAACAGGGCCACCGGTTCCGTCCGGCCCTGGCTGGTGACGGTCGCCCGGCGCATCGTCATCGATGGCCACCGCAGCCGGCAGGCCCGGCCGCACGAGGTCGACCCGTCGCCACTGGAGGTCATTCCCGCGGAGGACGAGATCGACAAGGCGCTGTGGCTGATGACGCTCTCCGACGCCCTCGACGATTTGACCCCGGCCCACCGGGAAGCATTGGTCGAGACCTACTTCAAGGGCCGTACGGTCAACGAGGCGGCCGAGGTGCTCGGGATACCCAGTGGCACGGTGCGCTCCCGGGTCTTCTACGCACTGCGTTCGATGAAGCTCGCACTCGAAGAGAGGGGGATCACGGCATGAGCGACCACGAGTGGGAGCCCTTCGGGCCCCGGCCCGCCGGTCCCTCCGGCCCCGCCGGGCCCTTCGCCGTCCCCGGAGGCCCCGG
Source organism: Streptomyces sp. NPDC005775 (assembly GCF_042871565.1). NCBI lineage: Bacteria > Bacillati > Actinomycetota > Actinomycetes > Kitasatosporales > Streptomycetaceae > Streptomyces > Streptomyces sp. NPDC005775. Next base: position 207,428 of record NZ_JBIAIU010000012.1, on the reverse strand, counting down.
CGACGAGGCAGGACACGACGCGGCGGGCGCCTACGTCCTCGGCATCCTGGACGGCGCCGAGGCCGCCGCCTTCGAGGCGCACCTGGCCGGCTGCGCCCGCTGCGCCGCCCACCTCGACGAGTTCGCCGGCCTGGAGCCGATGCTCGCGATGCTCGCCGAGTCCCCGGCCGCCGTGCCCGGCGCCCGCCCGGTCCCGCACGTCCCCACGCCGCCCGCACCCCGGCTGCTCGACACCCTGGTGGACGAGGTCGCGGTCAAGCGGGCCCGGCGCACCCGGCGCGGCAGGTACCTGCTGGCGGCGGCAGCGGCACTGATCATCGGCGGCCCGGTGGTCGCGGTCATGGCCACCGGCGGCGGCACGAGCAGTGTGGAGGCGGCCGACCCGCACCCCACCAGCCCCGCCGAGGACGCCTTCTTCCACCACATGAAGGAGAAGGCGCGGGCGACCGACCCGGTCACCGCGGTCGACGCCACGGTCGGCATGGAGCCGAAGGCCTGGGGCACGCACACCGTCCTCGAACTCAAGAACGTGAAGGGCCCGCAGAAGTGCCGGCTGATCGCCGTATCGAAGACCGGTGAGGAGGAGGTCGTCACCTCCTGGTCCGTCCCGAAGTGGGGATACGGCATCGCGGACTCCACCCACCCCACCGCCAGATATCCGCTCTACGTCCACGGCGGTGCGGCCATGGAGCGGGCCGACATCGACCACTTCGAGGTCCGTACGTTCGACGGCGCACGGCTGGTGAGTGTCGGCGTCTGAGTGCCGCCCGGGGTGCTTTCCGGACCATCGACACGCAATCGATATCCCGGCGCGCGAGATCGATGCCTTCGGCAGGTGCGCGACGGCCCCCCTTCGCATAGGGTTGACGGCTGCCCAATGCACGTCAGAAGGGGGCCTCGGTGGCCGCGCAGGATGCCGCTGTCGATTCGTTGCGGGACCGGGAAATCGGTGTCGAGCAGGAACATCTCGACCGTGTTTACCACCGCCTCGAGGAGAAGATCCACGAGGCGGAATTTCTCATGAATGACGCCGTCAAGCGCGGCCAGGTGGGTACACCGGGAGCGCTCGCCGAACGTGACGCCCAGGTGTTCCGCGCCGGAATCCACCTCAACCGGCTGAACAGCGAGTTCGAGGACTTCCTCTTCGGGAGGATCGACCTGCTGCTCGGCAAGGACGGTGAACGCGGCCCGGACGGCGCCTTCACCTCCGTCGAACCGGCCGACGACGCCGTACGGGAGGACAGCACCGCGGACATCGCCGAGACGCTGCACATCGGCCGGATGGGGGTCCTCGACTCCGACTACGCGCCGCTGGTCATCGACTGGCGCGCCCCGGCGGCCGCACCGTTCTACCGCTCGACGCCCAAGGAACCGGGCCGGGTCGTGCGCCGCCGGGTCATCCGCTCCAAGGGCCGCCGGGTCCTCGGCGTCGAGGACGACCTGATGCGCCCCGAGCTGACCGCGTACCTGGACGGCGGCACCCTCCCCGTCATCGGGGACGGCGCGCTGATGGCGGCGCTCGGACAGGCCCGCAGCCACACCATGCGGGACATCGTCTCCTCCATCCAGGCCGAGCAGGACCTGGTGATCCGGGCGCCCGCCGCCTCGGTCACCGAGGTCTCCGGCGGTCCCGGCACCGGCAAGACCGCGGTCGCCCTGCACCGTGCCGCGTACCTGCTCTACCAGGACCGGCGGCGGTACGCGGGCGGCATCCTCGTCGTCTCGCCGACGCCGCTGCTGGTCGCGTACACCGAAGGGGTGCTGCCCTCGCTCGGCGAGGAGGGCCAGGTCGCGATCCGCGCGGTCGGCTCGCTCTCCGACGAGGCGGCCGGCATCGAGGGCGCGACCACCTACGACGAACCGGCCGTCGCCCGGATCAAGGGCTCCTCCCGGATGCTCCACGTGCTGCGCAAGGCGGCCCGCGGGGCGCTGGAGCAGCCCGTGTCCCGCCCGGCGGCCCAGGAGGGGCAGCTGGCCTTCGGAGAGGCCGAGGAGGCCCCCCAGGAGGCCGCCACGCCCACCCGGCTCCGCGTGGTGGCCTTCGGCGCCCGCGTCGAACTGCACGAGGACGAGCTCCGGCGCATCCGCAACAACGTGCTCAGCGGCACCGCACCCGTCAACCTGCTGCGCCCGCGCGCCCGCAAACTGCTGCTCGACGCGCTCTGGAACAGGTCGTCGGGCCGTGGCCGCTACACCGATCAGGAGCTCGCGGCCGAACTGCGCTCGTCGTTCGACGAGGACGTCTCCACCGAGACGCCGTTCATCGAGTTCCTGAACGCGTGGTGGCCGGAGCTCACCCCGCGCGGGGTGCTCGCCGCCATGGCCGACGAGAAGCGGCTCGCCCGCTGGGCGCGCCGCACCCTCAACCAGGGCGAGGTGCGCCGGCTCGCGCGCTCCCTGAAGCGCCTGGACGCCGAGGGCCGCGGGCCGCTGTCCGTGCACGACGTGGCGATCCTGGACGAGCTCCAGACGCTGATCGGCACCCCGCACCGGCCCAAGCGCAAGCGCGAGTTCGATCCGCTGGACCAGCTCACGGGCCTTGAGGAGCTGATGCCGCAGCGTGAGGAGACCCAGTGGGAGCGGGCCGAGCGGCTCGCGTCGGAGCGCACGGAGTACTCCCACGTCATCGTCGACGAGGCGCAGGACCTGACGCCCATGCAGTGGCGGATGGTCGGTCGCCGCGGCCGGCACGCCACCTGGACGATCGTCGGCGACCCGGCGCAGTCCTCCTGGTCCGATCCGGACGAGGCGTCGGCGGCCCGTGACGAGGCGCTGGGCAGCCGCCCGCGCCGCAACTTCACGCTGACCGTCAACTACCGCAACCCGGCGGAGATCGCCGAGCTGGCCGCCAAGGTCCTGGCGCTCGCCATGCCGGGCATGGAGTCCCCGGCCGCGGTCCGCTCCACGGGAGTGAAGCCGCGCTTCGAGACCGTGCGGGACGGCGATCTGGCCGGCACCGTGCGCGAGGAGGCCCGGCGGCTGCTCGGCGAGGTGGACGGCACCATCGGCGTCGTCGTCGCGATGAACCGGCGCGCCCAGGCCCGTGGCTGGCTCGCGGAGCTCGGCGAGCGCGTGGTGGCGCTGGGCAGCCTGGAGGCCAAGGGGCTGGAGTACGACGCCACGGTGGTCGTCTCGCCCGCGGAGATCGCGGACGAGTCCCCGGCGGGGCTGCGGGTGCTGTACGTGGCGCTGACCCGCGCGACCCAGCAGCTCACGGTGGTCTCGGGGGAGCGGGACCTGCCGGACGAGGACGGGGTGCCGGACCTGCTGAGGGACTGACGGGGCCCGACGGCTGCCCCGTGAGACGGGGCCCAGGGGCTGTCCCGACAGGCTTTTTCCGGTCAACCCGCGCTGGGGGAATCACTTCTCCGGGGTGTTTGTTAGCCTGGAGTCGGCACCGGCTCGATCCAAGCCCCCGGGCCCAACCTTCGTCGCTTCGAGCGACCACTTGCCGCGAGGCGAGCATGGCGGGTCGGTGCCGTTCAACTGAAGAAGACAGACCCGCGTCACCCTCGGGTGGCGCGGGTCTGTTTCTGTTTTCGGGGCCGGTGGGGGTTCCGCCCGCTCCCTCGTATCTCGTATGGTGGAAAACACTTTCCGAAGTGTGGCAGTCATTACCGGCTACTCGTCGGTAGGTGCGAATATCGGTCAGGCGTGTCCGGAGTGACAGTTCCGGCCACGCGTAGCAATGAAGCTAAGAGCGTCCGGCCCCCGGGGAGCGTGCCCAGCCCCGCGACGCCGCCCCCGAAGGACGGCCGCTCTCAGGAAAGCGAAGGACTCGGCCATGGCAACGGCGCCCAGCGTCTCGTACTCGATGACGGTCAGGCTGGAGGTGCCCGCGAGCGGCACAGCGGTCTCCCAGCTGACCACGGCCGTGGAGTCCTCCGGTGGCTCGGTCACCGGCCTCGACGTGACCGCTTCCGGCCACGAGAAGCTGCGGATCGACGTCACGATCGCCGCTTCCTCCACCTCCCACGCGGACGAGATCGTCGAAGGTCTGCGGGACATCGAGGGCGTCGTCCTCGGCAAGGTCTCCGACCGTACGTTCCTGATGCACCTCGGCGGCAAGATCGAGATGGCGTCGAAGCACCCCATCCGCAACCGTGACGACCTCTCGATGATCTACACCCCGGGTGTGGCCCGGGTCTGCATGGCGATCGCCGAGAATCCCGAGGACGCGCGGCGCCTCACCATCAAGCGCAACTCCGTCGCAGTCGTGACGGACGGCTCCGCGGTGCTCGGCCTCGGCAACATCGGCCCGATGGCCGCGCTCCCCGTGATGGAGGGCAAGGCGGCGCTCTTCAAGCGCTTCGCCGGCATCGACGCCTGGCCGATCTGCCTGGACACGCAGGACGCCGACGCGATCGTCGAGATCGTCAAGGCGATCGCCCCCGGCTTCGCGGGCATCAACCTGGAGGACATCTCCGCGCCGCGCTGCTTCGAGATCGAGGCCCGGCTGCGCGAGGCCCTCGACATCCCCGTCTTCCACGACGACCAGCACGGTACCGCCATCGTCGTCCTGGCCTCCCTGACCAACGCGCTGCGCGTGGTCGGCAAGGCGATCGGTGACGTACGGGTCGTCATGTCCGGCGCAGGAGCGGCCGGCACGGCCATCCTGAAGCTGCTCATCGCCGCGGGCGTCAAGCACGCGGTCGTCGCCGACATCCACGGGGTGGTGCACGCCGGCCGCGAGGACCTGGTCTCCGCCCACGCGGACTCGCCGCTGCGCTGGATCGCCGACAACACCAACCCGGAGTCGGTCACCGGGACCCTCAAGCAGGCCGTCGTGGGCGCCGACGTCTTCATCGGCGTCTCGGCCCCCAACGTCCTGGACGGCACCGACGTCGCGGCCATGGCCGACGACGCGATCGTGTTCGCGCTTGCGAACCCGGACCCCGAGGTCGACCCGGCGATCGCACGTCTGACGGCGGCGGTCGTGGCCACCGGCCGCTCGGACTTCCCCAACCAGATCAACAACGTCCTGGTCTTCCCCGGCGTCTTCCGCGGCCTGCTGGACGCTCAGTCCCGCACCGTCAACACGGAGATGATGCTCGCCGCCGCGCGCGCCCTCGCCGACGTCGTCGCCGAGGACGAGCTGAACGCGAACTACATCATCCCGTCGGTCTTCAACGACAGGGTCGCCGGAGCGGTCGCGGGAGCGGTCCGGGACGCCGCCAAGGCGGCCGGTGACGCTGTGACGGGCCCCACGTCGGTCTGATGTCCGGCGCGTCGCGGGTCGCGGCGCCCCAAACGCCCCTTTAGGGTGGGCGGGCGACGCGTCCCGCGGAGCCCCGCATCAGGTGCGGACCGCTTGCGGGGAGTCGACGGAACGTCACCACGACGAGGCAGTGGTGCTTTTCGTGTGACTCCGGAGGGTGCCGGATTGGCTTTCCCGCCGCAGGTGGGGGCAGGATGCTTTCCCAAGGACTTCGTCCGGGGGAGACCCCACGGGGCGCGAATGTCTCAAAATTCGGACCCGGGTCCGGGGACTGTCCGAGGGCCCTGGCAGCATCGGCTTCGATCTCACGCCTCACAGGCAAGAAGAACACGGGAGTAACAACATGAACCGCAGTGAGCTGGTGGCCGCCCTGGCCGACCGTGCCGAGGTGACTCGCAAGGACGCCGACGCCGTGCTGGCCGCGCTCGCCGAGACCGTCGGTGAGATCGTCGCCAAGGGCGACGAGAAGGTCACCATTCCCGGTTTCCTGACCTTCGAGCGCACCCACCGTGCCGCTCGCACCGCTCGTAACCCGCAGACCGGCGACCCGATCAACATCCCGGCCGGCTACAGCGTGAAGGTCTCCGCGGGCTCGAAGCTCAAGGAAGCCGCCAAGGGTAAGTAACACCCCTGAGCACGCCGAAGGGCGGTCACCCCGACCAGGGTGGCCGCCCTTCGGCGTACGGGCCGCAGAACGCCGTTCTGGGCCCCGGAAGGCATGTTCCCGGGGGCGCGGGCCCCCGGGAACCCCTTCTCAGACCAGTGAGCCGCCCGGCAGCTCCACCTTCGCGCCGAGCTTCTCCAGCTTGTCCATGAAGTTCTCGTAGCCGCGGTTGATCAGGTCGATCCCGTGCACCCGGGACGTCCCCTGGGCCGCCAGGGCGGCGATCAGGTACGAGAAACCGCCGCGCAGGTCCGGGATGACCAGATCCGCGCCCTGCAGCTTCGTCGGCCCGGAGACGACCGCGGAGTGCAGGAAGTTGCGCTGGCCGAAGCGGCAGTCGCTGCCGCCCAGGCACTCGCGGTAGAGCTGGATGTGCGCGCCCATCTGGTTGAGCGCCGAGGTGAAGCCGAGCCGCGACTCGTACACCGTCTCGTGGACGATCGACAGGCCGGCGGCCTGCGTCAGCGCCACGACCAGCGGCTGCTGCCAGTCGGTCTGGAAGCCGGGGTGCACGTCCGTCTCCAGCGCGATCGCGTTCAGCGCGCCGCCCGGGTGCCAGAAGCGGATGCCCTCGTCATCGATCTCGAAGGCGCCGCCGACCCGGCGGAAGGTGTTCAGGAACGTCATCATCGAGCGCTGCTGGGCGCCGCGCACGTAGATGTTGCCCTCGGTCGCCAGCGCCGCGGACGCCCAGGAGGCGGCCTCCAGGCGGTCCGGGATGGCCCGGTGCGTATAACCGTCGAGACGGTCCACACCGGTGATCCGGATGGTCCGGTCGGTGTCCATGGAGATGATCGCGCCCATCTTCTGCAGTACGCAGATGAGGTCCTCGATCTCCGGCTCCACGGCCGCGTTCGACAGCTCGGTGACACCCTCGGCGAGCACCGCCGTCAGCAGCACCTGCTCGGTGGAGCCGACCGACGGGTACGGCAGCCGGATCTTGGTGCCGCGCAGCCGCTGCGGGGCCTCCAGGTACTGGCCGTCCGCCCGCTTCTCGATCGTCGCGCCGAACTGACGCAGCACGTCGAAGTGGAAGTCGATCGGCCGGCCGCCGATGTCGCAGCCGCCGAGCCCCGGGATGAACGCGTGGCCCAGCCGGTGCAGCAGCGGGCCGCAGAAGAGGATCGGGATGCGCGACGAGCCCGCGTGGGCATCGATGTCGGCGACGTTCGCACTCTCGACGTGGGTGGGGTCGAGGAGCAGCTCACCCGGTTCGTCACCCGGACGGACCGTCACGCCGTGCAGCTGCAGCAGCCCGCGCACGACCCGCACATCGCGGATGTCGGGCACGTTGCGCAGCCGGCTGGGCCCGCTGCCGAGCAGCGCGGCGACCATTGCCTTCGGCACCAGGTTCTTGGCGCCTCGGACGCGGATCTCGCCCTCCAGCGGGGTTCCGCCGTGGACAAGCAGGACATCGTCTGTGCCGGTCATGAATCTCGCGTTCCGGAGTGGTCGGGCAGGGGGCCACTCGAAAGGGTAATGGCCCGGCACCCCCCTTCCGTAAGAGAACGGGGGCTGTACGAACGTCATGAATCCGCCACAACACGCTCTGCTCCCCGGAACTTGCGGAGGGTCACCGTCCGGATGGGCGGTCGATCTGTGCGCTCCCCGTGCACCCGTGCGCCCTGAGCTGCGCTCGGGCACCGTGCGCGACCAGCGGCGCACTTGGCCCCCGCGAAGACCGAAGATGCGGGATCATTTCTGCCATGACCGAGGTGTCCTCGCTCACAGGGCGACTGCTCGTGGCCACACCCGCCCTGGCGGACCCGAATTTCGACCGTGCGGTGGTGCTGCTCCTCGACCACGACGAGGAGGGCTCCCTCGGCGTGGTCCTGAACCGCCCGACCCCGGTCGGCGTCGGTGACATCCTCGCGTCCTGGGCGGAGCTGACCGGCGAGCCCGACGTCGTCTTCCAGGGCGGCCCCGTCTCGCTGGACTCGGCGCTCGGCGTGGCGGTGATCCCCGGCGACGAGGGCCCGCTCGGCTGGCGCCGGGTGTACGGGGCGATCGGCCTGGTGGACCTGGAGACGCCCCCGGAGCTGCTCGCCGCGGCTCTCGGCTCGCTGCGGATCTTCGCCGGTTACGCGGGCTGGGGCCCGGGCCAACTGGAGTCGGAACTGTCCGAGGGCGCCTGGTACGTCGTCGAGTCGGAACCGGGCGACGTCTCCTCGCCCCGCCCGGAAAGTCTCTGGCGGGCGGTCCTGCGCCGTCAGCGCAGCGAACTGGCCATGATCGCCACGTATCCGGACGACCCTTCGCTGAACTGATGCCCGGGCTTTCAGTACGCTTGGCGGTTATGAGCACTCTTGAGCCCGAGCGCGGGTCAGGTACCGGAACCCTCGTGGAGCCGACACCGCAGGTGTCGAACGGCGACGGCGACCACGAGCGCTACGCCCATTACGTTCAGAAGGACAAGATCATGGCGAGTGCCCTGGAGGGCACCCCCGTGGTCGCGCTGTGCGGCAAGGTCTGGGTACCGGGGCGCGACCCCAAGAAGTACCCGGTCTGCCCCATGTGCAAGGAGATCTACGAGTCCATGGGCGCCGGCGGCGACAAGGACAAGGGCAAGGGCGGCGGCAAGGACAAGTAGTCCCCGGCCCGTACGGCGGAACAGCCCGGAAGAGCCCCCGGGGCACGCAGCCGCGTGCCCCGGGGGCTCTTCCGCGGTCCGGCGCGTCGCGAGGGCTGCGTCACGGAGTGGTGGAGACCACTTGTCGGCCCATTGGTACGGACCTAGCCTCTTGGTTTCGTAACTCGTACAGCGACGCCCGGTACCGGAGCCGGGCGGAGCGTTAAGGACTGACGACATGGACATGGAACTGATCCCGGCGCCCGTGAGCGTCGGAGGCCCAGGGCGCCGCGGGTTCCTCCTGGACCCGTCCACCACCATCGCGGCGGCGCCCGGCACCGAGAGCACCGAGCGCTGGCTGCGTGCCACGCTCGGCGCCGCCTTCGGGCTGCCGCTCGCGCCGGGCGCCGAGGGGGCCGCGCGCGCCATCCGGCTGTGCGTCGACCCGTCGTTGGCGGCCGAGGGCTACCGGCTGACCACCCAGCCCGACGAGAGCGTCGTGATCACGGGTGGCAGCCCCGCCGGAGTCTTCTGGGGAGCTCAGACACTGCGTCAGCTGCTGGGTCCGGAGGCCTTCCGGCGGGCGCCCGTCGGCGGCGGCACCACGCCTGCCCTCGGGTTCACGGACATCGAGGACCGGCCCCGCTTCGGCTGGCGCGGCCTGATGCTCGACGTGGCACGGCACTTCCTGCCCAAGGACGACGTCCTGCGCTACCTCGACCTCCTCGCCGCCCACAAGCTGAACGTCTTCCACTTCCACCTCACCGACGACCAGGGCTGGCGCGTCGAGATCAAGCGCTACCCGCGCCTGACCGAGGTGGGCGCGTGGCGTGCGCGGACCAAGTACGGGCACCGGGCCTCGGAGCTCTGGGACGAGACCCCGTACGGCGGTTACTACACGCAGGACGACATCCGCGAGATCGTGGCGTACGCCGCCGAGCGGCACATCCGGGTCGTACCCGAGATCGACATCCCGGGCCACTCGCAGGCCGCCATCAGCGCCTATCCCGAGCTGGGCAACACCGACGTCGTCGATACCGCCGCGCTGTCCGTGTGGGACAACTGGGGCGTCACACCGAACGTGCTGGCCCCCTCCGACCACACCCTGCGCTTCTACGAGGGCGTGTTCGAGGAGCTGCTGGAGCTCTTCCCCGCGGACACCTCGCCCTTCATCCACGTCGGCGGCGACGAGTGTCCCAAGGACCAGTGGAAGCAGTCGCCGGCCGCCCGGGCCCGCATCGAGGAACTCGGCCTCGCCGACGAGGACGAGCTGCAGTCCTGGTTCATCCGGCACTTCGACACCTGGCTCACCGCGCGCGGCCGCCGGCTCATCGGCTGGGACGAGATCCTGGAGGGCGGGCTGGCCGAGGGCGCGGCCGTCTCCTCGTGGCGCGGGTACGCGGGCGGCGTCGCGGCGGCCGAGGCCGGGCACGACGTCGTGATGTGCCCGGAGCAGCAGGTGTACCTGGACCACCGTCAGCACGGCGGCCCCGACGAGCCGATGTCCATCGGATACGTCCGCACCCTGGAGGACGTCTACCGCTTCGAGCCCGTGCCGCCCGCCCTCTCGCAGGAGGCGGCCCGTCATGTCCTCGGCACCCAGGCCAACGTCTGGACCGAGGTCATGCAGAACCGGTCCCGGGTCGACTACCAGGTCTTCCCCCGCCTCGCGGCCTTCGCCGAGGTCGCCTGGTCGGCCCTGCCCGCCCCCGCCGAACGGGACTTCGCGGACTTCGAGCGTCGAATGACCACGCACTACGCGCGACTTGACGCGCTCGGTGTCGACTACCGGCCGCCGGGCGGTCCGTTGCCGTGGCAGCGGCGTCCCGGGGTCCTCGGACGTCCGATCGAGGGAACACCCCCGAACGTGTGAGTCCGGACGCGGTCCGGTTGCCGCCACCACGGTCCCTGGGACCGTGGTGGCGGTGTCGTTCGCGCGGGAGTCCGCCTCGCGGGAGCCGTCACCCGCCGGAACGGACAAGTCGCACAAGCGCGTTGAACAGTGGTAATCCGCCCGATGCGCCGAAGAGGTGTGAAACGGGAGCATTCCCCTGGTCATGGACGGATACACCCTTCGCGGACCCTCGCGTCGGGCCGGTCCGAAGATGTGCCAGAGTTGCCACGTCCGGGCTTCGAGCACGTACCGTACGGCGAAACAGACGGGACAGCCGGGACACCGGGAAGGGGCAGCTGGGTTGACCACGCACGCACCGCAGGCGACGCAGTCCGTCACGCTGCCTGCCTCGCTGGACGAGGCCGTGGCGGCACTCGGCGCCATGCCCGCCGCCGTCCCCGTGGCAGGCGGCACGGACCTGATGGCGGCCGTCAACAAGGGGCTCCTGCGCCCCTCCGCGTTGGTCGGCCTCGGCCGGATCAGCGAGCTCCGCGGCTGGCACTACCAGGACGGCCACGCCCTGCTGGGCGCCGGCCTCACCCACGCACGCATGGGACGGCCCGACTTCGCCGCCCTCATCCCCGCGCTCGCCGCGTCCGCGCGCGCGGCCGGCCCGCCCCAGATCCGCAACGCCGGGACGCTCGGCGGCAACATCGCCACCGCCGCGCCCACCGGCGACGCCCTGCCGGTGCTCGCCGCCCTGGAGGCCGAACTCGTCATCGTGGGCCCCGGCGGCGCGCGCCGCGAGATCCCGGTCTCGCACCTGCTGGCGGGCCGCGAGATGCTGGAGCCCGCCGAGCTGATCGGCTTCGTGCGCGTCCCGCTGCTGCACGCCCCGCAGGTCTTCCTCAAGGCGACCGGACGCACCGGCCCCGGCCGCGCCACCGCCTCCGTGGCGATCGTGCTCGACCCGGCCCGGCGCGGGGTGCGCTGCGCGGTCGGCGCCATCGCGCCGATGCCGCTGCGGCCGCTGGAGGCCGAACGCTGGATCGCCTCACTCATCGACTGGGACGGCGAACGCGGCCTGGCCCCCGACGCGCTGGCCGCCTTCGGCGAGTACGTCGCCGCGGCCTGCATCCCGGACCAGGCACCACCCGCCGACGGGGGAGAGGCACCACCGCTGCCCCCCGCCGTACTGCACCTGCGGCGCACCGTCGCCGCGCTGGCCCGACGCGCGCTGGGGAGGGCACTGTCGTGAGCAACGAGGACCACGCCGACCGGCGCGGACGCTGGGAGCCGACCCCGCAGGGCGGGGAGTACGACGCCGAGGCGACCGCCTTCGTCCACCTGCCGCCCGAGGACCTGGCGAACGTGCCGCTGGCCGCACCCGGCCAGGGGTACGTGCCGCCGATGATCCTTCCGCTGACCCCCGCGGCCGGTCTCGACCCGGCGGCCACCGGCAGCTGGGTCGTCCAGACACCGGACCCGCAGGACCAGCAGGACCCCGGGGCCGAGCCCGCGCCCGCCGCGGTGCACTGGCCGGACCCGAACCAGCAGCAGACGCCGTACGGATACCCGCAGCCCGGTCCGCAGTCGTCCCAGGAGTACCCGGGCCAGGAATACCCGGAGCAGTACTCCGGGGCCCCGGCCGCCACCGGTCAGTGGAACTTCGCCGAGTCCGACGGTCCCGTCGAGGCGGCCGGTCACACCGGACAGTGGACGATCCCGGTCGCCGACGGTGAGCTCCCGGAGGAGTCCGGCGAGTTCTCCGCCTCCGCCCTGGCCGCCGGCTGGTACGCGGACCGCACCCCGCCGGCCACGCTGCCGGGCGGTGCGCCCGCGCCGTGGGCGACGCAGGAGCCGCAGCCCGGCCCCGGGGGCACCCCGGCGATGGGGACGGACCTGAGCGGCCCGCCGCCGGAGCCCGCCGCCGAAGCGCCGGCCGACGACCCGGCGGACGAGCCCGGCCCGGAGCCGGTCGCCGACGACCTCGCGGCCGGGGCCGACGCCCCGGAGCGGCCCGACGCGGGGCTGCCCGACGCGACGGCCCCGGACATCGCCGCCCCGCGCGACGCGGCCCCGGACCAAGCCGTTGCGGCCGATGAGGTGGCGGAGGAAGCGGTTCCGGCCGACGCCGGCCCCGACGGCGTGGCCGTGGAGGCCCCGCCCGCCCCCGCGTTCGACCTGCCCAGCGAGCACCCCGCCACCACCTACGTGCTGCACGTGAACGGCGCCGACCGCCCCGTCACCGACGCGTGGATCGGCGAGTCACTGCTCTACGTGCTGCGCGAGCGCCTCGGCCTCGCCGGTGCCAAGGACGGCTGCTCGCAGGGCGAGTGCGGCGCCTGCAACGTCCAGGTGGACGGCCGGCTCGTCGCCTCCTGCCTGGTCCCCGCGGCCACGACGGCGGGCAGCGAGGTCCGCACGGTCGAGGGCCTGGCCGTCGACGGCGAACCGTCCGACGTCCAGCGGGCCCTCGCGGACTGCGGCGCCGTCCAGTGCGGCTTCTGCATCCCCGGCATGGCCATGACCGTCCACGACCTGCTGGAGGGCAACCACGCCCCCAGCGAGCTGGAAACCCGCCAGGCGCTCTGCGGCAACCTCTGCCGCTGCTCCGGCTACCGCGGCGTGCTCGACGCCGTGAACGAGGTCATCGCGGGCCGCGAGGCCGCCTCCGAGGCGGCCTCCGCACCCGCCCAGGAATCCGCGGGCCCGGACGAGGCCCGCATCCCGCACCAGGCGGCGCCGGGCGCGGGTAGTGTGCAGGCCCACCTGCAGGACGGAGGCATGGCGTGAGCAACGACGCGGCCACCGCCGCGGGCGCGACCCACACGGCGATCAGCATCCCGTCGCTGGACGGCCCGGGCGGCCCCGACACCGAGCAGCCGCTGCTCGGCCTCGGCGCCTCCCTGCCGCCCGCCGACGCCCGCGCCAAGACCGAGGGCACCTTCCCGTACGCCGCCGACCTGTGGGCCGAGGGACTGCTCTGGGCCGCCGTGCTCCGCTCCCCGCACCCGCACGCCCGCATCCTGTCCATCGACACCTCGGCCGCCGCCGAGATGCCCGGTGTGCGCGCGGTCGTCACCCACGAGGACGTCCCCGGCGAAGGCTCCTACGGCCGCCGCGTCGTCGACCGCCCCGTCTTCGCGTCCGACCTGGTCCGCCACCACGGCGAGCCGATCGCCGCGGTCGCCGCCGACCACCCGGACACCGCCCGGCTGGCCGCCGCCGCGATCGCCGTCGAGTACGAGGTGCTGGACCCGGTCACCGACCCGGAGAAGGCGTTCGCCGCCGAGCCGCTGCACCCCGACGGCAACCTGATCCGCCACATCCCGCTGCGCTACGGCGATCCGGAGATCACCGGCGAGGTCGTCGTCGAGGGGCTGTACCGCATCGGCCGCCAGGACCCGGCGCCCATCGGCGCCGAGGCGGGACTGGCCGTGCCCCGCCCCGACGGCGGCGTGGAGATCTACACCGCGTCCACCGACCCGCACACCGACCGGGACCTCGCCGCCGCCTGCTTCGGCCTCGAACCGGACCGGGTGAAGGTCGTCGTCACCGGGGTGCCCGGCGCCACCGGCGACCGCGAGGACCCCGGCTTCCAGCTCCCGCTCGGCCTGCTCGCCCTGCGCACCGGCTGCCCGGTCAAGCTGGCCGCCACCCGCGAGGAGTCCTTCCTCGGCCACGCGCACCGCCACCCCACGCTGCTCCGCTACCGCCACCACGCGGACGCCGAGGGCCGCCTGGTCAAGGTCGAGGCCCAGATCCTCCTGGACGCGGGCGCATACGCGGACGCCTCGTCGGAGTCCCTGGCCGCCGCCGTCGCCTTCGCCTGCGGACCCTACGTCGTGCCGCACGCCTTCATCGAGGGCTGGGCCGTCCGTACGAACAACCCGCCGTCCGGCCATGTCCGGGGCGAGGGCGCGATGCAGGTCTGTGCCGCGTACGAGGGCCAGATGGACAAGCTGGCGGCCAAGCTCGGCATCGAACCGGCCGAACTGCGGATGCGCAACGTCCTGTCCACCGGCGACATCCTGCCCACCGGGCAGACCGTGACCTGCCCCGCCCCGGTCGCCGAACTCCTGCGTGCCGTACGGGACTACCCGCTCCCCTCGCTGCCCAAGGACACCCCGGAGGACGACTGGCTGCTGCCCGGCGGCCCCGAGGGCGCGGGCGAACCCGGCGCCGTGCGGCGCGGGGTCGGGTACGCGCTGGGCATGGTCCACATGCTCGGCGCCGAGGGCACCGACGAGGTCTCCACGGCCACCGTCCGGGTCCATGACGGGGTCGCCACCGTCATCTGCGCCGCCGTCGAGACGGGGCAGGGCTTCACCACGCTTGCCCGGCAGGTCGTGCAGGAGACGCTCGGCATCGAAGAGGTGCACGTCGCCTCCGTCGACACCGACCAGCCCCCGGCAGGCCCGGCGACGCACGGCCGCCACACCTGGGTCTCCGCCGGAGCCGTCGAACGCGCGGCGAAGATGGTCCGCACCCAGCTGCTCCAGCCGCTGGCCCACAAGTTCGGCATGTCCCACGAGCTGCTCCAGATCGCCGACGGCAAGATCACCAGTTACGACGGGGTGCTCTCCACGACCGTCATGGAGGCGATGGACGGCAAGGAGCTCTGGGCCACCGCCCAGTGCCGCCCGCACCCCACCGAGCCGCTCGACGAGTCCGGCCAGGGCGATGCCTTCGTGGGTCTCGCGTTCTGCGCGATCCGCGCGGTGGTGGACGTCGACATCGAACTCGGCTCGATCCGGGTCGTGGAGATGGCGATCGCCCAGGATGTCGGCCGGGTCCTCAACCCGTCCCAGCTGGCGACCCGCATCGAGGCGGGCATCACCCAGGGCATCGGGGCCGCTCTCACGGAGAACCTCCGCAGCGCCCGCGGGGTCATCCGGCACCCCGACCTGACGGGGTACGCCCTGCCGACGGCGCTGGACGCACCGGAGATCCACATCGTCAAACTGGTCGAGGAACGTGACGTGGTGGCCCCCTTCGGCGCCAAGCCGGCCTCGGCGGTCCCCGTCGTGACCTCGCCGGCCGCGGTGGCCGCCGCGGTCCGCTCGGCCACCGGCCGCCCGGTCAACCGACTCCCGATCAGGCCCCAGGCTGCCGTGGCCGTCCCCCGGTCCTGATTCCGGCACCGGCGCGGTGACGGGGGACATGGCCGGGCCCGGCCGGGTGCGTCCACCATGTGCGGATGCACACCTCTGAAACGGACCGCCCCGAGAGCGGCTCCACGCTGGCGCAGCTCCTCGCGCTGATCGCCGCCGGGACGCTCGACGTCGTCGTGGCGCCGCACGGCACCGGTGTGCCGGTGTCCGACGTGGTGCTGCACGACGCGGGCGAGGAGCGGGACGAGGAGGCGTGGGCCGCCACCGGGCTGGTCCTGCTCGCCGTCGGGGTGGAGGTCGCCTCGCCCGAGGCGGTCGACGTACTGCGCGCCGCGGACCGCGCGGGGGCGGCGGCCGTGGTCATGCGGCGCGGCGCCCGCGGCCCCCGCGCGGCGCTGCTGGAGGCGGCCGGGCGGGGTCGCACGGCGTTGCTGGCCCGGCGGCCCGGGCTGGGGTGGACCGAGGTGCTCGGGCAGTTGCGGACGGCGCTGGTGCACAGCGTCGCCGGCCGGCCCGGGGGCGCCGCCGGGGTGGACGGGCCGCGGCTGGGGGATCTGCCGGGCCTGGCCAACACCGTGGCCGACCTCGTCGGCGGCGCGATCACGATCGAGGACCCGCAGTCGCGGGTGCTGGCGTACTCGCGCATGGACCACGAGCCCGATCCGATGCGCAGGCTCACGATCCTCGGTCAGGAGGTGCCCCGCTGGCGGGTCGTCGAACTCCGGGAGAGCGGCTTCTTCCAGGCCCTGTGGAACACCGATGACGTGGTGCGGCTCCCCGCCGACGACCGGTACGCCGAGCGGCTGGCCGTCGCGGTGCGGCACGGCTCCGAGGTGCTCGGTTCGATCTGGGCCGCCGCCGACGGGCGGCCGCTGGCCGAGGACGCGGTGGCGGCGCTGCGGACGGCCGGCCGCGCCGCGGTCCCGCACCTGTCGCACCACCGGACGTGGGGCCGGGCCGCGGCCCGTGCGCGCGAGGGGGCGGTGCTAGCCCTCCTGGGGGGCAGCACGCAGGCGGCGTACGACGTCGGGATCGAGCGGGGCCGGCCGTACGCCGTGCTGGTGGCGGAGGCGTACGACGCCGGGGGCCCCGCGCAGGGTGACGTCGGGGAGCGGGTGCTCGACGTACTGGCCCTCCAGGCCGCCGCTTACCGCCCCGGGTGTGTGACCGCACGGTCGGGACCGCGCCTGTACGTGCTGGTGCCGGCCGCGGACGGCGAGAGCGATCCCGCAGGCACGCTGCTGGCGACGGCCCGCGCGGTGCCGCGCGGCGCGGTCCTCGCCGGCACCGGACCCGTGGTGGCGGACCTGTCGGAGCTGCCCGCCTCCCGTGACGCCGCGGAGCTGGTGGTACGGGTGCTGAGGGAGCGGGCCGCGCGCCTGCCGGCGGCCGGGGCCGGGTCGGCGGTGGCGTCGTACGCGGAGGTGGCGGCCGAGGCGGCGGTGCTGCGACTGCTGGACCGCGTCGAGCCGCTGTGGGAGGCGCTGTCGGGGCCGGTGCACGCCCTGCTGGAGCACGACCGGGCGCACGGGTCGCGGTACGGGGAATCGGTGGCCGCGCACCTCGACGCCTTCGGTGACACGGCGGCCGCGGCGCGGCACCTGAACGTCCACCCCAACACCCTGCGGTACCGGCTGCGCCGGGCCCGTGAGCTGTTCGGCGTGGACCTCGCGGACCCGGCCGTGCGGCTCCTGGCGGACGTCGGGCTGCGCCTGGGCCGACGGACGGGGTGACGCGCGCCCCGGCAGGGCGCCCTCCACATGATCGTTTCCCCGTGGGTCCGTACAAGTGAATCGCCCGGTCCTGGTCGTGGGCGACGAAGACATGGAGGGCTCCCCGCACCGAAGCTGGGCACAACACCATCGTGCCCATCACGCCATCACGTAGGAGTGTGCTTCAGGTGACTTCCGGTCCGGCCCCCCGGCGCGAGCGCGCACGCGAGGCGGCGCTCGCCCGTGCCGTCGAGGAGGGGCTGCTCGGCCCCGGCTCGCCCCTGGTCGGCCTCCTCGACGTGGACGGGGTGCTGGCCGCGGTGGACGCGCTGAACGAGGCGTTCGAGGGGCCGGCCACCGTCCACCACACGTTCGCGGCCAAGGCGTGCGGACTGGTGCCGGTACTGCGGCTGCTCGCCGAGGCGGGCATGGGGTGCGAGGTCGCCTCGCCCGGCGAGCTGGAACAGGCCCTCGCCGCCGGTTTCACCCCCGAGCGGCTGGTCTTCGACAGCCCGGCGAAGACGGTCGAGGAGCTGGAGTTCGCGCTGGAGCACGGCATCGCGATCAACCTGGACAACTTCCAGGAGCTGGAGCGCGTCGACCGCCTGCTGGCCGGCCGCGAGCCGTCCGGCCCCATCGGGCTGCGGGTGAACCCCCAGGTCGGCGCCGGTGCCATCGGGGCGATGAGCACCGCGACCGCGACGTCCAAGTTCGGGGTCGCACTGCGCGATCCGGGAGCCGTGGACGCGGTCGTCGACGCCTTCGTCCGGCGCCCCTGGCTCAACCGCCTGCACGCGCACGTCGGCTCGCAGGGCTGCCCGCTGCCGCTGATCGCGCAGGGCGTCAGCGCCGCGTACGACCTCGCGGAGGGGATCAACGACCGGCTCGGTCACGCGCGGATCACCGGCCTGGACATCGGCGGCGGTCTGCCCGTCAACTTCGCCGACGAGGACGACCGCCCCACCTACGCCGACTACGTCGCCGAACTGCGCGCCGCGGCCCCCGGACTCCTCGACGGCCGCTACACCCTCGTCACCGAGTTCGGCCGCTCGCTGCTGGCGAAGAGCGGCACCATCGGCTCGGTCGTCGAGTACACCAAGTCGTCCGGTGGCCGGCACATCGCGGTCACCCACGCCGGAGCCCAGGTGGCCACCCGCACCGTCTTCATGCCGGAGGCCTGGCCCCTGCGCGTCGGCGTGTACGACGCCACCGGCCGCCCCAAGCAGGGCCCCCTCCAGGTCGTGGACATCGCGGGACCGTGCTGCTTCGCCGGGGACCTGACGGCCATCGCCCGCGAACTGCCGGCCGTCGAGCCGGGGGACGTGGTGGCGCTGTACGACACCGGGGCGTACTACTTCTCCTCGCACTTCTCGTACAACTCGCTCCCCAGGCCCGCCGTATACGGGTATCGCATGGATTCGGACGGTCAGGTCCGCTTCGCCCCGGTCCGCGAGGCGCAGACCGTGCGCGAAGTCGTCCAGGAGAGCGGCCTCTCCCACGCGGAGGCCCTGGTGGCGCTGTGAGCGGACGGTCCGGAACGACGGACCGCCCGCCCCTCTGTGGCGGGGGCGGGCGGCTCGGTGTCGAGACCGTGACCGGATTCGAACCGGTGTAACTCGAGTTGCAGTCGAGCCCCTGAGCCTCTCGGGCACACGGTCGGGCGTCGGTGCGACGTCCTGAAGGTAGGCCGGGAGCGGCAGGGCGTACAAGGGTGCCGGCCGCCGTGCAACGCGACTGCCATGCGCCGTTCACGATCGCCGGGCCCCGCGCGCTCCGGTCCTACGACCAAGGGACGAGAACCAGGGCGACCCACGACAGGTTCCATGTCGCATTTCGCCCCTTACTCTTGGGCTCATGACCGCCCTGGAACCGCGTGACGCCGATGTCTCGCCGCGCACCGAAGACACCGT
Source organism: Streptomyces sp. NPDC005775 (assembly GCF_042871565.1). Taxonomy (NCBI): domain Bacteria; kingdom Bacillati; phylum Actinomycetota; class Actinomycetes; order Kitasatosporales; family Streptomycetaceae; genus Streptomyces; species Streptomyces sp. NPDC005775. The sequence continues at coordinate 188,404 of NZ_JBIAIU010000012.1, read as the reverse complement.
CGACGCCCTCGGGACAGCGGGGGCTCCGGTGCCGGACGGCGTCCTGGGGCGGACCTACCGGGCGCTCAGCATCGGCATCGTCTCCGTGGTGTTCCTGATCGCCTTCGAGGCGACCGCCGTGGGGACCGCGATGCCGGTCGCCGCCCGTGAACTGCACGGCATCCCGCTGTACGCGTTCGCTTTCTCGGCGTACTTCACCACCAGCCTCTTCGCCATGGTGCTGTCCGGCCAGTGGGCCGACCGGCGCGGGCCGCTCGCGCCGCTCGCCGCGGGGATCAGCGCCTTCGGGGCGGGGCTGCTGCTGTCCGGGACCGCCGGCACGATGTGGATGTTCATCGCGGGCCGGGCGGTGCAGGGGCTCGGCGGCGGGCTGGTGATCGTCGCGCTGTACGTGGTGATCAGCCGGGCCTACCCGGAACACCTGCGCCCGGCGATCCTGGCCGCGTTCGCCGCGAGCTGGGTGATCCCGTCCGTCGTGGGGCCGCTGGCCTCCGGGAGCGTGACCGAGCACCTGGGCTGGCGGTGGGTCTTCGTCGGCATCCCGGTGCTCGTCGTCTTCCCCCTGGTGCTCGCGCTGCCCGCGATCCGGCGGATGGCCGCCGGGCCCGCGGACCCGGCGGCGCCCGTCGAGCCGTACGACCGCCGGCGCATCGTGCTCGCGCTGGGCATCTCGCTGGGCGCCGGTCTGCTCCAGTACGCCGGGCAGGAGCGGAACTGGTTCTCCCTGCTGCCGGCCGCCGCGGGTGTGGCCCTGCTCGTCCCCGCGATCCGCGGCCTGCTCCCCCCGGGCACCGGCCGCGCGGCGCGCGGGCTGCCCGCGGTGGTGCTGCTGCGCGGTGTGGCTGCCGGATCGTTCATCGCCGCCGAGTCGTTCGTCCCGCTGATGCTGGTCACCCAGCGCGGGATGTCCCCGACGATGGCCGGCCTCTCCCTCGCCGCCGGTGGCGGGACGTGGGCCCTGGGCTCGTACGTACAGTCACGCCCGCGCTTCGAACCGCACCGCGAGCGGCTGATGGTGGGCGGCATGCTCCTGGTCGCCGCGGCGATAGCGGCGGCTCCGGCGGTGCTGATCGACGGGGTGCCGGTCTGGACGCTCGCCGTGGCCTGGGCCTTCGGCTGCTTCGGCATGGGCATGGTGATCGCGTCGACCAGTGTGCAGCTGCTGAAGCTGTCCGCGCCGGCGGAGGCGGGGGCGAACTCCGCGGCCCTGCAGATCTCCGACGGCCTCTCTAACGTCCTGCTGCTGGCCGCCGGAGGCGCGGCCTTCGCGGCACTCGGCGGGGGAGCGGTGGGGGCCGTGCACGAGGCGGTGGAGGCGGGCGCGGCGGGCTCGCACCCGGGGGCGTTCGCGGTGGTGTTCCTGCCGATGGCGGGGGTGGCGCTGGTGGGGGCGTGGGTGGCTACGCGGGTGCGGGTGAACGCGTAGTACTGCGTAGTACCGCGTAGTACCATCGGCTCATGGCTGGTTTGAATCTGCGGTTCACCGAAGAAGAGCTGGACGCCTTGCGTACGCGTGCCGAGGCGGAGGGGCGGAGCATGCAGTCCTTCGCCCACGATGCGGTGATTACCGCCATAAACGAACACTCCCGCCTCTTCAACGAGGCGGCGGAGCATGTGCTGAAGGCGAGCGAGGAGCTCAACCGGAGGCTCGCCTGATGCAGTACCTGACCATGCCTGAGCTGCTCAACCTGGCGGAGCGCCTCGGTGCGGCAGAGGTGCGTGACTACGGTCTGCTCGACTCGGCACTGGCCCGCCCGCAGTCGAGCGTGTTCGGCCAGGACGCCTACCCGGACGTCTGGCAGAAGGCTGCCGCACTGATGGAGTCACTGGCGCGCAATCATGCGCTCGTCGACGGCAACAAGCGCATCGCCTGGTACGCGACCTGGGTTTTCCTGCATATGAACGGCCACCCGCTGAATGTCGGCTTCGATGTGGACGAGGCCGAGCAGTTCGTGCTGGACGTCTGTCAGGGAGTGCTGGACATGCCCAAGATCGCAGAGCAGCTGCCCAGGTTTGCCAAATAGGGACGCCTCCTGTGAAGCGGGTCTCAGAGGTGCCGAACCACGGTTGGTTCGTACGGGGTTCCACCCCGCCCCCCGGTAAGGTGGCCCGGTTGTCGTATCGCGTGCGGGCCCGTCCCGGTCCGTGGACAGCACCACACGTACCCGAGAGACCCGAACCGGAGACCGTGACTACTACCGCCTCCCACCACCTCTCACCCGCCTTTCCCGGCCGCGCCCCCTGGGGCACGGCCGGCAAGCTGCGAGCCTGGCAGCAGGGCGCCCTCGAGAGGTACATCCAGGAGCAGCCGCGCGACTTCCTCGCCGTCGCGACCCCCGGCGCCGGGAAGACCACCTTCGCGCTGACCCTCGCCTCATGGCTGCTCCACCACCACGTCGTGCAGCAGATCACCGTCGTCGCCCCCACCGAGCACCTGAAGAAGCAGTGGGCGGAGGCCGCCGCCCGGATAGGGATCAAGCTCGACCCCGAGTACAGCGCGGGCCCCGTGAGCAAGGAGTACCACGGGGTCGCGGTCACGTACGCGGGCGTCGGTGTCCGCCCGATGCTGCACCGCAACCGGTGCGAGCAGCGCAAGACCCTGGTGATCCTCGACGAGATCCACCACGCCGGTGACTCCAAGTCCTGGGGCGAGGCCTGCCAGGAGGCGTTCGACCCGGCCACCCGCCGGCTCGCCCTCACCGGCACGCCGTTCCGATCCGACACCAACCCGATCCCCTTCGTCGCGTACGAGGAGGGCAACGACGGCATCCGCCGGTCCTCGGCCGACTACACGTACGGCTACGGCAACGCGCTCGCCGACGGCGTCGTCCGCCCCGTGATCTTCCTCAGCTACAGCGGCAACATGCGCTGGCGCACCAAGGCCGGTGACGAGATCGCCGCCCGGCTCGGCGAGCCGATGACCAAGGACGCCATCGGGCAGGCCTGGCGCACCGCGCTGTCGCCCACCGGCGACTGGATCCCCAACGTCCTCAGCGCCGCCGACAAGCGGCTCACCGAGGTCCGCAAGGGCATTCCGGACGCGGGCGGGCTCGTCATCGCCACCGACCAGGAGTCGGCGCGCGAGTACGCCAAGATCCTCAAGAAGGTGACCGGTGAGAAGCCCACCGTCGTCCTCTCCGACGAGAAGGCCGCGTCGAAGAAGATCGACACGTTCACCGATGACGGATCGCGCTGGATGGTCGCCGTCCGCATGGTGTCGGAGGGCGTCGACGTGCCCCGCCTGGCCGTCGGCGTGTACGCGACCACCATCTCGACGCCGCTCTTCTTCGCCCAGGCCGTCGGCCGCTTCGTGCGCTCCCGCAGGCGCGGCGAGACCGCCTCCGTCTTCGTCCCCACCATCCCCATGCTCCTCGACTTCGCCAACGAGATGGAGGTCGAACGGGACCACGTCCTCGACAAGCCCAAGAAGGGCAGCGACGAGGAGAACCCGTTCTCCGAGGAGGACAAGCTCCTCGCCGACGCCGAGAAGCTGGAGGACGAGGAGACCGAGGAGCAGCTGCCCTTCGAGGCGCTGGAGTCCGACGCGGTCTTCGACCGGGTGCTGTACGACGGTGCCGAGTTCGGTATGCAGGCACACCCGGGCAGCGAGGAGGAGCAGGACTACCTCGGCATCCCGGGGCTGCTCGAACCGGACCAGGTGCAGCTGCTGCTCCAGAAGCGGCAGACCCGGCAGATCGCGCACAGCCGGCAGAAGCCGGCCTCGGAGGCCGACCTGCTGGAGAAGCCGGCCGAGGACCGGCCGGTGGTCACGCACAAGCAGCTGCTGGGGCTGCGCAAGCAGCTGAACACCATGGTGTCGGCCTACACGCACCAGAGCGGCAAGCCGCACGGCGTCATCCACACCGAGCTGCGCCGGGTGTGCGGCGGACCGCCGAGCGCGGAGGCCACGGCCGGGCAGATCGAGCAGCGGATCAAGAAGGTCCAGGAGTGGGCCACCCGCATGACGTGAGATGACCGGGCGTACGACGCTCGCACGACGCACCGGCCCGGGGCGGGGACAGCGGTCCCCGCCCCGGGCCGGCGTCATGCGCGGGCCGCTACCAGACGTGCGAAGCGGACTGGACGGACGTCGCCACACACGGGACCGTGGCGGACGTCGGGGACGAGGCCACGATCTGCAGTGACCAGTTGGTGGAGCTCGGGGGAGTGGGCAGCACCACGGAGTTGGTGCTGTTGCCCGCCGCGAGCGTTCCGGACGTGAGCTTCAGCGGGCCCAGGGTGATCGGGTTGCCGCCGCTCATGCCGGGGTTGGTCTTGGCGGAGAACTGGACCTGACTGGTGACGCCGCCCACGGTCTTGGTGAGCTTGAGCGTCGTCGTGATGCTGTTGGGGTCGGCACTCGTACCGGCCGGCATCGTGATCGCCGAGGACGTGATCTTGATGCTCTTGGTCGTGCCGTTGTCGGCGGCGGTCAGGGTGGCGAGACCGCTGCCCCAGGAGCCGCAGTTGTAGGTGGCCGTCGCGATGAGCGGGGTCACCGCGGAGGCCGTCGGGGCGGTGAGGGCGAGCAGTCCGGTCGTCGCACACGCCGCCGCAAGGATCAGCGGCAGGCGTCTTCGGCCGGACGTGCGGGTGGAAGAGATCGACATGACGGGTGGAACTCCTTCCGGTGTGAATTCCGCGGATCCGCCGTCTCGCTGCACTCGGTGCATTCGTTGTACGTGCGGATCTGCGTGCCGGGCCCGGCATGTCGGGTGCAGTGAAACGGTGATCTTCGAAGAAGTCAACAGGTATGCGAGAAACGTCAGCCAAAATCCCTTTGGGGCATTTCCGAAAAGGATCAATTGGCTCTCTCTTGACTTCTCTGCACCTGACCTCCTCAATGTGCGCAATCAATGGTCCATGAAAGGGTGTCAGGTGATCCGACGACGAAGACCCGGTGTGACCGGTCTGCTCGCGGCCTGCTTCGTACTGTCACTGGGCTGCGTCGGGGCGACGGCCGCACCGTCCCCGACGGCCGTTCCGGCGGCGGCGGCGGCCGCGGCCGCCGGAACGGTGACCCCGACCGTGCACTGCGTCCTGCCCGCCGGACAGGGCGAGGCGACCGGGCCGCAGGAGATGACCGTCGATCTGTCGCCTGCCGTCGTCGAACCGGGCGGCAAGGTGCACGCGAAGGTGACGCTGGGCCCGTCCCCGGCCACCAGCAAAATCGCCCTTGAGGACGTGCCGACCACCATCAGCCTCGACCTCGCGATGTCCGGCGGGGCCACTGGCACCGTCACCGTGCGGGGCGCCGAGTTCACCATGAACGTCCCGGTCGACACGCCCATGGAGTTCCCCCCGTTCGAAGGTGACTTCCTGGTTCCGGTGGACGCCTCGGGTGAGATCTCGTTCGCTCCGATCCGGACGCTGACGCAGACCAAGGTGTTCGGATCGGTCTTCGAGACGCCCTGTGACGTCGTCGACGGCGGCGGTTCCATCGGCACGGTCACCGCGGAGGGCTCCGCGTCGGAGCCCGCCACCCTGACCGCGCCCGCCGCCCCGGTACGCCCGAACACCGCGGTGAAGCTGGGCGGTTCGGGATGGACCCCGGACGCCGCCCCCGTACCGTCGCTGTGCGCGGTCGGCGGAGGTGGCTGCGATCCGCTGAAGTTCACCGCCCACGCCCTGCGGATCGACTCCTACGGCACCCTCACCGGCACCGCGACCCTGGGTGAGGCCGGAGCCGTGCCCGACGGCCGCTACGAGGTGAAGGTCAACGACGGTACGAAGGAGGCCACCGCCCCCCTCACCGTCGAAGCCGTCGCGGCCGGAAACCGGGAGATGACGCTGTCGGCGGACAGCGGCCCGGTCGGCAGCGTGATCACCGTCAGCGGCCGGAACTACAACCCGGACCGCTGGATCAACGTCATCGGCCTCGATGCCGCGGGCAGCACGCTCGACGACAGCGCGGTCTACGTCAAGAGCGGCGCGGACGGCACCTTCGCCGTCGAGTTCACCGTCATCTCCGACGCCGTCGCCGCCGTCCAGGCCGACGAGGGCAACGACCCGGCGACCGTACGCACCGTCCCGTTCACCGTCACCACCGGTGGCGGCGGGGGTGGCAGCACGGCCGAGCAGCGGTTGAGCACCCAGGTCAGGGCGGGAACGCTGTCCATGACGCAGGACGGTGACACCGTCGCCTTCGGTACGACGGTCCTGGGCGCGGACAGCGGTGTGCAGAGGGCCCACCTCAACCGGGTGGAGGTGCAGGACGCCCGCGGTGTCAACAGCGGCTGGTCCCTGACCGCCACCCTCACCGCGTTCACGAGCGCCGACGGGAACACCTTCCCGGCCCGGGCGGTGCGGTGGGCACCGGCCTGCACGGCACAGGACGGGAGCGCGGGGACGCCGGTCGCCGGGTCACCCACCGTGCTCGGGAGCGAGGCGGCGAGCCTGTGCCGGATGAATCCGGACGGATCACGTCCGTTCACCGGCGGGAAGTTCGACGCCGAGGCAGGACTCGCCCTCACCGTTCCTGAATTCACCCGGCCCGGAGATTACAGCGCCACCCTGACCCTGACCCTGCTGTAAAGGGTCCGGGAAAAGCACCGACGACGCCCGTCTGTTCCGTTCGGCAAGGGAACAGACGGGCGTCTCCCATTCCGCATTCGGATCAGTCGCATTCCGTTTCCTTTGGAGGAGCCGCATGTTCGCGCATCGCAGACCCACCGGAAGACCGGACCGTTCGGCATGGCGCCGCGCCGTCGCCCTCGGTGCCGGAGCCGTACTCGCCTGGACCGGGGGAACCGTCGCGCTCGCGCCACTGGCCCACGCCGGAACCGTCACCCCGACCGTGCACTGCGTCCTGCCCGCGGGCCAGGGCGAGGCGACCGGGCCGCAGGTGTTCAGCATCGATCTGACGCCCGACGTCGTCGACCCCGGCGGCAAGATCCACGCCAAGGTGGACCTCGGTCCGTCCCCCGCCACCAGCGGGCTCAGCCTCAACAACGTGCCCACCACCCCGAGCGTCGACCTCGCCATGTCCGGTGGCGCCACCGGCACGGTCACCGTCACCGGGCCCGAGGTCAACATCAACGTCCCTTCCGGACAGTCGATCGATATGCCGCCGTTCGAAGGGGACTTCCTCATCCCCGCCAATGCGAGCGGCCCCATCACCTTCACCCCCCTGCGCAACGTCACCCGCACGAAGGTGCTCGGCTCCACCTACTCGACGACCTGCGAGATCACCGCGGGCGGCGGGCCCATCGGCACCGTGACGGCGGAGGGCAGCGCCGGCCAGCCGGCCACCCTCATCGCGCCCACCACACCGGCCCGGCCCTCCACCTCCGTCACCCTGTCGGGCAGCCGCTGGACCGTCGGCGCCACCCCCGTACCGTCGCTCTGCGCGACGGACGGCGGCGGCTGCGACGCCGGGAAGTTCGCGAGCAGCTCGCTCGCGATCAACGCCTCCGGACAGCTGACCGGCAGCGCCCAGCTCGCCCAGTCGGGCACGGTGCCGGACGGCTCGTACCTCGTGAAGGTCGGCGACGGCACGAAGGAGGCGACCGCGCCCCTGACCGTCCGGGCCTTCGTCCCCGACGGGCCCCGCGCGATCGCCCTGTCCCGTGGCAGCGGCCCGGTCGGCAGCGTGATCACCGTCACCGGCAGCGACTACTACCAGGACCGGTGGATCAACACCGTCGGTCTCGACGCGAGCGGCGCGACGCTCGACGACACGGCCGTCTATGTGAAGAGCGGCCCCGACGGCACGTTCTCCGTCGACTTCACCGTCTCGGACCCCGCGATCGCCTCGATCCAGGTCGATGAGGGCAACGACCCGGCGACCCTGCTGACCACGCCGTTCACCGTGACCGAGGCCACCGCGACGCTGTCCGCGGGCGCGGCCAAGGTCAAGCCGGGCGGGACGATCAGCGTCTCCGGCGACGGCTGGCCCTCCGGCGTCACCCCCGCCGCAGCCCTGTGCGCGGCCGACGGCAGCGGCTGCGACCCGGCCCGGATCAGCGGCTCCACCCTGCGGATCGCCGCCGACGGCACCCTCACCGGTACGGTCACCCCCGCCAAGTCCACCCCACGCGGCGTCTACGCGCTCCAGGTCACCGCGGGCGGCCAGCAGGCACTCACCCAGCTGAGCGTCGCCCCGACCTTCGTGGTCCTCACCCCGGCGTCCGGCCCCAGGGGCACCGCGGTCACCGTGCTCGGCCAGGGCTTCGCGAAGGTGGCGACCGTGTCCATCGTCGGGCTGCGGGCCAACGGTTCGCAGACCTCCGACCCGGTGCGGACCAAGGTGGTCGGCCTCGACGGTGCGTTCTCGCAGACCTTCACCGTCAACGCGGCCGACACCGTCGCCCTCCGGGTCCGTGAGGTCCTCGTCAACCCGCGTACGGAGACAGCCGCGTTCACCGTCCAGGACGGCACGGTCCCGACCGGGGCCTCCTTCGCGCTCTCGCCGCCCGAGGGACCGCCCGGCACGGTGGTGCAGGTGACCGGGCGGGGCTTCGCCCCCGTCGCCACGGTCTCCGTCACCGGACGCACCGCGGAGGGCAAACAGACCTCCGACTCCTACGTCACCCGGGTCATCGGACTCGACGGCACGTTCGCCCTCAACTTCACCGTCCGGGACCCGGCGACGAAGGCGATCAGGGCCTGCGAGGTACTCGTGAACGGAAAAACCGTCCAGCAATTGTTCACAGTGAGTTAACGCCGGTTCACCTCCGGTGTACGGAGCGTCGCGAGGGAGTCGGCCGACATGGACGCGCGTAGATCCGCGCCGTTCGGCCGACGCCCCGCTGACCGGCACTTATGTGATCCCGGTACGAGCGCCCCTTCTTGAGCGCCCGGATTCTGGACGAGGTCTTCCGCTGAGCGGACTGGCTCGCTACTGTCCCCAAAATGTGAACGCCCCGTGGCAACGCCGCCGCGGAGCGCAGCCGGTGCCTTGGCCAGGCCGGCGGCCTCTCCGTGCGTCGCCGCTGGGACCGGTGGCGCACAACCCGTGGGAACAGCCGCCGCCGCTCACCAAAGAGGAGAGGGCGTCGTGACCGCGGAGACCTCCCAGACGCTCGACCGAGGACTGCGTGTCCTCAAGCTGCTCGCCGACACCGACCACGGCCTGACGGTCACCGAGTTGTCCAACAAACTCGGCGTCAACCGCACCGTGGTCTACCGTCTGCTCGCCACCCTGGAACAACACACCCTGATACGCCGCGACCTGGGCGGCCGGGCGCGCGTCGGGCTGGGCGTGCTGCGCCTGGGCCGCCAGGTCCACCCGCTCGTCCGGGAGGCCGCGCTGCCCGCGCTGCGTTCGCTGGCCGAGGACATCGGGGCCACCGCCCACCTCACGCTGGTCGACGGCACGGACGCGCTCGCCGTCGCGGTCGTCGAACCGACCTGGACGGACTACCACGTGGCCTACCGGGCCGGCTTCCGCCACCCCCTCGACCGGGGCGCCGCGGGCCGGGCGATCCTCGCCGCGCGGGCGAAGCCGGTGGGTGAGACGGCCTTCACACTCACCCACGGAGAGCTCGAAGCGGGGGCCAGCGGGGCGGCGGCCGCGCTGATGGGGGTGACGGGGGTCGAGGGCAGCGTCGGTGTGGTGATGCTCGCGGACGCGGTTCCGGAACGGGTGGGGCCACGCGTGGTGGACGCGGCCCGCGAGGTCGCGGACGCGCTTCGCTAGCGCGGGGCGCCTGAGGGTTGCCCGGCCCCGGGCTCGGGGTTCCGTCCTCAAGCGCCGGACGGGCTCCGGTTGGTGGGTGGGGGTTCGGGGTCCCTCCGGGGCGTCTCCTCGAACGACGAACGTTCGGCGGGTACGCGATGGACCCGGGTATCTGTTCGTCGTCCTGCGGGGACTCCCCTGCACGCCCCCGAACCCGCCCGCCGTGAGTCTGCGGACCAGCCTGATGACCGTCGCAGACGCAGGAGGGACCACCCCACCGCCACCCACCGGACAAGCGCGCCGCCCCGCGGAGCACCGGTGGCGCCGGGCCCCGCGCGCGCGGGGCCCGTTAGATTGGGCGGGTGTCCACACGTCGCTCCCGCCCCCGCACCCTCGCCCTGTGCGCCCTTCCCGTCCTCGCGCTCTTCGGCGTAGCCGCCTTCGCGCCGCTGCCGTTCACGCTGGCCCAGCCGGGGACGACGGCGAACGTGCTCGGCGACGACCACGGCACCCCGGTGATCAGCATCGAGGGCACGCCCACCCGGCCCACCAAGGGCCGGCTGCTGATGACGACGATCGTGGCCACCGGGCCCAGCGCCGACGTCGGGGTCGGTGACGTGATCGACAGCTGGTTCCGTACGGACCGGGCGGTCATGCCGCGCGACTCCGTCTACCCGTCCGGCGGCTCCGAGAAGGAGATCGAGAAGCACAACCTCGACGACATGACGAAGTCGCAGGACTCCGCGGTCGACGCCGCCCTGAACTACCTCGGCAGGAAGCCCGGCTCGGTCGACGTGACCCTGCACCTGGCCGACGTGGGCGGCCCCAGCGCCGGCCTCTTCTTCGCGCTCGGCATCGTCGACAAGCTCGACGGCGACGGGTCCGGCGGCGACCTCACCGGCGGCCGCACCGTCGCCGGTACGGGCACCATCGTGGCGGACGGCGACGTCGGCGCGGTCGGCGGCGTATCGCTCAAGACGCAGGCGGCCCGGCGGGACGGGGCGACCGTCTTCCTCGTGCCGAAGGCCGAGTGCAAGGAGGCGAAGTCCGAGCTGCCGAAGGGCCTCCGGCTGATCCCGGTCACGACCCTGAAGGGTGCGGTGGACTCGCTGCGGGCGCTGGACCACGGCGGGAAGGTCCCGAGCTGCTGACGGGGTCCGCCGCACGGTCGTCGGGGTCCCCGGGGAGCGGGTCGTCCATCGCCCGCCAGGCCGGGAACACCAACGGGCTCAGCGTCGCGATCAGGTAGACCGCGCCCATCGCCAGCAGCGCCCCCGAGGCGCCCGCGCTCTCCACCAGCAGGCCCGCCGCCAGACCGCCCACCGGCATGGCCAGCTCGCACCCGGCGGTCACCGCCCCGGAGACCCGGCTGCGCAACGCGTCGGGCACGCTCCCGTAGATCACGGTCGTCAGGATCGGGTTCAGGACCCCGCCCGCGATCCCGCTCAGCACCATCGTGACGGCGAGGGGCAGCGTCGTACCGGTCAGCGCGGCGACCAGGAAGCGCGGCGCCCCGCACAGCACCACGCACACCGTGAACACGGTCCGCCGCGAGTAGCGGTGCCCCACCGCGCCGTACAGCAGCGCCCCGGTCAGTCCGCCCGCCCCGAACAGCGCGGTGAGGAGCCCGAGATCGCGCGCCCCGCCCAGTTCGGCGGAGGCGTGGACCGGGAGAAGGACGGCGTTCCAGCCCTGGTCGGTGCCGTTCATGAACAGGACCATCACGACGACGCCCAGCAGCAGCCGGTTGCCGAACAAGTAGGCGTATCCCTCGCGCAGTTCACGCCGGTAGGCACGCAGCGAGACCGGTGCCGCGGCCTTCAGCGGCTCGGCCGCACGCACGCCCCGCACCCCCGCCGCGATCAACGCGGCCGAGGCCAGGAACGTCGCCGCGTCCAGCAGTAGCACGGTCTCCGCGCCGACCAGCGAGATCAGCACGCCGGCCAGCGCTGCCCCGACCATCCGGGCCCCGCGCGACACCGCGTCGAAGAGGCTGGCGGCGCGGGCGAGCGTGGTGCCGGCGTGCTCGGCCAGGTCCGGCACGAGGACGTAGCGCGCGGTGTTGCCCGGGGTGTGGGCGAGCCCGTTGAGTGCCATCAGGGCGCAGAGCATCCAGAAGGCGAGGGCATCGGCGAAGTACAGCAACGGGACGGCGGCGACGGCGAGTCCGCACACCGTGTCGGAGGCGATGGAGACCCGTCGCCGGCCGATCCGGTCGATGACGGGCCCGCCGATCAGTGCGGAGACGACGATCGGCAGGGTCGCGCAGAAGGCGACGAGTCCGGCCCGGCCTGCGCTCCCGGTGGTTTCGAGGACGAACCACGGCACACCGATCAGGGTGAGTGAAGTACCGGCTGTGGAGATGGAGTTGGCGGCAAGGACGGCGGTCAGTGGCAGCCGTCCGGACGTGTTGTTCTTCCCCCCGCTCACGACTACGCCATGCGCGGTGCGCGCGGCGGCACGGCGGTCCGGTCGGGTATGACGCGCAGGCCCAGTTCGACCATGGTCCAGCCCAGTCGGGTCCGCAGGCCCTTGCGCGGTGCGGCGCACCGGTGTGCGAGGTGGAACTCGGCGGACTGCGAGCGCAGTTCGGCGGAACGGACGTGGTGGAGCTGAAGGTGCGTCTCGGGATGCATGGCGTGGTGGTCCCTTCAGTCGGTGGGGCGCGGGAAGACGTGCAGATGGGTGCGGACGACGGCGGAGCCCTCGGTGTCCTCGGGGACGCGTCCGCGGTAGCTGTTGACCAGTGCGTGGACCTTGTCGGCCAGTTCCCTGGAGAGCTCGGGGGTGAGCCGTACCTTGAAGTCGCTGAGGTCCGAGGCGGCGTACCACTCCTGCGGCCACTCGTGCATCGTGCCGAGCCAGGTGTTCAGTTCCTGCGTGTGCGCCGTCGCGACCTCGTGGAGTACGACGCCCATGGCGCCGCGGATCTCGGGGTCGGGGTCGCGCATGAAGTCGTCGTCGAAGGCGGTGCCGGCGTGCAGGGCCCGCCACCAGCGCTCACGTCCTTTGCCGAGCGCCGGGTCGTCCTCGACGAAGCCGTACGCGGCCAACTGCCGCAGGTGGTAGCTGGTGGCGCCGCTCGACTCGCCGAGCCGGTCGGCGAGGCCCGACGCGGTGGCGGGTCCGAACTCGCGCAGCGAGCCGAGCAGGCGCATGCGCAGTGGGTGGGCGAGCCCCCGCAGGGAGCGGGCGTCGATGGTGCGGACCTTCGGATCCGGTGCGGTGGCGGTGCTGTCGTCGGCGTCCTTCTTTGGCATGCCCCAACCATAGAGTTACAAAGACAGCTTTGCAACAGGTCTTTGCAACATCTTCTTTGTAAGTCGCGCCGGCCGGCCGGGCGGCGCTCCTCACCCCTCCTTGATGAACCCCTCCTCGATCAGCCACTCCTTCGCCACCTCGTGCGGGTCCTCCCCGTCGACGTCCACCTTGGCGTTCAGCACCTGCGCGACCTCGGTGTTGAGCCGTGCGCTGAGCGGGTTCAACAGGTCGGCGATCACCGGGTACTTCTCGAACGTCGCGGTGTGGACGACGGGCGCCGCGTTGTAGTTGGGGAAGAAGTGCTTGTTGTCCGCCAGTACGTCCAGGTTCATCGCCTTGATGCGCCCGTCCGTGGTGAACACCTCGCCCAGCAGGCAGGAGTCGGACTTCGACACCTGGGTGTACACGATGCCCGCGTCCATCTTCTTGATGTTGGCGGCCGGGATCGACATCCCGTAGGTCTTCTCCATGCCGGGCAGTCCGTCGTCGCGCGAGGCGAACTCGTTCTCCACGCAGATCGTCACCGCCGATGGGTTCTCCTTCGACAGGGCGGCGACGTCGGAGAGCGTCTTCAGGTGGTACTTGGCGTTGTTCTTCCTGCTGATGGCGAGCGCGTAGGTGTTGTTGAGGGTGGACGGCCGCAGCCACGTCACCCCGTTCTTCAGGTCCGCGTCGCGCACCGCCTTCCACTGCTCCAGAGGGTCGGGGATCGGCTTCGCGTGGCCGAGGTAGGTGATCCAGGCGGTGCCGGTGTACTCGTACTCCGCGTCGGCGTCGCCCTGGATGACCGCCTCGCGCGCGCTGATCGAACTGGGCAGGTTCGTCCGGTCCAGGACCTCCGCCCCCGCGGCCTTGAAGATCAGACCGATCATCTGCCCCAGGATGATGCTCTCGCTGAAGTTCTTCGAGGTGACGGTCATCGAGGCGCCGTCCAGCGGCTGCCCCTGCCCGACCGACCCCGGCACCACGTCGTCCACCAGCGGGGAACCGCTCTTCAGACCGCACCCCGCCAGCACCAGCGCCAGACCGGCCGCGCCCGCCAACGCCGTACGCACGCTCCTCCTCATCGCTCCACCTCCAGTCCACGCGGCGTCAGTGCCAACTCGACCAGGGAGGCCAGCCAGTCCACCAGCAGCGCCAGCACCACCGTCAGCACCGAACCGAGGACCAGCACCGGCATGCGCTGGGTCTGGATACCCGACGTGATCAGGTCGCCGAGCCCGCCACCGCCGCCGAACGTCGCCAGGGTCGCCGTGCCCACGTTCAGCACCAGCGCCGTCCGCACGCCGGCCAGGATCAGCGGGACGGCGAGCGGGAGTTCGACCTTTCTGAGCGTCCCCATCGCCGACATGCCGATGCCTCGCGAGGCCTCCACCAGCGTCGGTTCGATCGCCTTGAGCCCGGCCACCGTGTTGGACAGCACCGGCAGCACCGCGTAGATCACCATGCCGGTGATCGCCGTGGACGGGCCGATGCCCAGCCAGATCACCAGCAGCGCCAGCAGGCCGATCGCCGGGGTCGCCTGCCCGATGTTGGCGATCGCGGTGACGAGCGGTGCGGCCTTGCTCAGACCGCGCCGGGTCAGCGCGATACCGAGCGGAATGGCGATGATCAGCACCCAGAACGTCGAGATGGCCGTCAGCCTGACGTGCTGCCACCACCGCAGCTGGACCGTGTCACCGGCCAGGGAGTTCTCCGCGATGGAGTCGAGGTCGACGTTCGTGATCCACACGTACGTGAGGACGAGCACCACCGCGAGCGCCGCGGGAACGATCACCAGCTTGCGCCAGGTGAGGCGGCGCGGCGGTCCGGCCGGTGGCGGGGCCGGTTCCTCCTCCTCGTCGTGGAAGGCGTGGCCCTTGACGTCGTGTTCGCCCGGCGGACGGTCCCGGCCGGGCGCGGGGGACCGGTCGGACGAACCGCGACCGGACATGGAGGAGGGAGTCATGCGCCCGCACCGCCCTCCAGCTCCTGGGCGGTCTGATGTGTGCGCAGGTGCTCCAGGTCGTGCTGGTGCTCGATGGCGGTGAGCCGGTCGGCCTCCAGGAGCTCGTGCACGGAGTTCATCAGGGTCTGCATGTCGACGACGCCGATGAACTCACCGCGCCGCCCCGTCACCGCCACCCGCCCGCCGCTGTCGGTCAGCACCGCCTCCAGCGCGTCGTGCAGCGTCGCGTCCCTGGTCACCGTGTCGTGCACCAGCTGCCCGGCCCGCGCCAGTGAACCGCGGGCCCGCATGAGGTCGCCGCGCCGCAGCCATTTGTACGGGCGGTTCCTGCGGTCCAGCATCAGCAGCTCGTTGTGGCCCCCGTCGCGCAGCTTGTTGAAGATCGACTGGAGCGGGTCGTCCACCGTCACCGTCGGGAAGTCGGCGATCTCCACCTCGCGCACCCGGGTGAGGTTGAGCCGCTTCAGCGCCGCGCCTGCCCCGACGAATCCGGAGACGAAGTCGTCCGTCGGATTGGTGAGGATGGCCTCCGGGGTGTCGAACTGCGCGATGTGCGAGTGCTCGCGCAGCACGGCGATCCGGTCGCCCAGCTTGATGGCCTCGTCGAAGTCGTGCGTGACGAAGACGATCGTCTTGTGGAGCTCGTGCTGGAGCCGGATCAGCTCGTCCTGGAGGTGGTCGCGGGTGATCGGGTCCACCGCGCCGAACGGCTCGTCCATCAGCAGCACCGGCGGATCGGCGGCCAGCGCCCGCGCCACGCCCACGCGTTGCTGCTGGCCGCCGGACAGGGCACGCGGATAGCGGCCGTGGAACTCGCGCGGGTCGAGACCGACGAGATCGAGCATCTCCTCGACCCGGTCCTTCACCTTCGACTTCGACCAGCCCACCATCTTCGGTACGAGGGCGATGTTCTCGGCGACCGTCATGTGCGGGAAGAGCCCGGACGACTGGATCGCGTAACCGATCTTGCGGCGCAGCTTCACCGCGTCGATGTCGGTGACGTCCTCGTCGCCGATCCTGATCCGCCCGGAGGACGGCTCGATCAGCCGGTTGATCATCTTCAGGGTGGTCGACTTCCCGCAGCCGGACGGGCCCACGAAGATGACGGTCTCGCCGGCCTTGATGTCCATCGACACGTTGTCCACGGCCGGGGCGGGAGTGCCCGGGTAGATCTTGCTCAGCTCCTCCAGCTGGATGGTGGCGCCGGAGGTGGCGTTGGCGGCCGGTTCCGGTCCGGCCGGTGCCGTGGTCTCAGACACGGATCCCCCTCGGGATGGTGAGCCGCCCCAGCAGGACGTAGGCGGCGTCGAAGAGCAGGGCGAGGATGACGATGCCGAGCGTCCCCGCGAGCACGGAATTGATCGCGTTGGCGCTGCCCAGCGAGGCGATGCCGCGGAAGATCTCGTTGCCGAGACCGGGCCCGGAGGCGTACGCCGCGATGGCGGCGATCCCCATCAGCATCTGGGTGGAGACCCGGATGCCGGTGAGGATCGGTGGCCAGGCGAGCGGCAGTTCCACCTTGCAGAGCCGGGCGGTCCGCGACATCCCGATGCCCTTCGCCGCGTCCACGAGCGAGGGGTCCACGCCGCGCAGGCCGACGATGGCGTTACGGACGATGGGCAGCAGCCCGTACAGCGTCAGGGTGATCACCGTCGGCGCCACCCCGAGCCCGACCAGCGGGATCAGCAGACCGATCGCGGCGAGGGACGGGATGGTCAGGACGGTCGCCGTCGAGGTGATCGCCACCGAGGACCCCCAGCCGCTGCGATAGCTGACCACCCCGATCAGGACGCCGAGCACGGTGGCGATGACCATGCACTGGAAGACGGCGCTGGCGTGCTGGAACGCGTCGGTGAGCAACTGCTGGTGCCGGTTCCCGAGGTACTCCCAGAAGCTCACACGTCACTCCTCGGCTCAGTCGGTGTCCTGTGCTGCCTGCTCGACGAGCGGGATGATGCGCAGGGGTACGGGGTTCTCCATGACGATGGCCGTGGAGGCCCGGACAATGCCATCAAATCCGACAACCCGGTCGATCACCCGCTGGAGATCGGCGTTGGAGCGGGCCACGAGCCGGCAGAACATGTCGCCGTGCCCGGTGGTGGTGTGCAGCTCCAGCACCTCCGGTACGCCGCCCAAGTGCGCCCGTACGTCGGTGCCTTGACCCTGCTTGATCTCAAGCGTCGCGAACGCCGTCACCGGATAGCCGAGCGCCGCCGGGTCGACGTCGGGGCCGAAGCCGCGGATGACGCCATTCGACTGAAGGCGGTCCAGGCGCGCCTGCACCGTCCCTCGCGCCACACCGAGCCGGCGCGACGCCTCCAGGACCCCGATCCGCGGCTCGCGCGCCAGCAGGACGATGAGTCGCCCGTCCAGGTGATCGATTGCCACGGCCGGCCTCCGGGTGTCGGTGTGATGGTCATCATGTACAGATAGCCCGCCCATCATGGCGAGGTGCTGGACAGATTGACCAGTGGATTCGCGAACTGTTGCGCACCTTGCGAAGCGGCGGGAACCTTCGGACATGACTGAGACGATGCACAGCACCCCCGAGACAGCGCGGCAGGCCGATCCCTTCCCGGTCAAGGGAATGGACGCCGTCGTCTTCGCCGTCGGCAACGCCAAGCAGGCCGCGCACTACTACTCGACGGCCTTCGGCATGAAGCTGGTCGCCTACTCCGGACCGGAGAACGGCAGCCGCGAGACCGCCAGTTACGTTCTGACCAACGGCTCCGCCCGCTTCGTCCTCACCTCCGTCATCCGGGCGACCACGGACCACGGCCGCTTCCTCGCCGAGCACGTGGCCGAGCACGGCGACGGCGTCGTCGACCTGGCCATCGAGGTCCCCGACGCCCGCGCCGCGTACGCCTACGCCGTCGAGCACGGCGCCCTCGGTCTGACCGAGCCGCACGAGGTGAAGGACGAGCACGGCACCGTCGTCCTGGCCGCCATCGCCACGTACGGCAAGACCCGCCACACGCTCGTCGAGCGCACCGGCTACGAAGGCCCCTACCTCCCCGGCTTCGCCGCCGCCGCCCCGATCGTCGAGCCCCCGGCCAAGCGCACCTTCCAGGCCATCGACCACTGTGTCGGCAACGTCGAACTCGGCCGTATGAACGAGTGGGTCGGCTTCTACAACAAGGTCATGGGCTTCACGAACATGAAGGAGTTCGTGGGCGACGACATCGCCACCGAGTACTCCGCGCTGATGTCCAAGGTCGTCGCCGACGGCACGCTCAAGGTCAAGTTCCCGATCAACGAGCCCGCCGTCGCCAAGAAGAAGTCCCAGATCGACGAGTACCTGGAGTTCTACGGCGGCGCAGGCGTCCAGCACATCGCGCTCGCCACCAACGACATCGTCGCCTCCGTACGCGCGATGCGCGCCGCCGGTGTCCAGTTCCTCGACACCCCGGACTCCTACTACGACACCCTCGGCGAGTGGGCGGGCGAGACCCGGGTGCCCGTGGAGACCCTGCGCGAGCTGAAGATCCTCGTCGACCGCGACGAGGACGGCTACCTGCTGCAGATCTTCACCAAGCCGGTCCAGGACCGGCCGACCGTCTTCTTCGAGATGATCGAGCGCCACGGCTCGATGGGCTTCGGCAAGGGCAACTTCAAGGCCCTCTTCGAGGCGATCGAGCGCGAGCAGGAGCGCCGCGGCAACCTCTGACCGCCTGATCTCCCGAGTGACGGGGGCACAACAGGACGGGCGGGCCGGATGCTTCCGGGCCCGCCCGTCCTGTCGTGCGGAAGGGCGTCAGCGCCCCGCCGGTGACTGCGGGGCGGACGGCTTGACCGGCGTGGCGGCGGAGCCCTTCGGCGGGCCCGGGTCGGCCTTGTTCCCCGGCGGTCCGGCCGCGGGCGCCGGTGCCTCACCGGGAGCCTGCGCGGCCTGTCCGCCGGGTCTCGCCGGCTCCACCGGAGCGGCCGCCGGTGACGGCTCCCGGGACGGCTCAGGGGCCGGCGGCGCGGCCGGCCGCATGTCCTGCGGGCCGCCCGCCGGGGGCAGCCCCAGCGTGTCCAGCGCCTCTTCGGCCCGAGGCGCGTCCAGCGGCGAGAACCCGGGGTTGGTGCGCAGCGCCTCCTCCAGATGGCGGCGCGCCGGACCGAAGTCGTCCAACGCCCGCTGGACCATGCCCAGGTGGTACGCGTACGACGCGTTCCGACCGCCCGAGTCGACCGCCCGCTCCGCGTACTCCAGCGCCGCGTCCGGATCGCCCGAGCGGTGCAGCGCCCAGCCCAGCGCATCGGCCACCTCCGCGCTGTGGTGGCCCCGGTCCCACTCCGCCCGCAGCAGCTCCACCGCCGCGGCCGCGTCGCCGTGGGCGGCCTCGAAGCGGCCCAGGAGCAGGGACTCGTCCACGCCCCGCGCCTCGCTGCCGGCCAGGGCCTTGCGCAACTTCGTGTACTGGTCGGCCGAGTCGCCGTCCAGGCCGAGCGACTCGTACAGCTCACCCAGCTCCAGCAGATAGGCCGGGCGCGGCGACTTCTTCAGAGCGGCCTGGTAGTCGCGCTGGGCCTCGTCGGTGCGGCCGAGGGCCGCCAGCGCACGGGCCCGGCCGGCCAGCGACGGGTGATGGGCGGGATCGGTGCGCAGCGCGGCCCCGTACTGGGCCACCGCCTCCTTCGGCTCACCCCGCTCCCAGGCGAGCTCGCCCAGCCTGGACAGGCACGACGCCTTCTCCGCAGGCGTCTTCGCCCGGTTCGCGGCGTCCTGTGCGGTGGCCAGCGCGTCCTCGCGCCAGCCCCGGTCCCGGTACATCTGCGCCGTCAGCCCGAGCGACGGCACGCCGGCCCGCAGCTCGGCGTACTTCTCCACCGCCGTCGTCGCCGACTTGTAGTCACCGAGGCCGTTGTACGCGTCGACCAGTTCCGGGTACACGGTCCACTGCCCGGGCTGCCGGGACCGTACCGTCTCGCCCCACTTCTTCGCCGTCACGTAGTCGTGCCGGGCGTTGGCGAGCGCGGCGAGGCCCACCCAGGCCGCCGCGTTCCCGCGCTCACCCGGCTGCACGTTCAAGGACCGTTTCAACGCCTGCTCGGCGCGGGTGTAGTAGGCCGCGTCCGAGGCCCGCCGCCCCCACTCCACGTACGCCGACCCGAGCACCGCCCACGACCGCGCGTCCGACGGATGCGTCCCCACCCACTCCTGCCGGTCCCCCATGAGCGCCGTCAGATCGGAGAGCGAGGCGGGGGAGCCCGCGGCCGTCGCGCTCATCGCCCGCGAGACCGGGCCCGGCAGGGGCGGCGTCGCGTCCTGGTCGTCGTCGGGCACCGCGACCACCGCGCCCGTCACCAGCACCGCCCCCGCCACCACACCGAACGCGGCCCTGCGCAGCGTCGTGCGCAGCGAGGCGGGCGGCGGTTCGGCCAGGGACGCGGGATCGGGCGGTGACGCGTAGGGGGCGGCCGGGGTAGTGCCGGGCTCAGGGTCCGGGCCGGGGGCCATCGGGGTCTGCCGTGACGTGTCGTCCATGCCGATCACTGTGCGTCAGTATGAAGAACACACCGCGCCTTGCGAACGCTGCCGCATACGGGTTCACACCAATGGGCCCGGGTGTCAGTCTTGGATCATGGACGATCTTCTCGAACTTCTGCGCGCGGGTCTGCCGGCCGAGGCCCTGATCACCGATCCGGACGTCACCGCCTCCTACGCCAACGACATGGCGAGCTTCTGCGAAGCGGGCACCCCCGCCGTCGTCACGCTCCCCCGCACCGTCGAGCAGGTCCAGCACATCATGCGCACCGCCACCGCGCTGCGCGTCCCGGTCGTCCCCCAGGGCGCCCGCACCGGCCTGTCGGGCGCGGCCAACGCCTCGGACGGCTGCATCGTGCTCTCCCTGGTCAAGATGGACCGCATCCTGGAGATCAGCCCCGTCGACCGCATCGCCGTGGTCGAACCGGGCGTCATCAACGCCGTCCTGTCCCGGGCGGTCAACGAGCACGGGCTGTACTACCCGCCGGACCCCTCCAGCTGGGAGATGTGCACCATCGGCGGCAACATCGGCACCGCGTCCGGCGGCCTGTGCTGCGTGAAGTACGGCGTCACCGCCGAATACGTCCTGGGCCTCGACGTCGTCCTCGCCGACGGCCGCCTGCTCACCACCGGCCGCCGCACCGCCAAGGGCGTCGCCGGATACGACCTCACCCGGCTCTTCGTCGGCTCCGAGGGCAGCCTCGGCATCGTCGTCGGGGCCGTGCTCGCGCTCAAGCCGCAGCCGCCCCAGCAACTCGTCCTGGCGGCCGAGTTCCCCAGCGCGGCGAGCGCCTGCGACGCCATCTGCCGCATCATGGAGCGCGGACACACACCGTCACTCCTCGAACTGATGGACCGTACAACAGTCCGCGCGGTCAACAAGATGGCGAACATGGGCCTCCCCGACTCCACCGAGGCGCTCCTGCTCGCCGCCTTCGACACCCCGGACCCCTCCGCCGACCTCGCCGCCGTCGCCGAGCTCTGCACCGCCGCCGGAGCCACCGAAGTCGTCCCGGCCGAGGACGCCGCCGAGTCCGAAATGCTCCTCCAGGCCCGGCGGATGTCGCTCACCGCGCTGGAGACCGTCAAGTCGGCGACCATGATCGACGACGTGTGCGTACCGCGCTCGCGACTCGGCGCGATGCTCGAAGGCACGGCAGCCGTCGCCGAGAAGTACGACCTCACCATCGGCGTCTGCGCGCACGCGGGCGACGGCAACACCCACCCCGTCGTCTGCTTCGACCACACCGACGCCGACGAGTCCCGGCGGGCCCGGGAGTCCTTCGACGAGATCATGGCGCTCGGCCTCGAACTGGGCGGCACGATCACCGGCGAACACGGCGTGGGCGTGCTCAAGAAGGAGTGGCTTGCCCGCGAACTCGGCGAAGTGAGCGTGGAACTGCACCGGGGCATCAAGCAGGCCTTCGATCCCCTGGGACTCCTCAACCCGGGCAAGGTCTTCTGACGCCCCGGCCCCGCCGCCCTCAACCCTCCCCGTCCTGCGACTCGTCCGACGGCCACGGGTCACTCATCCACAGGTCGTCGGCCGGCAGCGGCGCGAGCAGCTCGGCCAGGGCCTCGTCGATGCCGAGCCGCTCGGACTCCGTACCCGGCGCGACGATCCGCAGTGTCCGCTCCACCCACGTGGCGATCGCCGTGGACGGCACCTCCAGCAGGGCGTTGCCGTCCGGTGAGGTCAGCGCCACGCAGATGACGCTGCGCCCCTCGACCTTCGTCGGCCAGATCCGCACGTCCCCGTGCCCGCAGGGCCGGAACACCCCCTCGACCAGCAGATCGCGGGCGAACGTCCAGTGCACGGGGGTGTCGGAGCCGATGTGGAAGGTGATGTGCACGGCGTAGGGGTCCTCGGTGCGATACGTCAGCCGGGCGGGCACGGGGATGCTGCGCTCGGGCGACAGGACGAGCTTGAGCTCCAGCTCTCGTTCCACGACGGTGTTCATGAGGTGCGTCCTTTCGAAGCCTGTGGGCCGGTCGCACGACCGCCCGCACAGGGAGAGAGGGCCCTCCCCGCCATCCATTACGCGACTTCGCAAAAAATATTTCGGGGTGACCGGAAAGTGGTCCAAACACCGGGACCGGCCCGGTGACAGGCAGGTGTCTGATAGATGTGGACCCTTGTATGAGGACCGGTCGTTCCCCCATCGCCGGCCGGTCCCAGGCCTCGAAGAGATACGGGACCACGGTGATGAGCGCCCCAACCCCGGCACCCGGTGACGACCGACCCCGCGAGGGGTACTACCCCGACCCGTCCATTCCCGGATACGTCCGGTACTGGAACGGCGCTTCCTGGGTGCCCGGCACCAGCCGGCCCGCCCCACAGCAGGGCGAATCCATGCCCGCCGCGCCCGCCGAGGAGGAGGCGGCCGCGCCGCAGGACCCCGCGCCCGCACCCGCCCCGGTGGACGAGACCGGCCCGGTCTTCTTCGACGAGGAGCCCTACGAGGGGAACCGCCCCGAACCCGCCACCGCCTGGCAGGCCGACGCCTCCCGGCAGACCGGCTTCGGCGGCGAGCGCGACCGGCGGGTCTCCTGGGGCGGACAGCCCGAACCGCAGGCCGGGACGGCTGCCCCCGATCCGCGGACGCCCGCCGCCGGTTCGCCCGACGTCCGGGCCGCCGCCGACCCCGCTCCGGCGGACCGGGCCCCGGCCGACCCCCGCCGCCCCGCCCCGGCGGACCCCACCGGTGGCGCGCTGCCGGGCATGCGCGACGGCGGCGGGCAGGTGCCCGAGAGCACCGTCGCCATCCGGGTCGACCGCTCCCGCCGCCCCGGCCCCGGGAGCGGCGACACACCGCGCCCACCCGCCGAGGGCACCGTCACGATGCGCGCCGCGGGCCCCGCCGGCAGGACACCCGGCCCGCGCGACGCACAGCAGCAACAACAGCAGCAACAGCAGCCCTCCGGCGACGGCACGATGACGATCCGTGCGATCGGCCCCGGCACCGCACCGGTCACGCCCGCCGCCCCGCAGCCGCCCACGCCCGCCGCACACACCTCCACGCCCGCCGCGCAGTCCGGCGCCCCCTCCCCGGCTCCCGCGGCGCTCAACAGCCCGCTCACGCCCGGCCCCGGTGGCGGATCGGCCTCCTGGGCGCAGCAGGTCCACCAGCTGGCCCGGCCCGAACAGAACGCCCAGCCGCAGCAGCAGGCGCCCGCGCAGCAGCAACGGCCCGCCTTCCCGCAGCAGTCCCAGCAGGCGCCGCACCCCGACCAGCCCGTGGTGCCGTGGAAGCCCCCGGTCGACGACCACTTCCAGCAGCTCGCGGCGGCCCGGACGGCTGCCCGCCCGGCGGCCCTCGGCAAGCGGTTCGCCGCCCGGCTCATCGACACGGTGGTGCTCGGCGCACTCGTCGGCGCCGTCGCCGTACCGCTGGCGTCCCGGGCAGCGGACCACGTCAACGAGAAGATCGACGCTGCCAAGCTGTCCGGCGAGACGGTCACGGTCTGGCTGCTGGACTCCACCACGGCCTCCCTGGCCGGCGCGGTCCTCGGCACCTTCCTGGTGCTGGGCGTCCTACTGGAGGCACTGCCGACCGCGAAGTGGGGCCGTACGCTCGGCAAGAAGCTCTGCGGCCTCGACGTACGCGACATCGAGTCCCACGACGCGCCCGGCTTCGGCGCCGCCCTGCGCCGCTGGCTGGTCTACGGGGTGCTGGGCCTGTTGGTCATCGGCGTGGTCAACGTGCTCTGGTGCCTGGTCGACCGGCCGTGGCGCCAGTGCTGGCACGACAAGGCGGCACGCACCTTCGTCGCGGGCTGAGGAGGGACGGGTGAGCGGCCGGGTGGTCGACCCGCTCGGCTGACGGCCCTTCGGGTGAGGGCCGTCGGGTGGACGCCGTTCCCCCGAACGCACCTGAGCCGTTGCGGGCGTCCGTGCGGCGCGGTGCACTGGCCCGCATGAGCAACGATCAGCCGACGTCCGGTCAGCCGCCCGAGGACGACCCGTTCTCCAAGAAGCCGCCCGGGTCTCAGCCGCCGCCGTCATCGGGCTCGCCCTACGACAGCGCGCCGCCCCCGCCGCCGTACGATCCCGGTCCGTACGGCGGTGGCCCGTACGGGGGCGCCGATCCGCTGGCGGGCATGCCGCCGCTCGCCGAGCCCGGCAAGCGGATCCTGGCCCGGCTGATCGACTTCCTGATCATCTCGATCCCGCTGTACCTGATCTCGCTGCCCTGGGGCGGTGCGGTCGAGATGTCGGACAACAACAACGACGACAACGTCGGCGACATCTTCGCGCAGACCTACAGCGGCCATCAGTTGCTCTGGTCGCTGATCGGCCTGGTGTGCTACGTCGCGTACGACACGTACTTCACGCACAAGGACGGCCGCACCCTCGGCAAGCGGCTGCTGAAGCTGCGCGTCGCGATGCTCAACGACGGCAGGGTGCCGGACACCGGCAGTGCGTTCCTGCGGGCGGTGGTGCTGTGGGTGCCGGCGCTGCTGTGCTGCCCGTGCCTGTGGTGGCTGATCAACATCGTGCTGATGTTCACGGACAAGCCCTACAAGCAGGGGCTCCAGGACAAGGCGGCCAAGACGGTGGTGGTGGTCACCAACTGACGGTCTGCCGGGAGGGTGTCGGCCCGCTCCCGGCCGCGCCGGTCGTCAGTGCCGCAGCGAATGTTCGCCCACCCGCTCCGATGCGGCGCGTGCGGCAGGGATCCTGGACTGTGCGGTGTCGAGGGTGCGGCCCTCGGGTTCGGCAGCGGCGGGGACGGCGTCGCGGTGTGCGGACACCGCGGCCCTCGTCTTCGCCGCTTTCGCTGTGTTCCTGCGGGTCGGCAGGGGGACGGTGACGGCCACCAGCAGGCCGAGCGCGAGCGCGGCCGTACCGATGACGGCGATGCCGATGCCCGATTCGGTACGGGACAGCAGCAGCATGGCGAGGGTCGAGAAGACGACGGTCACCGAACCGTAGGAGAGCTGTGCAGCAGTGGGACGCGGCATGGCGGTATCCGTCCTCGGGACGTCGGATGGGCGGTCTCTCGACACGGTCTCGGTGTCAAGTGACTCTACGACGGTGAATGCCCGAGCGGAACGGGTAGTAAGCGTCACCTAACCCACGGTACCGTTGCACGGGGGGCGCACGGAGTCATCTCGCGCGCCCCTGGGAGGGTTTGGCGCGCCGGTGTGGCGTGGAGGGGCCGTCCGGATAGCGGAAACGGGCTCCTGCATAGTGCACTTGGTCTGTTCAAGTCAAGGTCTGTCTTTTCTTCCGTAACTCCGGTCGAATGTCGTCACTTGTGACGCGTTACCGCGCGCGGCCCCTTCACACCTCCAAGGCCGTAGCCGCGGGCGCCGGGGAGGACTGCATCACGTGATCATTAAAAGACGGGCGCTTCGCACCGGGGCGGTTGTCGTGGCCATGGCCGCGACGGCCGCCACCGCATCCGCCTTCGCCACCGCTCAGGCGGATGACCAGGCGTCAGGCGCCGCCGCCTCCGCCATCGACCGCCGGGACCCGGGGTCGGCCAAGGGCGACGCGCACAACCTGGAAGGCCCCTTCAGCAAGCAGCAGGACGCCCAGCGTCAGGCCGCCCTGGAGAAGGTCATGTCCGGCGACAAGAAGGTGTCGGCGCGCAACGGCTCCAAGGTCGTCAAGCTCGACGACAACAAGTACGTCGAGCTGCAACGCCAGAAGACCGACAAGATCTTCACCATCCTGGTGGAGTTCGGCGACCAGGTCGACAACACCACCATGTTCGACCCGGACGGCGCCGGCCCCAAGCCCGCCGTTCCGAAGTACGGCGGCACGCCGGGTCCGGCGCACAACACGATAGCCAAGCCGGACCCCAAGAAGGACAACAGCACCGCCTGGCAGGCCGACTACAACCAGGCCCACTTCCAGGACATGTACTTCGGTACGGGTGCCGGCAAGGACTCGCTCAAGACGTACTACGAGAAGACGTCCTCCGGGCGCTACTCGGTGGACGGCGAGGTCTCCGACTGGGTCAAGGTCCCGTACAACGAGGCACGCTACGGGTCGAACTACTGCGGTTCGACCAACTGCGCCAACGCCTGGGACATGATCAAGGACGGCACCAACGCCTGGGCCGCCGACCAGAAGGCCAAGGGCCGTACGCCCGAGCAGATCAAGACCGATCTCGCCCAGTACGACCAGTGGGACCGTTACGACTTCGACGGTGACGGCAACTTCAACGAGCCCGACGGCTACATCGATCACTTCCAGATCGTGCACGCCGGCGAGGACGAGTCCGCGGGCGGCGGCGTCGAGGGCACCAACGCCATCTGGGCGCACCGCTGGTACGCCTACGGCACCAACGCCGGCGCGACCGGCCCGGCCGACAACAAGGCCGGCGGCACCCAGATCGGTGACACCGGCGTCTGGGTCGGCGACTACACCGCGCAGCCCGAGAACGGCGGCCTGGGCGTCTTCGCCCACGAGTACGGCCACGACCTCGGTCTGCCGGACCTGTACGACACGACCAACACCGCCGAGAACTCGGTCGGTTTCTGGTCGCTGATGTCGGCCGGTTCCTGGCTCGGCACCGGCAAGGGCAGCATCGGTGACAAGCCCGGCGACATGACCGCCTGGGACAAGTTCCAGCTGGGCTGGCTGGACTACGACACGGCCAAGGCCGCGACGAAGTCCACCCACAAGCTGGGCGTCTCCGCGTACAACACCGCCAACAAGCAGGCACTCGTCGTCGAGCTGCCCGACAAGGCCGTCACCACCGCCGTCACGACGCCCGCCGAGGGCGCCAAGCAGTGGTGGAGCGACATGGGTGACAACCTCAGCAACACCCTGTCCCGCCCGGTCGACCTGACCGGCAAGTCCAAGGCCTCCCTCGACCTCGCCGGCTGGTGGGACATCGAGGCGGACTACGACTACCTCTACACCGAGGTCTCGGACAACGGCGGCACCAGCTGGACCGCGATCGACGGCACCGCCGACGGCGTGGCCATCCCGCGCGACGCCAGTGACAAGCCGGCCCTGACCGACGTCTCCGGCAAGTACCAGCAGCTCTCGTACTCGCTGGACGCCTACGCCGGCAAGAAGATCGACATCCGCTTCCGCTACGCCACCGACGGCGGCGCGGGCGGCGTCGGCTTCGCGGCCGACACCATCGCGGTCAACGCCGACGGTGCCGCGCTCTTCACGGACAACGCCGAGGGCGACGACAACGGCTGGACCGCCAAGGGCTTCTCGCGGGTGGGCTCGTCCTTCACCAAGGACTACCCGCAGCGCTACATCGCGGAGAACCGCCAGTACGTCTCGTACGACCAGACCCTCAAGGTCGGCCCGTACAACTTCGGGTTCGCCAACACCCGTCCGGACTGGGTCGAGCACTACCCGTACCAGAACGGCCTGCTCATCTGGCTGTGGGACGGCTCGCAGAAGGACAACAACGTCTCGACCCACCCGGGTCAGGGCCTGATCCTGCCGATCGACGCGCACGCCAAGCCGCTGAAGTGGTCGGACGGCTCGGTCATGCGCAACAAGATCCAGCCCTTTGACGCTCCGTTCAGCTGGTACCCCACCGACGGCTTCACGCTGCACAACGGTGACGTGGCCACGAAGATCAAGCCGCAGCTCGGCGTTCCGGTCTTCGACGACCACAAGGGCACCTACTGGTACAAGGAGAACAAGACCGGAAGCGTGCAGGTAACTGACACCAACACCCGGATCTCGATCGTCAGCGAGCCGCTCAGCGGCTCCACGATGACCGTCAAGGTGGGCCCGTCCCACAAGTAATTCAGTAAAACCGCAGGTCAAACCATGATCGGCCGTCGCCCTCTAGCGGGCGGCGGCCGATCGTGTTTAGGTGCCTCTTGTTCGGTTTCTTATTGACACTCGAGGTCTCACGGGGGAGCGCGGAGCATGGCAGGCGGAGGATTCAGCAAATTGCCGAACGGCAGTGTGGTCGTCGCGATCACGCTGCCGAGCCCGGCACAGGGCGTCGGACCGGACACCCCGGTGCGCGTCCTGGTCCACGCGGCGAACCGGGCCCGCGCACTGACCCGGCTGCGCAATCTGGGCCTGCGCGCGGTCTACCTCCGCGGCAACGCGGAGCCGCCCACCCCGGACGAGATCACCGCCGTCCTGCACCACCCCGACGGCCTCCTGTGGCGCGCGAGACCCGAGCGGGCCCAGGAGCTCTGGCACCCGATACGCGCCCTCCTGAGGCCCGCCCTGCCGGCCCGGCAGAGCTAGGTCCTGTCCGGATCCCCCGCGACGCCGCGGGGGAACTCCGGACAGGACCCAGCCCTCAGCCGACCACCGGCTTGCCGGAGAGCACCACACCGGCGTCCCGCAGCTCGGTCAGCGCCCGGCCCGTCGTCGCCTCGGCGACGCCCGCGGTCAGATCCAGCAGTACGTGCGTGGCGAAGCCCTCACGGACGGCGTCGAGCGCGGTGGCCCGGACACAGTGGTCGGTCGCGATGCCGACCACGTCGACCTCGGTGACCCCGCGCTCCCGCAGCCACGCGGCGAGCCCCGTCCCGTTCTCGTCCTGGCCCTCGAAGCCGCTGTACGCGGCCGCGTACGCGCCCTTCTCGAAGACGGTGTCGATGGCCCCGGAGGCGACCGCGGGCGCGAAGTTGGGGTGGAAGCCCACGCCCTCCGTACCGGCCACGCAGTGCGTGGGCCAGGAGTGCTCGAAGTCCGGCTCGGCGGAGAAGTGGTCACCCGGGTCGATGTGGTGGTCGCGGGTGGCCACCACGTGCCGGTAACCGGGCTGGGCCTCACCGATCAGGTCGGTGATGGCGGCGGCGACATCGGCGCCCCCCTCCACCGCGAGGCTCCCGCCTTCGCAGAAGTCGTTCTGAACGTCGACGACGATCAAGGCGCGGTGCATGGCGGGTGTCCTTCGGTGGGGGAGTGAGCGGCGGCGGTTACGGGGGTGGCATCGAGCCTAGGGACTCGGACCTGCGTTAGGGAGGGGGCGCCCGTGCAAATCGAGCCCGGGCGTCAAGAATCAGGCCGGGGCGGGAAGCACCAAGCCGAGCGGGAGAATCGAGCCTGTCGAGGGGGCGCCTCCCATGCCTTCAGGCTATGGGGGAGATTGCGGACAAAGCGACCACCAGGCGCACCGAACCGCACCGAACCGCACCGAATCGCACCCGAACTCACACGTACTCCGTAGGCAGCACCGGCTCCCCACGGGACAGCTGCATCGCGGACATCGGCAGGCCCGCCCGCGCGGCGATATGCCGCTCCCGAGCCGCGTCCAGCGGCTCGCGCGCGACGACCTCGCCGCCCCTGACCAGCTCCACCAGCAGCTGCCGGCCGGCCAGCTCCGCCGGGACCGGGCCGGTGCCGATCACCTCCGCCTCGGCCACGCCGTCCTCGTCCAGCCGGCGCGCGGCCCACTTGCGGCCGCCCCTCGACGACTTCGCGCCCATCGACTTCTTCGCCACCGGCAGCAGCTCGTCCGCCGGGTCGGCGGAGGCGGCGCGGGCGACCAGCTTGTAGACCATCGAGCAGGTGGGCTGCCCGCTGCCGGTCACCAGCTGCGTACCCACCCCGTACGCGTCCACCGGCGCCGCGGCCAGCGACGCGATGGCGTACTCGTCCAGGTCCGAGGTCACCACGATCTTCGTCTCCGTGGCGCCCAGCTCGTCCAGCTGTTGGCGCACCCGGTGCGCGACCAGCAGCAGGTCGCCGGAGTCGATCCGGACCGCCCCCAGCTCGGTCCCGGCCACCTCGACGGCCGTACGGACCGCCGCCGTGACGTCGTACGTGTCGACCAGCAGCGTCGTGTCACGCCCCAGCGAGTCGACCTGCGCCCGGAACGCGTCGCGCTCGGAGTCGTGCAGCAGGGTGAACGCGTGGGCGCTCGTGCCGACGGTCGGGATGTTGTAGCGGAAGCCCGCGGCCAGGTCGGACGTCGTGTCGAAGCCGCCGATGTACGCGGCACGGGCCGACGCCACCGCCGACAGCTCGTGCGTGCGCCGGGCGCCCATCTCGATCAGCCGGCGCCCGCCCGCCGCCGCCGACATCCGCGAGGCCGCCGCGGCGATCGCCGAGTCGTGGTTGAGGATCGAAAGGATCACCGTCTCCAGCAGCACGCACTCGGCGAAGGAGCCCTCGACCCGCAGGATCGGCGAGCCCGGGAAGTACACCTCGCCCTCCGGGTAGCCCCAGATGTCGCCGCTGAAGCGGTAGTCCGCCAGATAGTCGAGCGTCGGGCCGTCGACGACGTTCTGGTCACGCAGGAAGGCGAGCATCTCGTCGTCGAAGTGGAAGTTCTCCACCGCGTCCAGTACCCGCCCGATGCCCGCGACGACGCCGTAGCGCCGCCCCTCGGGCAGCCGGCGGGTGAACGCCTCGAAGACGGAGCGCCGGCCGGCCGTGCCGGCCTTCAGTGCGGCCTGCACCATCGTGAGCTCGTACTGGTCGGTGAAGAGTGCGGTCGACGGCACACCGACCCGTCGCCCAAGGTCCGCTGAGTTCATGCCGGGGATGCTACCCCTATTTCGTCAGAGTGACGAGATGGGGGTGTGGGGGCAGGCGGGCGGCAGGCCCCGGCCCCGCCACGCCACCGCCCCCGTTTGTGCGATGCCCCCTCCCGAGTGGCAGCATGGGGTAGGTGAGCGTCGCCCCCGTAGAGATCGAACGACCCGAATCGGCCGAGGAGAACCTCGTCGTCCCCGAGCCCGACGTCCCCTGGGTGACGCTGGTCCACAACGACCCGGTCAACCTGATGAGCTACGTGACCTATGTCTTCCAGGCCTACTTCGGCTACTCCAAGGACAAGGCGCACAAGCTGATGCTCGACGTCCACCAGAAGGGCCGGGCCGTCGTCTCCAGCGGCAGCCGCGAAGAGATGGAACGCGACGTCCAGGCCATGCACGGCTACGGACTGTGGGCCACCCTCACCCAGGACCGCAACTGACCCCTCGCTCCACCCCGCCCCCGCCCCGCCCGACCACCATCGGAGTCAACCCATGGCCGGCCACTTCGAGGCCACCCCCGGCGGCGGCGCGGCCGTCGCGCTCGACGAGGTGGAGATCGCGATCCTGCGCTCCCTCGCCGTCCAGCTGCTCGAACTCATCGGCCCCGGCGACGAACCCGCCGAGGGCGACGACCCGCTCGCCGCGCTCTTCGCCGAGGGCCCCAGCGAACCGCCCTCCGACCCCGCCCTCGCCCGCCTCTTCCCCGAGGCCTACGGCGACGACGACACCGAACTGCGCGCCGCATCCGCCGAGTTCCGCCGCTTCACCGAGAACGACCTGCGCACCCGCAAGCGCGACGACGCCCTCGTCGTCGTCCGTACCCTCGACGCGCTCACGCCCGCCGGGGACCGGGCCGCCGTCCTCACCCTCACGGCCGACGAGTGCCGCAGCTGGCTGGGCTCCCTCAATGACCTCCGGCTCACCATCGGCACCCGCCTGGACGTCTCCGACGAGGACGGCGGCGAGGACGGCTCCCTCTACCGGCTCCCCGACAGCGACCCGCGCAAGCCCATGGTCATGGCCTACCTCTGGCTGGGGGCCCTCCAGGAAACACTCATCGAAACGCTGATGCCGTAAACGGCCGATCACGGCCCGTTCGCTCAACGAACGCTCAAATCCGAATAACGATCGCGTCACCTGAACGGCCTTCTTTGCAGCGGCCTGGCCGCCGTTGTCCGCTTTTTCCTGTGGTGTGCGCCACATAATGTCCGCTGGATCACCGATGTCCCCGTGATAAATCTTCACGACCACTCGGGGACGCCACCCCTGTTCCCGGGTAGGCGCTACGAGTCCGGCAACCACCGGCAGCACTCCATCCATATCCGGGGGGATCAGGACCTGATCCGCAGCCGTGAGGCGCGGATCGGCGTGGAGAAAGGCGCAGCACATGACATCGGCGCAGGTCGACGACAAAGGACGGGATCCGCAGGCCGCGGCCGCGGATGCCACCACGTCCGCCGAGGGCTACCAGAGGGCGCTCGGATCCCGCCAGATCCAGATGATCGCGATCGGCGGGGCCATCGGCACCGGCCTCTTCCTCGGCGCGGGCAAAGCCATCGCCAAGGCCGGCCCCAGCCTCATCCTGGCCTACGCCATCGCGGGCCTGGTCATCTTCTTCATCATGCGGGCGCTCGGCGAACTCCTCATGTACCGCCCGGTCTCGGGCTCCTTCTCGGAGTACGCCCGCGAATTCATCGGCCCCTTCGCGGGCTTCGTCACCGGCTGGACCTACTGGCTGTTCTGGGTCGTCACCGGAATCACCGAAGTCACCGCGGCCGCCCAGTACATGACCTTCTGGTTCGACATTCCGCAATGGGCGTCCGCACTGATCTTCACGATCATCCTGTACGGCGTGAACCTGATCTCCGTAAAGCTCTTCGGCGAACTCGAATTCTGGTTCTCGATGGTCAAGGTCACCGCCATCGTCGGCATGATCCTCATCTGCGCCGGAATCCTCACCCTCGGCTTCTCCGACGCCGGCGACACCGCGTCCGTCACCCACCTCTGGTCCGACGGCGGCTTCTTCCCGCACGGCATCAAGGGCACCCTGATGACGCTGCAGATCGTGATGTTCGCCTTCCTCGCCGTCGAACTCGTCGGCGTCACCGCGGGCGAGTCCAAGGACCCCAAGACCGTCCTGCCCAAGGCCATCAACACCGTGCCGTGGCGCATCGCCGTCTTCTACGTCGGCGCCCTCATCATGATCCTCTCGGTCGTCCCCTGGACCGAGTTCTCGCCCGGCGTCTCCCCGTTCGTCGAGGCCTTCGAGAAGATGGGCCTCGGCCTCGGCGCGGGCATCGTCAACTTCGTCGTCCTGACCGCCGCCCTGTCCTCCTGCAACTCCGGCATGTACTCCACCGGCCGCATGCTGCGCGACCTCGCGCTCAACGGACAGGGGCCGAAGTTCTTCACCCGCCTGACGCGGAGCGGCACCCCCCTCGTCGGCACCACGTTCTCCGCCGCCCTCATGCTCGTCGGCGTATGGATCAACTACCAGTGGCCCGGTGACGCCTTCACCTACGTCGTCTCCTTCGCCACCATCTCCGGCATGTGGGCCTGGATCATGATCCTGATCAGCCAGATCCGCTACCGCCGCCTGGCCGACCGCGGCGTCCTCCCGCAGTCCGGCTTCCGGGCCCCCGGAGCCCCGTACACCAGCGTCTTCGCCCTCGCCTTCATCGGCGTCGTCATCGTGATGATGGGCATCGACAAGGACGCCAGGATCTCCCTCTACTGCGCCCCGCTGTGGGCCCTGATCCTCGGCGTCTCCTACCTGGTCCTCAAGGCCCGCAACCCCGAGAACAAGGCCTTCGCCGGCCGCTGAACCCCCCCGCCCCACAGGGGTCATGTCCACGATGCGGGCCGCCGCGTACCACTCCTCGGTACGCGGCGGCCCGTCGTCCTATCCTGGGCGCCATGCTGACCCTCACCCAGGCGCTGTACGACCAGATCGTCGCGCACTCCCGCGCCGACCACCCCGACGAGGCGTGCGGCGTGGTCGCCGGTCCCGCCGGAACCGGCCGCCCCGAACGCTTCATCCCCATGCTCAACGCGGCCCGCTCGCCCACGTTCTACGAATTCGACTCGGCCGACCTCCTCAAGCTCTACCGAGACATGGACGACCGCGACGAGGAACCCGTGATCGTCTACCACTCGCACACCGCGACCGAGGCCTACCCCTCCCGCACCGACGTCACGTACGCCAACGAGCCCGGTGCCCACTACGTCCTCGTCTCCACCGCCGACACCGACGACGCGGGGCCCTTCCAGTTCCGCTCGTACCGCATCGTGGACGGCGAGATCACCGAGGAGGACGTCGAGGTCGTCGACGCCTATCCGGCACCCTGACCTCGACACCGGCACCCCACCGCGGCAGGTGGACGGAGCCTCCCGCCCCGCCCTGTCCACCTGCCGAACGCCAACCATCCATCAGCTGAGATCACATTCCGGAACCCGGACCGGGAATCGATACGATGAGCGCATGGTTCCCACTGACGTGAGCGACAAGACGCCGGGCACGCTGCTCGTGGCGCGCCTGCACGTCGACCTGTGCCGACTCGCCAGCGCGATCTGTACGAACCACCGGACCGCCGGCCGCGAGGCCTGAGCCGGGCCCAGCCCGGCGCCGCCCCACCGCACGCACCACCCCTGCGCGGGGGCAGAGCCGCGCGCCCCACGCCCACCGCCACCACTCCGCTTCGACAGGAGCCCACGCCATGGCCATCGAGGTCCGCATCCCGACCATCCTCCGTACCTACACCGACGGCGCCAAGGCCGTCGAAGGCAACGGGGACACCGTCGCCGACCTCTTCACGGACCTGGAGAGCCGCCACACCGGCATCCGTGAGCGCATCGTCGACGGCGACCAGCTCCGCCGCTTCGTGAACGTCTACCTCAACGACGAGGACGTCCGTTTCCTCGACGGCATCTCCACGAAGCTCAGCGACGGCGACAGCATCACCATCCTCCCGGCCGTCGCCGGCGGCATGAACTGATGCGCTACGACAGCCCGCTCGCCGCAGTGGGCAACACCCCGCTCGTCCGCCTGCCGCGGCTGTCACCGTCGGACGACGTCCGCATCTGGGCCAAGCTGGAGGACCGCAACCCCACCGGCTCGATCAAGGACCGCCCCGCGCTCCACATGGTCGAGCAGGCCGAGAAGGACGGCCGGCTCACCCCCGGCTGCACCATCCTCGAACCCACCAGCGGCAACACCGGCATCTCGCTGGCCATGGCGGCCAAGCTCAAGGGCTACCGCATCGTCTGCGTGATGCCGGAGAACACCTCCCAGGAACGGCGCGACCTCCTCGCCATGTGGGGCGCCGAGATCATCTCCTCCCCGGCGGCGGGCGGCTCCAACACCGCCGTCCGCGTCGCCAAGGGACTCGCGGCCGAGCACCCCGACTGGGTGATGCTCTACCAGTACGGCAACCCCGACAACGCGGGCGCCCACTACGCCACCACCGGCCCCGAGATCCTCACCGACCTCCCCTCCATCACCCACTTCGTCGCCGGCCTCGGCACCACCGGCACCCTCATGGGGGTCGGCCGCTACCTGCGCGAACACGTCGACGGCATCAAGATCGTCGCCGCCGAACCGCGCTACGACGACCTCGTCTACGGCCTGCGCAACCTCGACGAAGGCTTCGTCCCCGAGCTCTACGACGCCTCCGTACTCACCACCCGCTTCTCCGTCGGCTCCGCCGACGCCGTCACCCGCACCCGCGAACTCCTCCAGCAGGAGGGCATCTTCGCGGGCGTCTCCACCGGCGCCGCGCTGCACGCCGCGATCGGAGTCGGCAACAAGGCGGTCAAGGCCGGAGAGGCGGCCGACATCGTCTTCGTCGTCGCCGACGGCGGCTGGAAGTACCTGTCGACGGGCGTCTACACCGCGCCGACGACGGAAGCGGCGATCGAAACGCTGCAGGGCCAGCTCTGGGCGTAGCCGCCCGCGCTCGCCCCACCCCGGATGCCGGGGGTCCGGACCACACGGGTCCGGGCCCCCGGCATCCGCCGTTTCGGGGGCCGCTGCCCCCGCACCCCCGCTCCTCGATCGCCGGAGGGGCTGTGAGTCGGCCTCACCGCTTCCATCGAACCGGTGACAGCACAGGTGAGTTCCCCCACAACGACCCGCCTCAAAGGAGCGACCACCTCTTTCGCGCCTTACGCTCAACGAACCGCACGAACCCTCCCCGTTCCCACGTCTCGGAGGTTCACGCTCCATGAAGCTCACCGTCGTCGGCTGCTCCGGCTCGTTCCCGTCCGCGGGATCGGCATGCTCGAGTTACCTCGTAGAGGCCGACGGCTTCAGGCTGCTCCTCGACATGGGCAACGGCGCCCTCGGCGAGCTGCAGCGCCATGTCGGTCTCTACGACCTCGACGCCATCTTCCTCAGCCACCTCCATGCCGATCACTGCATCGACATGTGCGCGTACTTCGTCGTCCGGTACTACCCGCCCGACGGCGGACGCCCGGCCCGCATCCCGGTCTACGGCCCCGACGGCACGGAGCAGCGGCTCACCACCGCACACGCCGACACCCCGTCCGACCACGCGATGGGCGAGGTCTTCGACTTCCACACCCTGAAGCCCGGCTCGTTCGACATCGGCCCGTTCTCGGTGCGTACGGAGAAGCTCTGCCACCCCGTCGACACGTTCGGTATCCGCATCGAGCACGGCGGCAGCTCGCTCACGTACTCCGGCGACACCGGCACCTGCGAGGCCCTGGACGAGCTGGCGGAGGGCGCCGACCTCTTCCTCTGCGAGGCGTCGTTCGTCCACGGCAAGGAGGACATCCCGGACCTCCACCTCAACGGCCGCGAGGCCGGCGAACTCGCCGCCCGCGCACAGGTGGGCCGTCTGGTCCTCACCCACATCCCGCCGTGGACCGACGCCGACCGCAACCTCTCCGACGCCCGCGAGGTCTTCGGCGGGCCTACGGAACTGGCGATCCCGGGCGCGGTGTACGAGATCTGAGCCACGAGGTACGACGAAGCCCTCACCTTCCGCCGGGAAGGTGAGGGCTTCGGTCCGTCGTGCTGCCGACCCGGCTTACGCCTTGGTCAGGTCCTCGACCTCCTCCTCGGGCTCACGGCCCGGGGTGGTGAGGTTGAACTTCGTGATCGCGAAGCGGAAGAGCACGTAGTAGATGGCTCCGAAGACGAGGCCGATCGGGATGATCATCCAGGGCTTGGTCGCCAGGTTCCAGTTCAACGCGTAGTCGATGAAGCCCGCCGAGAAGGTGAACCCGGCGTGCACACCCAGGGCCCACGTGATGGCCATCGACAGCGCGGTCAGGACCGCGTGGATCGCGTAGAGCAGCGGCGCGATGAACATGAACGAGAACTCGATCGGCTCGGTCACACCGGTGACGAACGAGGTCAGCGCGAGGGAGATCATCATGCCCATCACGGCCTTGCGGCGCTCGGGGCGAGCGGCGTGGGCGATGGCGATGGCGGCGGCCGGGAGGCCGAACATCATGATCGGGAAGAAGCCCGACATGAACTGGCCCGAGGTCGGGTCACCGGCGAAGAAGCGGTTCAGGTCGCCGTGCACGACGGCGCCCGTGGCGTCGGTGAAGTCACCCAGCTGGAACCACGAGACCGTGTTGACGAACTGGTGCATGCCGACGGGCAGCAGCGCGCGGTTGATCAGGCCGAAGAGTCCGGCGCCGAAGGAACCGAGGCCGGTCATCCACTCGCCGAAGTTGGATATGCCCTCACCGATCGGCTCCCAGACCAGGCCGAAGAAGACACCGAAGATCACGCCGACGAAGGCCATGATGATCGGGACGAGCCGGCGGCCGTTGAAGAAGCCCAGCCAGTCGACCAGCTTGGTGCGGTGGAACTTCTGCCACAGGATGGCTGTGACGAGGCCCATCAGGATGCCGCCGAGGACACCGGGGTTGTTGTACGTCGCGGCAGTGTCCGCGCCCTTCTGGATCACCGCTTCGGTGACCGGGAAGGCCTTGAGGACGTTGCTGTAGACCAGGAAGCCCACGAGGGCGGCCAGAGCGGTGGAGCCGTCCGACTTCTTGGCGAACCCGATGGCGACACCGATGCAGAAGAGCATCGGAAGGTTGTCGAAGACCGCGCCGCCCGCGGTGGCGAACACGGAGGCGACCTTGTGCCAGCCGAGACCGTCGTCGCCGAAGACGTCGGGCTGGCCGAGACGGAGCAGAATGCCCGCGGCCGGCAGCACGGCGATCGGCAGCTGGAGGCTGCGTCCCACCTTCTGCAGTCCCTGGAACACGCCGGAGCCCCGCTTCTTCGCGGGGGCCGCCGTAGCGGTGGCCGTACTCATCAACTTCCTCCAGTAAGCAAGGCGCCGCCAGGGACAGGGTGTTTTTGGTGGGCGACGACTCGAGAAACGCGACGCGCAGGCGTCGCGTGGTCTGGACCACTGAGTGGTGTAGACCAGTTGTAGCACGGTGAGGGTTAGATAAGGAACCTGCAATTTCCGACTACTTCGCAGCAGCCATCACCCACGCACAGTGACATGCCGAAGGCCCCCGGACCGGTGGTCCGGGGGCCTTCGCCGCCCAGGGCGTAAGCCCTGGTCGGAGCAGCTGCTTCGGCTACTTCGTCAGGTCCTTCTCGATCTCTTCCTCCACCTCGTCGGGCTCCCGGCCCGGCGTCTGGAGGTTGAACCTGGTGATCGCGAACCGGAAGATGACGTAATACACGGCGGCGAACGCCAGCCCGACCGGGATGATCAGCCAAGGTTTCGTCGCCAAACTCCAGTTGATGACGTAGTCGATCAGACCCGCCGAGAAGCTGAAGCCGTCCTTCACCCCGAACGCCCACGTCACCGCCATCGACACACCCGTCAGCACCGCGTGGATCGCGTACAGCAGAGGCGCGACGAACAGGAACGAGTACTCGATCGGCTCCGTGATCCCCGTCACGAACGACGTCAGCCCGACCGAGACCATCATGCCGCCGACCGCCTTGCGACGATGCGGCTTCGCGCAGTGGTAGATCGCCAGCGCCGCCGCCGGCAGCGCGAACATCATGATCGGGAAGAAGCCCGTCGTGAACTGACCGGCCGTCGGGTCACCCGCCAGGAACCGGTTGATGTCACCGTGCACCATCGTCCCGTCCGGCTTGGTGTAGTCACCGAACTGGAACCAGACGAACGTGTTCAGGAACTGGTGCAGACCGATCACCAGCAACGCACGGTTGGCCACACCGAAGATGCCCGACCCCGCCCAGTCCAGGTCCACCAGCCACTTCGAGAAGCTGGTCAGACCGTCACCGATCGGCTGCCACACCCACGCGCACAGCGCCGCGAAGAGCAGGGCGACGAACGCCATGATGATCGGCACGAGCCGGCGGCCGTTGAAGAAGCCCAGCCAGTCCACCAGCTTCACCCGGTGGTACCGCTGCCAGAACCAGGCCGTCATCAGGCCCATCACGATCCCGCCGAACACTCCCGGGTTCTGGTACTCGGCCGCCGTCACCTGCGCGTCACCCGTGACACACGTACCGAACCACGTACCACCCGAGACGAACGTCGAACCGCTGTCACAGTCCACCGGGAACGCGTGCAGCACCGCGTAGTAGACGAGGAAACCCGTCACCGCGGCCAGCGCCGTGGACCCGTCCGACTTCTTCGCCATGCCGATCGCGACACCCACACAGAACAGCAACGGCAGACCGAGGCCCGAGTCCAGCAACGCACCACCGGCCGCCGCGAACACCTTGGCGAGGTTGTTCCAGCCCAGACCCTCGTCGCCGAACACGTCCGGCTGGCCCAGCCGGTTCAGAATGCCCGCCGCCGGCAGGACGGCGATCGGGAGCTGGAGGCTGCGCCCCATCTTCTGGAGGCCCTGGAAGAGGCCGTTCCACCACTTCTTCTGTGGGATCGTCGCGCTGCTTGAGCTCATCGGCGTCCTCCCGGAACAGGCCACGTGTGGCGGGTGTTGCAGACTGGTGTAGACCAGTTGCGGTACGGTGCGGAGCCCGCCCGGAAGACAGGGCGCCGGTGATCGTCATCATTGGTGATGGTCAGGCCACTCGCTCGCGAAGTTGGGCCAACCGTGCGTTACCGTGACGAAACGGACCCAGGGTGGGCCGTCGCACGTACGTGAAGAACCAGGGAGAAGGCCATGGCCAGCAAGGCTGAGAAGATCGTCGCCGGGCTCGGCGGAATCGAGAACATCGAAGAGGTCGAAGGCTGCATCACCCGCCTCCGCACCGAGGTCATCGACCCGAGCAAGGTCGACGAAGCCGCGCTCAAGGCCGCCGGCGCCCACGGCGTCGTCAAGATGGGCACCGCGATCCAGGTCGTCATCGGCACCGACGCCGACCCCATCGCCGCCGACATCGAAGACATGATGTGACCCACCGCTGAACCCCCGGGCCCCGGCCCGGGACGCCGCAGGCCCCGTCCACCAGGACGGGGCCTGCGGCGTACCCGGCGCACACCCGCACCGCAACGGCCCCCACCCCGCACCCGATAAAGTCGACGCCATGTCTCGTATCGACGGCCGCACCCCCGACCAGCTCCGCCCCGTCACCATCGAACGCGGATGGAGCAAGCACGCCGAAGGATCCGTACTCGTCTCCTTCGGCGACACCAAAGTCTTCTGCACCGCCTCCGTCACCGAAGGCGTCCCGCGCTGGCGCAAGGGCAGCGGCGAAGGCTGGGTCACCGCCGAGTACTCCATGCTGCCCCGCTCCACCAACACCCGCGGCGACCGCGAATCCGTACGCGGCAAGATCGGCGGACGCACCCACGAGATCAGCCGCCTCGTCGGCCGCTCCCTGCGCGCCGTCATCGACTACAAGGCCCTCGGCGAGAACACCATCGTCCTGGACTGCGACGTCCTCCAGGCCGACGGCGGCACCCGCACCGCCGCCATCACCGGCGCCTACGTCGCCCTCGCCGACGCCATCACCTGGGCCCAGGGCAAGAAGATCATCAAGCACGGCCGCAAGCCGCTGACCGGCACCGTCTCCGCCATCAGCGTCGGCATCGTCGACGGCACCCCCCTCCTCGACCTCTGCTACGAGGAAGACGTCCGCGCCGAGACCGACATGAACGTCGTCTGCACCGGAGACGGCCGCTTCGTCGAGATCCAGGGCACCGCCGAGGCCGAGCCCTTCGACCGCAAGGAACTGAACGCCCTCCTCGACCTCGCCACGGCAGGCTGCGTCGACCTCACCGCCCTCCAGAACGACGCCCTCGCCCGCACCCTCGGCGAGTAGAGCCCGCCAGGTAAAGAAGCAACCAAGTCCCCCCGCACAGCGTCGATACGAATACGGGCGCACGGGTCGAACCGTGCGCCCGTCCGCGTATCCGCACCCGGGGAGGGACCCACCATGGCCACGCGCCACCGACGCCACCGCCGCACCGCACTGGCCATCACCGCCGCGCTGCTCACCGTCACCACCGCAGCCGGCTGCGGCGCCCTCGACAAGACCCTCGACTGCGTCCGCACCGCCGACGCCATCGCCACCAGCGTCGACAACCTCCAACAGGCCGTCGCCAACGCCTCCAACGACCCCACCCAGGCCTCCGAATCACTCGACGAGATCCAGAAGGAACTCGACAACCTCGGCGACAAGACCGACGACGCCGACCTCAGCAAGGCCGTCGACGACCTCCGGGCGGGCGTCGGCAACGTCCGCGACTCCATCGACAAGGGCGACGCCACCCCCGACATCACCCCCGTCACCGACGCGGCGACAGAGATCGGCAAGGTCTGCACGCCGTAACGCCCGCCATCCCGGCGCGGCGATAATCGACCCATGACCCGCCTCATCCTCGCCACCCGCAACGCCGGGAAGATCACCGAACTCCACGCGATCCTCGCCGACGCAGGCCTCACCCACGAACTCGTCGGCGCGGACGCGTACCCGGAGATCCCCGACGTCAAGGAAACCGGCGTCACCTTCGCCGAGAACGCCCTCCTCAAGGCCCACGCCCTCGCCCGGGCCACCGGCCACCCCGCCATCGCCGACGACTCCGGCCTCTGCGTCGACGTACTCGGCGGCGCCCCCGGCATCTTCTCGGCCCGCTGGTCCGGCACCCACGGCAACGACCGGGCCAACCTCGACCTGCTCCTCGCCCAGCTCTCCGACATCGACGCACCGCACCGCGCCGCGCACTTCGCCTGCGCCGCCGCCCTCGCCCTCCCCGACGGCACGGAACGCGTGGTCGAGGGCCGCCTGCTCGGCACCCTGCGCCACGTCCCGTCCGGCACGGGCGGCTTCGGCTACGACCCGATCCTCCAGCCGGAGGGCGAGACCCGCACCTGCGCGGAGCTCTCCGCGGCGGAGAAGAACGCGATCAGCCACCGGGGGAAGGCGTTCCGGGGGCTGGTGCCGGTGGTGCGGGAGTTGGTGGGTTGAACATGCGGATGGGCCGCCCCGAAGGGCGGCCCATCCTGCTGTGCGGCCGGTGGGATTCGAACCCACACGAGCGAAGCTCACCCGGTCCTAAGCCGGCGCGCGTCTGCCATTCCGCCACGGCCGCATACTCATAGCCATCGTAGTGGCAGAGGTCTTCGTGGCACAGTCAGGTCGCTGTGTGGA
This sequence comes from Streptomyces sp. NPDC005775, assembly GCF_042871565.1. NCBI lineage: Bacteria > Bacillati > Actinomycetota > Actinomycetes > Kitasatosporales > Streptomycetaceae > Streptomyces > Streptomyces sp. NPDC005775. The sequence continues at coordinate 146,127 of NZ_JBIAIU010000012.1, read as the reverse complement.
GCCTTTGGGAAGGCAACTTCTTCCGGCACCAGGTGTCAGTCAGCGCGTGGCAGTTGGGGCAGAGGTAACGAAGGTTCTCGGCCCGGTTGTCGCACCAATCGCCATTGATGTGGTCGATCTGAAGCGTGAAGGACTGTTTCAGCCACTTCCCCCGGTTGCCGCAGGACTCGCAGCGGTACGCGACCCCAATCTCTTGCAGAGAGCGGTGAAGGCTCTCCCGGTTCGTGCGTGCTGACCCCTGCGGCTTGACAACCAAGGTCGTCGGTGCGAGCGCTTTGGGCTCGCGCACCTGGATCGAAGCCCAAGGGCGTCGTGTGAAGTGGCTCGTGTCGAGCTTCAACTGAAGGACCTTGCGTCGCACCCGGCGGTGGTTCGAGTCCTTTACCTCAAGACCGAGTGCACACAGGACCTCCGCGAAGCTGCTGGCTCTCGGAACGGCATCGCGCAGGGCGGCCTCTGGAATGGCGAGGCGCGCATTGCGGAAGTGCGAGGTATCGATGCCGCTCCTGCGCAGCAGGCCCGCCAGTGCTGAGCGCGACTGGCTGTCGTCACCCATTCCCAGGCCGCGCGCCACTCCGCGGATGCTGTCGGCGGCGGCCGTGGCCGTCCGTAGCTCCTCTGTGGTGAACACCAGGTCCAGATGCGGGCGGTTCATGCCAGGGAAGTGGCTGACATCGAATCCCGCAGCTGCGATGCGGCGGCTGATGTGGGAGAGCGTGCCACTGGCGGGTGGTGCACCGAGCTTGGTGACGACCTCGCGTAGCGACGAAGAGGACGCGACGGCCGCTGCAATGGCCGCGTCCGGGTACTTTTGCCACGGGCTGCGCTTCTGGAAGTGGGACGTATCCAGACCGTGTTCGGCCACCTTCCCCTGCAGAACGCGCCGCTGGCCCCCACTCTTCTTGAGCCCGAGCCGACTCATCAGGTCCGTCCAGTTCTTCGCCTCGGCGACCGCGCCGGTGAGCCTCTCCCGCTCGTACACAAACTGACCCGGCACGTTCCCCTCCGTATCCGGCCGCGCGTTCGTGGCCTCGTACGGATCAACGAACCGATTATCGGGGAGTCACGTCCGATATCCGACAAGATGCGGAACGGTCCGTACCGCTTCCCTGGATGCGGTACGGACCGTGCAAGAGGCAAGGATCAGAACTTCGGGTCCGGCGTCTGGGCCGCGACCAGTTCCTCCGCCTCCGCGCTCGTTTCCACCGACGGGGGCGATCCCGCCAGCGGCTTGTTGGCGGTCTCCTTCATGCAGGCCACCGCGATCACGCCCACCAGCGCCGCCGCCATCGCGTAGTACGCCGGCATCAGGTTGCTGCCCGAGACGCTGATCAGGGCCGTGATGACCAGCGGGGTCGTACCGCCGAAGATCGACGCGCTCAGGTTGTAGCCCACCGACAGGGACCCGTAGCGGACGTTCGTCGGGAACAGCGCCGGGAGCGCCGCGGACATCGTGCCGAGCATGCAGACCAGGGAGAGGCCCAGCATCAGCATGCCGATCGTGATGGCGGGGATGCTGCCCTGGCGGATCAGGAGGAAGGCGGGGAGGGAGAGGATCAGGAAGCCGAGCATGCCGGTCATCAGCAGGGGCTTGCGGCCGAAGCGGTCGGAGAGTTTGCCGACCTGGCTGATGATCACCATGAGGAACACCATGACCGCGAGCAGGATCAGCAGGCCGTGGGTCTCGCTGTAGCCGAGTTCGTCGGAGAGGTACGTCGGCATGTACGACAGCAGCATGTAGTCGGTGATGTTGTACGCGCCGACCAGGCAGATGCAGAGGATCAGCGTCGGCCAGTAGTTGCGGAAGATCTTGGCGAGGTCGCCCTTGGCGGTCGTCTCGACGCTGTCCGCCGCTTCGGTGGCGTGTGCGGTGCCGCCCTCCAGCTTCTGGAACGCGGGGGTTTCGTCGAGGCGCAGTCGCAGGTAGAGGCCGACGAGGCCGAGGGGGCCGGCGACGAGGAAGGGGATGCGCCAGCCCCAGGACTCCATCTGGGTGTCGTTGAGGAGGGCGTAGAGCGCGGTGACGAGGCCGGCCGCTCCGACGTATCCGGCGAGGGTGCCGAATTCGAGGAAGCTGCCGAAGAAGCCACGTCGCTTGTCGGGGGCGTACTCGGCGATGAACGTGGAGGCGCCGCCGTACTCGCCGCCGGTCGAGAAGCCCTGGAGCATCCGGAAGAGGATGAGGAGGATGGGGGCCCCGACGCCGATGGTGTCGTGGGAGGGGATCAGGCCGATGGCGAAGGTGCCGACCGCCATGAGGATCATGGTGAGGGCGAGGACCTTCTTGCGGCCGATCTTGTCGCCCATGGGGCCGAAGAACATGCCGCCGAGCGGTCGCACGAGGAAGGCGACGGCGAAGGTGGCGAAGGAGGAGAGGAGCTGGGTGGTGTCGTTCCCGGAGGGGAAGAAGACATGACCCAGGGTGGCGGCGAGGTAGGAGTAGATGCCGAAGTCGAACCACTCCATGGCGTTACCGAGGGATGCCGCCTTGACCGCGCGCTTGACCGCCTGGTCGTCCGTGACCGTGATGTCCGTCCTGCGCAGCTTCGGGTTCTGGCGCTTTCGGATGGCACGGAAGAGGGCGGGGTGGCGTTTGACCGCTTCGGGGTCGGCCACCTGCTGGGGGTCGGAGGCCGCCATGGCCGGGTCCTTTCCTCGGTGGGTGTTCCAGGAAAGGCTTCTGCGCGGACATGGCGGTTGCAAACCGATTCGCCCGGGGATTGGGATGTCCATCACATGTTTTCGGCCATTCGGCTCAATCCCCGGGCGGTTCGAGGTGGCTCGGCCGGAGGGTCAGATGCCCAGGTCCTTGATGATCTTGGCGACGTGGCCGGTGGCGCGCACGTTGTAGAAGGCGTGCTCGACCTTGCCGTTCTCGTCGACGACGATCGTGGAGCGGATGACGCCCATCACCGTTTTGCCGTAGTTCTTCTTCTCGCCGAAGGCGCCGTAGGCCTCCAGGGTCTCCTTGGCGGGGTCACCGACCAGGGTGACCTTGAGGTTCTCCTCGTCACGGAACTTCGCGAGCTTCTCCGGCTTGTCGGGGGAGACGCCGATGACGTCGTAGCCGGCGGTGGCCAGGAGGTCGAGGTTGTCGGTGAAGTCGCAGGCCTGCTTGGTGCAGCCGGGGGTAAGGGCGCGGGGGTAGAAGTAGACGATGACCTTGCGGCCCTTGTGGTCCGCGAGCGATACGTCGTTCCCGTCGGCGTCGGGGAGGGTGAAGGCGGGGGCGGTGTCGCCGGGCTGGAGGCGCTCGCTCATGGTTCTCCTCGTTGGTACGTGGGGTGTACGGGACCGAGAGTAATAGGGGTGCCGCCGGGTGCGGGAGCGGTCGAGCTGACAGACTGTCGATGAAGGTTTACCGGACGAGGACCACGGAGGCGGCGCAGTGTCGGATGCCAGGAGCCCTGCGCAGATCGAGGCGGACATCATCAGCAGGCGTGAGCAGCTCGCGGTGGTGCTCGATGAGATCGGGGTGCGGGTGCACCCGAAGACGATCATGGGTGACGCGAAGGCGAAGGTGGCCGAAACCGTGGACCGGACGGCCGGGCGGGCGTTCGTCGCGGTGAACCGGACGGTTTCGGACGTGAAGGCGCAGTTCGTGTCGGAGGAGGGTGCGCCGCGTCTGGAGCGGGTGATTCCGGCGGCGTTGCTGGCGGTGGGCGTGGTGGGGCTGGTCGTCGTGTCCCGGCGCCGGAAGAACCGCTGACCCCAAGGGCGCGTGCCCGCCTCGCGGCCAGGTAGGTTGCGGGGCGTGAGCGAGAACAGCGACGACAAGCTGCCCATTCGGATGTTGCACGACCGTGTGCTGGTCCGGTCCGATTCGCCCGAGGGTGAGCGGCGTTCCGGTGGCGGCATTCTGATTCCGGCGACGGCTGCGGTCGGGCGCCGGCTGGGGTGGGCCGTGGTGGTCGCCGTGGGGCAGAACGTGCGGACGGTGGAGCCGGGGGACCGGGTCCTGTACGACCCCGAGGACCGTGCCGAGGTCGAGGTGCGGGGAGTGGCGTACGTGCTGATGCGCGAGCGGGATCTGCACGCGGTGGCTGCGGACCGGTTCGAGGGTTCGGTGGATTCGACGGGGCTGTATCTGTAGCGCCCGTGGAGTGGGGGAGGAGGCCTGGTGACTGCGGTCACCGGGCCTTTTGCCTGTTCTTTGCTACGGTGGTGTGACCCCGACGAGACGCGCCGTACCGGGTTTCCGTAAAGACGACGCACCCGTGTTGTTCGTGTGTTCTGTGTCGTCGGAGGTGCCGTCGTGGCGTGGGTTCTGTTGGTGGTCGCGGGTCTGCTGGAAGTGGCCTGGTCGATCGGGATGAAGTACACCGAGGGGTTCACCCGGTTGTGGCCGAGTGTGTTCACGGGCCTGGGGATCGTCGCGAGCATGTTGTTGTTGTCGCATGCGGCGCGGACTCTGCCGATCGGTACGGCGTACGGGGTGTGGGTCGGTATCGGTGCGGCGGGTGCGGCGGTGCTGGGCATGGTGGTGCTGCATGAGCCGGTGACGGCGGCCCGGATCTTCTTCGTGTGTCTGTTGCTGGTGGCTGTGGTGGGGCTGAAGGCGACGTCGGGTCACTGACGGGCGGGGATGGCGGGGACGGCGGCGGCGCGGGGGCCTTCGAGGAGGCCTGTGCCGCCTCCGCCGTCCCCGCCTCCGTTGTCGTTTCCGCCGTTGCCCTCGCCGCCTGTGCCGCCTCCGTTGTCGCCGCCCTCGGTGTCGGTGCCGCCGTCCGTCGGGCCGCCGTCGGTGTCGGTGGTGTCGGGCGTGGTCTGTGGGGCGGACGGGGTGCTGGGCGGGGTGGTGCTCGGGGTGTCCGGGGCTGTGCTGGAGGGTGTGCGGCTGGGTGTGCGGGTGGTGCCGGGGGCTGTGTTCTCGTCGGTGGGGAGTGCGGTCTCGTCGGTGCCGGCTTCCAGGTCGAGGTCGAACTGTGCGACGGGGGTGCCCCGCAGAGCGGCCGCGGTGTACTGGGCCCAGGTCTGGGCGGGGGCGCCGCCGCCGTTGATGCGGGGCAGGCCGAGTGCTCCGTAGAGGGGTTTCTGGGCGCCGGTGTCGGGGTTCTGGCCCATGACGGCGATGACGGTGGCGAGGTCGGGGGTGTAGCCGGCGAACCAGGCGGCCTTGTCCTCCTCGGCGGTGCCGGTCTTGCCGGCGGCGGGGCGGCCGGCGCCCTGGGCGGCGGTGCCGGTTCCTCCGTTGACAACGCTCTGGAGGATCGAGGTGGTGGTGTCGGCGGCTTCGTGGGGGACGGCCTGTTCGGTGGTGCGGTCGGGGAGCCGGACGCTCTCGCCGTCCTTGGTGACCTTGTCGACGAGGACGTGGGCGCCGTGCTTGCCGTGGTTGGCGAGGGTGGCGTAGGCCTCGGTCATGTCGAGGACGCTGGCGGTGGCGGGGCCCAGTGCGATCGACGGGGAGGCGGTGAGGTCGGGGGTGTTCTTCGGGATGCCGAGGTCGATGGCGGTGGCGCGTACCTTCTCGGGTCCGACGTCCTCCGCCATCTGGGCGTAGACGGCGTTGACGGATTTGTCGGTGGCGGTGCGGACGGTGATGGGTCCGTAGCTGCGGTCGTCCTCGTTGGCCGGGTCGTATCCGGTGGGTCCGTCGGGCCCCTGCACCATGCGTTTGTTGGTGCCGTCGTAGAGGGTGCCGGGGGTGATGCGGCGGCCGTCCTGGGTGGTGGAGTGGTTGGCGACGGCGGAGGTGAAGACGAAGGGCTTGAAGGTGGAGCCGACCTGGTAGTCGCGGCGGGTGGCGTTGTTGACGTACTGCCGGGTGTAGTCGATGCCGCCGTACATGGCGAGGACGCGGCCGGTGGCGGGGTCGATGGAGGCGCCGCCGACGCGGACGTTGCGGTCGGCCGCGTTCTTCTTGCTGGTCTTGGACATGACGTTGTCGTCGACGGCTTCGACGAGGGCGTCCTGTTTCGTCTTCTCCAGCGTGGTGGTGATGCGGTAGCCGCGGGTGGCAAGGGTTTTCTCGTCGAGGATGTCGTTCTGGATCAGGTAGTCGTCGACGGCCTGGACGATGTAGCCGCGTTGTCCGGAGAGGCTGTTGGCGGGCTTGACGGGGCCGGGGAGGGGGAAGGTGAGGGCGGCGCGTTCGCCGGCTCCCAGCCAGTCCTCCTTGACCATGCCGTCGAGTACGTAGTTCCAGCGGGCGAGGGCGGCGGGTTTGTTCTCGGGGTGGGTGATGACGTCGTAGGCGCTGGGGGCGTTGAGCAGGGAGGCGAGGTAGGCGCCTTCGGCGGTGGTGATGTCGCCGATGTCCTTGCTGTAGTAGGCCTGGGCTGCGGCCTGGATGCCGTAGGCGTTGCGGCCGAAGTAGCTGGTGTTGAGGTAGCCCTCGAAGATCTGGTCCTTGGACTCTTCGCGGTTGAGCTTGATCGCGATGAAGAATTCCTTGATCTTGCGGACGACGGTCTGTTCCTGGCCGAGGTAGTAGTTCTTGACGTACTGCTGGGTGATGGTGGAGCCGCCCTGTTTGCCCTTGCCGGTGAGGGTGTTCCAGCCGGCCCGGGCCATTGCCGTGATGTCGACGGCGCGTTCGGAGTAGAAGTCGCGGTCCTCCGCGGCGAGGACGGCGTGCTGGACGGTGCGGGGGACCTGGGCGAGCCTGACGTTCTCGCGGTTGACGTCGCCGTCGCGGGCGATGACGCTGCCGTCCTTGTAGAGGTAGACGTTGGACTGGGCGGTGGCGCTGGCGTTGGCGGGCGGGATGTCGACGAGCTGGTAGCCGGCGATGAATCCGCCGATCAGGACCAGTGCGATGAGGAGGATGCCGCCGAGGACCATGCGCCAGGTGGGGATGGCGCGGCGCCAGCCGGTGCGTTTGGGGCGTTTCGGCTTCTTCTGTTTGCCCGCGCCGGTGCCGTCGCCGCCGCCGGTGCCGCCCTTGCCGTCGCCGCCTCCGGTGGCCGGGGTGCCTTGTTCCGCGGGGGCGGCAGCGTCGGCAGACAGGTCCCTGGGGGTCCAGCCCCGGTCTGCCGGGTCCCCGTTCTGCTGCTGTGGCTCGTCGCTCATGTCGGTGCAGACTCCTCGGCCGCGGTCAGTTCTCCCATACTGCACTTTTCTATGGAATAACTATCGGATCGACCTCCGTAAAGCGGTCGCGGCGGTTGCCCCGGCTGGGCTAGGCTCCTGCGCTTTGGTGTCCGCGCGCGGCGGGGCACCCCGATCGCGGGGGGTGGTTGTGGTGCGGCTCTACGCGGTGGTGGCGGCGGGCGGGTTCCGGCGCTATGCCACGTATCGGATCGAGACGGCGGCGGGGGTGTTCACCAACACCGTCTTCGGTTTCATCCTGGCGTACACGTATGCGGCGCTGTGGGACGAGCGTCCGCAGCTGGGCGGTTACGACATGTCGCAGGCGCTCACGTACGTGTGGCTGGGTCAGGCGCTCCTGATGACGTGCGTGATGATGGGCGGCGGCTTCGAGGACGAGCTGATCGAGCGGATCCGCACGGGTGATGTCGCGGTCGATCTCTACCGGCCGGTAGATCTGCAACTGTGGTGGCTGGCAGGTGACTTGGGCCGCGCGGCGTTTCATCTGCTGGGGCGCGGCATCGTGCCGATGATCTTCGGTTCGTTCGCCTTCGATCTGACGATGCCCGCGTCGCCGGGGACCTGGGTGGCGTTCCTGGTCGCGGTGACGCTGGGCGTGGTGGTGAGTTTCGCGATCCGCTACATGGTCGCGCTGTCGGCCTTCTGGCTGATGGACGGGGCGGGCGCGGCGCAGATCGCGTTCCTGGCGGGGACGTTCTTCTCGGGGATGCTGCTGCCGCTGAATCTGTTCCCGGGGCTGCTGGGTGAGGTGGCGCGGGCGCTGCCGTGGTCGGCGCTGCTCCAGGTGCCGGCCGATGTGTTCCTCGGCAGGTACACGGGCTGGGGTCTGGTGCGGGTGTACGCGTTCCAGGCGGGCTGGGCGGTGGCGCTGTTGCTGGCGGGGCGGCTGTTGCAGTCGGTGGCGACACGGAGGGTGGTGGTCCAGGGTGGCTGAGGCGGTGGAGGCGGTCGACACGGGGGTGGTGGCCGCGCCGGGAGCGGTGTTCGTCCCCCGGTCGCGGGTGGTTGAGGGGGTGCGGGCGTACGGGCTGATCGTGGCGATGTGGCTGCGTTCGACGATGGCGTACCGGGCGTCGTTCGTGATGACGACGTTCGGGAACTTCGCGGCGACGGCGTTCGACTTCGTCGCGATCCTGCTGATGTTCTCCCACGTCGACGCGCTGGGCGGGTACTCGCTGCCGGAGGTCGCTCTGCTGTACGGGGCATCGGGTATGTCGTTCGGTCTGGCGGATCTGCTGATGGGCTCGATGGACCGGCTGGGCCGACGGGTGCGGGACGGCACGCTGGACACGCTGCTGGTGCGGCCGGTTCCGGTGCTCGCGCAGGTGGCGGCGGACCGGTTCGCGCTGCGCCGGCTGGGGCGGGTGTCCCAGGGGCTGATGGTGCTGGGGTATGCGCTGGTGACGCTGGACATCGACTGGTCGGTGGCGAAGGTGGTGCTGGTGCCGCTGATGGTGCTGAGCGGTGGGGTGATCTTCGCCGCGGTGTTCGTGGCGGGGGCGGCGTTCCAGTTCGTCGCGCAGGACGCCTCGCAGGTGCAGAACTCCTTCACGTACGGGGGTGCCACGCTGCTCCAGTATCCGCCGACGGTCTTCGCGACGGACCTGGTGCGGGGGGTGACCTTCGTGGTGCCGCTGGCGTTCGTGAACTGGCTGCCGTCCCTGTACGTGCTGGGCCGGGACTATCCGCTGGGCCTGCCGGACTGGGTGGCGTTCCTGCCGCCGCTGGTGGCGGGTGCGTGCGGGGCGGCCGCGGGTCTGGCGTGGCGGGCGGGGCTGCGGGCGTACCGGAGTACGGGAAGTTGAGGCGGGGCGAGCGGGAAGAGGCGGCGGACATGGACATGGATACGGACTTCATCGAGCTCGACGGCGTGGAGAAGGTCTTCGACGTCCGCCGCAGGACGGGGTTCCTGCGCAGCGAACGGCGTGAGGTGCGGGCCGTCGACGGGATCAGCTTCCGGGTGGCGCGCGGCGAGATGGTCGGTTACATCGGTCCGAACGGGGCCGGGAAGTCGACGACGATCAAGATGCTGACCGGCATCCTCACCCCGAGCGCCGGTTCGCTGCGGGTGGCGGGCATCGATCCGTCCCGGGAGCGTACGCGGCTGGCGCAGCGGATCGGCGTGGTCTTCGGGCAGCGCACGACGCTGTGGTGGGACCTGCCGCTGCGGGACTCGTACCGGCTGATGCATCGGATGTACCGGATTCCCGATGACCGCTTCCGGGTCAACATGGACCGCTGCATCGAACTTCTGGACCTGGCCGAGCTGTTGGACGTGCCGGTGCGTCAGTTGTCCCTGGGGCAGCGGATGCGTGGGGACATCGCGGCGGCGCTGCTGCACGACCCGGAGGTGTTGTACCTGGACGAGCCGACGATCGGCCTCGATGTGGTGTCGAAGGCCAAGGTCCGTGGTTTCCTGCGGGACTTGAACGTGGAGCGCGGTACGACGGTGCTGCTCACCACCCATGATCTGACCGATATCGAGCAGCTGTGCAAGCGGGTGATGGTGATCGATCACGGTCGTCTGATGTACGACGGTGCGCTCGCCGGGTTGCATGAGGTGGGTGAGAGCGAGCGGACGCTCGTGGTGGATCTGGAGCGTGAACTCCCGCCGATCCGACTGGAGTCGGAGCCGTCGGTGCGTACGGTGAAGGTGGAAGGGGTGCGGCAGTGGCTGGCGTTTCCGGCCTCCGCTTCGGCGGCGCCGCTGGTGGCGCGGATCGCCGCGGAGTACCCGTTGATGGATCTCTCGGTGCGGGAACCGGACATCGAGGCCGTCATCGCGAAGATGTACGCGTCGGCCGACGGCTCGTAGTGGGGCGCCGGTGGCCTTCGGTGCGGTGACGGGAGCGTCCGCGTTCCATAGGCTGCGCGGTATGACAAGCGAACTCCCGGATATGCGCGCCAGCGACGTCGAACGTGAACGGATAGCCGAGGTTCTGCGCGAGGCGGTGGCCGAGGGACGCCTGCAGATGGAGGAGTTCGAGCAACGGCTCGACGCCGCCTACCGGGCCCGCACGCACGGTGAGCTGGAACCGCTCGTCCGTGATCTGCCCGCCCCGGGTGGTGCCGCGGGGGCGTCGGTGGTCGCCGGGCAGCCGCGTACGGGGTCATCGGCCCGCTGGTCGGACCGGATCGGCAAGCCCGCGACGTCCGGCGGCGGCTTCGCGCTCTGGGGCGGGTTCCGACGCCAGGGAAACTGGACCGTCGGCCGGGTGTTCACCGCTTTCGCGATGTGGGGTGGCGGCCACATCGATCTGCGCGAGGCGAGTTTCGAGGCCCCCGAGGTGGTCATCCGATGCTTCACGATCATGGGCGGCATTCATGTGACGGTTCCCCCGGATCTGAACGTCGACGTCCGTGGCATCGGCATCATGGGCGGTTTCGGGGAGCACACGAAGGACGAGGCGATTCCGGCGCCGGACGCTCCCCGGGTGCGGATCACCGGCTTCGCGCTGATGGGCGGCGTCGGTGTGGAGCACAAGCGGAGCAAGGCGGAGAAGCAGCGGCTGCGTGAGGCCGGGAAGCAGCGGCTGCGTGACGCGGAGCGTCCGCGCCTGGAGAAGGGCGACGACAGGCCCGGGGTGTGACGACCTGGTGCCCGCTGTCGAGCACCAGGTCGTGAGCGTCCCGGATCGCTCAGAGCGCGTCGGACGCAGGCCGGGTGCGCAGCAGGCCGGCCACGTCGGCCAGGGTGCCCAGGCGCTGGTAGCCGGCGTCGTTCAGGTGCAGGTGGTCGCCGACGTCGTAGCCGGGCAGCAGCCGGTCGGGCCGCAGCGGGTCGCGCGCCGCACGGTCGAAGTCGAGGACCTCGTCGAAGACCCCGCCGGCCCGGATCGCCTCGTTGACCCGGGTGCGTACGGCGTTGCGGGCGGGCGTCCAGTTGCGGTGGCCCTCGTACGGCATCAGGGTCGCGCCGATGACCCGCAGTCCGCGGGTGTGCGCGCGCTCCGTCAGGGTGCGCAGGGCGTCCGTGATCCGGGCGGGGTCCGTCTCCTGGGGGAAGGCCTGGACGTCGTTGATGCCGAGGGCGATGACGACGGTCTTCGCCCCCGTGACGGCCAGGACGTCGCGTTCGAAGCGGTCGAGGGCGCGGGGCCCGGTGCCGTCGCGCAGGAGACGGTTGCCGGCGATGCCCTGGTTGACCACCGCGTACCGGCCGGCCAGGCGGTCGGCGAGGACGTCGGGCCAGCGGCTGTTCGCGTCGGTGGTGGAGCCGCTGCCGTCGGTGAGCGAGTCGCCGAACGCGACGAGTGTCCCGGCAGCCTTCCCGCCCCGCACGTCGACGGCGGTGAGGTAGCGCCAGTCCATGGTGTCCCGGGTGCCCTGCGGGGCTTCGGTGGAGGACGTCTGGTGGCTGTTGGGGTGGACGGTGACCGGCCCCCGGGCCGTCGGGGTGCGCAGGGCGACGACGAGGTCGGCGTCGGCGGCGACGGGGACGACGACGGGATCGCTGACGATCCGCCCGCCGACGGCCACGGTCACGGAGGGTGCGCCGCGGAACGTCACCGGGAGGCCGCTCACGGTGACGCGGTCGATGAGCAGGGGATGCGTACCGAAGAGGTTGGACAGGGTGATGCGGGCCGCGTCGCCGCCGATGCTGGTGTGGACGACGTTACGGATGGTGCGCAGGTGCGGGTCCGTCGCCTGCTCCGGGTCCGTCTCACCGCGGACGGGGGCCGCGGCCCACGTGGCGAGCCAGAGGCCGGTGGAGTGCGCCGGTGCGGCGGGGGTACGCGCCACGCCCTGCGGGCCCGAGGCGGCGACGGTCCTCGCCCGGGGCTCCGTGAACAGCAGGGACCCCGTGAACGCCACGAGGGCGGCGAGCGCGGCTGTGCCCACCAGGAGGGCGATGAGCAGGGTGGATCCCTGGCGGCTGGGCATGGACGGTCTGTCTCCTCATTCGTTCGTGGGTCGGACCCATGATGCGGCAGGGCCTGGGGAACTCGACGTGCGGCCCGGGAGTAGGTCAGGTAGGCACAATGCGTACGGGACGCCGGGGGCGACGGGCACGCGGACGGGTGGAGCGGATGGAACGGATCGAAGACAGGGCCGAGGACGCGGCGGGCGGCGCGGGGGACGGGCCGGGGCGGCGGACGGGCACCCGCCCGCCGGCCTCCCTCGCCTCGTTCGCGTACACCGCGGCGGACGAGGAGAAGCGTCGTGGCGTACGCCGTATGAAGACCACGGCCACCGGCCTCCTTCTGCTGGTCGCGCTGGTGTACGTCCTCGCCACCTGGGCGAAGAACGAGGGGGTGGGCGGCTGGCCGGGCTTCGTCGCGGCGGCCGCCGAGGCGGGGATGGTGGGTGCGCTGGCCGACTGGTTCGCCGTCACCGCTCTCTTCAAGCGTCCGCTCGGTCTGCCGATTCCGCACACCGCCATCATTCCCACGAAGAAGGATCAGCTGGGGGCCTCCCTCGGTTCCTTCGTCGGCGAGAATTTTCTGTCGGCCGGCGTCGTCCGTGACCGGATCCACTCCCTCGCCATCGGTGGGCGGCTGGGCGCCTGGCTCGCGGAGCCGGAACACGCGCACCGGGTGACGGCCGAGCTGTCGACCGCGCTGCGGGGTGCGCTGACCGTGCTCCGTGACGCGGACGTGCAGGCGGTGGTCGGTGAGGCGATCACCCGGCGGGCGAACGCGGCGGAGGTCGGCCCCGGTCTGGGGAAGATGCTGGAGAAGGTCGTCGCGGACGGCGGTCATCGCAAGGTGGTGGACCTGGTCTGTGTGCGGGCGCACGACTGGCTGGTGCAGCACGGGGACTCGGTGATGGACGCGGTGCAGGGCGGTGCGCCGGGCTGGACCCCGCGGTTCGTCGACAAGCGGGTGGGTGAACGGGTCTACAAGGAGCTGCTGCGGTTCCTCACCGAGATGCGCGACATGCCGGGGCATCCGGCGCGCGGCTCGATCGACACGTTCCTGACGGACTTCGCGGCGGACCTCCAGACGGATGCGGAGACCCGGGCCCGGGTGGAGCGGCTGAAGTCGGAGATCCTGGGGCGGGGCGAGGTCCAGGACGTCATCGCGTCCGCCTGGTCGTCCGTCCGGCAGATGGTGATCGCGGCCGCGGAGGACGAGCGGAGCGAGCTGCGGCTGCGGGCCCGGGCCTCACTGATGGCGCTGGGCGCCAGGCTGGCGACGGACGGGCGGCTCCAGGCGAAGCTGGAGGGCTGGCTGGAGGACGCGGCGGTGTACGTCGTGACGACGTACCGGCAGGAGATCACGTCGCTGATCAGCGACACGGTGGCCGGCTGGGACGCGGACCAGACGTCGAAGAAGATCGAGGCCCACATCGGCCGTGACCTGCAGTTCATCCGGATCAACGGCACGGTGGTGGGTGCGCTGGCGGGCCTGGTGATCTATTCGGTCTCGCGGGCGTTCGGAGCCTGAGGCCGTAGCCGCCGCCCCCACAGCCCTTGCCGCCTGGTGAGACGGATGAGGGCCGGGTGCGTATCCGTCCTGTCGATTCGTTCGGATACGCACCCGGGTTACGCGGGGGAGTGCCCATCAGTACGCACCCCGCGTCGCCCGCGTTCACCCCGCGCCCAAGAAGATTCCGAGCAAGGGGATTCCACTCAGGGAGTTTCCGCCCGAGGCTTTTTCCGCCCGAGACTTTTTCTACTCAGGCGGCGCGGCGCGTGACGACCCACGACGCGGCGGCCACGGTGCCCGCCACGGTGAAGACCGCCGGCCAGGCGCCGACCTTCTTCGCCAGCGGGTGCGATCCCGCGAAGGCGGCCACGTAGGCGGTGGTCAGGGCGGCGGCGGCGCGCGGCCCGGCCTGCCGGTTCCACTCGTACGCGGCGACGCCTCCCGCGGCGGCGAGGGCGACCCCGCCCAGCGGCCGCTTCCTGGTCCACCGTGCGACGGCGTAGCCGCCGACCAGTCCGCCCGCCGCTACCGCCGCTGCCGGAACCTTCGCCATCGCAGCCACCTCAGCCTTCTCGTAGGTCGTCGCCGGACGCGCGGCATGTCCGCCCGTACCGGCCATCGGCTCCGAGGCTAACCCGGTCTTCGGGCATCCCGTCGCCGAGGGGGTGCACAGGCGTTTACCCTGGGGGGTGAACAGACGTGCACCCCCATGATTCCCGGCAGCCGAGCACCGTACGGAGACACATGCCCGCGGACATACCAGCCCCAGTCAGCCCCGCGCCCTCCGGCGTCCGGCCCCCGCACCCCCGCTTCGCCGTCGGCGTGCTGGCGTTCTGCGGGGTCGTCGTCGCGGTCATGCAGACGATCGTCGTGCCCCTGCTCCCGCACATCCCCGAGCTGACCGGCGCCACCCCGGCCGCCGCGAGCTGGCTGGTCACCGTCACGCTCCTCACCGGCGCGGTCTTCACCCCCGTCCTCGGCCGGGTCGGCGACATGTACGGCAAGCGCCGGGTGCTGGTGGCCTCCCTGGCGGTACTGGTCGTGGGCTCGGTGCTGTGCGCGGTCAGCTCCCACATCGGCGTACTGATCACCGGCCGCGCCCTGCAGGGGGCCGCGATCGCCGTCGTACCGCTGGGCATCAGCATCCTGCGCGACGAACTGCCGCCCGAACGGGTCCTGTCGGCCGTCGCCCTGATGAGCTCGACGCTCGGGATCGGCGCGGCCATCGGCCTGCCGGTCGCCGCCCTCGTCGTGGAGAACTTCGACTGGCACACCATGTTCTGGGTCTCCGGCGTGATCGGCCTCATCGACATCGCGCTGGTGCTGCGCTGCGTACCGGAGTCCCCGCTGCGCAGCCGCGGCCGCTTCGACGCGGTCGGCGCGCTGGGCCTGTCCGCCGCCCTCGTCTGCCTGCTGCTCGCGGTCACCCAGGGCGCCGACTGGGGCTGGGGCTCGCTCCGGACGGTCGGCCTGCTCGTGACCGCCGCGGTCGTGGCACTGCTCTGGGGGGCGTACGAGCTCCGCGTCGCGACGCCCATGGTCGACCTGAGGGTCTCGGCGCGCCCGGCCGTCCTGCTGACCAACGTCGCCGCACTGCTGATCGGCTTCGCGTTCTACGCGAACTCGCTGGTCACCGCACAGATGGTGCAGGAGCCGAAGGCCACGGGGTACGGGCTCGGCGCCTCGCTCGTCGTCAGCGGACTGTGCCTGTTGCCGGGCGGTGTGGCGATGGTGGCGCTGTCGCCCGTCTCGGCCCGGATCTCCGCCAAGCACGGCCCGAAGGTCAGCCTCGCGCTGGCCGCCGGGGTCATCGCCGTCGGCTACGGGGTGCGGTACTTCACCAGCCACAGCCTGTGGCTGATCATCGCGGGCGCCACGGTCGTCGCCTCGGGCACGGCCATCGCGTACTCGGCCCTGCCCGCCCTCGTGATGCGCGGGGTGCCGGCCAGTGAGACCGGTGCGGCGAACGGCCTGAACACGCTCATGCGGTCGATCGGGCAGGCCTTCTGCAGCGCGACGGTCGCCGCGGTCCTCGCCAACATCACCTTCCAGGCAGGCGGCAGGACCGCCCCGACGCTCCACGCGTACCAGCTGGTCTTCGTGATCGCGGCGGGCGCGGCACTCGCCGCGCTGGCCGTCACGCTGTTCCTGCCGGGCAGGACGCCGGCCGGTGCGGGTACGGTCGAGGGGAGCCGCAAGGCGCCGGGCACCAGCGAAGGGGGTGCCCGGACGGCAGGAATCCAGGAGGGCGCATGACCGGCGGCCAGGCCATCGCGACGGCCCCCGCCTCCGCGGAGGCGGGCAGCGGCCGGGACGCGATCCTGCGCGCCGCGCGACGGGCGTTCACCCAGCGCCCGTACGCCGAGGTGACGATCCGCCAGATCGCCGCGGACGCGGGGGTGAGCCCGTCGCTCGTGGTCAAGCACTTCGGCCGCAAGGAGGAACTCTTCAACACCGTGGCCGACTTCGGCCCGGCGGCCGAGGAACTCTTCGACGCCCCGCTGGACGTCCTGGGCCGCCACACGGTCGTCACGCTGGTGACGCACCGCCGCACGCTCAAGTCCGATCCGCTGCTGCGCGTCGTCTTCTCCCTCGGCAACCAGGACGAGCGCTCCCTGCTCCGCGACCGCTTCCAGGAGCAGGTCACCGACGCCCTGACCGCCCGGCTCCCCGGTGACGACCGCGCCCTGCGCGCCGAACTCCTGGCCGGTCACCTGCTGGGCCTCGGCGCGACGCTCGGCCTGCACCGCGAGGGCGCGGGCGCGCGCGCCACTCCGGAACGCATCGCCGACCTCTACGCACCCGCGCTCCAGCAGCTGATCACGGGCTGATCACCGCGCCACGCGCGCGGTATGGTCTGGGCCATCCTACGAGGGGGGCCTCCGATGTCTGTCCAGATCCGCGTGCGCACATCCACCGCCGCACTGGCGGTGACGGCCGCCCTGGTGGCGGCCCTGGCCGGTTGTACCGGGGCGAGTACGTCGCATGGCCCCGGGGACGACGTCCCGGAAGTGGCCCCGTCGGTGAACGCGTCGGCGGCGGCAGTCGCGGCGGAGAAGGCCGAGGAGTCGGACGCGGCCGACGCGGCCGCCGACGCGCAGGCGGAGCGGGGAGCGAAGATCAACGGGCCGGAGGAGGTGCGCGACGCCTTCGCCGGACTACAGGCCACCCTCGACGAGACCTGCACCCCCGGCGCGGGGGACTGCGACTACTTCCTGGGCCGGGTGAACGAGGAACTGACCGGCCTGGAGAAGTCGATGAGGGCGCGGAGCGACGGGCCGGACCACTTCAAGGAACCCCTGGGCTGGCTGAGCGCCCTGCACGCGAAGCCGGCCGGCGACAGCTCGACGGCCGGCGAAAAGAAGTACTTCGACGATCTGATCGGCACGCGGGACCGCGTCAGCACCTGGATGCAGGGCCACCCGGAGGACTACCGCTGACGGGCGGGCGCCCCGGCCGCGCCGACGCCCCGGCCGCCTACGTCAGGTCCAGCTCCGCGACCTCCTGGTCGCCGCTCAGCTCGCCGGTCGGGCGGAAGCCGAGCTTGCGGTAGAACTCCGCGGGGCCGAGCGCGCCGGGCACGTACGTGACGGTCGTACGGGTGCATCCGCGCCGCCGCAGCTCCTCGTTGACGGCCTCGACGGCGAACCGCCCGTAGCCGCGGGCCTGTTCCGCGGCGGCGATGTTCAGCCGCCAGAGCCCGGAACGCAACCGGTCACCAGGCTTCTCGGGGTCGAACCGCACGTCGAGGAAGGCCATGACGAATCCCACCAGCGTCTCGCCGTCGGCGATCAGCCGCGGCCACGCGGTCTCGGGCGTGGCGTAGGCCTGGGCCAGCGACCAGGCGACGGGCTTCACCAGCCCGTTCTGGTCGGGCCGGACGGAGAGGGCGCACGCCGCTTCGACGTTGTCGGACGTGACCGGTATGAGCCGGAGCGATGAGGACATCCCCGCAAGCTACCTCCCGGGGGCGGCGGGGCGCCGGGCGGGACGGCAGCCGGGGGCCCGGCCCCGGCCGCGTCCCGCACCGCCGGGTCAGCTCGCCGCGTTGCGCCAGACCGTCACATCCACCGTCATGTACCTGCTGGGGGAGTCCTCGGACGAGTGCCCCTGGTACGTCAGGAGGGCCATGTGCCCGGCCTCTGTCGTGACGCAGACCTGCCTCCCCTTGGAGAGCTTGCTCACGGAGATGCTCCCGGTGAACCGGGTCTCCGCGCGGCAGACGTCCAGCGACCCCTGCTGGCCCGGATTGAGCAGCACCAGGGTTCCTTCCGGGCCCGCCGCGTCGAGGTGCCCGCCGTTGCTGTAGTACACCAGCGGGGAACCGCTGCTGTCGTCGTTCTGCGGCTTGAGGTCGTCGTCCCCGAGCGTCAGGTAGTACTCGGTGGTGAGGTTGATGCCCGCGAAGTCCTCAGGTTCGGGGTCGGCCTCGGTGGACGGCGCCGGATCGGCAGCGGTGTCCGGGCTCTCCACCCCCGCGTTCTCCTCCGTGCTCGGCGACGAACTGCTCTGCTTCGGCGTGCTGTCGCCCTTGGGTGACTCGTTGCTCTGCGACGACTTCCCGTCGTCCTTGAGGAGGAAGTACGCCGTCCCGCCGCCGGCCACGCCGACGACGAGCGCCACGGCGATGGCGAGGGCCGCGACCCGGCCACCACGGCGCTTCTTGGGCTGGGGTGCGGCCGGTCCCTGGGGCGCGAGGTGTCCGGGGTGGGTCTGGGCCTGCGGCGGGTACGGCGTGGGGAACGGCCCCGGAGTGTGCGCCTGAGCCGCCGGGGCCGGCTGGTAGGGCTGCGTGGGAGGCCCGGTCTGCTGCTGCACCGGATACGGCGCCTGGCCGGGCGGCGGCGTCACCGGCGGCCCGAAGCCCGGAGGCGGCGTGCTCGGCGCCGCCGGAGTCGTGGGCGCGTGGGCGGCGGACGGGGCGACGACGGGGGCGGCGGCCGGGGGCGGCGGCGTCTGGACCGGCGCCGGGGCGGCCGCTCGTACGGTGATGTCGGCGGCCACCGGACTCGGCAGCCAGTCCTCGGGGCGCCGCAGCACCGTCTCCGCGTTCGCGGTCTGGCACAGCGCGATGACCTCGGCGACCGAGGGCCTGGCCTCCGCGTCCTTGGCCAGGCAACGGCCGACGAGCTCCGTCAGCCGCTCCGGGACACCGGTGAGGTCCGGCTCCTCGTGGACGATCCGGTACAGCACCCCGTGCGAGGTCCCCTCGCCGAAGGCCGGGGACCCCGTGGCCGCGTACGCCGCGACCTGACCGAGCGCGAAGATGTCGGTGGCCGGAGTGACCCGGCGCCCGGCGGCCTGCTCCGGAGCCATGAACGACGGGGTGCCGATGGTGACACCGCTGCCGGTGAGCGAGGTCGCGTCGGCCGCGTACGCGATGCCGAAGTCGATGACGCGCGGCCCGTCGGCGGCGAGCAGCACGTTCGACGGCTTGAGGTCGCGGTGCACGATGCCCGCCCCGTGGATGACGTGCAGCGCCTCCGCCATTCCGGCGATCAGCAGCAGCACGGCCTCGACCGGCAGCGCCCCGTGCGCGAGGACCGCGTCGGCGAGCGAGGGCCCCGGGACGTACGCGGTGGCGAGCCACGGCTGCGCACCCTTGGTGTCGGCGTCGATGACGGGCGCGGTGAACAGCCCCTGCACACGCTGCGCGGACTGCACCTCCTGCGCGAACCGCCGCCGGAATTCGGGGTCTTCGCCGAACTCGGGCCGGATGACCTTGATGGCGACGGGCCGTCCGCCGGGCGTGTACGACAGGTACACCTTGCCCATGCCGCCCGCGCCGAGTTTGGCGGCGAGACGGTATCCGGCGATGGTGGCCGGGTCGTCGGCCGCCAGTGGCTGGAAGACGTGGGAGGCGCTGCCGCGCTGTGGCTGCTGACCGCTCATGAACTCGTAACTCCCCCGGAGAGCACTACTGTAGGAACGGCACCCTATCCAAATCCCGACCGGCGCAGTACGCGTGTTACGGGGTCCTTACGTTCCCGCCGGCCGTTCTGTCGGCTGCCGCACATCGAGGCCGACGCGGATGCCGACGTCGAGGGCTGTCCCGCGCGAATTCGCGGCTTCGTCGGACGCTCCCCTCCCGAGTCCGTCGACCGCGCGCGGGACGCCCACGACAACGTCGGCGCGGTGCGGTTGCCCACCTGCTGACGAGGCGGAGCTGTGGAGAGTGCGGAACCCGGGTCCGTCGACGAGCTGACCCGATGGACCGTCAGCCGCGCGCTCAGGCGGGGAGTTCGGTGACGCCGAGGGCGAAGTCCAGGTTCCCCACTCCGTTGTTGGTGAGGCCCACCGTGACCAGGCCCGCTCCTTCCAGCCAGTGCGCCATCTTCAGACCGCCCGACGTCCAGCGGGCGCATCCCGAGGCTTTCGATGAACGCCCCCACGCTCGCCTTGGCCTGTGCGTGGTCGCCGGCGAGGAATACGTCGGGCCGTCCCTTCTCCAGGACGTGACGGAAGACGGTGTTGAACGCCTTCACCACGCCGACGCCGGCCGGGGCCGCCTTGGCGACCTCCTGTGCGATCGAGGTCTCCTCGCGGTGGGCCAGACCCCCAGCACCCCGCGTCCCAGTACGCGCGCGACTACAAGAAGGCCGTCGCCGTACGGCTCGCCGACACCGCCCGCGAAGCCGGCGCCGCCGACCCCGAACAGCTCGGCGAGCAGCTCGCGCTGCTCCTCGACGGCGCCGCGGCCCGCACCCGGGTCCTGGACGCCGACGCCTTCCCCACCGCCGACGCCATCGCCGCCGTCCTCATCGACCACGCCATCCCCGCCACAGTCAGCGATGACCGGCGGCGGGAGGAGGTGGCGAGCTGACCCGGCAGCGCGCGGCCGGGCCGGACGCGTTGCCGGTCGCGGGGCCGCCCCGGCTGGTCCCGTGACGGAAGCGGGGATTCCCGTTGCGCGGGGGCAGCGCCTGGTTGATCATGTCGAGCGGCGCTTCGATGACGGGTGCTGGGCCTCTGGAGTCGGCGGGGTGGGCCGTGGGGATGATCGAGCGCCTGTGGGCGGCCGGAGAGATGCCGTACCGGGACGGGCTGTACCGGCCGGATGACACCGGTCGGGACGTGCACGTGGACGGCCCCGGCGCCTATCACCCGGACGCCGGGCAGCCGATTCCCTTCCGTCTCGGTGAGCCGCTCGACGTGGCCCTCGCCATCGAGGAGGACGGCACCACGGAAGTGGACACCTGCTTCGAGAGCCCGCTCCCGGACGGGTCGGGATGGATGTCGGGCGGCGGCAGCGGAATGGGCAACGTCGGCTACCTCGCCCGTCTCGGCAGCGACCGCACCCTGCGGTGGGTCGCCGTCATGTACTTCTC
Organism: Streptomyces sp. NPDC005775; assembly: GCF_042871565.1. Classification (NCBI taxonomy): domain Bacteria; kingdom Bacillati; phylum Actinomycetota; class Actinomycetes; order Kitasatosporales; family Streptomycetaceae; genus Streptomyces; species Streptomyces sp. NPDC005775. Next base: position 125,375 of record NZ_JBIAIU010000012.1, on the reverse strand, counting down.
GAACCCGTTCATCACGGTGCACTACGAGGGAACGACCGCCGTCTGCACCAATGACTGGAGAAACCGGCTGACCCTGGACCTCGCCCTCCTCGACCCCGCCTGAACCGCCCTGCCCGGCCCCCGGGTTGCCGCCCGTGGGGAATACGCGCGCCGCCCCCGCGGCTGGCGCGTCAATGGACGAAAGGCCCTACGTGCGCAAGCTCGTGTACTACATCGCCTCCACACTCGACGGCTTCATCGCCGGTCCGGACGGCGCCGACCCCAGCGGGCCCGACGGATTCTGGCCGATCCCCGGGGACTACATCGCGCACATGATCGCCGAGTTCCCGGAGACCCTCCCGGGCCCCGCCCGGGCCGCGCTCTCGATCACGGCGGAGGGCACGCACTTCGACACGGTCGTCGAGGGACGCCGCTCCTACGAGATCGGCCTCAAGGCGGGCGTGAGCGATGCCTATCCGCATCTGCGGCACATCGTCTTCTCCCGGACGCTGGGGGAGAGCCCCGATCCCGCAGTGGAGATCGTCGCCACCGATCCGGCGGCGCGCGTACGGGAGTTGAAGCAGGAGGAGGGCAAGGACATCTGGCTGGTCGGCGGCGGCGAGCTGGCCGCCTCCCTCTACCCGGAGATCGACACGCTGATCGTCAAGCTGAGCCCGCTGACGATCGGGGCGGGCATCCCGCTCTTCTCCCACCAGGCCCCGTTCCAGCCGAACGCCTGGACGCTCGCGGACCACAAGGTCCTCGACAGCGGGGTGGCGTTCCTCACGTACGAGCGTGCCACGACCACCGACACGAACTGACGGACCGTCAGAGTAACTCGGACCAGGGGGCCCTACTCCGGGGCCGCTCCAGACGGCCGGTGTGCGGCCGACGTGTGCCGGACGTCGTGCGCCGGGCCGCCGGCGTACGTGCTTGCGAACCCGGCACACGAAGACGCCGGCCGGTGGGGCGAGTGCCCTGCCGGCCGGCGATACCCGGGGTGCCCGCCGTGCCGTGACAGCGCGTCCGGGACACCCGGCCAGGCCCGTCCGCGTGAGGTCGCGGCAGCCTGGGCTCGGGGCGGTACTACTCCGTCACGCGGCGGTGCACGCGGCGCCGCTGAGGGTGAAGGCGGCCGGGGCGGCGTTCGTACCGCTCTGGCTGCCGGTGAAGCCGACGGTGACCGAGCCGTTCGCGGCGATCGTCGAGGTGTACGACGCCGGGGCGACGCTCACCGAACCGCCGGTCTGCGTCGGGGTCCCGCCCCACATGTTGGTGACCTTCTGGCCGTTGGCGAAGGCGAAGCCCAGCGTCCAGCCGTCGATGGCGGCGGTTGTGGCGTTGCGGATGGTGATCTCGCCCTGGAACCCGCCCGGCCACTGGCCGACGATCCGGTAGCCGACGGAGCAGCCGCCCGTCGGCGTGCTGCCGCCCTCGTCCGTGGTGACGCTCACCGTGGCCGAGCGCGCCGAACGGTTCCCCGCCGCGTCACGGGCGTACACGGCGAACGTGTACGCGGTGTCGGCGGTGAGGCCGGTGACGGAGACGCTGTTGGTCGCGGAGGCGGCCACGGTCGTCTCCGAGGTCCCGCTGACGCGGACGACGTCGTAACCGGCTACGGCAACGTTGTCGGACGACGCGGTCCAGGTCAGGGAGGCGGAGGTGGCCGTCACCGCGGAGGCGGCCGGGGTGCCCGGAGCGGTCGGGGCCTCGGTGTCGTCCTCCGAGGCGCCTCCGTAGACGGTGGCCTCGCGGGAGGTCTGGGCGATGCCGTCGGCGCCGTGGAAGATGCGCTCGCCCCAGGAGCTGAGCCGTGTCGGGTCGAAGCCGATCGTCAGGTCCAGGATGGGGTCGGTGTTGCCGCTCCAGGACCAGGCGATGTAGCCGAGCTCCAGCTGCTCGGCGGTGGCCATCATGGTGTCCTCGTCCGGGTCCCCGTACTGGTCGGCAGGGCCTCCGAACTCACCGATGACCAGGGGGAGTCCGGCGTCCACGAAGGCGTGCAGGTAGTCGGTGACCTTCTGGGCGGTGTTGTAGACGCTGTACATGTGGATCGAGAAGATCAGGTTGCCGGTGGTGTCGGCGTCGTACACGGCCTGGGCGTTGTCCCGCATGACGCCCTGCCAGTCCTGGCCCCAGTTGGGCGCGTCCACCATGATCGTGTGCGCGAACCCGGCCGCGCGCAGCTTCTGGATCGCGGCGGTCGTGGGTGCGGTCCAGCCGGCGGGATCGGTGTTGCCCCAGGGCTCGTTGCCGATGTTGATGATGACGTAGTCCTCCTGGCCGGCGAGGACGTCCTTCAGGCTGATCCAGTAGTCGGCGGCGTGATCGAGCGTGCCGGCGGCGGCGTCCTCCCCGTAACCCGTGGTGTCGTGCACCTCGAGTACGCAGATGAGCCGGGTGGCCTTGCACTGGGCGATGACGGCTGCGACGTCCTCAGGGCTGTTCTTGCTCCAGCGGAACCCGTCGGAGAGGACGACCCGGACGGTGTTGGCGCCGGTCGCCTTGATGTCGGCCAGCGACTGGGTCTCGCCGGGGTACCAGGTGTGGGCGTGGTTGACCCCGCGCATGACGAAGTCGTTGCCGTTGCCCTCGACGAGACGCCCGTCGCTGATGTGCAGCCCGGTCGCGGCGGCGTGGGTGGCGGCCTGCGCCGGGGCGAGGCCGCCGAGGGCGAGCAGCCCGAGGAGGGTGACCAGGGCGGTCAGGAGGGCGGTGACGGGATTCTTGCGCGCTGGGTTCTTCGCCGTGCTTCTTGCTGTTCTCACTGCGGCTCCAGGGGATGGGCGGGATCAAGAGCTGAGCATCGACAGACGTTCCGGGGCTTCGTGGGAGCGCTCCCACATTTGCGCGATCCCATGAAGCCATCCAGTCAGGGGCACGTCAAGACATCGGACCGATTCGGCACCGAGCCGGTCGCCTGTTCGTGCCCGGCGCCCCCCGACGCGCACCGGCCCGCCGCCATGCCATGCGCCCCACCCGTGCCGCGTGCGGCCGGCTCCACCGCGGAACGCGGCAGCCGGGAAGCGTCCCGGAAGCGGGCGTCTCAACCGCGCTCGCGGAGGTACGTCTCCAGCTCGGCGGCCCCGGTCAACAGCGCCCGCCCGCGGGCCGAAAGCCGGGCGCGCCAGTCGTGCAGCGCTGCCTCCAGCGGCTCCAGCCCACCGGCCGCCCGCACCTGCGCGATCAGCGGAGCGATCTGCTCCAACAGATAGCCACCCCGCCGGAGTTGGTGGACCAGCTGGGCATCCCGTACGTCCGCCTCCTCGTAGACGCGGTAGCCGGTCTGCGGGTCGCGGCGCGGGCGCACCAGCCCGGCATGCTCCCATGCGCGCAGCGTCGCGGGGCGGAGGCCGAGGCGCTCCGCGAGAGGCCCGATGAACGTACGGCCGGAGCCGGACGCCGGGCCGGGCTCCGCCGCCTCGGCACTACCGAGGCCGCGGAGGGCGTTCTCCACGGCCTGGAGGGTCCGGCGGTCGTCGAGGAGCTGGGCGTGGCTCTCGTCGATGAGGCGGAACGCCTCCTCGGCCCCGCCCCCGTTCACGGCCCGCATGACCGCCGTCGCCGTCGGGTGCCCGTGGCCGGGCACCAGGGCGAGGAACGCGCTCAGGGCCGTCGCGTGCAGGGAGGTGTACGTCCGGTAGCCGTGGGCGGTGCGAGCGGCGGCCGGGAGGATGCCGGCCTCCTCGTAGTTCCGGACGGCCTGAGTGGACAGGCCGTGTGCGCGTGCCAGGTCAACGGGCCTGAGCCGCTCACCGCTTTGAGGGTTATGACTCGCCTCCCTGGCCATATCCCACCCATGTCGCGCAAAAGTTTCAACCGAGGCTTCAACGATACCGTTGAAGGCATGGCTACCGACATCAAGGACGCCGTCCACGCCTTCGAGGCCTCCGCCGTCATGGGACTGTTCCCGGCCCGCCCCCGACTGCTCGCCCTGGGTGAACCCACCCACGGCGAGGACGCTCTGCTCGACCTGCGCAACGAGCTCTTCCGGCAACTGGTCGAACAGGAGGGCTACCGGACGATCGCGATCGAGAGCGACTGCCTGAGGGGACTGATCGTGGACGACTACGTCACCACGGGCACCGGCACGCTCGACGACGTCATGGAGCACGGGATCAGCCACGGATGGGGCGCCTCCGAGGCCAATCGTGAACTGGTGCGCTGGATGCGCGCCCACAACGAAGGCAGACCCGCGTCCGAACAGGTCCGCTTCGCCGGCTTCGACGGTCCGCTGGAGATCGAAGGCGCCGCGAGCCCGAGGCAGGCCCTCACGGCACTGCACTCCTACCTCGTCGGCGCCGGGGTGGACGCGGACCTGTTCCCCTGCACCGCTGAATCGCTCGACCGCCTGCTCGGCGCCGACGACCGGTGGACCGAGCCCGCCGCGATGAGGGACCCGTCCCGGTCGATGGGGCGGTCCGCCGACGCCGGCCGGCTGGGGCCGCTCGCCGACGACCTGGTGGCACTGCTGGGTGAGCAGGCGCCACACCTGCTCGCGGCGACCTCGGCCGAGGCCGGGGACCGGGCCCGCCTCTACGGGCGCACCGCAACCGGCCTGCTGCGCTACCACTCCTGGATGGCCGACACCTCACCCGGCCGCCTGGCCAGGCTGGTGGCCGTACGGGACCGGCTGATGGCCGACAACCTCCTCGCGCTCGCCGCGCGGGGGCCGGTGCTCGTCCACGCCCACAACGCCCATCTCCAGCGGGAGATGAGCTCGATGCGGATGGACGGGAAGCCGCTGGAGTGGTGGAGCGCCGGTGCGCTGGTGAGCGCCGAACTCGGCGACGCGTACGCCTTCGTGGCCACGGCACTCGGCACGATCGGGCACCGGGGAGTGGACGCGCCGCCGCCGGACACGGTCGAGGGCATCCTGTACGCCCTCGCGGAGGAGCGGTGCGTCATCGATGCCCGACAACTGGCGTCCGCCTTAGGCGATATGGTGCCCGCGCCTCGCGTATCCCCCTGGTTCGGCTACGCGGCTCTCGACCCGGCCCGCCTGGCGGGCAGCGACGGGATGGTGTTCGTCAAGGACGTCGTCCGGCAGGCCTAGAACGTGTCGGGCTCAGGCGGCGGGCCCGCCGGTGAGGCGTGGCCCGCCGGCGGCCTGTCCGGCATCAGGACGCGGGCCCACCGGCCAGGATCCTTTCCCAGAACACTTCGTCGCGCCACGCGCCGTCGGCGTAGAAGTGTTCATGGGCGGTGCCCCACGAGGTGAACCCGTGCTTGCGGAGGACCGCCTGGGACGCGAGGTTCTCCAGCTGGGTGTGCGCCTCCAACCGGTGCAGGCGCAGCTCGTCCTCGGCGATCCCCAGCGCCAGGCCGACGGCACGGCTCGTGTGGCCGAGCCCCTGGTGGAGGGAGGAGACCCAGTAGCCGAGGAAGCCCTTCTGGAACGGGCCGCGCAGGATCGAGCTGATGCTGACCTGCCCGATGACGTCCCCGTCGCAGACCACGACGCCGGGCCAGGTGAGCCCGTCGCCGTGGGAGGCCAGAAGGGACTCGATGACCGCGGCCTGCCCGTCGGGTGTGTAGAACTCCGGCGGTTTGGCGGGCAGCCAGCGCGCGTAGTTCTGCCGGTCCCGGGTGCGCAGATCGGCGAGGGCGGGGCCGTCGGACGGCTTGATCAGGCGGATCGACGTGGAGTTCATGGGATGTCCTGCTCGTCCTGGTGGTCTCGGAGGGGGAGGCGGGGAGGTCGCCCGACGGCGGCGCCGGGGTGAGCGCGGTCCGAAGGCCTGCCCGGAACGGCGTCGCCGCCGTGGACTTGCGGCCGCCGCGGCAACCTGCCGCACCCGCATCCGCATCCGCTTCCCGGCCATCGAGGCCGCAGCAGGTGCCCCCGTGCCGACTCGATGCCGGGCGACACGCATGGCCGTACGGCAACGGAACGTATCGTATGTATATGACCCGCATCCAAGCTGTAGCAACGGTTGGCCGCCCGGAGGATGCGGAGGTGACGCGCCGGATCCTGGGCGCGACGGTCGAGCTGATCTCCGAGGTCGGTTACGGCGGCCTGCGCGTCGAGCACGTCGCCCAGCGTGCCGGTTGCGGCAAGGCGACGATCTATCGGCGCTACACCGACAAGGCCGGCCTGGTGGCGTCCGCGGCGATGTCGGTCCTGGAAGTGGGCGAGGCGCCCGACACCGGCAGCCTCGAAGGCGACCTCCTCGAGCACGCGCTGGTCAACCACCGGAACCAGCAGCGGCAGGGGCCGTCGGCGGAGTCCCGGAGCGGGCTGCTCGCGATCTTCGAACCGGAGGTGTTCCCGTTGTTGTGGGAGCGGTACTTCAGGAACCGGCGGAACCAGGGGGTGGAGATCGTCGCGCGCGGCATCGCACGCGGCGAGATCGCCGCCGGTGCCGATGCGGATGTGCTGCTCGACGCGATCGCGGGTCTGACCCTCTACCGGGGGACGGTCAAGCGGGTGGACATCCCTGTCGCGCATTACCGGTCCGTCATCGCGGCGCTCGTTGCGCACCCGCCACGTGTGGTCGCGGAGTGAGCGGCACCCTTTCGAGGGTGACCTCGGACAGCGGTGCGCGGGGCGGCCGCCGGATACGGAGCGGCCGGTCCCCGCATCAGATGTGCAGCTCGGGCGGGAACGCGGTCGCGCGCAGCTCCGCGGGCAGGTGACCGGTGTCGTTGTAGAGGAGTACGGAGGCGGGCCGCCCGGGTGCGTACCGGATGACGGTCAGCGCGGCGTTGGCGTGATAGAGCCCCATCCAGCGCCACGGCGGAGCGTCGAGGGCGTCTCGGACGAGCCAGCCGACCAGGAAGTTGTGCGTCACGAGCAGTTCATGGCGAGGCTCGTCACCGTCCACGGGCCCGGTGAACCGGGCGAGAGCCGCCCGCGCCCGCTCCGGCCCCTGTTCGCGTTCCTCGGCCGGGAACTCGGCCAGCCTCGCGATCATGGAGTCGGCCGACTCCGGGGGCAGTTCGTGCGGTTGCGGCAGGTACGGGATGTAGTCGCCGGCCTGTTCGGACACCAGCAGGGGCACGCCGTCGAGCTGTTCGCGGATCAGCCGGGCGGTCTGCGTCGCCCGGGGGAGCGGACCGTGGTGGATGGCAGTGAGAGGGCTGCGCCGAAGCCGCTCGCCCAGCAGCACGGCCTGCCGTCGGCCGATGGCGGTCAGTTCGCTCTCGTCCGGTGACGCCTCTCCGTGGCGTGTGAGGTAGAGGTAGCGGGCGGCTGTTCCAGTCATGGAGGTGAGATCCTCTGTCGGGTTCCGGTGACCTTGCGCGCGTCTGGACGGACGGACGCGCGCATGCGTTACGTGGTTCCCGCCGCGTCACCCGGATCCCGTGGACGGACCGCACGGTCCCCCTCATGCTGTTCTGGGTCGGCCTGGTGCCGTCGGCGGCGACGATGTGGTGCGACCGACCGGGGGCCGGATGAGGCCGGACGGCCGGATGAAGAGGGAGACCGAGGAATGACAGCGACCACGGCCTGTGTCATTTTCGACATCGGCGGCGTACTGGAGATCACCCCGGCGACGGGGTGCGTACAACGCTGGGAAGAACGACTGGAGTTGCCCCCGGGCGCGGTGAACGAGCGCATGGGCGACGTATGGCAGGCCGGAAGCCTCGGGAGCATCAGCGAACAGCAGGTGCACGAGCAACTGGCCGCCCGCCTGCGACTGGACGCGTCCCAGGTCGAGGCGTTCATGGCTGACCTCTGGACGGAGTACCTGGGCTCGCCCAACGAGGAACTCATCGCCTATGTGCGAGGCCTCCGGGGGAAGTGCAGGCTCGGCATCCTGAGCAACAGCTTCGTCGGTGCCCGGGAGAGGGAGACGGCGCTGTACGGGTTCGACGAACTGGTCGAGCAGATCGTCTACTCGCACGAGACAGGCATCGAGAAGCCGGACCCACGCGCCTTCGAGGCCGCCTGCGCCGCCTTGGGTGTGCGGCCGGAGAGCTGCCTCTTCATCGACGACCTGGCGGTCAACGTGAGGGCTGCCGAGGCGGTGGGCATGCAGGCGCACCTGATCGAGGACAATGCCGGAACGATCGCGCGCATCGCGGCACATGTGGACGCGGGGCGGCACTGAAGCCCGACATGCGACGCCCTGCCTCGCCCCACCCCAACCGGCAGTTTTTATGCACCACTTGGTGCGGCCGGTCACGCAGGAGGCAGTGGAGGTCCGTGCACAGATGCGGCCGCTCGTACCGGCTCCGGTACGAGCGGACGGGAGTCGGGAAGGCGCCCCTCGGGTCCTGGTTGGGATGACCGACCGACCACCCCCGCCGCCGCCCCCCGACAGGGTGTGCGGCCGACAAGGAATCGGAAGGTGCCATGGGAAAACAGCTGGTCGTCGCCGCCCGGCACGGCGACGTCGAGGTGATCGCCGGCCGCGCCGGTCTCGCCGTGACGGAGCGGGGGCACGGACACCGCGTACGAGACGAGGCGACGAGCAACGCCCGAAGGGCCCGGCCGCTTCGGCCGAGCCCCGGACAGCCTCAGTAGTGCCACCGGTTCGCGCTGGACTGGTAGCCGCACGTGATCCTTCGTCCGGCCGCGTCCGTGGTCGACGCCCCGACGTCGGCCTTTCGGCAGAACTGTCCGGCGCGGTAGCAGTTGCCGGCGTTGGACCGGATGCTGCACACCTGCGTGGTGGAGTCGCCGCCGCTCGTCGCCGTACTCCCACCGGAGCTGCCGCCGCTGCTGCCGCCGGATGAGGAGGACCCGCCGCTGGTGGACGTACCACCGGAGCCGCCGGACCCGCCGGACCCGCCCGACCCGGACGACCCGGACGAGGCGCGCGGCGGGTTCGCACACGACTCGTCGGCCTCCACGATCTTGAACGTGAGCCTGGTGGCCGTGCTGTACGTACCGGCCGAGAGACTCTGCGAGCACACCTTCCAGTTGGTGGTGTGCACCACGGAGCGCCCCAGCTCGCTGGCGTCCTTGTACGACACGGACTTGACGTGGTGCCCGCGAGCGTCCGCCACGGCCTTGCGGAGGTTCCACCCGGCGTAGTCGCCCACCGTCGCCATGACGACGACGGGCTTCTTCGAGGGAGTCGCGGAAGGCGACGCGGAGGCGGTGGCGGGCGGGGACGTCGAAGCCGTGGCTGAGGGGGAGGCCGAAGCCGTGACGGAAGGCGAAGCCGATGTGCTCGCCGAAACCGAAGCCGACGACGTGTCCTCGCCCCCGCCGGAGCACCCCGAGATGCTGACGGAGAGGGCCACGAGCCCGACCACCAGGGCCCCGTACGCCCGGCGCGCCTTGCTCCTGTTCTTCATGCCCTGGCCACCGTTGGATATCGAATACCTGGACGCATCTCGAAGAGACATGCCACCCACCCCCTAGTTCCCGTTTCCCACCACTGCTGCGGCCCGACGCCCGCGTGTGACGCGGCGATACGGGCCGAGCCCCGAGGCGTAAGCCACTCAGAGCGTCAGATCGGTGAGATCTTATGACTGTTGTGAGGAATCTGTGTGCATGGTGTCGCTATTTCGTGATGACGCTTTGGTCTCGGACTGCTGCGAGCGTCAACGCTTCGGCACGGCGGCGGCAGCGGCGGCGACCGCACCCTGCGGGCCCCCGGCCCTCGCTGCGAAGAGGGGGGAAGCCCACCCCCGGCCGCCGCCCGCCCAGGCGGGTAACGATCAGCGCCGCCTCATCCGCATCCAGCGGTCAGGGAGCAGCCCGTACAACGTTGCGCCGCTGACCACGGCAGGGCTCTCGGCCCCTTGCGGCTGGCCTGCCCGGACACCGCCGCACGGTAGGGGGCCTGCTGTTCCGTGACCGAATCGGTCGCCGTTCGTGCTCCCCGCGAGCAGTGGTCCCGTACATGGTGGTGCGGGGGTTCTCATGCGCAGACTGCTTGGTCTTCTGATACTTCTTCCTCTGCTCGCCGGCTGCTTCGCGCCCGGTCCACCGCGCATCGAGGCGAGCCAGGAGACCGAAGAAGCGTTCCGTGTGCCGTTGCCCGTGCCGACGGATCCGTCGGGCGGTTGGGCGCTGGTGAATCGTCACCTGGGGGTCATCGGCCAGGGCAGAGTGGTGGCGAGGGTCGACGAGGACGGCAAGCTCCTCTGGCGTACGACGCTGCCGGACCAGTTCGCACTCACCGGGCGGCCGGGCCGGACGCATGCCGCCGCGACCCCGATCGACGGCCCGGTGCTGCTCGTCGGCGCAGCCGCATCCGGCCGGTTCCCGAGCATGGCGAAGATCGATCCCGTCTCCGGCCGCGTGACGCGGCTCGCCCCGCCACCGGCCCGAACCCCCGGGAAGCTGCGGTTCGTCAAGGTCCTGTCGAGTTCGGGACTCCCCTTCCAGGCGGTGGCCGCCACGTGCCTGACCGGGTCGTCCTGCACGGTGACCGCGTGGGACGCCTCCACCGGCAAGGTCCTGTGGAAGTACCGGACCCGTGGCCCGGCCGTCTTCGCCGCCCCCTGCGACCAGGGGAAGCAGGCGAAGGGGCCGGCCTTCACCCAGAACTGCGAGGTGCTGGCCTTCGTCGCCGACGGCCGCCTCGTGACGCTCCTGCGCGGCGCGGACCGGCCCCACGCAAGACCCATCGAGCCGTCCCGGGGCGGTGTCGCCGAGGTGATTCCCACCCGCTACCGCGTCCTCGTGCTATCCGCCCCGCACGGGCCCGACTGCCGCGCACGGGCAGCGTCGTACGACCTCACGGACCAGCCCACCGGCTCCGCCCCGGCCTGGCAGCGCGCCTTCACCTGGGACCAGCCCCAGGCGTCCGTCCGCGAAGGCTGCCGCCGCGATCCGTCGATCCCCCTCCTCGTGGGCTACCGACTGACCCTGCCGGACTCGGCGGGCGCCCTGGTCGGTGACGACTACCACGGCACGTTCCCGCTGCGCCTGAAGCCCGGCGAGTACCCCGTTGCCGTCGGCGCCGAAATCTTCGCCCATCGCGCCGACGGCAGTTATCGCGATCCGCGCACCCGGCCGTCCGGCCATCCCCGCATTCGTCCCGAAGAGCTGACCGCCGACGCGCGGGAGTTGGGGCAGGGCGCGTGGTACGTGCCCGGCAGGGGCCGGAAGGGCGAGATCATCGCCGTCGACGTCTACGGAAAGATCACCTGGCGGCGTACCAGCAACGGGACACCGTTCTTCCTCAGCAGCAACCGCCTTGTGTACGCGGAGGGCTCGCACCTCGTCGCGCTCCGCGCCTCGGACTGATCGCTCGCGCGTGCTTGCACGTGCTCGCGGGGAGGGGCTGCCTGCGAGCCGCGGTACCAGATGGCGAATCCGAGAAGGGGGCACTGCCCGGCGGCCGAGAGCGAGGAGCGGATACCGACTCCAGCAGACTTGCACTGACCCCGCAGCCCATGTGAAAGGCCCCGTTCCTGCCGCGGCAGGAACGGGGCCTTTCATGGAGCGCTGGGCAGGCCTTGCACCTGCATCTCCCCGCAGGAAGCGGGGCATCTTTCCTTGGACGACCAACGCACAGGCAACCGCACCGCCGAAGCGGAGCACGCCGTCAAGATCAACTATAGCCCATGTCCCCGGTCAAGGGGCCTATCGGGAGGAGGCGGGTCGAGAGCCGCGAGGGGCCCTCCCCGAAGCGCACGGGAAGGGCCTGAACGTTTCAGTCTTCTACAGACCCCGGTCCCTGTTCCACCGGCTGATGTGAATTGCATAGAAGACGTTGCCGATGCCCCCGGTGAGCATCAGCAGCCAGAAGTGGGCCCATGGGCTTTGGCGTCGTCGCCGGACCACGAAGCCGCCGGCGACCGCCGAGGCAGAGGCCGAAGCCACCACGTTGTTGTTGATGATGATCGGAGGCATTGCGGCGTGAGGAGGCTGCTGATCCGAAGCTTTCATCATGGCGATTCCTCTGTGTGAAATTCGGCGTGCGGACGCACGGTAGAGCCGCAGCTCTGGTCGCCGACGCGGAACAGCCGTCATGTCACCCGGTCGAGGTCCATCGCGCGGGCGACCGCCCCTGGGTGATGAACATCTGGCGGCCGCCACCCGGGCATCGTTGTGCTGTCGCCACACATGCCCGTCTCACCTCCTACCCCCACCATTCGAAGCACGCTTGCCCGCGTAGCTGCACAGGCGAGTGCCGTAGAGGTCCAAGGCGTCATCGGGGTCCGTGGCGTAGTGGTCGGCGATCTCCGCCCACCGGTCCCAGCCGTAGAGGCGGGCGTGGCGGCGATCGTCGTCGGTGCGCTGCGGTTCGGGGAACTCTTTCGCCGTGGCGCGTTGCCGAAGCCACGCCTGCCATGCGGGATTGCCGATGGGCTCGGCGGTGTGCGGGTGGAGGTTGGTCGACCGGGCTTCGTACGGAGTGGCAGTCGTCCGTTCACGGAGATGCGCGCTGATGTACGCGGCGGGCCGAGCGGGGCGCCAGTCGAGCCACCAGGAGGTCAGCTCTGCGGCGATGTCGTGGGCGTCGAGCCCCTGGTCGATCAACGGCCGCAGTGCGTAGGCCAGTCGGCGCAGCCCTTCGATTTGCGCCCAGGGGATGTGCGGCCGGACTCGCGCGGCGATCCGGATGTCGGCGGCGACCTGTAGCGGGCTTCTCGGCGTTGGGCCTCCGGGGCGGGAGGTGGCCCGGGGCTTCGCGCGCCTGCGCGGGGTGTCTTTGCACTTCTCCGCCGCATCAGTCTTAGGTACGCGGGGGTGGGGGCCAAGAGATTGGGGCTCACGCACCCGGTGATCAGGGGTGTCCGCTGCTGAGTTGTCCACAGGCAGTCCCGTCATCCCGACCACCCGGGCCCGGAACCCCTGTCCGTCGAGCCGGTTACCGTGCGCCCGGTCGTAGACGTACGGGATGGTGGCCGCGTACACCGTCGCCGTGCCCGCGTACGCCCGCCCGGGGAGCCGCAGATTGCGTCGTGACCCGTGTCGTGCCCAGGCCAATGCCCCCAACTCCCGGAGATATCCGACGTGACGCTTGACCGTCGCTCTCGACAGAGCGCAGCGCGTGGCTGTTCCGTCGAGGTCGTACAGGACGGTCCCGGCGATGTAGTCCATCCGCCGGGCCAGGTCCCGCGCGACGCGTAACGTCGCCTCGCCGGCCTTCGGATGGAGCCCGGCCTCCTCGATCAGCCACACCACGGCTCGCAGCCAGGCCCGGGGCTGGGCGTGCCGGGCGGTGGTGGCGGACACCTCCTGCAACGGGCGCGGGACCAGTTGCCAATTTGGGTCCAGGCATGGCTGAGAGGCGCGGCGCGAGGCCGCGCCGAGAAGACGACGCATCACGGTCCAGGTAAGGGAGGGAGGGCCACGGCAAGAATCGGGCGCGGCGGGAGGTACGGCGTGAGGCAGGTGGGCGAGAGAACACCACCACGGCTTGGCTCGCCGTTCGCCTCGGGTGGGGGCGCCCTACTCCAGGCGTGGAGGCGAGCTACGGCCCGACCGGTGCGCCGGTCGGGCCGTACGTCTGGGCGCTGCGCCCACGGCGACTCAAGCCGCCCCTTCCACCTCGGACGCAACCTCGAAGAGGAACTGCGCACGGTCAAGCGCCTCGTCAGCGTCGCAGCCATGCGCCCTCAGCCAGAGCAGAAGGTCTGCGATCAAGCCGGTGGCCGCTTCCGCGGCTTCCTTCACACTCATCGGCCCGAGCTGTGAGGACTCCCGGCGGTCTCCCAATGCACAGAGGCTCAGCAACGTTTCTGCCTTGGCCACCTGTTCATCAGTGAGATGACCGTCGGCCGACTGCAAACCTGTGGCGAGTTCACACCATGTCGTCTTGGAGACGCCCCGCACGATCACTCCCCACCGGACCGCAACTCCCTCCACCAGGCGCATACCCCGCCCCCGCTCCTCCAGGTCGGCCGCTCTGACAAGCCTTGGAAGTCGCTGCCCGTCGGGGTCGCTCACCTCAATACGCAGGCAGCCGCCGTTCATGCTTACCGCCAGGCAGGCCGAGGTTCCCGCACCCACGTGCTTGATCACGTTGCCCGTGAGCTCAGTTACGCAGACCTGAGCCGCGTGGGCCATCGACGAGAGACCCCATTGCTCAAGGTGGAGACGCATCACTCGGCGCAGGCTGGCAAGCCCCTCCGCCTCAGCCAGGAATGGCAGCTCCCACCTCTTACGCTCGACACCAAAGCGACACCCACTCATACCGGTCACCTCTCGCGCTGCCCGACGGTCACCCTGTGTACCCGTCACGCTCCATAAGGTGTCAGTGAAACTCTCAAAATGGAACTCTCAGCCGCCATTTTCGGGGGCGCGCTGCGTTGGCGCACGCCCCCGGCGTGCGCCACCTTGCCTGCGAGACTCGTCCCCATGCACCCTCTCGGAGACCGATTTGAAGGGCCGAAGACATGCCAGTTGGACCAACCACGCGCAGGCGTCAACTGGGAGCCGATCTGCGTCGACTCCGCGAGGCGAAGAGCCTCACTTTGGAGGAGGCAGGCGCCCGCGTAGGCATCTCAAAGGCCACTCTGAGCCGGTATGAGACGAAAGAGGGAGTGGTCAAGTGGCCGGCCGTAGACGCCCTTTGCCGCGAGTACGGTGCCTCTGACGAGGAGCGAGATTCACTGGTCCTCCTAGCGAAGGGTGCTCGCATTCAAGGCTGGTGGCGCTCCCTTGCTGATCCCATCCCCGAGTCCATGAATCTCATGCTGACCCTCGAAGACGAGGTGGTGAGCGAGGGGCACTATGCCTGCATGTACGTTCCCGGGTTGCTTCAGACGCGTCCGTACGCAGAGGCGGTTCACCGTGCATCAGAGATGAGATGCACTGACCACGAGATCAATCACATGGTCGATATCCGGATGAAGCGCCAGGAGCTTCTTACACGAGACGAGCCGCCGCACCTCTGGGCAGTGATCGATGAGGCCGTCATCCGACGGATGGTCGGAGGACCCACTGTCATGCGAGATCAGTTGCAGCACCTGCTCACGGTCTCGGCCGAGCCCCACGTCACCATTCAGATCCTGCCGTTCGCGGCAGGTGCACACGCCGCGGCGGTCGGCAGCTTCGTCATCCTGGGTGGGGCTACGCCTGAACTCGACGTCGTCTACGTGGACATTATCGGCGGCGGGCTGTTCATGGAGAAGCCGCAGGAACTCGAACGCTATAAGTTGGCGTTCGAGTACTTGCGCGCGCAGGCGATGGACCTCGAGTCCTCTGCCGCGCTCCTGAACCAGGTTTGCGAGGAGCTGTGATGGAGCACGAGGACGCCCGGTGGTACAAGTCGTCTTACAGCGGCGGAAGCGGCACAGAGTGCGTTGAGGCTGCCTTCACCGCCGTCGGCACCCTCGTGCGTGACAGTAAGCGTCCGAGCGACGGACACTTTCAGGTCGACACCGGGGCTTGGGCGCACTTTGTCGGATCGGTGCGCGAAGGTGAGTTGCAGTGAAGCAGAACTGGGGCCGGCAGGGCGTCGGGTGGCCGAGTAGCGCTTGGGGGGCATGGAAGAGGCGGCGATCTACCTGATCACCGACCTTCTCCAATGGCCGGGCGTGCACGGCTGCGATGCGGACGAGGCGCTGGACCGGGTCCCGGTTCCCTTCGAGGCGGACTTGGGCGCGGCCTGTGCCGGAGTGGCTGGCAGAGCGCGCCGAGGACTCAAACGCGGCGGGGCGGGCGCTTGAGGGGATCCATCGCAGCGTCTATGGGCCTGCCGGAAGCAACGCCTTGATTCCTGGCAGGCCCTCAGCCCGCGGAGCACCCGAGGTTAGAAGCCAACGCGGTGCCCCTCACGCCCGAGGCGTGAGGGGCGGAAGACTGCTGGGCTACTCGAAGATGTTCGGAAGCGGGATGCGGTTAACGCGGCGGTTAGCGTTCCATGCGGAGGCAACGGCCAAGTGAGCGGCCTTAAGCCGTCCCTTGGTGCCGTCGGCGCGAGTGTTGTTGTTGGTGGCGATGGTCTGAATCTTCGCCTTGAACGCAGTCGGGTCACCCTGGCGCTTGAGCTTTTCCGCCAACTCCATGGGCTTCAACTCAGGGTGCTTGGACATCACCGTGGCGATGCCTCCGATGGTGACAGCGTGCCAAGTGTCTGAGGTGCGGCCCCAAGCATCCTCGGCAATGGTAAGTGACTGGTCCAGGATCTCAGGGCCCTGGTCCATGACGATGTTCAGGATTCCTTTAATGCCGCGCACGCCATGCGCGGAGCTGCTGCCAACCTTGAGCTGGTGCTTCTCCAGGACGGTGTTGGTGTCCACGAAGAGGGGGTGCCCCGCCATCACGCCAATCCTGAACTCGTCGTTTGGTCCGACCTTGGAGGACTCCTTGTTCTTAATGATGAACAGGGACGCCTCGTTGGCCATCGAGAGGTCAGAGTGGACTTCACAGGTGATGGTTTGGACCGCCTCGCGAACCGCCTCCGATACCGAGACCTTCCCGGCCAGAATGAGCTGGCACGCATAGACGCGATGCATGCCGTCCACTGCGTACAGACCGTCCTCGCGCTGCGAGAGGATCGGCGTCCCGAGGGCGGTGGGGACCAGTTTCTCGGCGATGGCCTGCGCACGCGCCTTGTTGAGGTTTCGCTGGGCGCGGGGGTCGAACCTGATACCCGTCGGGTCCACCTTGACGTACTCAATGGGGTGGTTCGGGATGTCGTACGTGTAGTCCTTGCTGGACAAGCCTTCTCCTTTAGTGTCAGCACCCCGATGGGGGCGACAACGACACATGTCAGCTCCCGTACGCGGGAGACGGCGACTTAGCGACGTTCAAGGTACCGGACAACCACGTTTGGGTACATGAGTTCGGGGGCAACCGCTGAACGCCGGGCAGGCCATGACCGAGCGTCAGGGAGGCACTTTTCTCCGCCGGATCTGGGTCTAGCGCGGTATCGCGCACCTCAAGTATTGGCGGCCCCTGCCCGGACGACTCGGCCATCGAAAGCACAGGAGCTACACCGTCCAGGCGATCGCCAGCTTGTTGGCCCACCAGCGAAGCGTGATGCCCGGAGTTCGAGTGTTCTCCTCGAAACCGCACCGCTCAGCGCGCTCGAAATCTCACCGCTCACTGTGTGGGAGCTCGTAGGGCAGGGGGCGTCACCCAGCGGCAATTGCTGAGTACGTCCAGACGTCTGCCGTCATCTCGTGGCGCAGTTTCCAGGTAATCGCCATGGGCTTGCTGCCCTTGTGCGTCACGTAATCCGCTGGGCCCAACAGCATCCAGGGCTGCGGCCCTCCGATGTCTGTCTTCTTGTACCGTCGGACAAAGAGGAGCACATGGGTCCCCTTTTCTCGGTGTGTCCGGTAGCGAACGCCTGTCGGGGACGTTTCTGAAGTTTGGTTCTGGGACTCCCAGTGGAATTCGAACTCGTTTAGTGCATAGTCCTTGTACCGGGTCTCGGGAGAGAAGTCCTTCTCATCCTTCTCCAGGGTGATGAGAAGGGCATCCGTCTGGAGGTTGTCGCACCACTTCACGCCTTCGCGGAAGTGCCCAGGCATGAAACCGTCCACGCTGGACTGCCCAAGGGCAGGGAGGATTTCCTCGCGGCTGTACGACGCGTGGACGGCCAGGGGGAGATCGCCATGTGTGCCGAGTAGCGGCAGTGGTAGATGGTCGGCGAGGTTGAGGACGTGGGCCAGGACCTGGCGGACCTCGTCTCGGAAGGCTTGTTGCGTGCGCAGGGTGTCGAAGCCCTCTTGGTAGCTCGTGAAATCTCCACCCAGGGGCCAGAGCGAGAAGAAGAACATGCGGGCGTACGCCTGCTCCGGGCCGGTCAGTTGCTTGTACGTAGGGGCGTCATCGATGAGGAGCTTCGTGTATGCCGCGACGCGGGCCGGGTCGTCGACATGGAGGAAGGCTGATACGCGCTTGAGGAGCGCCGCCTCGCCGTCGGGAGCGATCGGATCGAGGAGCTTGGCGCGGCGGAGAAGGCCTGTCCACGAGTTTCCGTTGCCTCGGTAGAGCTCCTTGAGCTCTCGCCCGCTCTCCGTGAGGTAGTCCGCAAGGCGCGGTTCCGCGTAGGCAGCGACCTCGCGGGCGAGCTGGGTGACGTTGATGCCGATCTGACTGCGGATGTTGTCGAGAATCAGGGCCTTGGCCTTGGTCTCCAAGATGATCTGGCAGCCAGATGGAAGCTGGGGGAAGTCGTCCTCGATGTTGTCCACGAGACGGCTGCGCGTGAGGTTGGTGAGGGCACGGAACTGTTCCTCGAACCGGAACTCCTTGCGGTGCTGACCGATGAAGTCGAGGACAGTGAGAACGGCCTTGGTCTCGGTACGGCGCAGCCCACGTCCCAGTTGCTGGAGGAACACCGTTGCGCTTGAGGTCGGTCGCAGAAGAAGCAGGGTGTCGACATCGGGGATGTCGAGGCCTTCGTTGAGCAGATCTACAGAGAAAATGACTTGGAGAGTCCCGGCACGGAGCTCGTCCAGAGCCGCCTTGCGGTCGGGCTTGGGGGTCTCGCCGGAAAGCGCGACGGCGTTGAGGCCGGCGCGTTGGAAGAAATCAGCCATGAAGTGGGCGTGGGCCACTGACACGCAGAAGCCCAGAGCCCGCATGGTGCCAGGGTCGGTGACCGTGTCCTTCACAGCCTTGACGACGAGCCTGGCGCGGGCGTCGTTACCTGTGAAGAGGTTGCTGAGAGAGCCTGCGTCATACGCCCCTCGCTTCCACACGAGGGAGCTCAGGTCAGTGTTGTCGGTGACGCCAAAGTAGTGGAACGGACTCAACAGTTCGTTCTCAAGCGCTTCCCAGAGCCGCATCTCGGCCGCGATCCGGCCGTCGAAGAACTCATCCTGAATGTTCAGCCCGTCCATGCGCTCTGGGGTGGCGGTGAGGCCGAGCAGCTCTTGCGGGGTGAAGTGGTCGACGATTCTTCGGTAGGTCGATGAAGTGCCGTGATGGAATTCATCGATCACGATGACATCGAAGTGATCTGGAGCGAGGCGCTCCAGGGCGCGGGCGTTGAGAGACTGCACGCTCGCGAAGACGTGGTTCCAGCTCTCGGGCACCTCGCCGCCATAGAAGAGCTCGCCAAAGTTCGCATCGACCAGCACGTTCTGGTACACGCGCAAGGACTGTTCCAGGATTTCCTTGCGATGGGCCACGAAGAGGAGGCGTGGGTCCCGCCCCAGCTTCTGTCGCAAGTACTTGTAGTCCAGGGCTGCCATCACCGTCTTGCCCGTGCCAGTGGCCGCGACGAGTAGGTTGCGGCTCCGCTCGTGGACGGTTCGCTCGACTTCAAGGCGTTCGAGCATGTCGCGC
Source organism: Streptomyces sp. NPDC005775 (assembly GCF_042871565.1). Classification (NCBI taxonomy): domain Bacteria; kingdom Bacillati; phylum Actinomycetota; class Actinomycetes; order Kitasatosporales; family Streptomycetaceae; genus Streptomyces; species Streptomyces sp. NPDC005775. The sequence goes on along the minus strand of NZ_JBIAIU010000012.1, from coordinate 106,288 downwards.
TGGTGGGGGTACGGACGTACTTCCAGCCCGGAGAGTGTGATGACGTGGCGACCTTGCTGGCCGCCCGGGCCACCTGCGTGAGAAAGCGCCTCATCCAATCGTTGTGCGTCGCTATCAGGGTCGTACGACTCGAAGGAGCGCTCACTCCAGTAGGCGTCGAAGGTCGCCTCGAACTTGCGCAGCACCGACGGGGTCGCGACTGACGATAGCTTCACGTTCCATTCGAGACCGTCGAGGAGCGCAGCCTTGGACAGGTTGGAGCTGCCGACGTACGCGGTATCGAAGCCGCTGTTCCGACGGAAGAGCCACGCTTTCGCGTGCAGGCGCGTCGAGCGGAGCTCGTAGTTCACCTTCACTTCAGCGCCGAACTCGCGAACCAGTCGATCGAGGGCGCGACGTTCAGTGGCTCCGATGTATGTGGTGGTGAGAACCCTGATGGGGACGCCGCGATCGCGGGCTGACGTGAGCGATCGCTCAAGTACCCGCAGACCGTGCCACTTTACGAACGCGCAGAGCAGGTCCACGCGGTCTGCTGTCGCCAGCTCCGAGCGGAGTTCAAAGCCCAGGCTCGGGTCTTCTGGCGAGTTGGTGATGAGGGCGGTCTCGGAGAGAGGAGTGGCAGGTCGGATGGCGTAGACACCCGGTGCTTCCTGCTCCGCAACAGCGAGTAGCTGCCGAGGCCCGTCGATGACTGCATCTGCCCCCTCAACGACACCTTCGATGGCGCTCAGAGATTCAAGGATGTGGTTCGCGACCACGACCTGCTCCCCGGGCTTGAGCCCTTGCAGCGCTTGCCGCACGGTGTCCGCGATATGGCGGGACAGAACGTGGGGGGTGGACTCGACTCCCACGATGCCGTCGACCGCGCGCAAACCCGCCTCGTCGAGCTGCTTCATTCGTTGCTCAAGCCGCCGAGTAATCAGCGTCTCGTGCAGCCCGGCGACCGGTGCCGATTCCCCTGACGGAGCCTGGCTGGGCATGGCTGATCCCCCTCATTTCGATCCCTAAGTACGCAGTTGTATCAAGGGAGGCTGACAAGCCCTGGTCGAGCGTGCGTGATGCGAGCGGCTAAGTGCTGTCCCGTAATCCCTGGTGGATCAGCGTGCGGCGTCAGATGCGGTGCATCGCAAGGCGGAGGGGCGTCCGCATACTGGATGTATTCGGGCATTCCGACAACGCGGCGGGGTGCCGTAGCTGTCGTCGTGCGCCCGCCAGGGATTACGGGACAGCCCTTAGCCCCCGGACCACGCCGCGGCAGGTACGGGCACCGGCGAGTGATGCGGCGCGGGCCGGGTGCGGCCGTCCAGTGGGTGGGGCAGGTGCTTTCCCTGTGCGCCGTGTGCGCGCTGCACAGGACGTGAGAGCGGTGAGTGGGCAGCGTGAGCCGAGGCGGCCGAGAGGGATTGGGCCCCATGAGCGGCAGCGAAGAGCGACTGGCCGTTCTGGAGCGCAGGGTGCGGGAGTTGGAGGACGGCGAGGTCGTGAGTACGGCGACAGGTGGGTGCGCACCGAGGGCGGCCGGCGGCTCGGTTGCCGGGACTTCGACATGAGGATCCGGCTCGGCGACTTCCGGGGCCTGCGACCTGCCGCCGCACCGGCCCCCTGACGTGCCGTGGCCGTTACCGGTTCAGCCCCGCACCCAGATCCGCAGCGGAGCGACCGGGCGGAAGCCGTGGCGGACGGCGGTCGCGAGGTCGTCGCCGTGTTCGTAGCCGACCACGGGCAGGCCGGGAAATAGTTGGTGCAGCGTGTCCAGAACGCCCGGCCAGGCTGTGTCGGGGGCGTCGGCCGGGGCGAAGACGTTGGAGATGCCGACCGCGTCGTCACTGCGGCTCGCCACCGCTCCGGCGACCACCCGGCCGTCGGATGACCGCCCGGCGAGTACGAACGTGGCCGGGTCGGCGAGGAGTTCGGGCCGGAAGAGGTCCGCGTTGCCCTCCGCGCCGTCCCAGGCGAGCGCCCAGGCGCGCAGGGCGTCCGGGGTACGCGCCACGTCCCAGACCAGGTCCGGGGTGAGGGCGGGCGGGCCCGCCGGGCGGTGGATCCACTGCGCCTCGAACAGCACCTCGAAGCCGGACCCCGTCAGATCGAGGTCGGCGAAGCTGTCCTTGACGGAGGCGCCCGGGGCGGTGGTGTCGATCCGTTCCGCCAGGGCGACCGGGTCCGCGTCCGGCATCAGCGTCACCGCGTCGGGGTAGTACAGCGGCGTGCGAGCCGGGGCCGCCCACGCCTGGGCGCCGAACTGGCCCACCACGCCGTGCGATCGGCTCATCGCCGCGCACCACTCGGCGTTGTTGCGGGCGGCGGTCCGGACCAGGAGCTTCGTCGACGTCGTCACGAGTGCGCAGCCTGCCCGCCCGGGACCGTTTCGTCGAGCGGTTTTCGATCTCGACGGGATCGGTAGGTTGGACGCATGTCTACGCCGCCTCTGATCCTCCTGCTGTCCGGAAGCCTGCGGGCCGGCTCGTCCAACGAGACCGTGCTGCGTACCGCGCAGGCCGTGGCCCCCTCGTGGGTGGGCACCGTCCTCTACGACGGCTTGGCGGACCTTCCGCACTTCAACCCCGACGATGACACCGATCCGCTGCCCCCTCCGGTGGCCCGGTTGCGCGCGGCCATCAGCGAGGCTGCTGCGGTGTTGATCTGCACCCCGGAGTACGCGGGCACCCTGCCGGGCTCGTTCAAGAACCTGCTGGACTGGACGGTCGGTGGCACCGAGATCTGCGACAAGCCCGTGGCCTGGGTGAACGCGGCCGCCCCGGGGCGTGGTGAGGGCGCGGAGGCCACGCTGCGGACCGTACTCGGCTACACCGGCGCCGACATCGTGGAGTCGGCGTGCGCCAGGATTCAGCTGGCCCCTCAGCTGATCGGCGCGGACGGACTCATCGCCGATCCCGGGGTCCGCGAGCAGCTGAGCCAGGTTCTCGGGCTGCTGGTCGGGCCGCACGGACGGACGTCGGAGCCCGATGAGGCTGACCAGGTATGACCGGGCGTGGTCAGGCATCGGCTCCGCCCGTGTCCGCGCAGTCCGTGCCCGGCCCTCGCCTACAGCCCTTCCAGCTCCCGTACGTACCCGAGTCCCCGCTCCCCGCTCAGCACCAGCTCCTCTCCCGTCGGGACGAACCCCGTCCGCGTCAGGACCGCGCGTGAGGCGGAGTTGGTGAGGGTGGCCCCCGCGCGCAGCTTCGTCAGGGCGTAGGTCTGGGTGCAGAGCGTGAAGAGCTCGCGGACCGTGGCCGTCGCCAGGCCGCGGCCCGTCGCCTTCTCGGCCAGGCGGAAGCCCAGTTCGGCCTCGCCGTCCGCCGCGTCCATCAGGTTGAAGCGGCCGAGCACTTCACCGTCCTGCGTCACCAGTACGTGGAAGTGGCAGGCACCGGTGGCCTGTTCGGCGAGGAGTGCCGCGTGGCGGGCGGCGAATCGGGTGAAGTAGTCGTCGCCGCGGTCCGGCACCGTGGCCGCGAAGAACGCGCGGTTCTCCTCCTCGAACGCGAGGAGGGCCGGGGCGTGGTCGGGGCGCAGGCGCTGGAGTTCGGGCATGGCGGCAGGGTATGCGGGCGGGGCGTCCCCGGGCACCGGATATCCGGCGGAGGCAGGGCCACCGTGCGAAGCCCCGCCCCGCCAACCGCTACGCGCCCCCGCCCGGCCCGCCGCTACGCGCCCCCGTGGCAGTCCCGGTACGACCGCCCCGTGCCGCACCAGCACGCCGCGCTCCTCGCCGGCGGCCACGGGACCGCGCGACCGCGGGCCGCCAGGGTCGTCGCGTACTGGGGGAGCAGGTCCGGGTCGGACGGGGAGGCGGCCTCGGAGGCGGCGAACGCCTCGTACGACGGGACCGTGCCCGTCACGATGCCGAGGTTCGGGGTCCCCGTCGCATGGAGGTCGCGCAGGGCCGCCTCCAGGCGGGCCTGGTGGTCCGGATGGGAGGCGTACTCGCTGCCGAGGCCCGGGTACGCGGTGAGGAGCTCGCGCAGTTCGGGCTCCGGCCAGTGCAGCACCGCCACCGGGAACGGGCGGGACAGAGCCGTGCGGTACGTGCCCAGTTCGGCGCGGAGGCGGGTGATCTCGGCCCGGAGCTCGCCCGGGTCCGAGGAGCCCAGCGCCCACAGACGCTTGGGGTCGTGGAGCTCGTCCAGCGGGACGGCCGCCGTGTGGAGGGCGTCGGCCAGCTCGTCCCAGGCGTCGTGCGAGACGCCCATCAGGCGGCGGACCCGGTGGCGGCCGGTCAGCAGGGACTGGGTGGCGTACGGGACCTCCTCGCCCGGGGCGATGAGCAGGGTGAGGGCCGTGGAGAAGTAGTCGTGGGCCGCTTCCAGCTCGTCGTGCGCCTCGAGGGTCTCGGCCGCGATCTCCCAGGGGGCGGCCTCCTGCGGGGCGGCCGCGCGGATTCCGTCGATGATCGCGCGGGCCTCGGCCTCGTGGCCGTACTCCCACAGGTTGGCGGCGTTGAGCGCCTTCACCAGGTGGGGGTGTTCGGTGTCGGGGTCGCTGAGCAGGGAGTCGTAGAGCGTGGTGGCACGGGCGCGGTCGCCGGCGAGTTCCAGGTGGGCCGCCGCCTGGAGGAGCAGCGGTTCGTGGTCCTCGGGGTACTGCGCCGCGGTGCGCAGCAGGCGCTCGGCTTCGGTGGTGTGGTCGGCAGGCGTGTCGGGGCGCATGCATCACACGGTACTGCCGGACGGGCGCGGCACGGAGGCCTGTTCCCGCTCTGGAGAGTTACGGGCCGTGGGCCTATCGTGCGGGCCGTGCGTCAACGGACACGTGAGCGGATACCGGTGGTGGTGCAGCGGGACCGGCGAGGCGGGCGGCTGGCCGCGCGCGGGCTGTGGACGGGCGCGGAGCTGGTGGTGACCCTCGGCGTCGTCCTGCTGCTGCTCGTCGCCCATCAGCTGTGGTGGACCAACCGGCAGGCCCGCGCCGAAGCCGCCGACACCGTCCACGCCCTCCAGCGGGACTGGGGGGAGCCCGAGGGGGTGGCTCCTGCGGTGGCGGACCCGTCGCCGGAGCCGGCGGAAGGCGACAGTCCCGCCGTGGGGGAGGAGGGCGGCGGCGGGGGCGGGCGGACCGCTGCCGCGTCCGCGCCCCGCCGGTCCCAGGCGTACGCCGTCATCCGCATCCCGCGCATCGGGCTGACCGCGCCCGTCGCCCAGGGCATCAGCAAGCACGGGGTCCTGGACAAGGGGTACGTCGGCCACTACCCCGGCACCGCGCAGCCCGGCGGATCGGGGAACTTCGCGCTCGCCGGGCACCGCAACACCCACGGCGAGCCCTTCCGCCACATCGACCGGCTGCGGGCCGGCGACCGGATCACCGTCGAGACCCGGGACACCGTGTACACGTACACCGTCGACAAGACCCTCGCCCGGACCCAGCCGGGCGACAGCGGCGTCATCGCCACCGTGCCGCGCAGCAACGTGAAGCCGTACGTGGGCTACCGGACGGCCGGGTCCTATCTGACGCTGACGACCTGCACGCCCGAATTCACCTCCCGGTACCGGCTCGTGGTGTGGGGCAGGCTGAGCGACGTGCGGCAGCGCTGATCACCGGGGAGGTCTGACGACCTGGTGCACGATAGCGAGCGGGCTCCCGGCGTCCTGCGACTCCGCCTCCGGCGTTGTCGTCAGTCAACGATGCTCCGCATCGCTTCCTTCCTCCGCCTTGGATGCGAAGCCGCAGGACGCCGCTCGCTGATCCGCTCTCTATCGTGCACCAGGTCGTAAGGTTCTCTGACGTGCTCAGACGACGTCCGCAGTTGTTGTGGTTGCTGGTCCCCTACGTGCTCTACCTGGGAGCGCTGCCGTTCGTGAACCGGGTCGAACCCGTTGTTCTCGGGCTGCCGTTCCTCTTCTTCTGGCTGCTCGGGGCGACCCTGCTCACCCCCGTCGCCGTATGGCTGACCCGGCGGGGTGACCGCCGGTGAACGCCGCCGTCGCGACCTCCGTCTTCGGGGTCTTCATGGTCGCCACCGTGGCCCTCGGGCTGCTCGCCGTGCGCGGCCGGCGCGGGGCCGAGGGAGGCGGTGGGCTCGCCGAGTGGTCGGTGGGCGGGCGCAGCCTCGGGACCGTCTTCATCTGGGTGCTGATGGCCGGTGAGGGTTACACCAGCTTCAGCTACCTGGGCGCCGCCGGCTGGGGCTACAACTACGGGGCGCCCGTCCTGTACGTCGTCGCGTACATGTCCTGCGGTTACGCCGTCGGCTACGTGGTGGGGCCCATGCTCTGGGCGTACGCGCGCAAGCACGGACTCGTCGGCATCACCGACATGGTGGCGCACCGCTTCGGGCGGCCCTGGCTCGGGGCGCTCGTCGCCGTCCTCGCGACCGTCTTCCTGCTCCCGTACATCCAGCTCCAGATCACCGGCATGGGCGTCGTCGTCTCGACGATCTCCTACGGCGCCATCAGCCTGAACTGGGCCTACTTCATCGCCTTCGCCGTCACCACCGGCTTCGTCGTGGTGAGCGGACTGCGCGGCAGCGCGTGGGTGTCCGTGCTGAAGGACGTGATGGTGATCGCCACGCTCGGCTTCCTCGCGATCTACGTACCGCTGCACTACTTCGACGGGTACGGGCCCTTCCTCGACCGGCTCGTCACCGAGAAGAGCGAGTGGCTGACCTTCCCCGGGCACGGCGACAGCGGTCTCGGCCAGGCCTGGTTCATCACGACCTCCTTCCTCAACTCCCTCACCGTCGTGATCTTCCCGACGACCGTCGCCGGCTACCTCGGCGCGAAGAACGCGGACGTGCTGCGCCGCAACGCGATGTGGCTGCCCGCCTACAACGTCCTGCTCTTCGTCCCGATGCTGCTCGGGATGGCGGCCCTTTTCGTCGTCCCGGGGCTCGTCGGGGCCGAGTCCAACCTGGCCCTCTTCAAGCTCGTCGTGGACTCGCTGCCCGCCTGGTCGGTCGGGGTCATCGGCGTCGCCGCCGCGCTCTCCTCGATCGTGCCGATGGCGGTCTTCATGCTGGTCATCGGCACGATGTGGGGACGCAGCGTGCTCTCGCTCGTGCCGCGCTGGGAGCAGCGGCAGAAGGGCGCGGCCCAGCTGGTCGTCGTGGTCGCGGGCGGCCTGGCGCTGCTGCTCACGTACACCGCGCCGAACACCCTCGTCCGGCTGTCGCTGATCTCGTACGAGGGCATGGCGCAACTGCTTCCCATGGTGCTGCTGGGGCTGATGTGGCGGCGGCTGACCCTGCTCGGGGCGATGAGCGGGCTGGTCGTCGGGGTGGGTGTGGTGTGCGGGTTCGTGTTCACGGAGAACGACCCGGTGTGGGGTGTGAACGCCGGCATCGTCGCGCTGGGCGCCAACCTGGCCGTCGCGCTCGCGGTGACGTACGCCGGTCCGCGCGAGCGCGACGAGCGGCCGGACGACGAGGTGCTCGCGCGGGACGAGATCGACGAGGAGGAGCCCGTTCCGGCGGGGTGAGGCGTGAGCGGCGCGGGACCAGCCGCACATGGCAGAGGGGGCCGGCCGGGTCCGGGCCATCTTGCGCCGACGGGTCAGGCGGGCTGCAGGGCGGGCGTCGCCGGAGCGGCCGCGACCTCGCGGGTCTCGCGCATCATCAGCAGGCCGTTGACCACCATCAGGGTCGCGGTCAGGCCGTGGATGCCGAGCGCGGTGGCCACGGAGCCCTGGTGGGCCAGCACGTTGGTCATGTCGCCGTACGCGGCGAAGGCCTCCACCAGCAAGGCCCAGCCCAGCGCCCGGCGGTGGCCCGTCACCAGCAGGATGCCCAGGACCAGGGCCAGGACGACATCGCGGATTCCCTTGATGACCAGGAAGCCGTAGCCGTCGCCCGACGGCCATCTCGGCAGGCCGTAGCCCGGCGCCGTCGTCTCCGGGCTCACGATGTACTCCGTCCCGAACCAGAGGATGAACAGGATGAAGGCGGCGGCCAAGACGGTGTTGATCTTCTTCAGTGACATGGTTCTTCTCCTTGCGCGTCTTCGTGAGCTCGATGGGGCGCGGTGAGTCGCAGGGGCCGTGAGTCGTACGGGGCCCGGCCGGGCGGCGCGCGTGACGCGGGGTGAGGTGGCGGCCGGGCGGGTGGGCCCGTGGGCTCAGGCGAGGGCGGTGACCAGCAGGGCGAAGGCGGCGACGATGACGGCGACGCGGACGTAGTGCCAGCGCTCCCAGCGGTTCATCTGCTCCCGCCAGTCCTCGGGCCGGTTCTCGGGCGTCCACGTCTTGTTCCGGTTGTTGATCGGGACGAGCAGCAGGAGCGACATGATCACGCTGAGGATCAGCAGCACGCCGGCGGTGACGACGAGGCCGGCGCCGTGGTGGTGCCACCCGGCGGCGGCCCAGATGCCCACGAGGACGAGCGAGCCGATGTACCAGAAGGGCATCACGGCGCCGAGCATCCGGCCCCCGTGGGCGTGACCGAGTTGGCTGCTGTCCTCGGGGAGGGCGTTGAGTATGCGGCTCATGACGAAGGCGACGGAGAACTCCACCCCCACCATCAAGCCGACGATCACGGTGGTGACGACCTCAAGTGCGTTGAGCATGACGACCCCTTGCGAATCTAGTGCTGCTAGGTGATGTGGCAACGCTAGTACTACTGCCGCTCTCTTGTCTAGCGGTGCTAGGATCGAATCATGTCGGTACAGGAACGCAAGGAACGTGAACGGGCGGAGCGCGAGCGCCTCATCGTGGCGACGGCCCGCGAACTGGCCGAGCAGCAGGGCTGGGACTCGGTCACCACCCGCCGGCTCGCCGAGCGCATCGAGTACAGCCAGCCCGTCCTCTACAGCCATTTCCGCGGCAAGCGCGAGATCATCGGCGCCGTCGCCCTCCAGGGCGCCGCCGAGATGGCCGCGGTGATGCGCGCCGCGACCGCCGCCGCGGACGGACCGCGCGAACGGGTCGCCGCCCTCGCGCGCGCCTACCTCGCCTTCGCCGCGGGCAACCCGGCGGTCTACGACGCCATCTTCCAGCTCGACGGCGGTCTGGCGTACGCACAGGAGGACACCCCGGAACCCCTCAAGGACGCTTTCGCCGCGCTGCTGGAGTGCCTCGGCGAGGTCGCCGGCGACGGCGTCGGCCCGGGGCTGTTCACCGAGACGTTCTGGGCGGCCCTGCACGGGCTGGCCACGCTGACCCGGTCGGGGCGGCTGCCGCCGGAGTACACCGAGCAGAGGACCGAACTGCTGGTGGACCGGCTCGCCGTGGTCTGACGCGCCCACCCGTCATTCCGCCACCCCGCCGTCCCTTCACCCCGCCGTCCCGGCATCCCGGCACCTCGGCAGGCAAACAGGCGGGCAGCGGCGGGGTCGGGGGAACCCGCCGCTGCCCGGTCATCCGTGTACGGAGGTCAGGTCCGGTCCCGCAGCAGCAGCACGCTGACCGTCGCCACCAGTGCCAGTGCCACCGACAGCAGCAGCGCGCCGTCCGCGCCCGAGCCCGTCGTCGCGATGGCGATCGTCAGGGCGACGCCCGCCGATGAGCCGATGTAGCGGGCGGTGTTGTTCGCGCCCGAGCCCATCGCCGCGCGCTCGTGCGGCACCGATTCGATCGCCAGCCGGGGCAGCGCGGCGTTCAGCAGACCGCTGCCGGCGCCCGACACCACCAGGGCCGGGACCAGCCGGAGCCACACCCCCGAGCCCGGGTGTCCGCCGGTGTTCAGCGCGCCGAGCAGTGAGAGAACCCCCACCGCGTGCAGGACGAAGCCCACGGCCAGCTGCTGACGGGCCCCCACCCGGCCCGTCAGCCGGCGCGACTGCAGTGCCACGACGAATCCCGTGCCCGACCAGAGCAGGAACAGCCACGCCGAGCCGAGCGCCGACAGCCCGAGCGCCCGCTGGAGCAGTGTCGGCAGATAGCTGAACAGACCGATCACCGCGAGGCCCGTGAACAGTCCGCCTGCCGACGCGGCCAGGAAGGGGCGGCTGCGCAGCAGGGCCGGGTCGATCAGCGGGGCCGCCGCCCGGCGCTCCACCGCCAGGAAGACGACGACCAGCACGAGTGAGGCCAGCAGCGGCAGTACGACGGGGGCGCGCAGCCAGCCGTCCCGGCCGAGTGTCAGCGCGGTCAGCAGTGCGGTCATGGCCAGGCCCAGCACCGCCGCGCCCGTCAGGTCGGGACGACCTCCGCGCGGGGCCCGGGACTCGTCGAGCGCACGGCGGGCGAAGGCGGCCGTGAGGAGGGCGGCGAGGCTCAGCACGGCGTACGCCAGCCGCCAGTCGACGGAGCCGAGCGAAGCGGCCAGCAGCGGGCCGACGGCGATCCCGGCGCTCACGAACGCGCCCCAGATCCCCGTCGCCCTGATCCTGGCCGCACCGGCCGGGAACGCCCCGACGAGCAGGCCCAGGCTCGTGGCGAGGATCGCCGCACTCGCCGCGCCCTGGGCGACCCGGGCGAGGGTGAACGTGAGGGTGTCGGTCGCGAGGGCGCCGAGCCCCGTGGTGAGGCCGAGCGTGAGCGTGCCGATCAGGAACAGTCTGCGCCGGCCGTAGTCGTCGGCGAGGCTGCCCGCCACCAGCAGGACGACGGCGAGCCCGAGCGGGGCGCCGTTGAGCAGCCAGGCCTGGCCGGAGGGCGGGGTGGCCAGGGCGGCCGAGATGCCGGGGAGCGTCGTCATCGGCGAGGTGTAGTTCATCAGCGCCACGGCGGTCGCGACGGAGGTGATGGCGAGCGTCGGCCCGGGGCGCGGACGGTGCCGAGGGGGCGCGGCCGGCGGGGCCGTCGGGTGGGGCAGCAGGGGCTGGGCCATGACATCGCTCCGGGGTTGGCGCGGCCGGTCCGCGGGGATCGCGGCACTTTCCACAGTGGGTTCGGTGAATGAACTCACTAGGAGGATGCTGACGCTAGCACGGTCAGTTCATTCATCGAACCCAGGGGGAGTAAAGTGGCCGCATGGCTCTCGGCAAGGACTACGCGAACCAGTACTGCTCCATGGCCCGCGCCCTGGAAGTGGTCGGCGAGCGCTGGACGCTCCTGGTGGTGCGGGACGCCTTCTACGGCGTGCGCCGGTACAACGACTTCCTCGTGCACCTCGGCATCCCGCGTGCCGTCCTCGCCACCCGGCTCCTCTCGCTCACCGAGGCGGGAGTCCTGGAGAAACGCCGCTACCAGGAGTCGCCGCCGCGTGAGGAGTACGTCCTGACCGACAGCGGCAAGGCGCTCTGGCCCGTCATCCGCACCCTGGGGTCCTGGGGGCGCGACCACCTCCCCGGCACCCTCCCGATGCGTGTCTTCGTCCATGCCGACTGCGGCACCGAACTGGGCGTCCAGGGCGAATGTCCCGCCTGCTGCGTCCCCGTGGCGCCCGAGGACGTCGAGATGAGGCCCGGCGGCGGGCTCGACGCGATCGCGGACGATCCGGTCAGCCGCGCGCTGCTCACGCCCCGTCGACTCCTGAGGCCCCTGGAAGTCGATCGTGTATAACGGATGACAGTCGAAGTGCCGCGTCATCACGCGGCCGCGGGAGAGCGGAAGGGGGAGGGATCATGGACGCACGCGCCGTGAACCGCGTACGCGGCGCCCTCGCCCGGGTCCTGCGCCCCGCCGGGCTCCTTCTCTTCTTCCTCACCGAGGTCCTGCTCGCCGAGGGCGGCAGCCTCTCCGCCGCCGTCGCGCTCGCCGCCACCGCGGCCGCCGGCACCGCACTCGTCGCCTGCTCGGTGATCAGCGCGCGCTGCGCCGCCCCGGTGCCCCGCACCCGGGTCCGTACCGCCATGCGCGACCGGGAGAAACGCACCGCGTTCCTGCCGCAACGGGACCCCGACGCCAAGGGGCGCCGACGCCCCCGAGCCCCCGGCCACGCCCTCCTGACGGCCGCGTAGGGCTCCCTCTCCTTCCTCCTCGTCCGGTACGTACGCCATGCGTGCGTGCCTACGGGCGCCCCGCGCGGATCGTCATGCCGAAGCTGATCCACTTCCCGGCACGACGAGACCCCCGGAGGGCTCATCCATGTCCGCCTTCATGTCCGCATTCGCCAGCCTGGTCGGCGCCCTCGCCGACGCGCTGCACCCGCTCTTCCAGAACGCGTCCACCGCCGCCGCGATCGTCCTGTTCACCGCACTCGTACGACTCGCCGTGCATCCCCTCTCGCGGGCCGCGGCGCGCGGGCAGAAGGCGCAGCGCCGGCTCCAGCCGCAGATCGCCGAACTGCGCAAGAAGCACAAGAAGAACCCCGAGCGGATGCAGAAGGCGCTCATGGAGCTGCACAAGGAGGAGAAGGTCTCCCCGCTCTCCGGCTGTCTGCCGAGCCTCCTTCAGATGCCGGCCTTCTTCCTGCTCTACCACCTCTTCTCCAGTACGAAGATCGGCGACGACGCCAACGAACTCCTCGGCCACCAGCTCCTCGGCGCCCCGCTCGGCGAGCGCTGGCACGACGCGATCGCGGACGGCGGGATCTTCGGCGCGCAGGGCCTCGTGTACGTGGGGCTGTTCGCGATCGTCGCCGCCGTCGCCACGTTCAACTACGGACGGACCAAGCGCCAGATGGCCGCCAACCCCGTCACCCCGGCCACCGGCCCCGACGGACAGCCGGTCCCGGGCATGGGCGCGATGACGAAGGTGATGCCGTTGATGTCCTTCTTCACCCTCTTCACCGTGGCCTTCGTGCCGCTGGCCGCCGCGCTGTACGTCGTCACGAGCACCACCTGGACGGCGATCGAGCGGGCCTACCTGTACCGCGACATGCCCGCCGCCGGTGCCGCCGTGGCCACCGCGGTGTAGCCGGGTCCGCGCGTGCGCCGGTCCAGTGTGTGAACAGGGTCTTGCGGAGTGATCGGATGTCTTGGAGGATCGGACAAGCCTGCGATGGCCGCAACCCATCCGACGGGCCCGATCTCGACCAAGGGGAGAAAGACCGTTGAAGCTGCTTCGTGTGGGTACGGCAGGCGCGGAACGACCGGCGCTGCTGGACGAGGACGGAACCCTGCGTGACCTGTCGGGGATCGTCACCGACATCGACGACGCGCTGCTCGCCGACGAGGACGCGCTCGCCCGGATACGGGCCGCCGCGGCCGCGCCGGGGGAGCTGCCCGCGCTCGACGCCGAGGGTCTGCGGGTGGGCCCGCCGCTCGGCCGGATCGGCAAGATCGTGTGCATCGGGCTGAACTACCACGACCACGCCACGGAGACCGGCGCCCAGATCCCGGGCGAGCCGATCCTCTTCTTCAAGGCGCCGGACACGGTCGTCGGGCCCGAGGACACCGTGCTCGTGCCGCGCGGCAGCGAGAAGACGGACTGGGAGGTCGAGCTCGCCGTCGTCATCGGGCGCACCGCCCGGTACCTGGACTCCGCCGAGGACGGGCTCGCGCACGTCGCCGGATACGCGGTGGCGCACGACGTCTCCGAGCGCGCGTTCCAGATCGAGCGCGGCGGGACGTGGGACAAGGGCAAGAACTGCGAGACGTTCAACCCGCTGGGCCCGTGGCTGGTGACGGCCGACGAGATCGCCGACCCGCAGGCCCTGCCGCTGAAGCTCTGGGTCAACGGCGAGCTGAAGCAGGACGGCACGACGGCCGACCAGATCTTCCCGGTCGGGGAGGTCGTGCGCTACCTGAGCCACTTCATGACGCTCTACCCGGGCGACGTGATCAACACCGGCACACCCGCGGGGGTGGCGATGGGACAGCCCGAGCCGAAGCCCTATCTGCGGGCGGGGGATGTCGTGGAGCTGGAGATCGCGGGGCTCGGCCGGCAGCGGCAGGAGCTGAAGGGGGCGTAGGGGGCCTGGCCTTCGGGCCCGGGGCTGCCCCGCGACGGGCTTGATCAAAGATCGGAGGGGTGGGTGCCGTCCATGGCGGCACCCACCCCTCCGTGCGTTCCGGGCAGCTCAGTCGCTGATCTTCGTCGCGAACTGTTCCAGTGCCTCGACCACCAGCGCGTGGTCCTCCGCCTGCGGCAGTCCCGACACCGTGACCGAGCCGATGACGCCCGCGCCCTCGACCGCGATCGGGAACGAACCGCCATGTGCGGCGTACGTGTCCGGGTCCAGGCGCGAGGCCTCGTCGAACGTCGTCCCCTTGGCCCGGAACCGCGTCCCGACCAGGTACGAACTCTCGCCGTACCGCTCGACCACCTTGCGCTTGCGCTCGATCCACGCGTCGTTGTCCGCGCTCGAACCGGGCAGCGCGGCATGGAACAGCTGCTGCGCCCCGCGCCGGATGTCGATCGCGACCGGGGCGTGCCGCTCCCGGGCCAGGGCGACGAGCAGACCGCCGAGCGCGTACGCGTCGTCGTAGCCGAAGTGCGGCAGTGTCAGCCGACGCTCCTGGGCGATCAGCTCGGAGATGGTCGGAGCGGTGGGGTTCATGCGGACTGCTCCTCGGTGGCGTGAGCGGTGGCGGATACGGAGGCGGACGCGGCGGGCAGGGTGACCGTGACCCCGTCGCGGGCCGAGCGGCGGGCGGCCTCCAGGACGTCCAGCGCGGCCGCCGCCTGGAGCGCGGTCACCGGATTGTCGCCCTTCCCGCGCAGCGCGTCGGCGACCGCCGCGTAGTACGCCGGGTAGTCGCCCGGCAGCGTGCGGACCGGGGTGCCGCCGCCGGTGAGAGGGGACTCGCCCGAACCGAGCCGGCCCCACAGCGCCTCGTCCTCCTCGCCCCACGGCCCCTGCGCCGTCGGGCGCGCACCCTCGCGCAGGGCGGCCTCCTGGGGGTCGAGGCCGTACTTCACGTAGCCGGCGGTCGACCCGAGCACCCGGAAGCGCGGGCCGAGCTGGGCCGTCGTCGCGCTGACGTACAGGTGCGAACGGACCCCGCCGGTGTGGGTGAGGGCGAGGAACGTGTCGTCGTCGGCCGCCGCGCCGGGGCGGCGTACGTCCGACTCCGCGTACACCTGGGTGACCGGACCGAACAGGGCCAGCGCCTGGTCGACGACATGGCTGCCCAGGTCGTACAGCAGCCCGCCGATCTCCGTCGGGTCGCCCGACTCGCGCCAGCCGCCCTTCGGCTGCGGGCGCCACCGCTCGAAGCGTGACTCGAAGCGCTGCACCTCGCCCAGCTCACCGTCGGCGATCAGCGAGCGCAGGGTGAGGAAGTCGTTGTCCCAACGGCGGTTCTGGAACACCGACAGCAGCAGCCCGCGCTCCTCGGCCAGCGCCGCCAGCTCCCGCGCCTCGGCGGCCGTACCCGCGACCGGCTTGTCCACGACCACCGGCAGACCCGCCTTCAGCGCGGCCGTCGCGAGCGGGACGTGGGTCTTGTTCGGGGACGCGATCACGATCAGGTCGAGCTCGTCCGCGCGCTCCCACAGCTCGTCCGGCGAGGCGGCGAACCGTACGGCGGGGAACTCGGCGCGGGCCTGTTCCCGGCGCTCCTCGTTCGACGTGACGACCGTGTCCAGGACCAGGCCCTCGGTCGCGGCGATCAGCGGGGCGTGGAAGACGGAACCCGCCAGGCCGTAGCCGACGAGTCCGACGCGCAGGGGGGCGGCCTGGGAGGCGCCGGAGATCTCGTGAGTCGCGTGGGCAGTCATGCGCTCCACTTTGGCAACGCTGTTGCCAAAGTGCAAGCGCGGGAGACAATGGGTCCGTGAACAGGAGCAACAGCGGCGCGAACCTGCCGACACTGCGCAGCCACAACGCGGCGCTCGTGCTGGACCTGCTGAGGGCGGCGGGCGAGCGCGGCATCAGCAGGCTCGAACTCGCCGGGCGGACCGGGCTCACCCCGCAGGCCGTCAGCAAGATCACCGCCCGGCTGCGGGGCGAAGGGCTGGCCGCCGAGGCCGGGCGCCGCGCCTCCACCGGCGGCAAGCCGCGCACCGTGCTGCGGCTGGTTCCGGACGCCGCTCACGCGGTGGGGCTCCACCTGGACCGGGACGAGCTGACCGTAGTGCTCGTCGACCTCGCCGGGACGGTGGCCACGAGCCGTACGGCACCGCTGGACCTCGGCGCCCCGGCGGACGACGTACTCGGGGCGGCGGCGGGGGCGGTCGCCGCCGTGCGGGTCGACGGCGCGCCGGCGGTGCTCGGGGTGGGCGTCGCCGTACCGGGGCCGCTCGACCACCGGGACGGGGTGCTGCACCGCGTCACCGGGTTCCCGCAGTGGGACGGCTACCCGCTCCGGGACGCGCTCGCCGCGCGGACCGGGCTGCCCGTCGTCATCGACAAGGACACCAACGCCGCGGCTCTCGGGCTCGCCCTCCAGGCGCCCGGCCCCGCCGACTTCGCCTACCTCCACCTCGGTAGCGGCCTCGGCTCCGGACTGGTGCTCGGCGGGGCCCTGCACCGCGGGGCCCGTACCGGAGCGGGGGAGTTCGGCCACCAGACCGTCCAGCTGGACGGCCCTTTGTGCAGCTGCGGCGGACGCGGCTGCGTCGAGGCGCTCTGCCTGGCAGCCGTCGACCGGGGCGACGTCGCCGAGGCCGCGCGGGTCCTGGGGACCGGCGCCGCCAACCTGGTCGGGCTGCTCGACATCGACCGGGTGGTGCTGGGCGGACGCACCGTCGCCGCCGACCCCGACGCGTACGCCCGGGGGGTACGCGCGGTGCTCGACGAACGGGCCCGGCGCGGCGGGGCCGACGGGCAACCCGTACCGGTCGTCGTCGCCGGCGGAGGGGAGCGGCCGGTCGCCGAAGGCGCGGCGCAACTGATCCTCGCCCCGCTGTTCGGCCGCGTCGGCGGCGCGGACGGGGGCGACCGCCGGGTCTCCGGACTCGCGGGCCCGCTCGCCGACCGTAAGGAACTGGGCTGATCGAGGGTCACGCGGCGGCCGGGCGGGCGACCCGGCGGCATGTCTGCGGCGAGCGGCCGGGGTTCGCGTGGCAGCGTCGCCCTCCACACCGGTGAACTCCGGGGCCCGGGGCGAGCCGACCGTTTCCGCGAGAAGGGCCGGCCCACGATGCCCCCCACACCGCCCCCGGCGAACCCGTCCCCCGAACCCTCCGCCCCGGCGCGCCCGCCCTCGCCGCCGCCCCCTCCCGGCAACCGGCCCCGCCACGGCCTCGTGCTGGGCCTGGCGGCGGCGAGCGTCATGCCCGCCGTCGTGCTCGGCGGCCCGGCGACCGCGTCCGCCGCCCCGCAGCGCAACACGGCCAGCACCCCCAACCTCGTCCCGGCCTCCGCACCGGGCGCCGGCGCCGCCGACCAGCAGCCCTCCTGCGGCGGCCGGGACGCCACCGACTTCCCGATCGACACCCGGATCCACGGCGGCCCGGACACCTACGCCTCCGGGGGCGGCTACGGCACCTGGTTCCTGGACCTGACCAACACCACCGCGGAGCCCTGCCGGGCGATCCACCCCGTCCTGGTCCTCACCGACGAGGACAGGACCCTGACCTCGGACCAGATCCAGCTGGAGTTCTCCGAGCGCGCCCACCCCGGTGTCGAACACCGCGTCAGCTGGGAGACGACCGACCGCGACGAGCACATCGGCGTCTTCGGCGGCGAGGGCGACGACGCCTTCCCCGGCTTCACCGTGCCGCCCGGACGGACCGTCACCGTCCAGGTCAGACTCGCGTTCACCTCCGACACCAGCCCCGGCCGGATCACCGCGAACGCCGCGATCGTCCAGCGGCAGCGCGCCGACAGCGACTCCGCGGGCAAGGGCATCGACGGCCTCGACGGGGAGTGGGTCGGCGAGTCCGAGGACTATCCGTTCACCGTGGTCGAGGACGACGGCAGCACGACCGGCACGGACGAGGACCCGGCCGACGAACCCGAGGAGAGCGGCGACGTGGCCAAGGAGAAGGAGAGCGGCGACCTCACCGGGCGCGTCCCCATGAGGCCCGACGCCAGTCCCACCACGGGAACCACCGGCACCCCGCGCCCTCTCGTACCCGGCTACGACCCGGCCGCCGTTCCGGAACTCGCCAGGACCGGGATCTCCGTACCGCTCCCGCTGCCCGCCCTCACCGTCTCCGGTCTCCTCATCGGCGGCGGAGCCATCGTCATCAGGGCCCGCAGGACGCGCCGCGGCCGGCACTGACCGCCGGCAGCCGTCGTACGCCCGGCCCTTCCGGCGCCCATGGCCCGACCCCCTAAAATCGAGGTCGTCGGCGCTGCACAACGCGGTGCCGCCGGCGTCCCCGCATTAGGCGTACGGCAACTGGAGTCCCACATGGCAGAGCGCAAGCCGATCTCGTCCTGGCTCACCGACATGGACGGAGTCCTGATCCACGAGGGGACGCCGATCCCCGGCGCGGATGCCTTCATCAAGCGGCTGCGGGACTCGGGGCTCCCCTTCCTGGTCCTCACCAACAACTCCATCTACACCGCCCGGGACCTGCACGCCCGGCTCAGCCGCATGGGCCTCGACGTCCCCGTCGAGAACATCTGGACCTCCGCGCTCGCCACCGCCCAGTTCCTGGACGACCAGCGGCCCGGCGGTACGGCGTACGTCATCGGCGAGGCGGGGCTCACCACCGCGCTGCACGACATCGGCTACGTCCTCACCGACCACGAGCCCGACTACGTGGTCCTCGGCGAGACGCGTACGTACTCCTTCGAGGCGCTCACCAAGGCGATCCGGCTGATCAACAACGGGGCGCGCTTCATCTGCACCAACCCGGACGAGACCGGCCCGTCCGCCGAGGGCCCGCTGCCGGCGACCGGCTCCGTCGCCGCCCTCATCACCAAGGCGACCGGCAAGGCCCCGTACTTCGCGGGCAAGCCCAACCCGCTGATGATGCGCACCGGGCTCAACGCGATCGGCGCCCACTCCGAGTCCAGCGCCATGATCGGCGACCGGATGGACACCGACGTGCTGGCGGGTCTGGAGGCGGGGATGCAGACGTTCCTGGTGCTGACCGGGCTCACCGCGGTGCCGGACATCGACAAGTACCCGTTCCGGCCGTCCCACGTCGTCGACTCCATCGCCGACCTCGTCGACCTGATCGACATGGCCTGACCCGCACGGCAGCGGGGGAGCGGGCCGGTGCGGCCGTTCCCCCCACACTCCACCGGCCCAGTGCGGCACTCCTGCGGATGCGGAACGCCGCCGGACGCGTGAACCTTCCATCAGGAGGTTCACGATGCGTTCCATACCCCTCACGTTCTGTGCCGCCGCGGCGGTCGCGGCGACCCTGATGCCCGCGTCCGTCGCACTGGCCAATTCCGACTCGGACCACGAGGACTCGCGGTCCCGGGCCACGCTCACGCTCTCCCCCTCTTCCGTCACCCCCGGCGGTGACGTCGACCTGGAGGTCAGCGGCTGCAAGGGCAAGGAGGCCAAGGGGAGCTCCGATGCGTTCGTCTCCGAGGCGCGCTTCTCGCCCGGTGACGACAGGACGCTCTACGCCGAGGCCCGCGTCCGCTCGGACGCCGAGCCCGGCGACTACGACGTCCAGGTGGTCTGCAAGGGCGACAAGCACGCCAAGGCGTCCGCCGTCCTGACCGTCGTCCACCGCAACCGGCCCATGCCGCTGGCCCCGGTCCGCGCGGGTGGCGGAGGCACCGCCGTACTCGCCGACCAGGCCGTCGAGCAGGGCGGACCCGGCACCGTTCACGCGGTGGTCGGCCTCGCCCTGGCCGCCGTCGCGGCCGTCGCCGTCGCCTTCCGCAGCGCGCGACGCCGTCGCCCGGCCACCGACTGACGTGTCCGCCTCGGACCACTCGGCGGGACACGGCAGGCTGCTCACCGGAGTGGCCTGGGCCGTGCTCCTGCTGGGCCTGTGGCTCTGGGGCCGCGGCATCACCGGCGGTTCCGGCGCCAGTTCCGCGCCGACCACCGGTGACGTCGCCGCGGTCGGGCGCCCTCTCGGCGTACCGCTGCCGCCGGCCCACGACCCGATCGAGGGCGTCGCGCCGCGGAGCGTCGAGATCCCGTCGATCGGAATCCGGGCGCCCGTCGTCTCCAGGGGCCTGGACGGGGACGGGGCGATCGAGCCGCCGTCCTTCGACACGCCCCAGACGGTCGGCTGGTACGGGGACGGCGCCGAGCCCGGCGCCAAGGGCCCTGCCCTCTTCGTCGGGCACGTCGACACCGAGACCAAGCCCGCCGTCTTCTACGGGCTCAGCGCGGCCCGCCCCGGCGCCAAGGTCGAGGTGACCCGGACCGACGGCACGGTCGCCGAGTTCACCATCGACGACGTCCAGGTCTTCACCCGCGCACGCTTCAACGCCCAGAAGGCCTACGGCCCCCGCAAGGACGGCCGGGCCGAACTCCGGCTGATCACCTGCGGCGGCACGTACGACCGCGCGTCCAAGTCGTACACGGCGAACGTGGTCGTCTCGGCCTACCTCACGGGCGAGAAGGCGACGGAGAAGGTGAAGGAGGAGGCCGGTGGAGCGGCGGGCGCGGCGGGCCGCGGCTGATCCCCTCGGTATCCGGCCCGGCCGGCGGCCCGGTTCTCCGGGCGCCGGCCGGGCCGGTCCTCGACCGCGGGGCGCGGGCCGCGGGAGTGGCCCGGCGCGGACACGGGAGGTCGGTGGCGTCCGGGTCCGCCGCACGCCCCACTGTAGGGGCGCCAACTCCACCCGCCCAGCGCATTGCTGACGGTACGTCGATAACCGGTCACCCTCCGCGCCCGGACAGGCGGGGCAGAGTGTGGTGAACCCGCCGTAACGGCTCTTCGGCGAAGTGGTGAGGGCCCGGGCCGGTTCCGGGCCCTGTGCCAGGATGGACGGCGATGCGACAGTGCCCGCCGTCGCACCCGAGGGGGAGTGGATGTACGGCAGTCACAACGGCCGGTTCGGCATGCGGGGAGCGTGCGCGGTCGCGGCAGGCGCCGCGCTCCTGCTCGCGGGATGCGGCTCGTCCGGCGACGACGGGGCGGGCGGATCCGGCGGAGGGAAGAACCCGGCGGCCATCGGGCAGCAGCCCGACGGCGCCGACCCGTACTGGGTCAATCCCGACGGGAACGCCGCCCGGCAGGTGGCCGGCTACACCGAGGACGGCAAGGAGAAGGAAGCCGCCCTGATCCGCCGGATCGCCCAGCAGCCGGTCGGCGAGTGGATCGGCACGGACAACCCGGAGGCCGAGGCGAAGGGCTTCACGGAGGCCGCCGAGAAGGCCGACCGGGAAGCGCTGCTGGTCCTCTACAACATCCCGCACCGCGACTGCGGACAGTTCTCCAAGGGCGGCGCCGCCGACGGCGACGCGTACCGAGCCTGGCTGGACAGCGTCGCCAAGGGCATCGGCGACCGCGGCGCGACGGTGATCCTGGAGCCGGACGCGGTGCTGCACCTGGTCGACGGATGCACCCCGCAGGAGTTGCACGAGGAGCGCTACGACCTGCTCAAGGGTGCGGTGGAGCGGCTCAAGAAGCAGCCGGACACGCACGTATACCTGGACGCGGGCAACGCGGGCTGGCACACCCCGGACGCGCTGTTCCAGCCGCTGCAACAGGCGGGCATCGGGGCGGCCGACGGCTTCGCGGTCAACGTCTCCAACTTCCAGACCACCGCCGTCAGCAAGGAGTTCGGCAAGCAGTTGTCGGCGAAGGTCGGCGACAAGCCGTTCGTGATCGACACCAGCCGCAACGGCAACGGCCCGTACACCGGCGGCGCCCCCGAGGAGACCTGGTGCAACCCGCCGGGGCGGGCGCTCGGCGAGACGCCGACGACGTCCACGGGTGACGACCTGGTCGACGCGTACCTCTGGATCAAGCGGCCGGGCGAGTCCGACGGCGACTGCCGGGGCGGCCCGAAGGCGGGCGACTGGTGGCCCGAGTACGCGCTGGGCCTGGCCCGCGCCACCCCGTAGGACCCGCGCCACCGAACAGGACCCGCGGCGCTGAAGAGGACCGAGGCGCCGAACACGACCCGCGGCACCGGACAGGAAAGGTCCGGTCCGGTGCCGCGTGCGTCCCGCGCCTACGGCACCTCGACCCACATGCCCTCGGACGGCGTGCCCTTGTCGTCGGTGACGAACAGCATGTACCAGCCCGACGGCACCAGCGCCCGGTTCTCCGGCACCGTGACCGAGATCCCGCCGTCCGTCTGCTCGAGGTCCAGCGCCACCGAGCGCTGGTCGGTGTCGGTGACATGGGTGACCGCGCTCGGCCGCATCAGCTTCGCCGACCTGATGGACGTGGCCTGGTTGCTGGTGAACACCGCGGTGCCGCCGCGCTCGATCTTCTTCGGTCCGGCGGTCAGCTCGGGCCGTGAGTCGCGGTACAGGTACGGCGGGGTGTAGATCTCGATGCGCTGCTCGAAGACACCGGCCCGGGTGTTGGCCTTGTCGCCGTAGAGCGAGTCGGAGCCGAAGATCATGACCCGCCCGTCCGGCAGGAGCACGGACCCCGAGTGGTAGTTGCGGCCCACCTCCGGGTCGGCGACCCGCTTGTACGTGTCCGACTTGGCGTCGTACAGCCTGGCCTGCAGCACGTTGGAGCCGCCGCGCCCGCGGTAGTCGTTGGAGCCGCCGGTGACCAGCAGGGAGTCGTCGGGCAGCAGGGAGGCGCTCGGGTAGCGGGTGCCCTCGTCGAGGGAGGCGCCGTCCTTGAACTCAGGGTCGGGGTCCTTGAGGTCGACCAGCCGGGACTTCTCGCTGGACTCGTCCGACTCGCCGACCCCGCCGCCGCCGATCACCATGAACTTCTCGTCCTGCGCCGGGGGCAGCCGTACGGTCGCCGACGTCTCCATCTTGTCCGGGTCGCTCAGCCCGGGGATCTTGGTGAACCTGTTCGTCGCCAGGTCCCAGACGCCGGGGTCGCGGCCGACGGTGGCGGGGCCGTAGCCCGAGTTCGAGCCGGAGTAGAAGAGCTTGCCGTCGTTCAGCAGGAAGACCGCCGGGTAGGTGGGGAACTTCCGGACGATGCCGGTGTACTCCCACTTCTTGGTCTCCGGGTCGTAGACCTCGTCCTTGCCGGGGACGAGCTGCCCGATCTCGTCCAGACCGGACAGGGCGAGGACCTTGCCGTCCTCCAGCGTGGTGAGCGTCGGGTACCAGCGGGCCTCGTTCATCGGGTCGACGGTGATGTACTTCTCCGCCACCGGGTCGAACTCGAAGGCCTCGCGAATGCCCTGGAAGTCCTTCTTGTCCAGGGCGAGCTTCTGGGCGATCCCGTAGACGTTGCGGGTGTCGGAGCCGGACAGGCCCTCTATTCGGTAGTTTTCCTCGGTGCCCGTCTCGTACTCCGTACCCGACTTCTGCGCCTCGACGTAGATGCGGCCGAGTCCGGAGTCGTTGCGCAGGAAGGCGCCGGTGTTCCTGTCGAACACCTTGGTCGCCTTCTCCACCAGCACGGGGTCCTTCGTGACGAAGGTCTTGCCGTTCTCCTTGCCGGTGAACCGGGTGCCCGCGGGCAGCGTGATCGGCTTGTCCGGGTCCTCGTTGTGGACGATCATCAGCCCGCCGGCCTTGGTGACGTCACCCTCGAGCTTCTCGTACTGCTTGGTGCCGCCGGCGATGAGCAGCTTGCCGTCGGGCAGTTGGGTGTGACCGGCGCAGAACATGTCCTTGGGCGTGGGGATGTTCTTGAAGGTGTTGGTCTCCGGATCCCACAGCACCGACCGGAAGCTCTTCGCGTCGAAGTTCTTCTGGTTGTTGCCCGAGCCGGCGACGAGCAGCACCTTGCCGGTGTGCAGCAGCGCGGCGTGGACCGTGTTGATCCGGAACTCGGAGGGGACGTCCAGGAAGTCCCAGTGACCGTTGGACGCCTTGTAATCCGGCTGATCGATCTTGTACGCGTGGTAGCGCTCGGTGCTGAAGCGGTACAGCCACGGCCCGTTCGCTCCCGCGAGCGCGAGAACCACCGCCGTACTGATCGCCATGCGGCGGGTACGGCGGCTCGGACGGTACTTCATCGTTTACGTCCCCCAAGGGCGATCTGCATGGTCTGTTCGTTGCCCGCCCAGCGGGGCTCCTCCTGCTGGGCGTGGGCGGGTGGTCCGCTCGGCGGCGGTGGGCCCGCCCGGCGCTTCTTCTTCTCGGCCCGCACGGTGTACCGCCAGCCGAAGACCGGTGCGGCGGTGATCAGCAGCGCCAGCGCCGCCCAGGTGAGCATCGCCGGATGGCTGTGGCCGAGCACGAAGGACGCGACGATGGAGCCGGCGAAGACGACGATGAAGAAGAGGTGGATGCGGAAGGTCCCGAAGAGGGTGTCCGGGCTCGACGAGTCACCCTTGGGCGTCACGACGAAGGAGCTCTTGCGGCGCAGCACGGCGTCCATCAGGGAGCGTGCGTAGACCGGCGCCGAGAGCGCGGACATCATCATGCCGGCGAGACCGCCGGAGCCCTCGGGCTCGTGCGGCGAGACGTTGTGCCGGCGGTTCCAGATGTACAGGCCGATCTGGAGCGCCGAGGCGTTGCCGTACAGCATCATCCAGACGGTCGGGTCGATCTGCACACCCGAGGCGCCCATGCCCAGGAACAGCGCGCAACTGAGGGCCGCCAGGATCCAGTTCATGGCGGACATCGGGTAGAAGATGATCATCATGGTGTAGTTGAAGAGCCTGCCCACCGGCAGCGAGAAGAAGCCCTTCCAGTACTGCTTGAGGATCGTCTCGTACGTCCCGCGCGACCAGCGCAATTGCTGGGTGAAGAAGTCCGTCCACGCGGTCGGGCCCTCGCCCACGGCCAGGACGTCCGGGGTGTAGACCGAGCGCCACTTGCGGCCCGTGTGCGGATTGCGGGCGCGGTGCATCTCGAAGCCCGTCGCCATGTCCTCGGTGATCGAGTCGTACAGACCGCCGATCTGCTTGAGGGCCTGGATCCGCACCGCGTTGCTGGTGCCGACGAACATCGGGGCGCCGTAGCGGTTGCCGGCGCGCTGGATCAACGCGTGGAAGAGGAACTGCTGGGACTCGGCGGCCTTGGTGACGAACGTGTCGTAGTTGCCGTAGACCTGCGGGCCGATGACGAAGCCGACGTCCGGGTCGCGGAAGTAGCCGAGCATCCGTTCCAGGTAGTTCGGCATCGGGACGTGGTCGGTGTCGACCGATGCGAAGAAGTCGTACGCGTCACCGTGGGCGTCGAGCCAGGCGTTGTAGTTGCCGTGCTTGGTCTTCGCCCGGTGCGGACCCTTGGCCTGGTTCCAGTGCGCCACGCCCTTGCGGGAGAAGTGGTGCACGCCGAGCCGTCGGCAGACCTCCTTCACCGCCGGGTCGTCGCCCTCGTCGAGCAGCCAGACGTGCATCAGCCCGCGGTGGCGGATGCGGACGGCGGCCTCCAGGGTCTTCGTCACCATCTCCAGGGGCTCCTTGCCCGGGACGAAGGAGGTGAGGAAGGCGACGCGGGTGCCGGTCTCCGGCACGACCGGGACCGGGTCGCGCGCCACGAGCGTGGCGTGCGCGTTGGAGAGGACGTTCAGGGTGCGGAAGAGCTCGATGAGGCCGATCGAGACCAGCATCACGATGTCGAGGATCAGCAGCGTGTCGTTCTTGAGGTGCGGGTCGCGCTGTGTCCAGTGCTCGGGCTGCATCAGCCAGGCGAACAGGCCGAGGGAGACGAGCGGGGCGGCCCCCAGCAGGAGGGCCGCGCGTATCCGGTGCGGTTCCTGGGAGAGGAGCGAGCGGTACTTCACGGTGTACGGCTTGGTGGGGTCGGGCTGGGTCAGAGGCCCGGCGAGCCGGCTGTAGTGCTCGTAGTCGTACCGTGGCAGCGCTTTCCCCTGTCGCCGCCGGTGGCCCCCGGTCCGCGACTGCGGGGGTATCCGAAGCTGCGCGGTCCGGGACGGGTCGTGGTCCTGCCGGGCGCCTGGCGGCGTCGACGTCATGGGTCATCCCCCTGCACGCAGGCGGGGCTGCGTGGTCGGTCGGTCGTTTCTTCGCCCGCCGCGTGTCCCCCTGGAACGCGACCGACGGCTCAGTGGCGGGTCACCATTCCTGAGACAACGGAACGGCATTCTTCCGGTTGCATGATGCCTGTTCGGCGTTTGCTTGTGCACGACGCCTCCCCCTCGCGTCGGACACAACCGGAATGTCGCTGTCCGATTCCCCCAACTATGCGGTGCATCGGCGTGGTTGGCGCCGACGGCCACCAGACAGGCTGGCCGACCGCAGCCGTGACCGCAAGGGTGAAAGGGGTTAGTACCCGCTCATACGCACGATTTGTGGGGCTCTTGTGGTGAGGTGATGTCGAGGCGTATGGGGGTGTGCGTGAGGGGGCCTCGCGCCGCCGGCCCGCCGCGTTATCGCTGTCGGTCCCGCGTGCATAAGCTGTGCGTGAGCAAAGGGTGCACCGCGTGACGCATGTGCGGCGGGCGTGCGGGAACGAGCAAGGCCCCCTCACGCGTGGTGAGGGGGCCTTGACTCTGCGTGCGCCGCCAGGGACTCGAACCCCGGACCCGCTGATTAAGAGTCAGCTGCTCTAACCAACTGAGCTAGCGGCGCCTGCTGACCTGGAGAACTCTACCCGATCTCCGGCCGTGCTCCTGACCATTTCCCCTCCGTTGCGGCCTGTCGGATGGTCGTTTTTTATCGTCTATCCGTCAAAATGCGATATGTCAGGAGAGTTGAGACACTGGCGCCCGTACAGATGCGCCCAAAGATCTTGACGAGTGCGGAGGGAATCGCATGACTGTGCCGGCCTTCGAGGAGTACGTACCCGCCACCGACTGCACCTGTGCGGGATGCGCCGTTCAACGGCGCACCGCGGCCGCCGGACTGCCGATGCGGTACGGAGGGCATCCGGCCGCGCACGGCGCACGGCGCGCGATGGTGCTGGTCACCGCCGCCGGAGTGGTGCTGAGCGCCGGACTCGCGGACGCGGCGGCGGACCCGGCCCCGGGGACGGACCCGGGCCGCGCGGCCGATGCCATGGCATCCGACGCCGCGGCCATCGACGACGTGGCGACCGGTCCGGTCGGGCCGGGGCCCGACAGCCCGCAGGGCGGACCGGGGCCACTGCGGGGATCGGGGGCGTCGGGGCCACCGGCGTCCACGCCCACGCTGCCCACGACCACCCGGGCCGACATCATCAACCGCGCGAAGAAGTGGGTCACCGCTCAGGTCCCGTACAGCATGGAGAAGTACTGGTCGGACGGGTACCGCCAGGACTGTTCCGGCTATGTGTCGATGGCCTGGAACCTGGCCGGCAACGAATGGACCGGCAGCCTCGGCGCGATCGGCACCCGCATCGCCCGGGAGGATCTCCAGCCCGGCGACATCCTGCTCTTCCACAATCCGGCCGACCCCGCGAAGGGCTCGCACGTCACGATCTTCGGCGGCTGGACCGACTACACGCACACCCACTACACGGCGTACGAGCAGACCAAGCCGCACACCCGCAAGCAGACGACGCCCATGGCGTACTGGTCCAACTCGGGCAGTTACGTCGCCTACCGCTACAAGGGGCTGTCGAGCGGGAGCGGCGGCAGTGACTCGACGAAGACCTTGTTCCCGGGTGCCGCGAAGTTCGGCGCCGGTGCGAAGAACGACCACGTCACCCGGCTCGGCAGGATGCTCGTCGACCGGGGCGGCAAGCGCTTCTACAAGGTCGGCCCCGGCCCCGCCTGGAGCAGCGCCGACCGGCGGGCGACCCAGGCGTTCCAGAAGGCCCAGGGGTGGAAGGGCACGGAGGCCGACGGTATCCCCGGCCCCGACACCTGGCGCCTGCTCGTGAACGGACTCGGCCACGACATCCCCGCCGCGGGCGGTTCCACGACGGCCCCGGCCTTCCCCGGGCGCGGCTATTTCCGGCCGGGGCAGTCCAACAGCCATGTCGACAAGCTCGGCAAACAGTTGGTGAAGAAGGGATACGGCAAGTACTACCGGTCGGGCCCCGGTCCTCGGTGGACCGAGGCGGACCGGCGCAATGTCGAGGCCTTCCAGAAGGCCCAGGGCTGGCGGGGCACGGAGGCCGACGGCTATCCGGGTCCGGAGACCTGGCAGCGACTCTTCGCGTGACACGACGCACATGACGGAGGCGGGAATGCGATCCACGGTGTCGGACAGCTCCGGGTACCCGGAGAACCGGGAGGAACCGGAGTACGGGGAGGAGAGGTACGGGGCGGTCCCGGTACGGGAATGGGTGGGCCCGGACGGAGCGGGCCGGGTCACGGACGCCTGGGCCGCGGCGGCGGCGGGGACGGGCGAGCCGGATACGGGTCCGGGCGCGCCCGGGTCCGGACCGGCCGGGCCGCAGGGTGCGGCCGAGGACCCGGGGCCGGATTCCGTGGTCGACCTCGTGCTGGACCTGGTGCCGGGGGAGGAAGCCCGCGCACGCGGGGGCTCCGGCTTCGGCGCGACCTCGGCGTCCGTGTCGGTGCCGGCTCCGGGCCCGGGCCCGGCGGTGGACGTCGCGGCGAGCGCGCCGGTGGCGGAGGCGGTCGAGGTGGCGGAGGTGTCGGCGGTGCGGGACGCACCGGAGGTCGCGGACCTCGATGTGGTGGCGCCGGCCGCCGGTGAGCCGGAGGACGCGGTACCGGCAGGCGTCATCGCGTCCGGTGTGCTCGTCACGGTGGGCGCCGGCGCCGGCGCCGAGACGCACGGGTCGGCGGGGCCGGTCCGCGAGGTGTCCGCCCCCCTCCGGGACGCCGCCCCGCACACCGCGGACGTTCCCGGGCCGGGACTCGCCCCCGCCTCGCTCTCCCTGACGTTCACCGGCGAGGACACCGGCGAGTTCCGCACCGACACCGGCGAGTTCCGCACCGACACCCGCGTGGACACCGGCCGGCACCAGGCGGTCATCGCCAACGAGCGCACCGCCTCCATTCCCGT
Organism: Streptomyces sp. NPDC005775; assembly: GCF_042871565.1. Classification (NCBI taxonomy): domain Bacteria; kingdom Bacillati; phylum Actinomycetota; class Actinomycetes; order Kitasatosporales; family Streptomycetaceae; genus Streptomyces; species Streptomyces sp. NPDC005775. Next base: position 77,802 of record NZ_JBIAIU010000012.1, on the reverse strand, counting down.
GCACCTGCTCTTCCGCAAGGAGCCCGGGACGGACGCCGCGGCGCTGCCCGCCACCGTCCTGCGCAGGGCCCCCGCGGGCGAGCAGCCGGCCGGCCTCCGGCGGCCGCCGGTGCCGAGGACCCCGCAGGTGCGGCCCTCGACCCGGCCCGCACCGGTCGCCGACCCCCGGCTCCACGAGCGGCCGGGGCCGTCCCTGCCCGGCTGGGTCGCGCTGCTCACCGGCTTCGGCGGGATCGCCGTGATCGGCGGGGCCCTGTGGTGGACCGGCGCGCTGCCGGCCCGGATCCTGTCACGGCTCGGGGTCGGCGTGCGCCCGTACGACGGACTCGGCCTCGGCACGTGGGCGGGGCTGGCGCTGCTGGTGACCGTGGTGCTCTTCGCGTTCGGCGGCCTGAGCCGGGGACGGGTCGGGTACGCGTGGGTGCTCACGCTCTTCGGCCGGTACCGGGGCAGCGTGCGGCGGACCGGCCTGATGTGGGTCAGCCCGCTGCTGCTGCGCCGCCGGGTCGACGTACGGCTGCGGCACTGGCGCAGCGAACCGCTCCCCGCGATGGACGCCAACGGCACCGCGCTGCGGGTCGTCGTGCTCGTCGTGTGGCGGGTCGAGGACACCGTGCGGGCGACGCTGGGGATCGAGGACCACGAGGAGTACCTGCGCGAGCAGGTCGAGGCGGCCATGGCGCGGGTCCTGTCCCAGCTGCCCGCCGACGCCTTCCACGAGGACGCGCACACCCTGCGCAACGCGGAGGCCGTCGGGGACGCGCTGACCCGGATGCTGAAGGCGGACTGCGAACCGGTCGGCGTCGAGGTGTACTCGGCGCAGCCGACCGGGATCGAGTACGCCCCCGAGGTGGCGGCGGCCATGCAGCGGCGCCGGATCGCGGCCATTGACGCCAAGCACCGCGACAGCGTGCTGACGTCGGTGGTGGACGCGGTGGACGACACCGTCAGCCGGCTGACCGCCCGGGGCCTCGTGGAGCTCGACGACTATGAACGCAAGTCCCTGGTCAAGGACTTGACGGTGGCCTTCTACACCGGCCGCAGCGGAGGCGACAGCGCCTGAGCCGTCCTGCCCGGCCCCTCGGAGGCAAACGGAATGCCGCTCTCATTGGTCTGGACATGTTCATGCTGCGTCCATAACCTAGGCCTTGGTCTAGACCGCACAACACGCGCGCAGCAGTGCTCATGCAACCTCCCCCACGTCTCCGAGGAGCGGCAGCAATGCGTAAGAAGACAGGCGCGGCCCTGGTCGGCCTCGCGATAGCGAGCGTCTCGATGTTCGCGACCAGCAGTGCGAGCAGCCACGGCTACACGGACAACCCGATCAGCCGTCAGAAGCTCTGTGCCAACGGCACGGTGACGGGCTGCGGCAACATCCAGTGGGAGCCGCAGAGCGTCGAGGGCCCCAAGGGCTTCCCGGCGGCCGGTCCCGCCGACGGTGCGATCTGCTCCGCCGGGCACGGCGAGTTCGCCCAGCTCGACGACCCGCGCGGCGGCAACTGGCCCGCCACACACGTCACCGCGGGCCAGGGCTTCAGCTTCCGCTGGCAGTTCACGGCCCGGCACGCCACGTCCGACTTCCGCTACTACATCACCAAGGACGGCTGGGATCCCACCAAGCCGCTCACCCGGGCGGCCCTGGAGTCGCAGCCGTTCATGACGGTGCCCTACGGCGGCAAGCAGCCGCCGGCGACCCTGACCCAGCAGGGCACCATCCCCACCCAGAAGACCGGGAAGCACATCATCCTCAGCGTGTGGAACGTCGCCGACACGGCCAACGCGTTCTACTCGTGCTCGGATGTTCAGTTCTGACGCACGGTCGGTTACCGTGCGGCGCCATGGGGAGCGCAGGCACCGTCGCGGAGCTCGTACAGCGCCAATGGGGCGACCACCGGCCCGGGTTGAGACATGAGGGCATCGTCCTCACTCACCACCAGGTCGCCTCGGGCGCTGCCGCACGGGCCGCGCTCCTGGCGGATCTGCTGCCGGCGGGCGGCGAACCGCACCTCGGGGTGCTGCTGGACAACACCCCCGAATTCCCACTGTGGTTGAGCGCGGCGGCCCTGGCCGGGGCCGCCGTCGCGGGCATCAACCCCACCCGCCGCGGCGCCGAACTGGCCCGCGACATCCTGCACACCGAATGCCGGGTGCTGATCACCGAACGCGCCCATCTTCCCCTGCTCGACGGCCTCGCGCTGCCGGGGGTACGGGTGCTGGTCACCGACACCGAGGCGTACAGCGCACTCCTCGCCCCCTACGCCGGGGCGCTGCCGGGCGACACGGTCCTGAAGCGGCCGGCCCCCACGACCCGGATGCTCCTGTACTTCACCTCGGGGTCCACCGGGGCACCCAAGGCCGCGATCTGCACCCAGGGGCGGCTGGCGGCCGCCGGGCAGTCGCTCGTCGGTCACTTCGCGATCCGGGGCGAGGACGTCCACTACATCTGCATGCCGATGTTCCACGGCAACGCGGTGATCGCCGACTGGGCCCCCGCCCTGTCCGCCGGGGCCGCCGTCGCCCTGCGTCGACGCTTCTCCGCGTCCGGCTTCCTGGACGACGTACGCGCGCACGGCGCCACGTACTTCACCTATGTCGGCCGGGCCGTGCAGTACCTGCTGGCCACCCCCGAGCGCCCCGACGACCGCGAGCACCCCCTGCGCCTCGGCTTCGGCACCGAGGCGGGCGCCGTGGACGCGGCCCGCTTCCGGGAGCGGTTCGGAGTGCGGCTGGTCGAGGGGTACGGCTCCTCGGAGGGCGGCGCAGCGGTCCAGCGGACGCCGGGCACCCCGCCGGGGGCGATCGGCCGGGCGTCGGACCACGACGATCTCGCGGTCGTCGACCCCTCCAGCGGCCGGGAGCGGGTCGCCGCGGTCTTCGACCCGGCCGGCACCCTGCTCAACGGCAGCGCCGCGATAGGCGAGTTGGTCAACCGGGGCCGGACCCCCTTCGAGGGGTACTGGCGCAACGAGGCGGCGGACGCCGCCCGGGTGCGTGACGGCTGGTACTGGACCGGGGACCTGTTCTTCCGCGACGCCGACGGCTTCCTGTACTTCGCGGGGCGTACGGAGGACCGGCTGCGGGTCGACAGCGAGAACCTGGCCGCCGCGATGATCGAGAACATCCTGGCCCGCTGGTGCGACGCGGCGGCCGTGGCGGTCTACGCGGTGCCCGACCCGGTCGCCGGTGACCAGGTCATGGCGGCCCTGGCCCTGCGCGACGGCGCGTCGTTCGATCCGGAGGCGTTCGCCGCCTTCCTCCGGGACCAGCCCGACCTGGGGACGAAGATGGCCCCCCGGTTCGTGCGCGTCGTCCGGTCGATGCCGGTGACGGCGACGAACAAGGTGCACCGGGTCGGGCTGCGGCGCGAGGGATTCTGGTCCGGGGGGCCACTGTGGTGGACCGGGGAGGGTGGCGCGTACGTACCGTTCGGCGACGGACAGCTCGGCCCGCTGGTGCGGGAGTACGAGGAGCACGGGCGCCATGGTCTGCTGTCCTCACACGGTGGAGGGTTCTGAGGCGCGCTCCGAAGCGGGCTCCGGGGCGGCCGTCCGCCGCAGGTGCGTCACCGCCAGAACGGCCCCGGCCAGCAGGAGCAGCGCGCCGGCCACGGCGGCGTACTGCATGCTGTGCACGAAGGCGTCCCGCCCGACCGCGATCAGTGAGCCGTCACCGGTGGACAGCGCCCCCGGCAGCGTCTTGCGGGCCACCTCCGGGGCCGCGTCCGGCATGTCCGCGGTGTAGACCGCGGTCGCCACCGCACCCAGCAGCGCCATCCCCATCGCCCCGCCGAACTCCTGCCCCGTCTCCAGCAGTGAGGCCGCCGAGCCCGCCTTCTCCGGCGGGCTGGTGGACAGGGCCAGGTCCGAGACGAGCGCCATCACGGTGACGATCCCGCAGCTCATCACGGCCGAGCCGATGAGCAGGACGGCCAACGAGTCCGTACCGGACAGGGCGAGGACGCCGAAGCCGGCGGCGGCGATGACGAAGCCGGCGCTGATCACCCGGGCGTGGTCGGTCCGCTGGGCGACGGCGGTGGCCGCCGGTGCGGCCGCGCCCACCGCCAGCGAGGGGGCGAGGCTCCACAGCGCGGCCTCCATGGTGCCCATCCCGAGCACGGACTGCAGGTACTGCGTGGTGAAGAAGGACGAGCCCATCATGGCGAACGCGGCCAGCGCGTTGAGGCCGATCCCGGTGGCGAAGTTCCGGTCGCGGAACAGCTCCCGGCTGATCAGGGCGTCGGTGCGGGTGCGCTGACGCCGGACGAAGAACCAGCCGACGACGAGCCCGGCGGCGATGATCAGGCCGTTCCGCGGGTCCATCCCCTCGGCGGCGGTCTCCTTGACCCCGTAGACGACGGGCAGCACCGCGCCCATGGACAGCGGCACGCTCAGGAAGTCGAAGCGCCCGGGGCTCGGGTCCTTGAACTCCGGCACCAGCACCGGCACCAGGATCAGCAGCAGCACCATCGCGGGCACGTTGATGAGGAAGACCGAGCCCCACCAGAAGTGCTCCAGCATGACTCCGCTGAGCACCGAACCCAGCGCGATCCCGCCCGCCATGGCGCCGGACCAGATGCCGATGGCCCGGCCGCGCTGCTGGTCGTCGCGGAACACGTTCCGCACCAGGCCCATGGTCGAGGGCATCAGCGTCGCGCCCCCGATGCCGAGCAGTGCCCGGGCCGCGATGAGCATCTCCGGGCTGGTGGCGTAGGCGGCGCCGACCGATGCGGTGCTGAACGCGACCGCACCGAACATCAGGAGCTTGCGGCGCCCGATCCGGTCGCCGAGCGAGCCCATCGTGATGAGGAGACCGGCCAGCGCGAAGGCGTACGCATCGAAGATCCAGAGCTGCTGGGTGGCGCTGGGCGCGAGGTCCCGGTCGATGGAGGGGATCGCGAAGAAGAGGACGGAGACGTCCATCGAGACCAGGAGGAGAGGGAGGAGCAGGACCACGAAGGCGGTCCACTCCCGACGGCCGGCGAGATCGCCGGGACGGGCGGTCGTGCTCGTGGGGTTCGTCATGCAAGGAAATATACGAGCGTGTATGACGCTTGTCTAGTACGCCTGTGTAAAACGTCTGTACATGAGCGCGGGCAGCACAAAACACACGAGGCGGTCTCCGTTGAACGGAGACCGCCTCGTGTGGTGTCTGTGCGCCGCCAGGGACTCGAACCCCGGACCCGCTGATTAAGAGTCAGCTGCTCTAACCAACTGAGCTAGCGGCGCCTGCTGACTCGAAAATAATACCTGGTCCTGCGGGGTGCTGATGACACCCGCCCCAGGAGGGGCTACAGAGCCAGTGAGAGGAGCACCGGCGCGGCCCGCCGGTTCAGCGTGTCCGCCGCCGCGCGCAGGCGGTGGGCGTCCTCGATCGGCAGGGACAGTGCCAGGCATCCCGCCGACGACCCCGCCGTCAGAGGCACCGCGGCGCACACCGTGCCGACCGCGTACTCCTGGAGGTCGAGCACCGGCACCGTCGCCGGCTGGCTGTCCAGCTTGGAGAAGAGGACCCGCTCGCTCGTGATCGTCCGCGAGGTCAGCCGGGCGGTCTTGTGCCGCGAGATGTGGTCGCGCCGCCCGTTCTGGTCGAGCTGGGTCAGCAGGCACTTGCCGATCGCCGAGGCGTGCGCCGCCGAGCGGAAGTCCACCCACTCGTTGACCGCGGGCGTCTGCGGGCCGTCGGCGTACTGCGTGACCCGGATCTCGCCGTCCACGTACCGGCTGATGTAGACCGCTGCGCCGACCGAGTCCCGCAACTGGGCCAGCGTCTGCTGGAGCCTGGCCTCCAGTGCCTGGCGGCGGGCCGCGCCCGAGCCGAGGAGCAGCAGCGAGGCGCCGGTGACGTACGCGCCGTCGGTGATCTGCTCGACGTACCCCTCGCGGCGCAGCGTCAGGAGCAGGGAGGTGAGATGCCCGAGGGGCAGTCCCGTCTCCCGGGCGATCTGCACGTCCAGCACGCCGTTGCCGTGCTTGGACACCGTTTCGAGAACACGCAGGGCGTACTGCACCGAATGGAACGGTGCGGTCGGTTCGGGCTTCAACGCCACGGTTTCCCCCTACCAGGTTGTGACCGCAAGCTTTGGCACCACGATAGCCGCCAAGAGGCCGTTCAGGGGCGGCCGTTGACTACTGGCTGGTGCGCCCCGGCTCTGTCAGCAGGGGCGCACCCGTCCGGCATATGCCGGAGTCACACACGATCGATGGATGCCGAGGTCACAGCACCGCGTTGAGGAATTCGCGAGTACGTTCGTGTGCGGGATCGGAGAAGATTCTTTCCGGCGAACCCGACTCCACGACCCGCCCCGCGTCGAACATCAGTACCTTCTTCGACACGTCCCGGGCGAAATTCATCTCGTGGGTCACACACAGCATGGTGATGTCGGTGTTCCTGGCGATGTCGCCCAGCAGCTCCAGCACGCCCGCCACCAGCTCCGGGTCCAGCGCGGACGTCACCTCGTCCAGGAGCAGGATCTCCGGCTCCATCGCCAGTGCCCGCGCGATCGCGACCCGCTGCTGCTGGCCACCGGAGAGCTGGGACGGATGCGCGTCGACCTTCGCGGACAGCCCGACGAGGTCGAGCAGCTCCCGGGCCCGGGTCTCCGCCTTGTCGCGGTCCATGCCCAGGACGTTGATGGGCGCCTCGGTGATGTTCTGAAGCACCTTCATGTTCGGGAAGAGGTTGAACTGCTGGAAGACCATGCCGATCCGCTTCCGCGCCTCGCGCAGGTGCTTCTCGGAGGCGGGCTTCAGCGAGCCGTCCGCCGCCCGCATGTGGGTCAGCGGGTCACCGTTGATCCGGATCACGCCGTCGCTGACCTTCTCCAGCGTCATCAGCAGCCGCAGGATCGTGGTCTTGCCCGAGCCGCTGGGCCCGATCAGGGTGACGTGCTCGCCGCGCTCGACGGTGAAGTCCAGGTGGTCGAGCACGACATGGTCGCCGTACCGCTTGACGACCTTGTCGAACCGGACCAGCGGATGGGCGGTGTCCTGGGGGGCGGGGACCGCGACGACGTCCTCGGGGGCCGTGGCCGCGGTCTTCTGCAGGGGGAGAGGTTCAGTGGCCAAGGCGCTTCTCCAGTTTTCTCATCAGGAGCGAGGTGGGGTAGCTCGCGATCAGGAAGATCAGTCCGGCGAGGGTGAACACCTCCATGTAGCGGAAGTGCTCGGTCCCGTAGTCACGGGCCTCGAAGACCATTTCGTGCACCGTGATCACGGCGAGGAACGGCGTCTCCTTGAACATGGAGATCGCGTAGTTGCCGAGCGCGGGCAGCACGTTGCGCACCGCCTGCGGCAGGATCACGGCCTGCAAGGTCCGCCGGGGAGTCAGCGACAGTGCACGGCAGGCCTCCCACTGGCCCTTCGGTACCCCGTCGATCCCGGCGCGGTACACCTCGGAGGTGTACGTGGCGTAGTGCACGCCCAGCACCACGATGCCGATGGTCAGCGGCTGCACCGAGCCGAACAGGGTCGCCGCGCCGACGAGTTGCACCAGCAGCGGGGTGGAGCGGATGAACTCCATCACCGCCTTCACCGGTACGGTCACCAGCCGGCTCGGGGCCCGTCCGGCGACCGCGATGGCCAGACCGAGCACCGCGGCGACCAAGGTCCCGAACACCGTGGCGAGCAGGGTCGTCCAGAACCCGTCGAGGAGCTGGGGGAACGCGTCACTGACGGCACCCCAGTCGAAATCGCTGTTCACCTGGCACCTCCGGCGGCCTGGGGGGCGGTCACGGCGCTGCGGGACTTCAGCAGGCTCTTCCCGTCGATGGCCAGGCCGAGCCGCCGTTTGGCGGCCCGCTCCAGCAGGTTCATCAGCAGGGTCAGCGCGTACGCCAGGACGAAGTAGCAGACCAGGAGCGTGACGTAGGCGGTGAGGGTCTCACCCGTACGGGTGCGCAGTTTCTCGACGGCGGTCATCAGGTCCGCCGCCGAGATCAGCCACAGCAGCGGGGTCGCCTTCAGTAGCTGGATCAGCAGATTGGTGAACGACGGGATCATCTGCACCCACGCCTGCGGAAGGATCACCTTGCGCAGGCGGTGCAGCGGCGACATGTTCAGAGCGAGCGCTGCTTCGTACTGCCCGCGCGGTACGGAGTTGACCGCGCCGCGCACCACTTCGGCGCCGTACGCCCCGAAGTTGAGGCCGAAGGCCAGCACTCCGCAGACCAGCGGTGTCACTTCGTACCCGCTCAGCTGCGGCATCGCGTAGTAGAGCCAGAACAACTGCACGTACAGTGAGGTGCCACGGAAGAACTCCACGACAACGCGGGAGACCCCGCGCGACAGCAGGAACCGGCTGAGCGACATCAGGCCGAAGACGAACGACAGGAGCAGCGCCACCAGCGCGCCGAACACCGTCGCCTCCAGGGTCACCCACAGGCCCGACCGCAGCTGCGGCAGATCGTCGGCGAAGGCCGAGAAGAAGTCATTCATGCGGTGGGTACCATCCCTGTCAGCCCTTGCACAGATCGGCCGTCTTCAGCGTGGCCGGCGGGAGTTCGGTGGCCCCGAAGCCGTAGTCGCGCAGGAGCTCCACATAGCGGGACTTGTCGGAGACGATCTTCTTCAGCTCGCGGTTGAACGCGTCCCGCAGCTCCTCGTTGCCCTTGCGGAAGACCGCGCCGCCTGGGCTGTACTGCTTCACGCCGTCCAGCTCGGGCAGGAAGGCCTCGGTGACCTCCGTCTCCGGGTTGGTCTTCGCCAGCCAGCGCAGCGAGATGCCGGTCAGCAGGAACGCGTCGACCCGGCCGCCCTTGACCGCGTCCGCGCCGTCCTGTGCCTTCTGCAGCGACTTGATCTTGTCCTTGGCTATCCCGGCACCCTCCGCGTACGAGGCCTCGACGGCTCCCGCCATCACACCGACGGTGATCCCGGCGGCCTTCGCCGAGGTGAGGTCGGTGACCTTCTTCGGGTTGCCCTTCTTCACCATCATCGCGGTCGGCGAGATGAACTCGGGCTCGGAGAAGAGGGCGTTGGCGCAGCGCTCCGGCGTGATTGCCATACCAGCGCTGACCACGTCGTACTTGCCGGCCTGGAGGCCGGGTATCAGGCTGTCCCATGCGGAGAGGGTGGGCTTCAGCTCGTCGACACCCAGCGCCTTGAAGATCTCGCGGTGCAACGTGGGCGCCTCGCCCTTGAGTTCCCTGCCCTCCATGTAGCCGTACGGCGCCTCGTCGGCGTAGGCGACCCGCACGAAACCCTGCTTGCGGAGCTTTTCGAGCGCGCCGTCGCCGTCGGCGGAGCCCTCGCCGGTCTTGCTGCACGCGGTGAGCAGACCGGGGACGACGAGCAGACCGCCCACGGCTGCCGATCGGTTGAGAAAGCCCCGGCGGGACAGGTTCGGGAAGTCAGCCATGGTTCGCAATCTCCTGAAGGGGTCGAACAGTCCGGACAGGGTTGACCCATGCCCGATCCCCTACGTCTATGCAGCGAGAAGTCGCATGTAACCGAAGGGTGGCCGGAGGGTGACCTTCCCGTGTCCGATTGTGGGCGGAGTGCGACGAACCGCACACAGGGTGTATTCCCTTGCGGTGTACGGCGAATGACGGGGTGTTATCCGGCAATGTTCGTCATGGGGCATTGAAGTGGGGTGTGACCGGCCCCGGTTGGGGTCACCCTTCCTTGTCCGTGCCCGCGATGTATCCGAGCCGCTTGTCCACCACGTTCGGCAACGGCTCCCCGGCGGACCACCGTTCGTACATCGCGACGAACTGCTCGCCCAGCCGGTCCCGCCAGCCGGCCGCGTCACCGCTCATGTGCGGCGACACGATCAGACCGGGGACGTCCCACAGGGGGCTGTCCGGGCCGAGCGGCTCCCGCGCGAACACGTCGAGCGCCGCCCCCGCGATCCACCGCTTGCGCAACGCGCCGACGAGATCCTCCTCGACCACCACCGGGCCGCGCCCCACGTTGATGAACCGGGCCGAGGGCTGCATCAGCCCGAAGAACCGGCTGTCGAACATCTCGTACGTCAGCGGCGTCAGCGGCGCCGCGCAGATCACCCAGTCGGCCCGGGCTGCCAGTCGGTCCAGGTCCTCGACCCCGTGGATCGTGCGCCGGGCCGTGCGTCCCACCAGGGCCACTTCGACGCCGAGCGCCATCAGCAGCCGGGTGATCTCCCGGCCGACCGGACCGGCGCCGACGACCACCGCGCGCGACCCCGCGACCCGGGCCGTCTCGCGGTGCCGCCACCGTCGGCGCCGCTGGAGATCCAGGGTGCCGGGGAGGTCCTTGGCGAACGCCAGCACGAGGCCCGCCACGTATTCGGACATCGGCTGCTCGAAGACGCCCCGCGCGTTGGTGACCACCGTGTCGCTCGCCACCAGCTCGGGGCAGAGCAGCCGGTCCACGCCCGCGCTCGCCGTGTGCACCCAGGCGGGGCGCGGACCGCCGCCCGGCCAGGCGGCCCGTACCGCGTCCGAGGTGAAGTCCCAGACCAGCAGGACGTCGGCACGGGGGAGCGCGGCGGCCAGACCGGCGCCGTCCGTGTGCCGGACCCGCACCCGTCCGATCAGCGCGCCGAGTCGGGGCGGTGGATCGGCGTCCAGGACGAGCAGGACGGGCTCCGGCATGGGGGGCGGTTCCTCCGTGTCGGCCGAGGTGGACGGATGCCACGCTCGCAGCCGCTCCGGGCGCCGTCAACAGGTCGGGGCGATGACCGGAGCGGATGGGGGAATACTTGAACCAGAGAGCGGGGGAGCTCAGCCACACAGTCGGAACACAGGAAGGGTGGACATGACGACCGTCGGATTCCTCTACCCCGGCCACTTCGCGGAGGACGACTACCCGCGCATGGAGATCCTGCTCGACAGCACCATCAGGCTCGTCGTCCGCCACACCGAGAGCCCCGGCGACGCCTATCGCGAGGACGCCCTGCGTGCGCTCGGCACCCCCGGCCGCCTCGCCGCCGGGGTCGAGGAGCTCCAGCGCTCCGGGGTCCAGTCCGTCGTCTGGGCGTGCGACGGCGGCAGCTTCCTGTGCGGCTCGCAGGGGGCCCACGACCAGGTCATGGCCGTGGCGCGGGCGGCGGGCGTACCGGCCTCCAGCACGTCCATCGGCTTCATCCACGCCGTACGGAAGCTGGGCGCCAACCGGGTCGCGGTCGCCGCGACCTACCCCGAGGACATCGCCGCCCACTTCACCGCTTTCCTCCGGGCCACGGGCATGGAGGTCGTCGCCACCCACGCGGCGGGAGCGGCCGGTGCCGCCGAGGCCGCCGACTGGGGGCTCGACCGGCTGAAGGAGCTGGCCGCCGCGGCCGACCGCCCCGAGGCGGAGGCCGTCCTGCTGCCGGACACGGCGCTGCACACGGTCAGCCACCTCCCCGCGCTGGAGGAGTTCCTCGGCAAGCCCGTCCTCACCGCGAACCAGGTGGCCGCCCGGGAAGCCCTGCGGCTGGCCGACCGCCCCGCCTGGGCGCCGGGGCTCGGAGCCCTCTTCGAGGCCCGCGAAGCGCCGCCCGCCCCGGTGCGATGGGGGAGCGGACGCTCCTACGCGCACGGCAAGCGGCCCTGAACCGGGCTTGCCCGAACCGCCTGGCCTCCCCGGACCGGGCTCCCCGGGAATAAGCGGAGCCCACCTCCTGTTGCACTGCTCCGGACCAGACGCATCACCGGAGAGGCCAGGACGTGGACGAGATTCGAGGCGACGAGATCCGTGGCAAGGCGGAGGGGACGGCACCCGTGCCGCTCTCCGTGCTTGACCTCGTGACCGTGGGCCAGGGCCGCACCGCGACCCAGGCCCTGCGGACCGGTGTCGAGATCGCGCAGCTCGCCGAGCGCCGCGGCTTCCACCGCTACTGGGTCGCCGAGCACCACTCCATGCCCGGCGTCGCCTCGTCCTCGCCGGCCGTGATCCTCGCCCACACCGCCGCCCACACCGAGCGCATCCGGCTCGGCTCCGGCGGCGTCATGCTGCCCAACCACGCCCCGCTCGTCATCGCCGAACAGTTCGGCACCCTGGAGGCCATGGCCCCCGGGCGCGTCGACCTGGGCCTCGGCCGCGCCCCCGGCACGGACGGCGCAACGGCGGCCGCCCTGCGCCGCACCGAGCGGCTGAACGAGGGCGCGGACGACTTCCCGCAGCAGCTCATGGAGCTGACGCGCTTCCTGGACGACGACTTCCCCGACGGTCACCCCTACGCCCGCATCCACGCGGTCCCCGGCCCCGTCCAGGCGACCTCCGAGGGCGGCGTCCAGTCCCCGGGCCGCCCGCCGCTGTGGCTGCTCGGCTCCTCCGGCTTCAGCGCCCGGCTGGCCGGCATGCTCGGCCTGCCCTTCGCCTTCGCGCACCACTTCTCGGCCCAGAACACCATTCCCGCCCTGGAGCTGTACCGCGAGTCCTTCAAGCCGTCGGCGGTGCTGGACGCCCCGTACGCCCTGATCGGTGTCGCCGCCCTGGCCGCCGACGACGAGCGCGAGGCCCGCCGCCAGGTGCTGTCCGGCGCCCTGTCCATGCTCCGCCTGCGCTCCGGGCGCCCCGGCCTGGTGCCGACGCCGGAGGAGGCGGAGGCGTACGCCTTCACCCCGATGGAGCGGGAGTTCGTCGACAGCTGGCTCGTCAACATCGTCCACGGCACCGCCGACGAGGTCCGCACCGGCCTCGACGACCTGGCCAAGCGCACCGGCGCCGACGAGCTGATGATCACCGCCAACGCCCACGGCGGCGAGGCGCGGCTGCGCAGCTACGGCCTCATCGCGGACGCGTACGGACTGCCGGGGGCCTGAGAGCCAGTCGGGTGGCCTTCGCTCAGGCCTTGAGGGCCCGTGCGCCCAGCAGCTCCGCGATGCGTTCCGGGCCGACCGCCCGGGAGTAGAGCCAGCCCTGTCCGGTGTCGCAGCCGATCCGCCGCAGCCGTTCCGCCTGGCCGGCCGTCTCCACGCACTCCGCGGTGACGGTCAGGCCCAGGCGGTGCGCCAGCTGGACCATGGCCTCGACGATCGTCTCGTCGGCGGGGCTGGGATGCGTGCCGCCCTCGTACCGGAATCCGCGCACGAACGCTCCGTCCAGCTTCAGTACGGAGACCGGCAGGCGGCTCAGGTAGGCGAGGTTGGAGTAGCCGGTGCCGAAGTCGTCGATGGCGATCCGGACGCCCATGTCGCTGAGCGCCTGCAGGGCCTGCAGGGGCCGACCCGCCGACCCCATCACCGCGGACTCGGTCAGCTCCAGTTGCAGCAGCGCCGGATCCAGGCCGGTCTCCGCGAGGATCTCCGCGACATCGGTGACCAGGTCGGAGTCCCAGACCTGCCGGACGGCGACGTTGACGCTGATGAACAGCGGCGGCTCGTCCGGATGGTCCAGCTGCCACCGCCTGGCCTGCCGGCAGGCCGCCCGCAGCACCCACCGCCCCAGTTGCACGATCGAGCCGTCCTCCTCGGCGATCGCGACGAACCGATTCGGCGAGAGCATGCCGAACTGCGGGTGGTTCCAGCGCACCAGCGCCTCGACACCCCGGACGACCCCGTCGGCCATGCAGACCAGCGGCTGGTACTCGATGGTGAACTCACCGCGTTCGACCGCCGGGCGAAGCGTGGAGGACAGGGCCTGCCTGGTCATCCGGTGCGCGTTGCGTTCGGGGTCGAAGAGGGTCCAGCGGGCCTTGCCGTCCGCCTTCGCCCAGTACAGCGTCGTGTCCGCCGCCTGCATGAGGCCGGTGGCCGAGGTGCCCGCGACGGGCCGCTCCACCACTCCGATCGACGCCGAGACCGACAGCCGCTGACCGGCCAGGTCGAAGGGCTGCTGCAGCGCGGCGAGCACCGTGCGGGCGAGATCGGTGAGCTGCTGCGTACCGGTGGACTCCTCGACCAGGACCGCGAACTCGTCCCCGCCCAGGCGCGCCACCAGATGGGCCCCGGTGGGATACGGGCCCTCCTGCTCGGCGCAGTCCGTGAGCCGGGCGGCCACGGCGGCCAGCAACCGGTCACCGACCCGGTGGCCCAGGGTGTCGTTGACGGCCTTGAAGCCGTCCAGATCGAGGTAGACGAGCCCGATCCGGCCCTGCCCGGGCATGCTGTCGTCCCTGTGCGGCGCCGCCTCCAGGACCGCCGAGAGCCGCTCGAAGAACAGCGTCCGGTTGGGCAGCCGGGTCACCGGGTCGTGCATCTGGAGGTGGCGCAGCCGCTTCTGGAGCTCCCGCCGGTCGCTGACGTCGGCGACGGAGAGCAGCACCTGTCCGGGCGCGGCCCCTTGTGCGGAGGCCGCGGCCATGGGCACGACGGTGATCTCCGCCCACAGTGAGCGCCCGTCGGGGTGCTTGAGCCGGCGGGTGCAGCGGAAGCGGGAGCGCCGGCCGTGCAGCACCTCGCGGTACGCGTGCCAGGTGCGGCCGTCCGCGGCGAGGTCGACCAGATCGGATGCGGACTGGGCGGTCAGCGAGGCCGCGCCGACACCGGCCAGTGCGGCCAGCGCCTCGTTGGCGGTGACGATCAGGCCCTCGTGGTCGACGACGGCCATCGGAAGGGTGGCGGCCCGGAACGCTGCCCGGTAGTCGTGCGGCTCGGAGGGCGACCCGGCGGCCGGCCACGCATCGTCACGCTCCGTGAGGGGCGGGGGCGGGGAAGGGGCTGCTGTGCCTGCCGCGGGCCTGGGCCCTTCGGAGGTTCCGCTCACCGTTCGCTCCCGCCGTGCAGTTCTGTCCCGGACACCTCTGGTCGGACTGGCCCGCCGCGCGGAGCGCCGTCGTCAGAGGCGGAATCCGCGCAGGGAAGCGAGGTGAAGCATAGAGGCTGGCACGTCGGCCGTTCCAGCGCCCCGACCGTTACGGGCCCCGCGTGCGCCGCACTTGAGCCATTCGCCGGGTGACCCGGTTTGCCCGTGACTGATTGTTTCTGCGCGGTTCTGTTCCCTCTCGACGTCCCAGTGATCGATTGTGACTGTCCGTGAAAACAGTGCGCGGTTCCGACGCTGACCCGACTGGGGCAGCTCAACAGGACGAACTCTGTGAAACGCCACAAGGTGGTCAGGAGGGCCCTGAGTCCGCACCCCGCACCGGAGGTAGATGTGCCGCGTCAGCAAGGGCCCGGAGGGATGGAGAGACCCAGCCCCCGTGCGGTGGCGGCCGGGCTGATCTCCCTCCTCGCGCTCGCCGCCACTTCTCTCGTGGCCGGCCCCGCCGCTGCGGCCACGGGGGACGCGGCCCCGTGCGCGCTGCCCCGGGCGGACGTCCACCACTCGCTCGGCGTGGACGACTGGAACGGGGCCTATCCGCGCCCCGACCACTCCCTCGACGCGGTCATGGTCTTCCTCTCGTTCCCCGACGCCAGGCCCGTCACCACCCCGGCCGAACTCGCCGCCGACCACTTCCCCGCCACCACGCAGTTCTTCCAGCGCGCCTCGTACGGAAAGTTCACCCTGCGCCCGCACCCCCAGCGGCAGTGGATCCGGATGCCCAAGCCGTCGGTCTGGTACGGCATACAGCGCGACTGGGACAACGACCGGCGCAGCGCCTATCTGCGCGACGCCATCGACGCGGCCGACCCCACCGTGGACTTCTCGAAGTACGACATCGTCTACCTCGTCGCCGACCCGGACGCCCCGGGTGTCGACTCCGACGCCACCAAGGTCGTCAACTTCGACCGGCCGCTGCACGCCGACGGCAAGGACATCAGGCGCGTCGTCACCGTCTTCGAGCAGCATCCCCCCGACCACAACGTCCTCGCCCACGAGACCGGACACGTCTTCGACCTGCCCGACCTCTACCACCGGCCCTCGGACGGCAAGGGGGACTGGGACACCTACGTCGGCGACTGGGACGTCATGGGCAGCCAGTTCGGCCTCGCGCCCGACCTCTTCGGCTGGCACAAGTGGAAGCTGGGCTGGCTCGACGACCGGCAGGTGACCTGCATCCAGAGCGACCGGGTCGTCACCCTGGAGCCGATGGCGGCCGTACCCGTGCGCGGCGCGTCCATCGGTACCCGGCTCGCCGTGATCAGGACCGGCGAGAGCAGCGCCGTGGCCATCGAGGCCCGCAGCGCCACCGGCAACGACAGCGCCACCTGCACCGAAGGCGTGCTGCTCTACCGGATCCGCACCGGGACGCCGTCGGGCGGTGGCCCCGTCGATGTCCTCGACACCCACCCCGACACCGACGCGTGCTGGGACCGCTCCGTCTACCCACCGCTCGCGGACGCCCCGCTGCGGGTCGGCGAGACGTACTCCGTACCCGGGGGGCACACCACGATCGAGGTCGCCGACCGGACGTCGTCGGGGGCGTGGACGGTCCGGATCACGACGGGGACGTGACCGGGGCGGGTGACACGAAGAAGCCCCCTCGCTCTCGCGAGGGGGCTTCTTCCGTCTGTGCGCCGCCAGGGACTCGAACCCCGGACCCGCTGATTAAGAGTCAGCTGCTCTAACCAACTGAGCTAGCGGCGCCTGCTGACGTCGTAGACCTTAGCACCCTGATCCAGGGGAGGAAAAATCGAAATCCGGGGTGCCGGAGCCGGCACCGAACGGGCCACCCGGACACAGGCCCAGAGCAGGACGTCCGGCCCCGGGAGCCAAGGGGTACGGGTGTCGGGGGCGACCAGCCAGCGGGGCCCGGAAGCCGATGGGCCGCAGGTCAGCGGCGGGACCGTCACCGCGTCGCCGGCGCCGTGACACAGCAGCGGGGGCACCTTCGAGCCGCCGCCGTCCGACCCCAGCGGATCCCGGCCGGGCCGCCCTCCCGGGCCGGCCCCCCACTCCTCCCAGTCCAGCAGCGAGGGCAGCCGCTGCGCGGTGCCGGGGGAGGCGAACAGCAGCATGCGGCCGCGGTGCGCGGCGACCGGGCCGGAGCCCGGGCCGTCGGCCCACAGGTGCTCCAGCATCCGCCGCCCGAAGAGGGTGGGGACGTTCACCACGTCGAAGGCGGAACCGCACGGCAGGACCCCGGGCGCGGAGGGGTGCGACTCCCACTGGGCCAGCGTGCTGCGCGGATACGCCGCCGCACCGGCCAGCCAGGCGGCGCCTGCCGCGGTCACCTGGGCCGTCCGGTTCCCGGCCTGCTCGCGCAGGACGGCGAAGAGGTCGGCGTCCTCACCGGCGCGGGGGCGGGGCCCGTCACCGTGATGCAGGGTCGTTTCGTCTGGCAGCCATGCGGTCATATGCGCAGGTCTACCCGGAGTGACCGGTCGGTTTCCGAAAGTTGTCGGAAATCGGGACAGGGTGGGGTGGTGAGGAGTATCTTGCGCACCTGGCATATGCCAACGCTTGTACTCGGAGTGATCACCGGGCCTGCCGCGCGGGCTTCGCGGGGCGCCCCTGTGCGGACCGTGGGCCGCCGCGTCAGCCCCTCGGGAGGTCGACGCCGGCGTCAGCCCCTCGGGAGTCGACGTCTCGGGCTCAGGGCCTCCGGAGCCGACGCCTCGGCATCAGGGCCTCGGCTCGTTCAGCAGACTGCGGCCGAACTCGACCATCTTCACCGCGTAGTCCTCGGTCCACTCCGCCCGCTGCGCGATGTCCGCGGTCGTCAGCCGGTCGAACCGGCGGGGGTCCGCCAGCTGCGCCGCCGCGATCGCCTGGAACTCGACCGCCCGGTCCGTCGCCGCGCGGAAGGCAAGCGTCAGCTCCGTGGCGCGGCCCAGCAGCTCCTTCGGATCGTCCATCGACTCCAGGTCGAAGAAGTGCTCGGGATCGGCGACCGCCGCCGACGGCTCGAAGAGCAGGGGTGCGGGGCGCAGCCGCTGCTGCTCGTTCGGCTCGGGTTGTGCCATGTGGTTCTGCCTCCTCCGGTGGGCCCGACGGCCACCCTCCATTGTCCAGTCCGGCGCAAGGGGGCTTTCCGGCATGTGCGACGGCCCGCCCGCGCGCCGTCGCGCCCCCACGCACCCCCGCCGTCAACGTCCCCAGCGCACCCGGTGTTCCGACAGCCGCGCCAGTACCGCGTGGTTGGCCTCCCAGCCGTCCGGGAACTTGACCGTGACGCCCAGCTGTACCGGCTCCGTCGACGGGTGTTCGTCCAGCAGCTCCGTGACCCCTTCGCGGCACACCACGACGCAGGCGTGGCGGTGGCGGGAGGTCAGTACGCACAGGCGGCCCGTCTCCAGATGGAAGGCGGTGGCATCCGGGCGGCCGGACAGTGGGTGCAGGACCACCGTGACGTCGAACTCGCGGCCCTGGAGCCGGTTCGCCGTGTCCACCGCCACCCCCGTGACCCCCAGCTCGGCGAGCGCAGCCCGCACCGCGGCCGCCTGGTCGCGATGGGCCGTACCGACCGCGACCCGGTCCGCCGTCACCGGCGCCGGGACCGGGGAGCGCTCGCTGGTCGCCGCCCCGCCCCGGTCCAGCAGCCGGCGCACCACCAGGGCCACGGCCCGCACCGCCTCCGGGTCGGTGCGCGGGGTGTGCCGGGCCGGCAGCTCCAGCAGCCCCCAGCCGGACTCCGCCGCCTCGTCCAGCACCCGGTCCGCCGCCGAACCGTCGGACGCGACCCCGAACGACAGCAGCCGGTCGCCGTGGTCCGTACCGCTGCGGAACGGCGTGTACGGGTAGAAGGCGTCCGACACCAGTGGCGCCGCCGAGGCCGGCAGCCGCCAGGAGACCGGCAGCCGGTGCTGCGGCAGCTCCGGGTTGTGCGCGAGCAGGGTGGTGACCGCGCTGGCCGACGGGTCGTAGCTCAGCCCCGCCCACTGGTCCGCGCCGACGATCGAGAACGGGTCCAGCTGGCCCGGATCGCCGACGAACAGCGCCCGTTCGAAGAGGCCCGCCACGGCCAGCAGCGCGTCCGAACGCATCTGGTACGCCTCGTCGACGATCGCGTGGCCCCACGGCTCGACGTTCTTCACATGGGCCCACTTCGCCGCCGTCGAGATGACGACGTCCAGCCCCGCCAGATCCGCCGCCTTCGCCGACTTCCGTACGTTGGCCAGGCCGTCCAGCACCTTGTCGTAGGGATCGGAGTCGTTGCTGTGCAACCGGCCGACCGGCAGGCCGGGGTCCTTCTCCGCGAGCCGCACCACCAGATCGTCGACCTGGGCGTTCGTCTGCGCGACCACCATCAGCGGGCGCCCGGCCGCGGCGAGCTCCAGCGCGGCGCGCACCACCAGCGTCGACTTGCCCGCACCCGGCGGGGAGTCCACGACGATGCCGCGCGCCGTGCCGTTCAGCGTGTCGTCCAGGATGCGGGCGGTGGCCAGGCCCGCTGCCGCGCCCGGGTCGAATACGGCCGTCACAGCAGGTCCTCCGTGGTCACGGGGTCGGGGTGCTCGGCAGCCGCCGCGCCGCCCGGCGGGCCGCCGTGGGTCCACGGGGTCTCCTCCGGGTCCGGCAGCTGAGGGCCGCCGCGCTGGTCGTGCTCGAAGAGCGTCCAGGCGATGACGTCACCGGGCTCCGGCACCGAACCCGGGGCGGGCTCCTTGCCGCGGCCCATCCGGTCGGTGATCCGCAGCACCAGCGAGGGCGCCGCGGCATCCTCCTCCGGGCCGTAGCCCGCGAACTCGGCGGTCTGCGGCTTGCCGTCCAGCGAGCGGTAGACCTTCACGCGTTCGCCCAGATGCGGCTGCTCGGCCGTGCGGACCGTGACGAGGGGCCGCGGGGAGGGGCGCTTGGACTCGCTGTACGCCATCTCCACCGCCGTCACCTCGCCGAGGAACGCCTCGCCCGCCAGTCGCCGCCCGGCCAGCACCAGCGGATCGTCCAGCGCCTCCTGGGCCTCCAACTGCGCCTGCGCGGTCTCCCGCGCCGCCAGCTTGCGGGCCGCCGTCACCGCGTCGTCCCGCCGCGGCTGCGGCGGTTCACCGGCGCGCACCCGGTCGCGATGGCCGGTGAACGACCAGCGGTCGCGGGTCCAGCGGTCCTCGGCCCTGGACCCCTCCGGAAGCTCCCGCAGCAGGTCCAGGCCACGCCACACCGCGTCCCAGGTCGGCCGCAGCACGCCGGCCAGCAGGCCCCGGATCTCCCGCTCGGCCGCCGTCAGTTCGGCGAGCCGGGCGTCGGCCGCCAGACCGTCCTCGGCGGCGGCCAGCGAGGTGCGCGCCCGGTCGTACTTCTCGATCGCGGGTGCCAGCAGCCTGTTGTCGAAATCCGGGTCGGTGGCCGGTCCGGCCGGCGGGCAGAGCAGCTGGCCCCCGGCGTCCCTGGCCAGCTCCGCGCGGAGCGCCGCCTCGGCCCCGGACCCGCCCGCGGGCGGGTCGATCCACGCGAGCAGGGCGCCCAGGTGCTGGTCCTCCAGCGAGGACTGGCCGGTCGCCCAGTGCCGGTTCAGCAGATCGGTGCCGGCCAGCAGCAGGGAGGAGCCCGGCACCCGGGCCCGTTCGCCGTAGTGCGTCAGCCAGCGGCCCAGCAGCGGGACCCGGGCGGGCGCCGGATACGGGGTGTCCGGGTCGTCCTCGGCGGTGCGCCGGAAACGCATGGAGCGGCCGAGCAGCCGCACGAACTCGATGCCCGCCCGGCTCGGCACGATCAGCTGCGCCGCGTCCGTGCACAGTTCGGTGACGACTTTGACCTTCTTGCCGGTGCCGGGATCGGTCTCGCTCCGTTCGGCAGGCTCGATCACGTCTGCGTACGCGTCGATGTACGGCAGGACCGTCTCGGCCAGCTCGGCGAGGAACGCGAACCGCAGGTCCCGGTCGCGCGGCTGGGCCACGGCCAGCAGCCGGGGCGCGTCCCGGTCCGTGCCGACGAGCGCGCCGAGCGGGGCACCCGCCTCGCCCGCCGTGGTGAGCGGCACCAGCACGAGCGGCCGGTCGCCGAGGTGGCGGTGGCGGACGGTGGTCATCGGCTGGGCGCGACCGCTCTCCACGGCCTCCAGCCGGGCCAGGGTGCCGATCAGCGACATGCGGTGCTGCCCTCCAGAGCCTCGGCGCGCAGCGCTGCCGCGCGCAGCAGTGCGGCGACCGTCGGGTCCGCCGGATCGCCCTCCTTGCCCGCGGCGGCGGCCAGTACGCCGGTGACCGTGGTCAGCCCGCCGAGCTCACCCCGCACGCTCCGCCCGAGTGCCTCGACCGCACCGGCGGCCCGGGCCTTCGCCCGGCAGTGGAAGGCCAGCTCGCAGGCGGCCAGGCACTCCGGTGCGTACGCCGCGGTGACGGACTCGACCGCGGTGTCCAGCTCCTCGGGGGAGCACTCCGGGTCGAACGTGGTGCCTTCGGGCAGGGCCGCCGCGATGTCCTCGACCCGGGTGAGCCGGGTCAGCTGGCGACGGGTGACCGCGCGCTGCTTGCGCACGTCCACGACGGACGCGGTCGGCAGGTTGGAGAAGTCCTTGGGGCAGACCAGCAGCACCCGGTGGCCGACCTCCGCCCCGTCGGTCACCGCTGCGACCCGCTCCAGCGCCAGGACGTACACGGCGGACTGGCGGGCGGCCGCGCCCACCTTCGCGGCGTCGGCGGAGCCGTCGATCATGGGGAACGACTTGATCTCGACGACCGTCCAGGTGCCGTCGGGGTGGACCACCACCGCGTCCGGCTCCAGATAGGCGGGGGACCCCGCCACCTCCAGGGCCAGCATGGGGTGGTCGAGCAGCGCCCAGCCGCCGGACGCGGTCGCCTCGCGCAGGGCGAGCGCGGTGCGGGCGGCGCGGCCCTCGGGCCCCGCGGCCGTCAGGTCGGGCGTGGGGACGTCCCGGGGCGGTTCGCCGGGGACGCCGAACCGCTCGTGCAGCAGGCGCATCAGTTCCGTACCGCCGTCGGCCTTGACCCTGGCCTCGAAGGCGTTGCCCCGCATGAAGGCGAACTGGGACTGGCCGAAGGCGGCCGGTGACCCGAGCGCGGTGGCGAGCGCGCCCTTGTCGACCCCCGCCCCGTCGAGCAGGGCGCGCCGCTTGCAGCCGGGGTTGGCGGCCAGCGCGGCCAGGGCGCGGGCGTCCAGCGGCCGGGGCGCGACGGCCGGGCCCCTCAGCTCAGCGAGCCGCCTTCGCAGCGTCACCGCCCGCGGCTCTTCCCGCGGCGGCCGGGACGTCGGCCGGGACAGGTGGGCCGGCCGGTGCTGTTGCATCGGTGGGATCTGCGGAGGTGGACCGCTGGCCGGGGATTCGCTCACCCGCGGAAGTCTTGCATCCGGCACTGACATCCGGGGACCGCTCGGCGGGGGAGACCCGTGCGAAGCGGGCCATGACCGCGTCCTTGGTCCGCTCGGCGAAGCGCGACACGGGCCTGGCGAGCAGTGCGCCGGCGCCCATGACGACGGCGCCCGCGACGGCGTCGAGGAAGTAGTGGTTGGCGGTGCCCATCACCACGATGAGGGTGATCAGGGGGTAGGCGATGCCGGCGGCCCGCAGGAGGGGGTGCTTGGCGTGGCGCCAGAGGAGGATGCCGCACCAGAGCGCCCAGCCGACGTGCAGGCTCGGCATCGCCGCGTACTGGTTCGTCATGCCGCCCATGCCGCGCGGTGCGCTCGCCTCGCTGCCCCACCAGCCGTACGAGCTGTACTGGGCCATCGTGTCGACGAAACCGTGCCCGGCGGCCAGCAGCCGCGGCGGGCAGGTCGGCATCAGCGTGAAGCCGATGAGGCCGAGCATCGTGGATGTCATCAGCCAGGTCCTGGCCCGGCGGTAGGCGGCCGAGTGGCGCCGGAACATCCAGATCAGAACGGCCGGGGTGACCAGGTAGTGCAGGGATGCGTACGCGAAGTCGGCGGGTATGCCTATGGAGGGGTGTGCGGTGAACAGCCGGTTGAGCGGGTGCTCGGCGTTGAGGAAGAGGGCCTTCTCCAGATCCAGGATGCGCAGCCCGTGGTCGACGGCGGTGGACACGTCGCCCCGGACCAGGAGTCTGCCGCCCGAGTACGCCCCGTACACCAGGGCCAGGAGCGGGAGCTCGGTCCACCAGCGGGGCCGGTGGCGCGGCACGGGCGCGGTGGTGGCATGCGGCATCCGGAAGTTCTCCATCATGTGTTCATGCGGCCGACGGCGGGCGTTCAACCGTACGGTGCGGGTCGGGCGCGGTTCGCCCGGGGTGCCCTTCGGCGCCCCTCAGCTGTTCGAATTCATCTGTGGTCATTGGGACGCCCGTACGGCCCCCCCAGGTTGCCTCACGCGAAGGTACGCGATGATGGAAAACCGGACGATACGTTTCCTCGCTCATCGTCCCGCAGACGTCCAAGATCTCAGATCCCGCATCTCAGGTCTCAGTTTTTCAGGGAGAGCTGTCACATGGCACCGCGCATCCTGCTGGCCAGGCACGGCCGGACGGAATGGTCCGTCAAGGGAAACCACACCGGCAGGACGGACATCCCGTTGCTCGACTCCGGGCGCGAGGGAGCCAAGCTGCTCGGTGAGCGGCTGCACCGCGGGCCGTGGGCGGACCTGCCCGGTCTGGAGGTCCGCACCAGTCCCCTCGTGCGGGCGTCCGAGACGTGCCGGATCGCCGGGTTCGGCGAGCGGGCCGAGCCGTGGGACGCGCTGATGGAGTGGGACTACGGGGCGTACGAGGGGATGACTCCCGCCGAGATCAAGGCGATCCGCCCGGACTGGTTCATCTGGCGGGACGGGGTGCCGGAGGGGGAGACCCTGGCCCAGGTGTCGGCCCGGGCGGACGAGGTCGTCGAGTGGGCGCGCTCGGCCGACCGCGATGTCCTGGTCTTCGGCCACGGCCACATCCTGCGGGTGCTGGGGGCGCGGTGGCTGGGCGAGGACGCGTCGTTCGCGGCCCGCATCAGGCTGGACCCGACGTCACTGTCGGTCCTGGGGTGGGCGTACGGGGCGCCGGCGCTGGAGCGGTGGAACGATACGGGGCACCTGGAGCGGTAGGGGTTCGTTCCAGCCCGTCCGGCGTTTCAGGACGGGCTGGAAGGGCGGGCCGGTCCGAGGACCCCGGCCCGGAGCCGGGGTTCCGTCCTCAAACGCCGGACGGGCTCGGACGGGCGGACATCGCGTGGCGGTCCAGGAAGTCCTTGACGTCCACCGAGCCCCGGCCCCGGGGTCGCAGGACCGTGGCCGCGTCCGCCAGCATCGACCGGATGCGGGAGGACTGGACCTGGTCCAGCAGGTCGATCACCCGGTGGCCCGTCGCCGCCGCCTCCTCCATGAGGCCCGCCCGCGCCAGGTCCCACGTCAGCTCCGCGCGGTACAGCGCCAGGTTCCGGGTGAAGTGCGGGTCCTGCAGTCGCGTCGCCCGCCGTGCGTGCCGCGCGGCCCGCGACCAGTCGCCCAGGGCCGACCAGCACTGCGCCTCCAGCATCTCCAGCTCCGCCTCCCGGAAGAAGGTCATCCACTCCGGGTCCGCCGCGGACGGCCCCTTCCCGAACGCGGTGTGCGCCCGGCCGAGCGCCTGTTCGCAGCCGGTACGGTCCCCGAGCCCGGCCCGGCCCCCCGCCTCGCGCAGGGCGAGCAGCGCCAGCAGCCGCGGCGAGCCCAGGGGCTGGGCGGCCCGCTGCCCCGCCTCCGCCGCGCGCACGGACTCGCGCGGCCGGCCCGTATCGCGGGCCAGGAACGACGCGTTGCAGAACGCGTGCGCCTCCAGCGCCGGGTCCCCGGCCAGCCGCGCGGTGGCCAGCGCCTCCGCGTAGTGCGAGCGGGCGTCGTCGAACCGGCCCGAGTCATGGGCCAGCCAGCCCACCGAGATGGCCAGCTCGCCGGCGCCCGCGTGCAGCCGGTCCGCCGTGGAGCGGCGGGTCGGCGTGCCGGAGTCGAGCAGCGCGTACGCCCTCCGCAGCGGCTGGGAGGCCCGCCGGTAGAGGCCGTCGCCGCCGTGCCGGTCGTCGAGCAGGCGGATCTGGCGCACCGCCTTCTCGACGGCGCTCACCTCCGCCTCGCCGACCCGGCGCTGCACGGGCACGGAGGCGGCGGCGGCCGGGCCGCCGAAGCCCAGGCCCAGGGAGGCGGCCGCCACCGCGGTGGTGCCGCTCGTCATGAATGCGCGACGCAGCACGTCGCTCTCCTCGTCGGTCTCGCTGCCGAGTACGAGCAGCGGGGAAGTCGGGGGTGGCGGGGCGCCCGCCGCGGGCCGGGCCCCCCGGCCGCGGACCGATTCGCGCGGTGAGAAGCCCAGGTCCGCCAGGTTCGCCCCGGGGAACATGTGCAGGAAGACCCGCTCGTACGCGTAGTTGGGACAGCGGATCTCGCCGGACTCCACGCGTCCGATGTACCGGGCGTCGCACGCGACCTGCTCACCGATCTCGCGAGCGGACCTGCGTACCGCGGCAGCGAACTCCCCGGCGGAGCGTTGTCCGCGCAGCCGCCGGAAGGCGAGGTTGGGAACTGCCCGTGTCGACACCATTGCGGGGCCCTCTCTGGTGCAAGCCGGGCGCCTGTTTCCGGTGTCCCGGCGGAGCAAGAACGTACCTGCTGTGATGGGACACACACGCTGCGTTTGCCCGCAAATGGGGCATCTCGCCCACGATCCGCCATGAACTGCCACCCTTTGCGGCGGTGCTGCGCCGTAGCCCTTGACGCGGTCGGCGCGTTGGTCCATGCGGAGACGGAGTCCGGCTCCGCCCGGCTCCGCCCGGCGATGAGAGGAGAGGTCCCTTGTTGCACCTCGGCATGGCGACCGGATCGCGAACGACCGCGACGACCGGGACGGCGGCCAGTACGGCGTCGACCGGCACCCCCGTACCCACCGAGGGGCCGGGCACGCCCCCCGGGCCCGAACCCTGTGACGTGGTGACGGTCCCCGCCCGTCAGGGTCTGGAGGCCGTCGACATCCTGCGGCGCGGCGCCGACCAGGAGGCCGTCGGCCCGGTCATCCACGACGGGGCCTGCGCCACCCTCGGCTTCCTGGTGCCCCCCGGCACCGCGCAGGCCTGGGACGTACCGGGCAGTGCCTGTACGCAGACCGACGGCCGCGGGCTGCGCATCCCCGCCGAGCCGCCGGTCCAGGGCAGCGGCTGGCTGCTGCCGCCCGCCGACGACACCCCCGTCACCGACCCGGCCGCGCTGCGGGCCGCCCTCGACCAGGCCGCCCGGCTGATCGAGGCGGCCGACAACTGCCGCTGAGCTCATAATGGCCGGACGAGGGCAAACGCCTCGGTGGACGGCACGACGAGCGGGGACGAGGGGCAGTGGCACGTCGAGGAGCGGGCGGCGGCGGCGAGCGCAAGCAGCGCGCGGACCGCAGGACCGACCGCAAGGCCGCGCGCGGCCCCGAACGCCCCGCGGGCAACGTCACGGAGCCCGTGGACGGCGGTGTCGCCGAGCTGGTGCCCGACCGGGAACGCCGTCGTGCCTGGACCCTGACGATCGACGGCGCCCCGCAGTCCCACGTGGACCTGGACGATCCGACGTACCTCTCGTTCGAGTACCAGCGCCGCATCGGCCACATCGCCGACCTGGTCGCGCCGGCCGGGCAGCCGCTGCACGTCGTACACCTGGGCGGCGGGGCCTTCACCCTCGCCCGCTACATCGCCGCGACCCGCCCCCGCTCCACCCAGCAGATCGTCGAGGTGGACGCCGCCCTCGTCCAACTCGTGCGCCGGGAGCTGCCGCTGGACCCCCAGGCCAGGATCAGGGTCCGCGCCACCGATGCCCGCGCCGGGCTCGGGAAGGTCCAGGACGACTGGGCCGACCTCGTCATCGCCGACGTCTTCAGCGGGGCCCGTACCCCCGCCCACCTCACCAGCACCGAGTTCCTCGCCGAGGTGCGCCGTGTCCTGAAACCGGGCGGGAGTTACGTGGCCAACCTCGCCGACGGGCCGCCGCTGGCCCATCTGCGGGGCCAGATCGCCACCGCCGCGGCCGTCTTCCCCGAGCTGGCGCTGGCCGCCGACCCGACCGTGTTCCGCGGCCGCCGCTTCGGCAACGCCGTACTGCTCGCCTCCGATGTGACGCCGAAGGTCGCGGAGCTGACCCGCCGGGTGGCGACCGATCCGCACCCGGGGCGCGTCGAACACGGGCGGGCGCTCGCCGACTTCACCGGCGGGGCGGCCGCGGTGCACGACGCGGACGCCCGGCCCTCACCCGCACCGCCGGCGTCCGCCTTCGACTGACGGGGAGTCGGCCGGCGTCACGGTCCCGGGCTCACTCATTCACGATCTCGACCATCGGCGGATGGTCGTTCCAGGTGCAGTAGACCGACACCGTCGTGCCGTCGTCCTTGGTGAAGTTCACCCGGATCCACGTCGTGTTCGTCCAGACCTGCACCGACCAGCCCTGCTCCGGCGTCGCCGACACCAGCTTCGCCGCATCCGTGCCGAGCTCGAAGACGATCCGGCCACCGTCCGTCCGGTAGCTCTTCGCCGTACCCGACGCGTTGGCCGGCGCGGTGGCCGAGACTGTCGGGCGCGGAGTGCCGGCCGGGGTGCGCGACGGCGTCCGGGACGGGGTCGCGGCCGGCTTCGGGGTGGCCGGAGGTGTGGCGGACGCCGTCCTCGACGGCGTCGGTCGCGGGCGGTGCGTCGAGGACACCAGGCTCTCCGCGCCGTCCCCGTCGCCCCGGGCACCCGCCGCGATCGGCACCGCGCGGGGCGGGTCGTACGCCGTACCCGCCATCACGGTGTGCACACCCCACCACGTCAGCGTGACCGCGGCGCCGGTGGCGAGCGACCACGCGAGCGCGTGTACGAGACCTCGTTGCATCCGGCCCATCCTGCCCCACGGCCCCCACCGGTGTCCCGGGTACGGCGACCGGGCGGACCGCGCGGTGTCCGATGGCGTACGGTGCCGCCCATGCCAAGTGTGCTCGTGGTCGAGGACGACCAGTTCGTACGTTCCGCCCTCATCCGGCACCTGACCGAGGCCTCCCACACGGTGCGCAGTGTCGGTACCGCGCTCGAAGCGCTGCGCGAGGTCGCCCACTTCCGCTTCGACGTCGTCATCCTCGACCTCGGGCTGCCCGATCTCGACGGCGCCGAGGCGCTGAAGATGCTCCGCGGCATCACCGACGTCCCCGTCATCATCGCGACCGCGCGCGACGACGAGAGCGAGATCGTCCGGCTGCTCAACGACGGCGCCGACGACTACCTGACCAAGCCGTTCTCCGTGGAGCACCTCTCGGCCCGGATGGCCGCCGTGCTGCGCCGCTCGCGGGCCGCCGCGGGCGAGGCCACGCCACCGCTCGTCATCCAGGTCGGCGGGCTCTCCATCGACCCGCTGCGGCGCCGGGCCGAACTGGACGGCACCGCGCTCGACCTCACCCGGCGCGAGTTCGACCTGCTGACCTTCCTGGCCGGCCGGCCCGGCGTCGTCGTCCCGCGCAAGGAACTCCTCGCGGAGGTCTGGCAGCAGTCCTACGGGGACGACCAGACCATCGACGTCCACCTCTCGTGGCTGCGCCGGAAGCTGGGCGAGACCGCCGCCCGGCCCCGCTACCTGCACACCCTGCGCGGCGTCGGCGTCAAGCTCCAGCCGCCCGCCGCGCCCCCGGAGCAGCCCGCATGAGATGGGCCCTGGTCAAGGTCTGCCTGGCCGTGACCGCGATGGTCGTGGTCGCCTTCGCCGTCCCGCTGGGCCTCGTCATCAAGGAGATGGCGCGCGACCGCGCCTTCTCGGACGCCGAACGGCAGGCCGCGACGATCGCCCCCACGCTCTCCATCACCACCGACCGCACCGAGCTGGAGACGGCCGTCCTCACCACCGAACCGGGAGCCGCGGGCCGGATGGCCGTCCACGTCCCCGCCTCCGGCGAGGCCGACGGCGTGGCCGTGGAGATCGGCAGCCGGCGCGCCACCCGCAAGGACCTGGAGACCGTACGGGAGTCGGGGCGCGCCTCCATCACCGAAGTGGCGGGCGGCTCCGCGCTGCTCCAGCCGACCGCGCTGGGTTCCCGGGGCACCGTCGTCGTCGAGGTGTTCGTGCCGGAGGACGAGGTCTCCAACGGCGTCGCCACCGCCTGGCTGATGCTGGCGGCGGTCGGCATCGCGCTGATCGTCGGCTCGGTCGCGGTGGCCGACCGGCTCGGCGTACGCATGGTGGAACCGGCCCGGCGGCTCGCGGGCGCCGCGCAGGACCTGGGGGAGGGGCGGCTCGGCACCCGGGTGCCGGAGGACGGGCCGACCGAACTGCGGTCCGCGGCAGCAGCGTTCAACTCCATGGCCGACCAGGTCGTCCAGCTCCTCGCCAACGAGCGTGAACTGGCCGCCGACCTCTCGCACCGGCTGCGCACCCCGCTCACCGTGCTCCGGCTCAACGCCGCCTCGCTCGGCGAGGGCCCGGCGGCCGAGCAGACCCGGGCGGCCGTCCAGCAGTTGGAGCGCGAGGTCGACACGATCATCCGGACCGCCCGCGAACAGCGCCCGCAGACCCAGGGGCAGAGCGGCGGACCCGGCGCCGGCTGCGACGTCTCCGAGGTGATCCGCGAGCGGATGGCCTTCTGGTCCGCGCTGGCCGAGGACGAGGGCCGCGAGGTGCGCCTCGCGGGAGTGGACCGTACGGTACGCATCCCGGTCGCCCGCCCCGAACTGGCGGCCGCACTCGACGCGTTGCTCGGCAACGTCTTCCGGCACACGGCGGAGGGCACCGCCTTCGCCGTGGACGTCCACCACAGCGGCGACGCGGTGATCGTGCTCGTCTCGGACGCCGGCGGCGGCATCGCCGACCCGAAGGCCGCCCTGGCACGCGGCGGCAGCGGGCGCGGCGCGGACGGGGGCGCGGTGGGCTCGACCGGACTGGGCCTCGACATCGTCCGCCGGGTCGCGGAGTCCACCGGCGGCGACGTGCGGATCGGGCGCTCGGTGCTCGGCGGCACGGAGGTGCGCGTATGGATCGGGCTCGACGGACAGCGGCCACAGCGGCGCGGGCGCGGCCACCGGGTGGGCCGGCAGCGGCGCGGAGTGTCCGGGCGCCGTGCGAAGCTCCGATTCCGCTCCGGTGCGGGCCCGAACCTTTAGCGCGGCCGATGGGCTCCTTAAGCCAACCCTAAGAACATCAACTCCGGTCCGGATCATGCCGTTTGTCGGATTCGGTGCGGCTAGCGTGCTGCCGCATCCCCACTTCCGTACGACGAGGCAGGAACGCGATGGGCACCAGCACGCACCGGCGCACGGCGAGCACCAGGACCAAGGCGATCGGCTCGGTCGTCGCCGCGGCCGTGATCGGCGGCACGGTCTTCGCCCTCACCGGCACGGCCCAGGCGGCGGCGGTCGGCGCCGCGTACACGAGGACCAGCGGATGGACCGGCGGATACACCGGCCAGTACGTCGTCACCAACGACACCGACCAGGTCAAGACCGGCTGGACCCTCGAGTTCGACCTGCCGGTGGGCACGAAGCTCAGCTCCCTGTGGAACGGTGAGCACACCGTCAGCGGCAGCCACGTCACCGTGAAGCCGGCGAGCTGGAACAAGGAGCTCGCCCCCGGCAAGTCCGTCACCGTCGGCTTCGTCACCAGCTCCGACGGCACGGCCGCCGACCCCACCGGCTGCCTCATCGACGACGCCACGTGCTCCGTCGACACCGGCGCGACACCGGAGCCGAGCGGCCGCCCGACCGAGACCGCGACCCCCACCCCGACCGCTCCGGCCACCCCCACCGCTCCGGCCACCCCCACGGAGAAGCCCACCGCGACCGCCACACCGACCCCCACGCCGACCCGGCCCGGCGGCAGCGGTGGCACGGCGAGCGGCGCGGGCTTCGCCCCGTACGTCGACACCTCGCTCTACCCGGCGTTCGACCTGGCCGGCACCGCCGCCAAGACCGGGGTGAAGCAGTACACGCTCGCCTTCATCACCTCCGGCGGCAGCTGCGCCCCGCTCTGGGGCGGGGTCACCGGCCTCGGCGACGACCACGTCGCCTCCCAGATCGGCGCCCTGCGCGCGGCCGGCGGCGACGTCCGGGTCTCCTTCGGCGGCGCCTCCGGCTCCGAACTGGCGCTCAACTGCACGTCGGCCGCCGATCTCGCCACCGCCTACGGCAAGGTCGTCGACACATACGGGCTGACCAAGGTCGACTTCGACATCGAGGGCGGCGCGCTGCCCGACACGGCTGCCAACTCCCGTCGCTCCCAGGCCATCGCCCAGCTCCAGAAGTCCCACCCCGGCCTGGACGTCTCCTTCACCCTGCCGGTGATGCCCGAGGGCCTGACCCAGCCCGGTGTGGACCTGATCGCCGACGCGAAGAAGAACGGCGTGGACGTCGGCGCGGTCAACGTCATGGCGATGGACTACGGCGCCTCGTACAGCGGTGACATGGGCACGTACGCCATCCAGGCGGCGACGGCCACCCAGGCGCAGATCAAGGGCGTGCTGGGCCTCTCCGACGCGGACGCGTGGAAGACCGTCGCCGTCACGCCGATGATCGGCGTGAACGACGTCGCCACGGAGGTCTTCAAGGTGGAGGACGCCACCCAACTGGTGGCCTTCGCCCAGGAGAAGGGCCTCGCCTGGCTGGCGATGTGGTCGGGCACGCGCGACAAGGAGTGCGCGGGCGGGCCGAAGCCCTCCGCGGACGCCTCGTGCAGCTCGATCGCGCA
This sequence comes from Streptomyces sp. NPDC005775, assembly GCF_042871565.1. Taxonomy (NCBI): domain Bacteria; kingdom Bacillati; phylum Actinomycetota; class Actinomycetes; order Kitasatosporales; family Streptomycetaceae; genus Streptomyces; species Streptomyces sp. NPDC005775. The sequence goes on along the minus strand of NZ_JBIAIU010000012.1, from coordinate 46,548 downwards.
GGAGCCGCTCGCCTTCACGAAGGCGTTCGGCGCCTACAAGTAGCCACCCGCACGTAGCCACCTACAAGTAGCCACCTTCAAGCAGCCACCTTCCCGTAGCCACCTTCCCCCGCCCGTGCATCCCGGCCGGCCCCCACACTCCCCCCACCCGGCCGGGGTGCGCGCCCCTGTGCGCGGTGAACCGCGCACCTCGTCACTCCGCCCGGTTCACCGCCGACAGCACCGCCGCCACCGACGCCGCCACGCTCGACGCGCCCCGGCCCGCGCCCCAGCGCTCGGCCCCGCCGACCCGGCAGCGGGCGTACGCCGTCACCGTCGCCTCCGGCCCCTGCGAGCCGTGCTCCGCGAAGTCGAGCACCGTGACCTTCACCCCGGCGCCCTCCAGCGCATCCGTGAAGGCGCCCACCGGGCCGCTGCCGGCGCCCTCGTAGTCGCCCTCGCGCCCGTCCACCCGCAGCGTGCAGACGAACCTCTCCGCGGAGCCGTCCGCGGACCTCTCCGCCGACCATGCGGTCAGGGCGACCGAGCCGTCCCGCCCGGGGGACAGGTATGTCGCGTCGAACAGGTCCCACAGGTCCTTCGGCGTGGCCTCCAGACCACTGTCGTCCGTCGCCTCCTGCACCGTGCGGGAGAAGTCCGCCCTCATCCCCGCCGGCAGGTCCACCCCGTGGTTGCTCCGCAGCAGGTGGGCGATGCCTCCCTTGCCGGACTGGCTGTTGACCCGGATGACCGCCTCGTACGTGCGCCCCACGTCCGCCGGGTCGATCGGCAGGTACGGAACCGACCACAGCTCCGAGTCGCTGCTCGCGTGGTGGGCGAATCCCTTGCTGATCGCGTCCTGGTGGGTGCCCGAGAACGCGGTGTACACCAGGTCGCCGCCGTACGGATGGCGCGGCGGCACCGGCAGCCGGTTGCAGTGCTCGACCGTGCGGCGGATCTCGTCGATGTCCGAGAAGTCGATCATCGGGTCGACGCCCTGGGCGTGCAGGTTGAGGGCCAGGTTGACCAGGTCGACGTTGCCCGTGCGCTCCCCGTTGCCGAACAGGCAGCCCTCCACGCGCTGTGCCCCCGCCAGCACGGCGAGCTCCGCGCAGGCCACGCCCGTACCGCGGTCGTTGTGCGGGTGGACGGAGAGGATCACGGAATCGCGGCGGCCCAGATGGCGGTGCATGTACTCGATCTGGTCGGCGTACACATTGGGCGTCGCGATCTCCACCGTGGCCGGGAGGTTGTGGATGACCGGCCGGTCCGGCGAGGCGTCCCACAGCTCGGTGAGGCTGTCGCAGATCTCCAGGACGTAGTCGGGCTCGGTCAGGACGAAGACCTCGGGCGAGAACTCGAACCGGATGTCCGTCCCGGGCCTGGCCCGCGCCAGCCGGTCCATCTGCCGCGCGGCGTCCAGCACCACACCGTGCACCTCGGCCCGGCCGCGTCCGAGGACGACGTCCCGCCAGACGGGCGCGGTCGGGATGTAGAGGTGGACGACCACCCGGTCCATCCCCGCGACGGACTCGAAGGTCCGCTCGATCAGCTCGGGCCTGGCCGGGGTGAAGACGACCACGGTCACGTCGTCGGGCACGGCCCCGCTCTCCGCCAGATGCCGTACGAAGCCGAAGTCGGTGCGGCTCGCGGACGGGTAGCCGATCTCGATCTCCTTGTAGCCCATCGCGACGAGCAGATCGAACATCCGGCGCTTGCGCGGGGTGTCCATCGGTTCCGCCAGTGCCTGATTGCCGTCGCGCAGGTCTACGGGAACCCAGAGGGGCGCGCGGTCGATACGGGCCTGCGGCCAGCTCCGGCCCGTCAGCGGGATGTCGACCCGGTCGAACGCCGGACGGTAGCGGTGCGAGGGCATCGAGCTGGAGCGTTGCGGGTTCCAGCGGGGCGCCGCCTCGGGTACGGGGCCGCGGGGCGTGCAGATCGTGGGGAAGCTGTGCATCGGTGACAGGACGTCGGACGCGGACTCGGACATGGGCTCGGGCATGAACGGGGTCTCTTCTCGCATCGCCGAATGCGACCGGCACAGCACGGCACCCCGCGGCGGGGTGCCGATCGCTTCAGGCCCCGCCGCGGCAGCCGAGAAGGAGGAGACCGCGGTACGTCATGATCGGTACAGTAACCAGAAACCAAGTCCTCAGACAACCTGACAGGTGAAACTCGTGTCCTCGCTCGGCCCGCTCCGCCCCAGCCCCCTGGTCGAACAGGCCACACGTCATCTGCGCGAGCAGATCACCGAAGGGCACTGGCCGGTCGGCACGAAGATCCCCGGCGAGACCACGCTCGCCAAGACGCTGGGTGTGGGCCGCTCCACCGTGCGCGAGGCGGTGCGTACGCTCGCCACGCTCGGACTGCTCCAGCCCCGCCAGGGCGCCGGCGTCTTCGTCATCGCCGCCCACGAGACGCAGGAGTGGCCGGTCCGGCTGCGGCGGGCCGCGGTCACCGACGTCTACGAAGTGCGCATGCTGATCGAGGTCCAGGCCGCCCGGCTCGCCGCCCGCCGCCGCACCGACGAGGATCTGATCGCCCTGGACGCGGCGCTCGCGGCGCGGCGGGCGGCGGGCGCCGCGTCGGACGACGCCGCGTTCGTGGACGCCGACATCGCCCTGCACCGTACGGTCGTGGCGGCCGCCCACAACCCCGTACTCACCGATCTCTTCGCCGAGTTCGCCCCCGCCCTGCGGCAGGCCCTGATCGACCTGGTGGACCTGCTCGGGCTGCGCCGCGGAGACCCGCAGCACGGTGAAGCCCAGCATCGGGCGCTGGTCACCGCCGTGGTGGCGGGTGACGCGGAGTCGGCCGGCCGGGCGGCCCAGGCGGAGCTGCAGCACACCCTGGACCGCCTGCGCGCGGCCTGAGGGCGCTCGGTGCGCCCCGCACCTGCCCGCCCCCCGCCCCGCCTTCCATCGCACTGCCCCACGTGTCCAGTTGGCCCGGTTCGTCCCGGCGGGCCGGGCCGCCCCGGCAGCCCGGCTTGCCCGGATCCGCGGCTTCCGTCGGGCCTCGTTCAGGTCACCGGCCGGGTCGTCGTTTCAGCCACCGTCCGGCGCTCGACTTCGGGGAAAGAACGCGGAGGTGGGTCTGGGCACCCCCTGGGCGTGGCGTCCCGTTCACCTTCCGGTGGACCCGGTCGAAGGAATCGGGGGTGGCGGAGGGTGTTTCCGGGGGTTGCCGGAAAACCGGCGCGCTCGGGTCCGCTTCCTGGAGCCAGCGGCAAGATCCACTCCCAAGAGGGCTGCCACCTGCGGGAATTCGGGAATCGGTCCATCCGCTTCCGATGGTGACGCGCTTTGGCAAGCCTTCGGCCGGACACGGTCTCGTGACTTGCAGGACACGCTCGCGCAACGGAAGCGTCTTCAACTCTTGACACCCACCCCTCCCAGGCAGCAACCTTCCGACATCGACGCATGGGAGCGCTCCCACATCGCAAGAGGATTTCTCGTGCGAACGGCACTGCCCGTGCCTTCCCCCCGAACCATCCGGCACCCGCACTCACCAGCGGGAATGCCACGCAGTGAGCCAGTCCCACCCTGGAACAAGGAGTAGTGGAATGCGTATCACCCGCACCGCCGCCGGTCGGAGCCGCAGAGTCGCGGTTCTGGCCACCACGGGCCTGACAGCCACGGCCCTGTTGCTGACCGGCTGCAGCAGCGACTCGGACGATTCGGACAGCACGGGCGCCGACGCGAACGGGAAGATCACGCTGACCGTCGCCGACTTCGGGCAGTTCGGTTACAAGGAAGCCGGTCTCTTCGCGAAGTACCACGAGCTTCACCCGAACATCACGGTGAAGGAAGAGACCACCGCCAAGGAGGAGGACTACTACCCCAAGCTGCTCCAGCAGCTGAACTCGGGCAGTGGTCTGGCCGACGTCCAGGGCCTCGAGGTCGGACGCATCAAGGAGCTCGTCGACACCCAGTCGGACAAGTTCGCCGACCTGAGCAAGGTCATCGACGTCAACGAGTGGGTGTCCTGGAAGGAGAAGCAGGCCACCTCGAAGGACGGCAAGGTGATCGGCGCGGGGACCGACATCGGCCCGATGTCGCTCTGCTACAACACCGAGCTCTTCAAGAAGGCCGGCCTGCCGACCGACCGCAAGGAAGTCGCCGCGAAGTTCGCCGGGGGCTGGGAGGACTACCTCAAGCTCGGTGAGGAGTACAAGAAGAACGCGCCCAAGGACACGTACTTCATGGACTCCGCCAGCGCGATGTTCAACGCCGTGGTGAGCTCGAACGCGAAGCAGTACTACGACGAGAGCGGCAAGGCGATCTACAAGGAGAGCCCCAGCGTCAAGCAGGGGTGGAACCTTTCGGCCGAGGCCGCGGACAAGGGCCTGACCCAGGGCCTCGCCCAGTTCAGTGACCCGTGGAAGGCCGCGCTGCGCAAGAGCACGATGGCCACCGTCGTCTGCCCGGCCTGGATGGCCGCCCAGATCTCGGTGAACGCCGGTGACGCCAACAAGGGCAAGTGGGACATCACCACCGCCCCCGGCTCGTCTGCCGCCAACTGGGGTGGATCGTTCCTCGGTGTGCCGAAGTCCGGCAAGAACGTCGACGAGGCCGGCAAGCTCGTGAAGTGGCTGACCGCCCCCGAGCAGCAGGCCGCCGTTTTCAAGGCCGTCGGCCTCTTCCCGTCCAACAAGGGTGCGTACGAACTGGCCGACGTGAAGAACGGCAAGCTCCCGTACTTCAGCGACGCGCCGATCGGCGAGATCTACGCCGATGAGGCCAAGTCCATCCCCGAGGCCGTCATCGGCCCGAAGGACGCCGACATCAAGCAGGCCATCTCCACCCAGATCAACAACATGGAGCAGCGCGGAACCAAGCCTGACAAGGCCTGGGACGCGGCGACGGATCAGATCGACAAGGTGATCGGCTGACGTTCGCAGCGGCGGGCGGCCCCCGGGCCGCCCGCACCTGCACGTCTCCATCCCGCGAGGGCGTGGCCGTGCGGGACGCGTCTGCCGGCGGGCTTGCACGGGGCGACCGGGTACCTCCCCGGCCGCCCCGTGGAAGCCCACCGCACGCCTCCTCGGCCCCTGCCTCGTACCCGGGTAACCCAAGCACTCCAGGGAAGGAATCCCGCCCGTGGCCACCTCGTCTCCCACCCGGGACGTATACACCCCGCCGCCCCCCGGATCACAACGGAAGTCGGCGAGCACCCGCCGGCAGACGTGGCGGAGCCGCCTCTGGCGGTTCGACGACAAGGCGTCGCCGTACGCCTACATCGCCCCGTTCTTCCTGGTCTTCGGCGCCTTCGGGCTCTATCCGCTGATCTACACCGGCTGGATCGCCCTGCACCGGGTCGAGATGACCGGCCTGGACCAGATGGAATGGGTCGGCTGGGGCAACTTCGACAAGATCCTGCATGACTCGGAGTTCTGGACGGCCGTCACCAACACCTTCCTGATCGGTGTCATGTCGACGGTTCCGCAGCTGCTCGTCGCGCTCGGTCTGGCGCACCTGCTGAACTACAAGCTCCGCGCCAGTACCTTCTGGCGGACCGTCATCCTGACCCCGTACGCCACCTCGGTGGCCTCCGCGGCCCTCGTCTTCGCCCTGGTCTTCCGGGCCGACGGCGGTCTGCTGAACTGGGCGCTGGAGTTCGTCGGCCTCGGTGACACCAACTGGGCCAACGGCCACTGGACGTCCAAGATCGCCATCTCGGTCATCGTGATCTGGCGTTGGACCGGCTACAACACGCTGATCTACCTCGCCGCTATGCAGGCCGTGCCGTCCGATCTGTACGAGGCCGCCTCGCTGGACGGCGCCTCGCGCTGGCAGCAGTTCCTCAAGGTGACCATCCCCTCGCTGCGGCCCACGATCCTGTTCACGATCGTCATCTCGACCATCGGTTCCATGCAGCTGTTCGGTGAGCCGCTGCTGTTGGAGGGTGGCGCGCTCGGTGCGACCGGCGGCAGCGAGAACCAGTACGAGACGCTCAGCATCTACCTCTTCAACTACGGCTGGAAACTGGGTCATCTCGGTCCGGCCGCCGCAGTGGCCTGGGCGATGCTCGCCATCCTGCTGATCATCGCCGCGGTCAACTGGCTCATCGGCCGCTTCGTACGCAAATCCGCGGTCTGACCGGGAGCGATATCCATGACCATCACCAGCCCCACCAAAGCCCCTGGGTCCGTCCGCCCGGTGCGCACCGCCCATCGCGCGCAGAAGCGCCCGAGCCGTTTCAAGCCCGGTGCCGGGCAGCAGATGAAGGGCGGTCCGTTCGCCTACATCGCCCTGACCGTCGTCGGCATCGGCTCGCTGCTGCCGCTGTACTGGACCCTGGTAGCCGCGTCCCACACCCAGGACGAAGTCCTGGCCACCACCCCGCCCTTCCTGCCCGGTGGACGGCTGTTCCACAACCTGGAAGCCGCCTGGGAGCAAGCCAACCTGGGCAAGGCGATCGTCAACAGCTTCATCGTCTCCGGCTGCATCACGCTGGCGACGCTCTTCTTCTGCACCCTGGCCGGCTACGCCTTCGCCAAGATGCGCTTCCGCGGCCGCGGCGCGCTGATGACCGCGGTGATCGCGACCCTGACCATTCCGCCGCAGCTCAGCGTCGTCCCGCTGTTCATGATGATGGCCGACCTCGGGTGGGGCGGAAGCCTCGAGTCGGTGATCTTCCCGACCCTGGTCAGCGCGTTCGGCGTGTTCTTCATGCGGCAGTACCTGATCGAGGCGCTGCCGTACGAGCTGATCGAGGCCGCCAAGATCGACGGTGCGAGCAACATCCGTATCGTGCGGAGCGTCGTGATCCCGGTGGCCCGCCCCGCGATGATGGTGCTGGGCATGCTCACCTTCGTCCAGTCGTGGAACGACTTCTTCTGGCCCTACCTCGCGCTGAACCAGCAAAACCCCACCCTTCAGGTGGCCCTCGGCTCACTGAAGGCCTCCTACACCCCCGACGAGAGCATCGTGATGGCCGGCGCGCTGATCAGCACGCTGCCGCTGCTCGTGGTGTTCGTCATCTTCGGCAAGCAGATCGTCGGCGGGATCATGTCCGGCGCCGTCAAGGGCTGACATCCTCCGGCCGTTCCCCGGCCGCCGCCTCCTCCACTTCCCGGAACTCCCGTACGGCCCGTACCTGACCGCGGGCTGTACGGGCTCCGGAGTTCCACCCCTTCTTTCCCGCCCCTGTCCGTCCACACCTGGGAGCGCTCCCGCATGACTGCCGTCCGACCCGACATCGCCCCGAAGCAGGCGCCCGAGGCAACGCAATTCCCGACGGGCTTCGTCTGGGGAGCGGCGACCGCCGCCTACCAGGTCGAGGGTGCCGCGGCCGAGGACGGCCGCACCCCGTCCATCTGGGACACCTTCAGCCGTACGCCGGGCAAGGTCCGCAACGGCGACACCGGTGACATCGCCGCGGACCACTACCACCTCTACCGCGACGACGTGGCGCTGATGAAGCGGCTGGGGCTGAAGGCGTACCGCTTCTCCATCTCCTGGTCCCGCGTGCAGCCCACCGGCCGCGGCCCCGCCGTCGAACGCGGACTGGACTTCTACCGCAAGCTCGTCGACGAACTGCTCGAGGCGGACATCGCCCCCGTCGCGACCCTCTACCACTGGGACCTGCCCCAGGAGCTGGAGGACGCCGGCGGCTGGCCCCAGCGGGTCACCACCGACCGGTTCGCCGACTACGCCGCGATCATGGCGGGTGCCCTCGGCGACCGGGTCGCGACCTGGACCACCTTCAACGAGCCGTGGTGCTCGGCCTTCCTCGGATACGGCTCCGGTGTGCACGCCCCCGGCCGCACCGAGCCCGCGTCCGCCCTGCGGGCGGCCCATCACCTCAACCTCGCCCATGGCCGGGCGATCGAGGTTCTGCGCGATCAACTCCCCGCTGGCGCGCAGACCTCGGTCACCCTCAACCTCCACCAGGTCCGCCCGCTGACCGCGAGCGCGGCCGACGCGGATGCCGCCCGCCGGATCGAGGCGGTCGGCAACCGGATCTTCACGGGTCCGATGCTGCGCGGTGAGTACCCCGAGGACCTGCTCGCCGACACCGCGCACCTGGTGGACTGGTCGAAGCTGGTCCAGGACGGCGACCTGGCCGCCATCTCCCGCCCGGTCGACATCCTGGGCATCAACTACTACACGCCGACGCTGGTCTCCACCCCCGAGAAGGGTGTGGCGGGCAGTGGCAACGATGTCCACGGCTCCAGCGTGTTCTCCCCGTGGCCCGGCTCCGAGCACGTGGCCTTCCACCTCGCCGAGGGGAAGGAGCGCACCGCCATGGACTGGCCGATCGACCCCAACGGGCTCTACAACCTGCTGATGGACGTCACCCGCGACCACCCCGGCCTGCCGCTGATGGTCACGGAGAACGGCGCCGCCTTCGACGACTACGTGTCGCCCGAGGGCCGGGTGGAGGACCCCGAGCGGATCTCCTACCTGCACGGCCACCTCGACGCCGTGCAGCGGGCGGTGGCCGACGGCGCGGACGTCCGCGGCTACTTCCTCTGGTCGCTGATGGACAACTTCGAGTGGGCGTACGGCTATTCGAAGCGCTTCGGAACGGTGTACGTCGACTACGCCTCCCAGCGCCGCATCCCCAAGGCGAGCGCCCACTGGTACTCCGACGTGATCCGCCGTCACGCCCTGCCGCCGGCCGACCTCGCCTGATTTTCGCGCCACCCCGAGAGAGCACCTGAGACCCGGCCCAGTGCCGGGTCTCAGTCATGTCCGGCCGTGTCCGCGTCGCGTTCGAGTCGTCTCCGCGTCGCGCCTGCTCCGCCTCCGCGTCGCGCCGGCGGGCCATTTCTCCGCCCCCGCCTCCGGACCTGCGGGGTCCGCTTGACCACGCGCGTAGAGTGGGAGCGCTCCCATGATGTGGGCCGGGCAACGGCGGCCCGCTGCCGCCGAGTGTCAAGGGATCCCACGCCAGGACTTGGTTTGGTTATCCGACTGTGAGAAATTGACCGCGAACGGGAGGCAGCCATGACGGCAGCGCGAGTACGGAGCGGGGGCCGGCCCACGCTCGAAGAGGTCGCGGCACGGGCGGGGGTGGGGCGCGGCACCGCCTCGCGGGTCATCAACGGTTCGCCACGGGTCAGCGCGCACACGCGCGAGGCGGTGGAGGCGGCCGTCGCCGAACTCGGGTACGTACCCAACCGCGCGGCCCGCGCCCTGGCGGGGAACCGGACGGAGGCCATCGCGCTCGTCGTGCCCGAGTCGGAGACGCGCTTCTTCGCGGAGCCCTACTTCTCCGGCATCGTCCGCGGGGTGGGCGCCGCTCTCGCCGACACCGAGATGCAGCTGCTGCTCACCCTCGTCGGCAGCGACCGTGAACGCCGCAGGCTCGCCCAGTACTTGACCGCGCACCGCGTGGACGGCGTATTGCTGGTCTCGGTACACGCCGATGACCCGCTGCCCGATCTGCTGGAACAACTCGGCATGCCCGCCGTCATGAACGGCCGCAGGTCCGCCACCGAGCCGCTGCCCTCGGTCGACTCGGACAACTTCGAGGGTGCCCGCGGCGCCGTCGAGCACCTGGTCTCCCGGGGCCGCCGCTCCATCGCCACCATCACCGGCCGGCTGGACGTCTACGCCGCCCAGCGGCGCCTCGACGGCTACCGCAGGGCCCTGTCCGACGCGGGCCACGAACCCGACGAACGGCTGATCGCCCCCGCCGACTTCTCCGAGGAGGCCGGCGTCCGGGCCATGCGCGAACTGCTCGCCCGCCGCCCGGACGTGGACGCGGTCTTCGCCGCGTCCGACCTGATGGCCGCGGGCGCCCGTCAGGTGCTGCGCGAGGCCGGCCGCCGCATCCCGGACGACGTGGCCCTCATCGGCTTCGACGACTCGGCGGTGGCCCGGCACATGGACCCGGCGCTCACGAGTGTGCGCCAGCCGATCGAGGAGATGGGCCGGGCCATGACCCGTGTCCTCCTGGACCAGATCGCGGGCGAGAACACCGAGCGCCCGCAGATCGTGCTGCCGACGGAACTGGTGGTGCGGGACTCGTCGTGAGGACGGGCGCGCGGGGACCGTGCGAGCGTCGCCGAGTCCCCGTGCCCGGCCGGCGGCGGCTTCGCGGGTCGAGCCACCGTCGGGCAGCGGGCGTCAGGTACCCCCCGGCGCGGTGAAAGGGCGAGGTGCCGGGCCGTTCCGGCTTCCCCTCGCGATGGCCGTGTTATTCCGCGCTGCGCGGCGCCAGGCGTCGGGTGATCCGATCGAACAGCTCCGTCAGCGGCTCGCCGACGTCCCGGCCGAACTCGGTCAGCCCGTAGGTGACCTGGGGCGGCGTCGTCGGTTCGACCTCCCGCCAGACCACGCCGTCCTGGACCAGCGCGCGCAGGGTCTGGGCAAGCATCTTCTCGCTGATGCCCTGGATGCTGTCGCGCAGCTCGTAGAACCGGAGGCTGTTGCTCCGCAGCGAGATCAGCACCCAGACGCCCCACCTGCTGGTCACATGGTCGACCGCGGCCCGCGCGGGGCAGTCGGTGTGAAACACGTCATACCGCTTCACTGCCTCGGCCTGCCTGTCCTGCACGCTTCCCGTCATGTCATGAGCTTACCCAAAGGTATGTCCTTACGGAAAGTTAGCTCGGCTCCTAGCGTGCAGACCACAGAGGACAACTGACGAGGAGCTGACCATGATCGTGGTGACCGGGGCTACCGGAAACATCGGCCGACCGTTGACGCAGGCGCTGGCCGAGGCGGGCCGGCAGGTGACGGCTGTGTCACGGCACACGGCGGCGGTGCCGGCCCGCGTCCGCCACGTGGTGGCCGACCTGACCGAGCCGGCCGGCCTCAAGCCCGCGCTGGCGGGGGCGGAGGCGTTGTTCCTGCTGCTGTCCGGCGACCTGCATGCCGCTGGAGCAAGCCCTGCCGACATCATCGGGGAAGCCGTGGACAGCGGGGTCCGCCGGGTCGTGCTGCTCTCCACGCTGGGTGTGGCGACCAGGCCGTTCGGCTCGACGCGGATCGCGATGCGCGAACTGGAGGACACCCTGCGGGAGTCCGGCCTGGAGTGGACCATCCTGCGGCCGGGCGGCTTCGCCTCCAACGCGCTGTGGTGGGCCGAGTCCGTCCGCGCGCAACAGGTCGTCGCCGCGCCCTTCGGCGATGTCGGGGTGCCGATCATCGACCCCGCGGACATCGCCGAGGTCGCGGCAGCCTGCCTGCTGGATGACCGGCACACCGGCGGTGTCTACGAGCTGACCGGCCCGGAGGTGATCACCCCGCGCCGGCAGGCGGAGGCCATCGCCGCCGCACTGGGCTCGCCGGTGAGGTTCCACGAGCTCACCCGCGAGGAGGCCAAGGCCGCCATGACCCGGAGCATGCCGGCGGAGCTCGCCGACGACACCCTGGACATCCTCGGTTCCCCGAGCCCGGCCGAGCTGCGCGTCAGCCCGGACGTCCAGCGGGTGCTCGGTCGCGCCCCGCGCACCTTCGCCGACTGGGCCGCCCGCAATGTCGCGGCGTTCCGCTGAGATGAGGCAGAGCCGCCGGAGCGGCGCCGGGCACCGTCTCCGGCGCCCCTGACAACTCCGGTGGCAGGATGGCCCCGCGGCCGCTGAGCCCGCCATGGCTCGGGCCCCGGGGCCGCATCCGTGCCACGACACGCCCCTCGGAGGAAGACACCCCATGGACAGACGCGCCCTGATGCTGGCGACCGGCGGACTTTTCGGCGGCGTCGGCGCCGCACAGGCGATGGCGGGTTCGCCGGCCGTCGCCGCCGGGACGGACACCGCGACCGGCCCCGTCTTCGACGTGCGGGCCTACGGCGCGGTCGGCGACGGCGTCACCGACGACACGTCGGCCTTCCGCCAGGCGCTGACGGCCGCGCGGGAGGTCGCGGGCGGCGGAGCGACGCTGCTGGTCCCGGCGGGCAGTTACCCACTCGGGGAGCCCCTGCTGCTGGGCCAGGGCATGACCGTGCGCGCGTACGGAGCCCTGCTGTTCCGGACGGGCAACACCTCGGCCCTGGTGAAGAACTACACCACTGGCATGCCTCCGGTCGCCCGGTACGGCGGAGTCGGGAACATATCCGTCCACGGCGGTACCTGGGACATGCGCGGCAGCAGGTTCACCTCGACCTGCCCCGCGTTCGTCTTCACCCATGCCGATGGCTTCACCGTCCGCGACGCCACCGTGCTCGATGTCCCCGAGGCACACGCCCTCGAACTCAACGCGGTACGGCGGGTCAGGATCACCGACTGTCTCTTCGACGGGGTGTACGTGGCGCCCGGTGTGCCCGGCGTGCCCAACCGGCACGAGGCCGTGCAGATCACCGGAGCGACCAACGCGTACAACCTGCCGGCGCCCGACTACGACGGCACCCCCTGCGAGGACGTGCTGATCTCCGGCTGCACGTTGCGCAACTCCTCGTCCGCCAAAGCCCCCTTCGACGCGCTGTGCGGCGACCACTACGTCGCCTCCGCCGGCTCACCCCGGCCCCTGCACCGGAACATCCGGATCCTCGGGAACCGGGTGGAGAGCAGCGGCGCGTACGGCGTCCGCGCCACCGACTGGCAGCAGTCGGTGATCGCAGGCAACACGATCGACTCGGCGGCGGTCACCGGCATCTACGTCAGTTCCGGTTCCGGCAACCCGGTGCAGGACATCGCGGTGACCGGCAACACCGTGCGCGGGACCGGCACCGGGGGCGCGATCGTGGTCTCCAACACCGGCGCGGGGCGCAATGGTTCGGTGGTCATCAGCGACAACCTCATCCGCGGGGTGGAGGGCGAGACGGGGATCTACGTCGGACAGACCGACGGCGCGTCGGTCACCGGCAACACCGTCGCCACGACCCGCCACCCGTCCGGTGGGAACGCCCAGGGGATCCAGATCCAGGACTGCCCCGACGCCGTGGTCACCGGCAACCACGTGTCGGACGTGGACGGCGACGGCATCGGCGTCGACAGCGGTTCGACGGGAGTGCTGGTCGCCCAGAACATCGTGCTGGACGCGGCCCGCAACGGGATCTCCGCCGCCTCCTCCGACATCGCCCTGCGCGACAACCGGATCACCGGCGCGGGCTCGGCCGGTCTGGCGGGCACCTACGCCGTCCGCATCGGCGGGAACGCCGTGAACGTGTCGTGCCAGGGCAATGTGTCCCGCCCCGGCGACGGTACGGGCGCCGAGGCGGGCATCGCCGTGATGGCCGGCAGCCAGGGCGCCTGGGTGAGGGGCAACGATCTGCGCGGCTGGGGTGCGGCGGCGGTCCTCGACCGGGGCACCGGGACCGTGGCAGCCGACAACCTCGGCTGAGCCGGCGGCCCGTGCGGGTGGGCGGGGCGAGGCCGGGCGGATCCACGCCCGCGCCTCGGCACACAGCCCCTCCCCGCCCCGCCCCGGGCGGCATCGTCGTCACTCAGCGGCGGTCTCACGGAGAGGGGCCGGCTCGGTGGTGAGGGGTGCGGTGATCGCCCGGGCGAGCTCGGGGCCGAGCTCGCCCCAGCCGTCCTTGTAGCCGTAGACGCTCGCCAGTGCGCGGGCGTCGTAGTCGCCGTTCATGATCTCGATGTCGCTGGTGGTGATGAGTCCCGGGTGGGCCACGCCGACGGCGCCGGAGATCTTCATCAGCTCCTTGCGCAGGGTGCGCAGGTAGACAGCCGCCCGCGTGGCCTTCGAGGGCGCGTCGACGCCGCGCACCAGCCACGGGTCCTGGGTGGCGATACCGGTGGGGCACTTGTCGGTGTGGCACTTCTGCGCCTGGATGCAGCCGATGGACAGCATCGCCTCGCGGCCGACGTTGATCATGTCGACACCCAGGGCGAACGCGACGACGGCGTTCTCGGGCAGGCCGAGCTTGCCGGAGCCGATGAAGGTGAGGTCATCGGTCAGACCCCGCTCGGCGAACGTGCCGTAGACGCGGGAGAAGCCCATCCGGAACGGCAGCGACACCGAGTCGGTGAAGATCAGGGGAGCCGCGCCGGTGCCGCCCTCGCCTCCGTCGACGGTCACGAAGTCGACGCCGCGATCACCGCGCGCCATCAGCGTGGCCAGCTCCTCCCAGAAGCTCATCTCCCCCACGGCGCTCTTGATCCCGACCGGCAGACCGGTCGCGTCGGCGAGCAGTTCGACGAAGTCGAGCATCGAGTCGACGTCGTGGAACGCTGTGTGCCGAGAGGGCGAGGCGCAGTCCTCACCGACCGGGATGCCGCGGATCTCGGCTATCTCGGGCGTCACCTTCGCGCCCGGCAGCAGCCCTCCGAGCCCCGGCTTCGCGCCCTGCGAGAGCTTGATCTCTATCGCCTTGACCGGGGCGCTCGCGACCACGTCCATGAGCTTCTCGAGGCTGAAGGTGCCGTCCTCGTCGCGGCAGCCGAAGTACGACGTACCGATCTGGAGGATGAGGTCACCGCCGTTGCGGTGGTACGGCGAGAGGCCGCCCTCGCCCGTGTTCTGCATCGCGCCGGCCAGCGCCGCGCCCTTGTTGAGCGCCGTGATGGCCGGGCCGGACAGCGATCCGAAGCTCATCGCCGAGATGTTCACGACACTCGCCGGCCGGAACGCCTTGGCGCGCCCGCGCGGGCCGCCCAGCACCTTCGCCGAGGGCAGCGGGCCCTGCGGGTCGTGCAGCTCGGGCAGCGTCCCGGCGAACGTCCGCTGCTTCACGTACGCGTGCCCTTGTACGTGCTCGACGTCCACGTCGGTTCCGAACCCGAAGTAGTTGTTCTCCTCCTTCGCCGACGCGTAGATCCAGGTGCGCTGGTCACGGCTGAACGGGCGCTCCTCCTCGTTGGACGTCACGACGTACTGCCGCAGCTCCGGCCCGATCGTCTCCAGCAGGTACCGGGCGTGTCCGATCACGGGGAAGTTCCTGAGCAGTGCGTGCTTCTTCTGGACGAGGTCGCGGGCAGCCACCAGTGCCAATGCCGCGGCGGCCGCCGCACCGATGCTCCGAGCGCGCATGAACGTTCCTCTCGTCGACTGCTCCGTACCCGACTCCATCCCTGCGTGATGGACGTCGTGGCGTTGCGCGACGGACGCGGCCGGGCAGGAATCGGCGTCCGACGACGAAACGCCACATGATGCTAGAAGTCGCGCGGACGGGCCGACGCGGCAGGGTGGGTGAGTGGGCCCCGCACCTGATCAGGGACCGACCCCGCACATGAGGAAGGGCCGATCCGCTTGCGCGGATCGGCCCTTCCTCATTCAGGGTGAGTAACGGGACTCGAACCCGCGACATCCTGGACCACAACCAGGTGCTCTACCGTCTGAGCTATACCCACCATGTCCGGGCGTTTCCGACCGGCCGAGAAAAAGTGTACAGGGTCTGAGAGGGTGCTCGCGCCCCCATTGTTCTGCCGCTGGTCCCGGCCCTCGAAAGAGCCGTGACCAGCAGCTTTCCCCAGGCCCTGGGGCCTTTCGTCGCGATCCGAACGAAAGGCCCTAGGCCGAGGGCTCCGACAGACGCGCCGCGATCGACTTCGCGCGCTCGGAGTCCGGGCCGGGCTGCGGGACGAAGACCGCCTCGCGGTAGTACCGCATCTCCGTGATGGAGTCACGGATGTCGGCGAGCGCCCGGTGGTTGCCGTTCTTGGCCGGACTGTTGAAGTACGCCCTCGGGAACCAGCGGCGGGCCAGTTCCTTGACCGAGGACACATCGACGATCCGGTAGTGGAGGTAGCCCTCCAGCGTCGGCATGTCCCGCGACAGGAAGCCGCGGTCCGTACCGACCGAGTTTCCGCAGAGCGGGGCCTTGCCGGGCTCCTTCACGTGCTCGCGGATGTAGGCCATGACCTTCTCCTCGGCGTCGGCCAGGGTGGTGCCCGCGGCCAGCTCGTCGAGCAGGCCCGAGGCGGTGTGCATCTGCCGCACCACCTCGGGCATGGTCTCCAGCGCCGCGTCCGGCGGGCGGATCACGATGTCCACCCCTTCGCCGAGCACGTTCAACTCCGAGTCGGTGACCAGCGCGGCCACCTCGATGAGTGCGTCTTCCGTCAACGAGAGCCCGGTCATCTCGCAGTCGATCCACACCATGCGGTCGTTCATGCGCCCCACCCTACGGGGCGCTCCGCTGTCCCGGCAGAGCTGGGCGGCCCGCGTCCGCGACGGCCGTGGACGGACCCGACGGGGACTGGCCCGCCGGCACCGGCGCCCGACGGTGCGCGGAGGTGCCCTGGGCGGGTACCACCGGCTCGGCCGCCGTCATGACCTGCTCCGGACCACCGCCCTGCGGACGGCGGGCCCGGTAGGCGGCCCGGTATGCGGCGGGGGAGGAGCCCAGCTGGCGCCGGAAGTGTCCGCGCAGCGCGACCGGCGAGCGGAAGCCGCAGCGGCCCGCGACCTCGTCGACCGAGTAGTCGGACGTCTCCAGCAGCCGCTGCGCCTGCAGCACCCGCTGGGTGATCAGCCACTGGAGCGGCGCGCTGCCGGTGAGCGAGCGGAACCTCCGGTCGAAGGTCCGTCGGCTCATGTAGGCGCGCGCGGCGAGCGTCTCCACGTCGAACTGCTCGTGCAGATGCTCCAGCGCCCAGGCCACGACCTCGGCGAGCGGGTCGGAGCCGATCTCCTCAGGTAAAGACCTGTCGAGGTAGCGCTCCTGGCCGCCACTGCGCCGGGGCGGCACGACGAGCCGGCGTGCCAGTGCCCCGGCGGCCTCCGTGCCGTGGTCCGAGCGGACTATGTGGAGGCAGAGGTCGATCCCCGCCGCGGTCCCGGCGGACGTGAGCACGTCGCCGTCGTCGACGAAGAGCTCGCGCGGATCGACGTGCACCGACGGGTAGCGCTTGGCCAGCGTCGGTGCGTACATCCAGTGTGTGGTGGCCGGGCGGCCGTCCAGCAGCCCGGCGGCGGCGAGCACGAAGGCTCCCGTGCACAGCCCCACGATGCGTGCGCCCTCCTCGTGGGCGCGGCGCAGCGCGTCGAGCGCCTCCACGGGCGGTGGGGAGGTGATCGAGCGCCAGGCGGGCACCACGACGGTGCCGGCCCTGCTGATCGCCTCCAGCCCGTAGGGCGCGGTCAGTTCGAGTCCCCCTGTGGTGCGCAGCGGTCCTTCTTCGCCGCTGCACACGAGCAACCGATATCGCGGAACTCCCGCGTCCTGGCGGTCGATCCCGAACACCGAGAGCGGAATGGAGCTCTCGAAGATGGGGCCACCGCTGAACAGCAGCACGGCGACGACCTCACGGCGTCGGCGCCCGCTCAGCTTCCGTACAGCCTCCGTTGCGGTGGCGGAGTCCTGGCTCATGACGCTAAGCCCCCCTCGGTGTTCGCGTCTTTCTGGTCCTTACGGGCCTGTCGCACCTGCACATGTCCCCTCGGTCGTGCACGAGTCCCCAGCCTTCGACACCCAAGATCGAATCTACTGCGTCCCGTGGTGCCGTCGTGACAAGTTCACCAACCGGCTTTATGTCGACAAGGCAACCTGGCGGGAAGCATTCGATCACGAAGCGTTTCACTCGTGAGTCGTGCAGGGAAGTGCGCCTGGCGTTCATGGCCCGTCCCCATGGGGTGGAAGCGTACCGCTTGGTCTCTTCCTGCCTGCTGGCAAGGGGGTTGATCGGCCAATTCGACAAGGAATCGACTGAACCCTGAAGTTGGCTGAAAACAAACGGTCGCGTGTGCGGAAACCAGTCGTTCTACCGGCGCACGACCCGAGAGGTGCCGTACTTCTGTGCGCCCCCTCGACCACGCGGAACGGGGCGGGACGAGCGAGTGCGACACGGGCGACCGGCGCCGGCGGGCAGCCGGACGTCGCCCGGCCGATCGCGCCGCTCGCGACTGCCCGGCGGGTTCCGGACGGGTGGGCGGGACGGGTGCGGGCGCGGGGTGATCCGTCGGGACGGCTCGGGTGGCGTTCCGGCGGTACGGGACGGCCCCGCGGGCCTCACGCGGCAGGTGTGCGGGGGCATGGGACACGGGGCTGACGGGCCGGGCCGCGCCCGGTCACCGGATGCGGGCGTCCGGGGCCGGGACGTCGGTGTACCGCGCAACCGGCATTGCCATACGGGGCGGTCTCGGGCATGCTCCGTGAAACGTCGCACGCGCTTTGCGCGGGTCTGGGCAGTGGAGGAGTGGCGCCGTACCCTTGGGGGTAAGGGGTTGGGAAGATGATTCCCGGACACCGCAACACCGCCCGCTGACGCAGTCCCCACGTCGCTCTCCTCACGAGGACTCTCTTCGCCGAGACACCGATGGCCGGTCACGAAATCCCCGAACCCGCGGACCGCAAGCAGGTAGCCGACCCTCGGTCGGACCAGCAGGCGGCCGAAGACGCACGCCATTCGTGCGATCCCGCCTTCCGGCACGGCGTCGTCGTCGGCTTCGACGGCTCGACCTCCAGCGAGCGGGCCCTCGCCTACGCCATCGGCATGGCCCGGCGGACGGGCTCCGGCCTGATCATCGTCCACGTAGCCAACCGGCTGCCGACCACGGTCTGGGCGGGCTGCGAGCCGCCCGTCTTCGTGGACGTCCCCGATCACCGCACCGAGGTCCTCGGCCTGGAGCTCGCCTGCGCCGACTACCTCACCGAGGTGCCGTGGGTGCTCGTCGAGCGCGGCGGGGACATCTGCCACGAGCTGGAGGAGGTCGGCCGGGAGTACTCGGCCGACGCGATCGTCGTGGGCTCCACGCACGGCATCGTCGGCCGGATCTTCGGCTCGGTGGCGGGCCGGCTGGCGCGCCGGGCGCAACGCCCGGTCGTCGTCATTCCGTAGCCCCTACCGGACCCGCCGTAGCCCCTGTCGCACCCGCCGTAGCTCCCGCCGCACCAGCTCCTCCTACCGCACCCGTCCGTATCCGCCGGTGTCGGTGGTGCACCCGCCCCCGTGATCCGTCCCCGTGGGGCCTCTTCCGCCCGTTCCGCCGCGTCGGCCGGCGACGGGCGGTCTGTTTCGGGTCGGTTCTGCGCCCGTGGCGATCAACTCCGGCCGACGGCCGGTCTCTTTCCGTCGGTCACGAGCGGACATGGCGTCAACTCGACTACAGAAACAGCGGAAAAGGCGAAGCTACCGGTCCGTAGAGGTGGATTGTGCGTTTGTGAAGGGTACATAAACGTCACTCGGAACAGCACGTTCGCATGCGAAGGGAGCCCGCCGTGGACAACGACGTCTCTGCGGGAAACACCAGCACCTCCACCCTCGGCCATCTCGCCCTGGGACTCACACTGTTGGCATTCGGGATCGGTCACACGGGGGCCGTGGACGGGGTGACGGCGGCCGACGCCGTCTCGCTCGCGCTCTATGTCGGCGGTATCGCCCTGTTCGTCGCCGGACTCCTGGAGTTCCGCGCGGGCAACGGCTTCACCGGCACCGCCTTCGCCGGACTGGGCGCCTTCTGGTTCACCTGGGGCACCGGGGCCGACGCCCGGGTCTCGGACCACGCGGCTGGGCTCTTCCTGCTCCTCTGGGCCCTGTTCGCGCTCACGCTGACGCTCGGGGCGTCAGGGCGCGGTCTGCTCGGTCAGGGGACGTACGGACTGCTGTTCCTGGCCCTACTGCTGCTGGGCGTCGGACAGTTCGCGGACAGCGGCTTCCTGGGCAGGGCGGGCGGCTGGTTCGCCGCGGTGGCCGGCCTCGCCGCCTGGTACGGAGCGACCGCGGCGTTGGCCCACTGGCCGACGTCGGTTCCGAAGCGTGCTGCCGGCCGGGGAGTGACGGCCACCGGCTGAGGCAGCCGCCCGGGCCGGTCCGGGCGGCACCGGCCCGCACAACAGAGCGGCCCGGCACCCACGGGAAGTGGGTGCGGGGCCGCTCTGCGCGATACGGCGGCGTGACTACTCCACCGTGACGGACTTCGCCAGGTTGCGCGGCTTGTCGATGTCCCGGCCCATGGCCAGCGCCGTGTGGTAGGCGAGCAGCTGCAGCGGGATGCCCATCAGGATCGGGTCCAGCTCGTTCTCGTTCTTCGGCACGATGATCGTGTGGTCGGCCTTCTCCTGCTCGCGGTGGGCCACGGCGAGGATGCGGCCGCTGCGGGCCTTGATCTCCTCCAGGGCCGCGCGGTTCTTCTCCAGCAGGTCGTCGTCCGGGACGATCGCGACCGTGGGGAGCGCCGGCTCGATGAGCGCGAGCGGGCCGTGCTTCAGCTCAGAGGTGGGGTAGGCCTCGGCGTGGATGTACGAGATCTCCTTGAGCTTCAGGGAGGCCTCCAGTGCGACGGGGTAGCCCCGGACGCGGCCGATGAACATCATCGACTGCGCGCCCGCGTACTCCTCGGCCAGCTTCTTGATCTCGTCCTCCGACTCGAGGATCCGGCCGATCTGCTCGGGCAGCTTGCGCAGCCCCTCGATGATCCGCTTGCCGTCGGAGACCGACAGGTCGCGGATGCGGCCCAGGTGCAGGGCGAGCAGCGCGAAGGCGACCACGGTGTTCGTGAAGCACTTGGTGGAGACGACGCAGACCTCGGGGCCCGCGTGGACGTACATGCCGCCGTCGGCCTCGCGGGCGATCGCCGAGCCGACGACGTTCACGACGCCGAGGACGCGGGCGCCCTTGCGCTTGAGCTCCTGGACGGCGGCCAGCACGTCGTACGTCTCGCCGGACTGGGAGACGGCGACGTACAGGGTGTCGGGGTCCACGACCGGGTTGCGGTACCGGAACTCGGACGCGGGCTCGGCGTCCGCGGGGATGCGGGCCAGCTCCTCGATGAGGCCGGCGCCGATCATGCCGGCGTGGTACGAGGTGCCGCAGCCCAGGATCTTGATGCGGCGGACCCCGCGGGCCTCGCGGGCGTCCAGGTTCAGGCCGCCCAGGTGCACGGTGGAGAAGCGGTCGTCGATGCGGCCGCGCAGCACGCGGTCCACGGCCTCGGCCTGCTCGGAGATCTCCTTGTGCATGTACGTGTCGTGGCCGCCCATGTCGTACGACTCGGCCTCCCACTCCACCGTGGTGGGCGTGGCCGTCGTGGTCGAGCCCTCGGTGGTGTACGTACGGAAGTCGTCGGCCTTGAGGGTGGCCATCTCGCCGTCGTCCAGGGTGACGATCTGGCGGGTGTGCGCGACCAGGGCCGCGACGTCGGACGCGACGAACATCTCCTTCTCGCCGATGCCGAGCACGACGGGGGAGCCGTTGCGCGCGACGACGATGCGGTCGTTGAAGTCGGCGTGCATGACGGCGATGCCGTACGTGCCCTCGACGGACTTCAGCGCCTCGCGGACCTTCTCCTCCAGGGTGACGGCCTGCGAGCGGGAGATCAGGTGGACCAGCACTTCGGTGTCGGTCTCGGAGAGGAAGACGACGCCGTCGGCGACGAGCTTCGCGCGGAGCTCGGAGGCGTTGTCGATGATGCCGTTGTGGACGACGGCGACCTTGTTGTCGGCGTCCATGTGCGGGTGGGCGTTCTCGTCGCTCGGTGCGCCGTGGGTGGCCCAGCGGGTGTGGGCGATGCCGGTGGTGCCGGTGAAGCGCTTGGGCACCCGGGACTCCAGCTCGCGGACCCGGCCCTTCGCCTTGACCATCTTCAGCGCGGCGGGCTTGCCGGCCGCCGGCTTTCCGGTGATGACGATGCCCGCGGAGTCGTAACCCCGGTACTCCAGCCGCTGCAGGCCCTCCAGCAGCAGCGGAGCCACATCACGCTTTCCGATATAACCGACGATTCCGCACATGGAGCCTCTGCCCTTCCATCGACGTACAGGTACGAACAAGCGAGTAAGCGGGTGCCCGGCCGGTGTTCCGGCCCGAGGCCCGAAGGCCCGGAGGTCTGCCGGTCTCAGCCGTAGACGATGCGGCGCAGCTGGCGGAGCGAGAGCTCCGGCGGCGCGACCGCCCGGTGCGGCAGCTCGGCCGAGATCCGTTCGAAGATCTCCGTGTTGACCAGGCCGCCCGACTGTAGTTCGCGGTGGCGACGGCGGACGAAGACGTCGGTCGTCTCGTCGAAGTAGGCCAGTACGTCGAGGATCACCCGGGCCGCCTCACCGCGCGGGAGAGCGGTGCTGCGCATCAGGTGGTCAATGAGGTCGTCGTACGACGAGCGGCGTTCGAGCACTCGTCGATATTGCGGTGGAAGGGGCTCGGACGCAACAATCCTGCCCGATATCGGGCAGGAAGGTGGTCGAGTGGCGTCCATTTTTCCGATCTGGGTGATTCTGTAGCGTCCGAGCCGACGCGTCCGGCCTCCGGTCCGGCCGTGACGGAGGGCGCCGGGGGTGACGGGGCGGATTCGGCCAGACGCCCCGGACGGTCGGCCACGTTCAGGTGTGGGTCATGGGGGGAAGTGGTCTACACCTTGACCATCCGTGAGACGCGCGGTACGCATGGTGACGGTTCGAACGGTCAGGTGATCCAGGTGTGAACCAGTAGAAGTTAGAAGGGACCCGGCTTGTGAGACTGCACACGACGCAGCGCAGTGCTCTTCCCCGTGCTCTACCCCGTCTTCTCGGCTCGCTGCTTCTCGTCACGGCGGCAGGTGTCTCCACGGCCTGCGCGGCCACTTCGGCATCCGCGGTGGGCGGCGGCTCCACCGCGTCCGCGCCGCCCCGGCCGCTGGGCCAGGTCGTGCCCGCCCCCGCCTCCGTGAGACCGGGCGGATCCCCGTACTCCATCACCGGCGCCACCAGGATCCGCGTCGACGGCTCGTCCGGCGAGGCGCGCAGGATCGGCGAGTACCTGGCCGGCGTGCTGCGACCCTCCACCGGATACTCCCTGCCGGTCACCGACCGGTCCGGCCATGACGGCATCCGGCTCCGGCTCGGCTCCCGCGACAGCGAGCTGGGCGCCGAGGGCTACACTCTGACCTCCGGGCACGGCGCCGTCACCATCACCGCCCGCAAGCCCGCAGGGCTCTTCCACGGCGTCCAGACGCTGCGTCAGCTCCTGCCGGCCCAGGTGGAGAGCGACAGCCGCCAGAAGGGCCCGTGGAAGGTCGCGGGCGGCAGCATCACCGACATGCCGCGCTACGCCTACCGGGGCGCGATGCTCGACGTCTCGCGGCACTTCTTCTCGGTCGACGAGGTCAAGCGCTACATCGACCAGATCGCGCTGTACAAGATGAACACCTTCCACCTGCACCTCTCCGACGACCAGGGCTGGCGGATCGCCGTCGACTCCTGGCCGAAGCTGGCCACGTACGGCGGCTCCACGGAGGTCGGCGGCGGCCCCGGCGGCTACTACACCAAGAGCCAGTACAAGGAGATCGTGCGGTACGCGGCCTCCCGTCATATGGAACTGGTGCCGGAGATCGACATGCCCGGCCACACCAACGCCGCCCTCGCCTCGTACGCGGAGCTGAACTGCGACGGCGTCGCGCCGCCGCTCTACACCGGGACCAAGGTCGGCTTCAGTTCGCTGTGCGCGGCCAAGGACGTCACGTACCGGTTCATCGACGACGTCATCCGTGAACTGGCCGAGCTGACCCCCGGCCGGTACATCCACATCGGTGGTGACGAGGCGCACTCCACCAGCCACGAGGACTACGCCAGGATCATGGAGCGGGCGCAGGCCGTCGTCGGGAAGTACGGCAAGACCGTGATGGGCTGGCACCAGCTCACCGGGGCCGCGCCGGTCGAGGGTGCGGTCGCCCAGTACTGGGGCTACGACAAGACGAGCGCCGCCGACCGGCAGCAGGTGGTGGACGCGGCGAAGAACGGCACCAGGCTCGTGCTGTCGCCGGCGGACCGGGTGTACCTCGACATGAAGTACAACGACCAGACCGTGCTCGGCCTGAAGTGGGCGGGCCTGGTCGAGGTGCAGCGCAGTTACGACTGGGATCCGGCGACCTACCTCGCCGGTACGCCGGCGGACGCGGTGCTCGGGGTCGAGGCGCCGATCTGGGCGGAGACCCTGACCGACAGCGACGACATCGACGTGATGGCGTTCCCGCGGCTGCCCGGGGCGGCGGAGCTGGGCTGGTCCCCGGCCGAGACGCACGACTGGGACACGTACAAGGTGCGCCTCGCGGCGCTCGGACCGCGGTTCACGGCGCTGGGGATCGACTACTACCGGTCGCCCCAGGTGCCGTGGCCGGCGGAGCCGGCTGCGGCGGGGTGAGCGTGGGGCCGTCCGGCGGCGGGGGTGCGATGCCCTTGGCCGCCGGGTGGGCTCGGGGTGGTGTCCTCAAGCGCCGGACGGGCTCGAAACGCTGTCCTCAATCGCCGGTCGGGCTGGATGTGGCGGCCGGGGCCGGTGTGGCTTCCTCGCGGAGCTGTTCCTCGCTCAGGCCGCGGCGCCAGTAGCCCACGAACGTCACCCGCTTGCGGTCGAATCCCCGCTCGCGCACCAGGTGCCGCCGCATGGCGCGCACCTTCGACGCCTCGCCCGCGATCCAGACGTACGGCGTCCCCGCGGGCAGTTCCGCCGCGCGCACGGCCTCCACGGCATCCGGCGTCTCCGCCTCGTCCCGCACCAGCCAGCTGATCCGGGCGTCGGCCGCCGTGTCGATCGCCTGGCGGTCCCCGCTGTGCGGGACGTCCAGCCAGACCCGCGCCCGCAACCGGGCCGGCAGCCACTCCAGGGCGGCCGTCGCGGCGGGCAGGGCCGTCTCGTCGGCCCAGATCAGCACCCAGTCGGTGTCCTCGGGAGGGCGGAAACGGACCGCCGTGTTGTCCTCGACCGCAGGCCCGAGCGCCTTGATCACGTCGCCGGGTGAGGCCTCGGCGGCCCAGCGGCAGGCCGGGCCGCCGTCCTCGTGGAGCGCGAAATCGATGTCGATCTCGGTGGCCGAACCGCCGTCGGTACGACGCTGCGCGCGGACCGTGTACGAGCGCAGCACCGCCCGCTCCTCGGCCGGAAGCGCCCGCCAGGGGCCGAACCAGTTGCCCTCGTTATCGACCGGAACGACTGGTTCCGGCTGTCCGGGGTGCGGGAGGAACAGCGACAGGCTCTGATCGCGGCCCCCGGAGGCGAACCCGTCGAGTCCGGGCCCGCCGAACGTGACCCGGAGCAGGGACGGCCCCAGCCGCCCGGTGCGCAGGACGGTCAGCCGGAACAACCGGAAGGGATCGACGTCGGGCGCGGCGGCGGTCGTCACGGTCAGGCGGTCTTCTTCGCGTCCTCGATGGCCTTCGCGAGGTCCTCGAGGATCGGGGCGCACTTGTCGTAGCTGTAGATCGGCTCGGTGGTGCGCGGGATGACCTGGCCGGCCTTGACGGCGGGCAGCTGCGTCCACGTCGGCTTGGAGGTCAGGGCGTCGGGCTGCAGGGCCGAGGAGCGGTTGTCCATCATGATGATGTCGGCCTCGTACTTGTCGACGTTCTCCCAGCTCAGATTCTCGAAGAAGCCGGCCTCGTCGACCTTCGGCTCGACGAACTTCACGCCCAGCTCCTGGAAGTACAGGGTGTCGGCGGACATCTTGGCGAGTGAGACGTAGAACAGGTCCTGGCTGGCCGAGCCGATCATCACCTTGAGGTTCGGCTTGGACTTCGCGGCGGCACGCAGCCGGGCGGCGGCCTTCTCGAAGCGGGCCTTGGCGTCGGTGACCGGCTTGGCCCTGACGTCGGCGCCGAGCGAGGCGGCGAGGTCCTCGTGGCGCTGGATCGCCTTGGGGATCGTGGTCTGGGCGGCCCACAGGGCGACGCTCGGGGCGAGCTTCAGGATCTTGTCCTTGGACGCGTCCGGCACGTACCAGAGGGCGTCCTTCTCCCACATCGCGGTGACGAGCAGGTCCGGGCCGAGGGCGGCGTACTTCTCGACGTTGAACTCGCCCCAGACGTTGCCGAGTATCTCGACCTTGCTGATGTCCAGGTCGCCGGCCTGCACGTCGGCCTTGCCGTCCTTGGTCTTCGTCGGTCCGAAGACGGCCTTGACCTCGACGCCGTAGTCGTGGAGCGCGGCGGCGACACCGGTGAAGGCGACGACGTTCTTCGGGACGGACTTGGCCTCGGCACTCTGCCCGCGGTCGTCCTTGAAGCTCCAGGGCCCGGCGTCGGCGCTCTTGGAGCCGGTGGAGCCGGAGTCCTTCGAGTCGCTGTCACCGCAGGCGGCCAGCGCGGCGCCCAGACCAAGGGCTCCGCCCATGGCCAGCAGGCCGCGGCGGGTGGGACGGGACACTCGGGCAGTGCGCATGACGGAGTCCGCTTTCGTACGAGCCGGAAACCGGCCGGTGACAAGTTCGAGCTGAGGTTAGCCTAACCTCACGAACTGTCGAGCCCGCCGGTCCCCCCGTCCCGGCCCGCCCGGTCACCGGACGACCGGGGAATCCGAGTCGCACAGGCAGCGGCACAAGGGCCCGGCCCGGTGGCCTGCCCGGACAGCTGTGGGGCGGGCCCGGCACCCGGACCCCCCCCACGGCGCACCATCCCCGGTGTCAGGCAGACATGCCCAACTCCCGCGCGATCAGCATCCGCTGCACCTCGCTCGTGCCCTCGCCGATCTCCAGGATCTTCGAGTCGCGCCACATCCGGGCCACCGGGTACTCGTTCATGAAGCCGTAGCCGCCGTGGATCTGGGTCGCCTCGCGGGCGTTGTCCACCGCCACCGTCGAGGAGTACAGCTTGGCGATCGCCGCCTCCTTCTTGAACGGTTCGCCCGCCAGCAGCCGCGACGCCGCGTCCCGCCAGCCGATCCGCGCCATGTGGGCCCGCATCTCCATGTCCGCGATCTTGAACTGGATCGCCTGGTTGGAGCCGATCGGCTTCCCGAACGCGTGCCGCTCCGCGGCGTACTTCACCGACTCGTCCACGCAGCCCTGCGCCAGGCCCGTCGAGAGTGCCGAGATGGCGATCCGGCCCTCGTCCAGGATCCGCAGGAACTGCGCGTAGCCGCGGCCCTCCTCGCCCAGCAGGTTCTCCAGCGGGACGCGCACGTCGCTGAAGGACAGTTCCCGGGTGTCCGAGGCGTTCCAGCCGACCTTCGAGTACGGGGCGGCGACCGTGAAGCCGGGGGTGCCCGAGGGGACGATGATCGACGAGATGAGCGGGGCGCCGTTCTCCTTGCGGCCCGTCACCGCCGTGACCGTGACCAACTCGGTGATGTCCGTACCGGAGTTGGTGATGAAGCACTTGGAGCCGTTGATCACCCACTCGCCCGTCGCCTCGTCGCGCACGGCCGTCGTCCGGGTGCCGCCCGCGTCCGAGCCGCCGTCCGGCTCCGTCAGGCCGAACGCGCCCAACGCCTCGCCCGAGCAGAGCTTCGGCAGCCACCGCCGCTTCTGCTCCTCCGTGCCGAAGCGGAACACCGGCATCGCACCGAGCGAGACCCCGGCCTCCAGCGTGATCGCGACCGAGGAGTCGACCCGGGCCAGCTCCTCCAGGGCGATGCCGAGGGCGAGGTAGTCGCCGCCCATCCCGCCGTACTCCTCCGGGAACGGCAGCCCGAACAGGCCCATCCGCCCCATCTCGCGCACGATCTCGTACGGGAACTCATGGCGCTCGTAGAAGTCGCCGATCTTCGGTGCGACCACGTCGTGGGCGAACTCCTCGACCGTGCGGCGAAGTTCCTCGTGCTCGGCGGTCAGCCGGTGGTCCAGGGACATGGGGGAAATCACTGCTCCTTGTGGGACTGTGTGTGTTGCACCGAGAGCGCGCGGACGGTACGGGAGGGGCTGGGTCGGCCCAGATGTCCGGCGAGCCACACGCTCGTGGCGGTGAGCTCGTCGAGGTCGACCCCGGTTTCGATGCCGAGGCCGTCGAGCATCCACACGAGATCCTCGGTGGCGAGATTGCCGGTCGCGCTCTTCGCGTACGGGCAGCCACCGAGGCCGCCCGCGGAGGCGTCCACGGTGGACACGCCGTGCTGGAGCGCGGCAAGAGTGTTGGAGAGGGCCTGCCCGTACGTGTCGTGGAAGTGCACCCCGATCGTGTCGGTGGGGACGCCTCCCTCGTTCAGCCGGTGCAGCAGGGTCTGTACGTGGCCGGGCGTCGCGACCCCGATCGTGTCGCCGAGCGAGAGCTCGTCGCAGCCGAGGTCCATCAGCGCCTTCGCGACCCGGACGACCTGGGGGACCGGCACCGGGCCCTCCCACGGGTCGCCGAAGCACATCGACAGGTAGCCGCGCACATGCATCCCGTCCGCCTTGGCGCGGGCCACGACGGGCTCGAACATGGCGAGAGACTCGTCGATCGTGCGGTTGAGGTTGCGGGCCGCGAACGTCTCCGTCGCCGAGCCGAACACCGCGATCCGGCGTGCTCCGAGCGCCAGCGCCCGGTCCATCCCCCGCTCGTTCGGCACGAGGACCGGGAGGGCCACGTCGCCCACGTCCCCTATGTCGCCGAGCATGGGGAACAGCTGCTCCGCGTCCGCGAGTTGGGGCACCCATTTGGGGTGGACGAAGCTCGTCGCCTCGATCGTGGTCAGGCCGGCGACCGCGAGCCGGCGGATGAACTCCGCCTTCACCTCGGTCGGCACGACCGCCTTCTCGTTCTGCAGCCCGTCGCGGGCGCCGACCTCGTGGATACGGACCCGGGCGGGCAGGCCCGGAGCGGCCACGGTCATCGGCAGGGTGCGGTCGGTCGTCATGCCTGCTCCTCGCCGGCGGTGGCCACGGGCACGACCACGGCCAGTACCTGGTCCATGGCCACCGTGGTCCCGGCGGTCACGTCGAGTTCGGTCACGGTGCCGGCGTGCGGGGCGGAGATGACGTGCTCCATCTTCATCGCCTCCACGACGAGGAGGCTCTGCCCGGCCGCGACCTCGTCCCCGACGGCCACCTTCACCACGGTGACGGTCCCGGGCATGGGCGCGGCGAGCGTGTCCGCCCCGGAGCGGCCGGCGCCGGACAGCGATGCCTCCACCGGGTCGTGGTCCCGGACGTGCCAGGTGTCGCCGTCCCGGCCGAGCCAGTGGCCCTCCGGGGAGGTGGCGTACGCGAACGAGTGCGTGACACCGGCGAGTTCGAGCGTGATGCGGCCACCGTCCACGGTCAGCGTCCTCGCCGTCTCCGCGCTGCCGGGCAGCGGTCCCAGCGGACCGCAGGTGCCCGATTCGGGAGCCGGCGGCTGCGCGCCCTCCCCGACGTGCCCGAACGTCAACTCGGTGCTCGCGCCGCACGGCCGCAGGCCCACCTGGACCGGGTCGTGGCCGGGGATCGCGAAGTGCCGCACCGTACGCGCCGGGGTGCCGCCGAGCCGCCAGCCGTCACCGGCCGAGAACGGGTCGTTCCACACATCCGTGCGGGCCGGCCCGGGGGAGTGCCGCCGCAGCAGTGCGGCCGCCGCGTACACCTCCTCCGGGACCCCGTCCGGGACCAGCGCGTCGACCTCGCGCTCCACCAGCCCGGTGTCCAGATCGCCCGCCACCACGGCCGGGTGGCCGAGCAGCCGGCGCAGGAAGCCCGCGTTGGTGGGGACGCCGAGGACCACCGTGTCCGCGAGCGCCGCCCGCAGCCGGCGCAGGGCCGTCGCCCGGTCAGGGCCGTACGCGATCACCTTCGACAGCATCGGGTCGTACAGACTGCCGACCTCGCCGCCCTCGGCGAGCCCGGAGTCCGTGCGCACCCCGCCGCCCTGCGGCTCCTGGAGGGCCAGGACCGTACCGCCCGAGGGCAGGAAGCCGCGGGCCGGGTCCTCGGCGCAGATCCGGGCCTCGACCGCGTGCCCGGTGAGCGTGATGTCGCCCTGGGCGCAGGGCAGTCGCTCGCCCGCCGCGACGCGCAGTTGCCATTCCACCAGGTCGAGGCCGGTGATCAGCTCCGTCACCGGGTGCTCGACCTGGAGACGGGTGTTCATCTCCATGAAGTAGTACGAGGCCGGGTCGTTGCCCGGGACGATGAACTCCACCGTGCCCGCGCCCACGTACCCGCACGAGCGGGCGGCCTGCACGGCCGCCTCGCCCATCGCCGCCCGCGTCTTCTCGTCGAGCAGGACGGACGGCGCCTCCTCGATGATCTTCTGGTGGCGGCGCTGGAGCGAGCACTCGCGCTCGCCCAGGTGCACCACGTTGCCGTGCCCGTCGGCCAGTACCTGGATCTCGATGTGGCGCGGCCGGTCGATCCACCGCTCGACGAGGAGGGTGTCGTCGCCGAACGAGGCGCGCGCCTCGCGCCGGGCGGCGGCGATCTCGTCCGCGAGCAGCGCCTCCTCGCGCACCAGCCGCATGCCCTTGCCACCGCCGCCCGCCGAGGGCTTCAGCAGCACCGGCATGCCGATCTCCTTGGCGGCGTCCGCCAGTTGGCCGTCGGTCAGCTCGCTGCCCGTGGAGCCGGGCACCACCGGGACACCGGCCGCGGAGACGGTCTCCTTCGCCCGGATCTTGTCGCCCATCAGCGAGATGGCGGCGGCGGGCGGCCCGATGAAGACCAGCCCCGCTTCCGCGCACGCCTGAGCGAAGCCCGCGTTCTCGGCGAGGAAGCCGTAGCCGGGGTGGACGGCCTGCGCGCCCGTGCGGCGGGCCGCCTCCAGCAGCCGGTCCGCGCTCAGATAGCTCTCGGAGGCCGGTGCGGGCCCGATCCGTACCGCCGTATCCGCTTCCCGTACGTGCCGGGCGTCCGCGTCCGCGTCGCTGAAGACGGCGACCGAGCGCACGCCCAGCTCGCGCAGGGTCCGGATGACCCGGACCGCGATCTCGCCGCGGTTGGCGACGAGAACCGTGTCGAACATCGTCATCTCTTCCTCACATCCGGAAGACGCCGAAGCCGGCGTCGCCCAAGGGCGCGTTGGCGCACGCGGTCAGGGCGAGCCCCAGCACCTGCCGGGTCTCCATCGGGTCGATCACGCCGTCGTCCCAGAGCCGGGCGGTGGCGTAGTACGCGTTGCCCTGGGTCTCGTACTGCTCGCGGATCGGGGCCTTGAACGACTCCTCGTCCTCGGCGCTCCAGTCGTCGCCCAGCTGGTCGCGCTTGACCGTGGCGAGGACGGACGCGGCCTGCTCGCCGCCCATGACGGAGATCTTCGCGTTGGGCCACATCCACAGGAAGCGGGGGCTGTAGGCCCGGCCGCACATGGAGTAGTTGCCCGCCCCGTAGGACCCGCCGACCACCACGGTCAGCTTCGGGACCCGGGTGCAGGCGACGGCGGTGACCATCTTGGCGCCGTGCTTGGCGATGCCACCGGCCTCGTAGTCGCGGCCGACCATGAAGCCCGAGATGTTCTGCAGGAAGACCAGCGGGATGCCGCGCTGGTCGCACAGCTCGATGAAGTGCGCGCCCTTCTGGGCGGACTCGGAGAACAGGATGCCGTTGTTCGCGACGATGCCGACCGGGTGGCCGTGGATGTGCGCGAAGCCGGTGATCAGCGTCGTCCCGTACTCCGCCTTGAACTCGGCGAAGCGCGAGCCGTCGACGACCCGGGCGATCACCTCCCGTACGTCGTACGGGGTGCGCGAGTCGACCGGCACCGCCCCGTACAGCCCGGCGGGGTCCACCTTCGGCTCGTCGACCGTCCGCACGGACCACGGCAGCGCGCCCCGGTCGGGCAGCGTCGCCACGATGTTCCGCACGATCCACAGCGCGTGCGCGTCGTCCTCGGCGAGGTGGTCGGTGACCCCCGACGTACGGGAGTGGACCTCGCCGCCGCCCAGCTCCTCCGCGGTGACGACCTCGCCGGTCGCGGCCTTCACGAGCGGCGGCCCGCCCAGGAAGATCGTCCCCTGGCCGCGGACGATCACGGCCTCGTCGCTCATCGCGGGGACGTACGCCCCACCGGCCGTGCAGGACCCCAGCACGGCCGCGATCTGCGGAATCCCGGCCCCGGACATCCGGGCCTGGTTGTAGAAGATCCGCCCGAAGTGCTCGCGGTCCGGGAACACCTCGTCCTGCATCGGCAGGAAGGCGCCGCCCGAGTCCACCAGGTACAGACAGGGCAGCCGGTTCTCCAGCGCCACCTCCTGGGCCCGCAGGTGCTTCTTCACGGTCATCGGGTAGTACGTGCCGCCCTTGACGGTCGCGTCATTGGCGACGATCACGCACTCCCGGCCGCTGACCCGGCCGATCCCGGCGATCACGCCGGCGGCCGGCGCCGCGCCCCCGTACAGCCCCTCGGCCGCCAGCGGGGCCAGCTCCAGGAAGGGCGAACCCGCGTCGAGCAGGGTGTCCACCCGCTCCCGGGGCAGCAGCTTGCCGCGCGCCACATGCCGGGCGCGGGCCTTCTCACCCCCGCCGAGCCTGGCCGTGGCGAGCCGCTTGCGCAGCTCGTCGGTGAGCGCGTGATGCGCCGCCTCGTTGGCCTGCCAGGCCTCCGAGGCGGGATCGGCCGCGCTCGCCAGCACCGGTGCCTGCTGCATCCTGTCGAGCCCCCTTGCCCGTACCGCGGTGTGACGGCCCCACCCGCGACGTCGGTCATCGAGGGGGAGGCGTTAATGAGCGTTAACGTTGCCACCACAGGTTAACGACCGCTAACGCACCTGTCTAGAATGACTGCTCATGAGCACCCATGCCGCCGCCCGCGTCGCGGCCCCCACCCGCCGCGAGCAGATCCTCAAGGAGGCCGCCCGCCTCTTCGCCGAGCGCGGCTTCCACGGCGTCGGCGTCGACGAGATAGGCGCCGCCGTCGGCATCAGCGGTCCCGGCCTCTACCGGCACTTCCCCGGCAAGGACGCGATGCTCGCCGAACTGCTCGTCGGCATCAGCGAGCGGCTCCTGGCCGGCGGACAGCTGCGGGTCTCCGAGAGCGCCTCCGGCGGCAGCTCCCCCGAGGCGCTCCTGGACGCGCTCATCGAGGGCCACATCGACTTCGCCCTCGACGACCGCCCCCTGATCACCCTGCACGACCGCGAGCTGGACCGCCTGCGGGACACCGACCGCAAACAGGTGCGCCGGCTCCAGCGCGAGTAC
Organism: Streptomyces sp. NPDC005775; assembly: GCF_042871565.1. Classification (NCBI taxonomy): domain Bacteria; kingdom Bacillati; phylum Actinomycetota; class Actinomycetes; order Kitasatosporales; family Streptomycetaceae; genus Streptomyces; species Streptomyces sp. NPDC005775. Next base: position 14,011 of record NZ_JBIAIU010000012.1, on the reverse strand, counting down.
GTCGAGGTGTGGGTCGCCGTCGTCCGCGACCTCTACCCGGACCTTCCCGAGCACGAGGCCCGCGCGACGGTCCACGCCGTCTTCGGCCTGCTGAACTCGACCCCGCACCTCGGCCGGCCCGGCGCGCTGCCCGGCCGCCCGGACACGGCGGCGCTGCTGCACCGGCTGGCGCGGGGTGCCTTCGCCGCCGCGGGATCCTGACGGTCGCCGGGCGCGTCCCGGGGTGCGAGCCTCACGGGCGCAGGTCCCGGAAACCTGTGCGTGCACCCGCCGACCCCACGGCTGATTGGTCGAATTCCGCACGCAGCAGGGGAGAGTCCAGGGGCGCGCCGTCGGCAATGCGCCGGTAAGCGGCCGCGGGATGGCCAGATGTTTCGACCCGATGAAGGAGGGTCGATCAAGGTGGCCAGTCATACGACGACGCGTCGACGCGGATACCGGGAGGGGCTCGTCGGCGAGATGCTCGCCGAGTTCCTGGGTACGTTCGTTCTCATTCTGCTGGGTGTCGGCTCGGTGGCCCTGACCGTCGCCGGTCTGCCCGGGTCCGGCCGCCGGACGGACCCCTTCGGAGCCGCCGACTGGCTCATCATCAGCTGGGGCTGGGGCTTCGGAGTGATCTTCGGCGTCTATGTCGCCGGAGGTGTGAGCGGCGCGCACCTCAATCCGGCTGTCACGCTCGCCTTCGCCGTCCGGCGCACGCTGGCCTGGCGGAAGGTCGCTCCGTACTGGCTCGCCCAGGTGGTGGGAGCCTTCGTGGCCGCCGCGCTCGTGTACGCGTCCTACCGATGGGCGATTGACTTCTTCAACCAGAAGGAGGGTCTGGCCAGGGACAAGTCGCTTTCCACGTTCTCGATCTTCGCCACTTTTCCCGCCGAATACTTCGGGGATTCCTGGTGGGGCCCGCTGCTCGACCAGATCATCGGCACAGGCATCCTGCTCCTTCTGATCTGCGCGGTCACCGACAGCCGGAACCAGGCGCCGCTGGCCAACCTCGCGCCCTTCGTCATCGGACTCATCGTCGTGGCGATCGGAATGACCTTCGGTACGAACGCCGGCTATGCGATCAACCCCGCCCGCGACTTCGGGCCCCGGCTGTTCGCGTACTTCGAGGGCTGGGGCGACATCGCACTGCCGGGGACATTCGGCTGGTACAGCGGCTACTGGTGGATCCCGCTCGTCGGACCGCTCATCGGCGGAGTCGTCGGCACCCTCGTCTACGACCTGGTCATCTCCCCGCTGGTCAAGGCGCGCGGTGGCCCGGCGCAGGAGGGGCACGTCCCCGACGAGCCGACGGCCGAACGCTGACCGTCCGCGGTGGCGACACGAGGAGCCACCTGACGCAAGGAACCGGTCCGTTCGCGGACATCTGCACCATGGGAAGGGACGGCAGCGATGCCCGAATTCATTGGCGCGGTGGATCAGGGAACCACCAGCACGCGCTTCATGATCTTCGATCACGCAGGTAACGAGGTGGCCCGGCACCAGCTCGAGCACGAGCAGATCCTGCCGCGGTCGGGATGGGTCGAACACGACCCCGTGGAGGTCTGGGAACGCACGAACACGGTCATGCAGAGCGCCGTCCGGGCGAGTGGTCTGCAGGCCTCGGACCTCAGGGCGATCGGTATCACCAACCAGCGGGAGACGACGGTCGTCTGGGACCGGCGCACCGGGCGGCCCTACTACAACGCCATCGTCTGGCAGGACACGCGCACGGACAGGATCGCGGCAGCCCTGGAACGCGACGGTCACGGGGACACCATCCGGCACCGGACGGGCCTGCCGCCGGCCACGTACTTCGCCGGCGGCAAGATCAAGTGGCTGCTCGAGAACGTGGACGGTCTCCGTGCGGCCGCCGAGGCGGGCCACGCACTGTTCGGGACCATGGACGCATGGGTGCTGTGGAACCTCACCGGCGGTCCGAACGGCGGCGTGCACGCCACCGACGTCACCAACGCCAGCCGTACGATGCTGATGAACCTGGAGACGCTGGACTGGGACGACGAACTCCTGGGCGTGTTCGGCATCCCCCGCGCGATGCTGCCGGACATCCACCCGTCGTCGGACGCGGAATCCTATGGCAGCACCCGCACCTCACGGCCGTTGAACGCCGCCGTCCCGATCACCGGAGTCCTCGGCGACCAGCACGCGGCCACGGTCGGCCAGGTCTGCTTCGCGCCGGGCGAGGCCAAGAACACCTACGGCACCGGCAACTTCCTCGTCCTCAACACGGGGACCGAGCTCGTCCGTTCGCAGAACGGGCTGCTGACCACCGTGGCCTACCAGTTCGGCGACAGCCCGGTCGTCTACGCGCTGGAGGGCTCCATCGCCGTGACCGGCGCGGCCGTGCAGTGGCTGCGCGACCAGCTGAAGATCATCAAGAGTGCACCGGAGAGCGAGCAACTGGCCCGGTCGGTGAGCGACAACGGCGGGATGTACTTCGTCCCCGCCTTCTCCGGGCTGTTCGCACCCTACTGGCGCTCCGACGCACGGGGCGCGATGGTGGGCCTGGCCCGCTACAACACCGACGCGCACATCGCGCGTGCCACCCTGGAGGCCATCTGCTACCAGAGCCGCGACGTCGTCGACGCGATGGAACAGGACTCCGGTGTGCACCTCGATGTGCTCCGGGTGGACGGCGGTGTGACCGCCAACGACCTGTGCATGCAGATCCAGGCGGATGTGCTGGGCGTGCCCGTCAGCCGCCCCGTGGTCGCCGAGACCACGGCGCTCGGTGCGGCCTACGCGGCAGGCCTCGCCACCGGCTTCTGGCGTGACACCGACGAGCTGCGATCCCACTGGCAGGAGTCGAAACGCTGGGAGCCGCAGTGGAGCGAGGACCGGCGCCAGGAGGGTTACGACGGCTGGAAACGGGCCGTGGAGCGCACTCTGGACTGGGTGCGGGTGCAAGCCGACTGAGCGGCGCGGCGGGCCGGCGACGCGGCTGAGGCCGCATCCACAGTGCGGTACGACCCGTGCACGGTGCGTCCCGACCGGCACAATGGGTTCATGCCGATACCCAGCCGCGCTGCCCTCGTCGACCACCTCGTCCGTACGCGCATAGCGGGAGAGGTCGCGACCCCGCGCGACAACAACCTCTCCCACTACCGCAAGCTCGCCAACGGCGACCGCCACTTCTGGCTGGGGCTGGAACTCGGCGACCGGTGGCGCGACGAGCAGGACGTCCTGGCGGTCATGGCCGAGAGATGCGGGGTCAGCGACGACCCGGAGCACCGGTACGGCCAGGACACCATCGACCCCGAGCTCACCGTCGCCGCCCTCGACCGGGCGGCGGCGCGGCTCCGCAAGGCCGCCGACGGAACCGAGCGGGTCCTCTTCGCCACCGGTCACCCGGGCGGGCTCCTGGACGTCCACCGGCAGACCGCGGCGGCGCTGGGGGCGGCCGGCTGCGAGATCATGACGATCCCGTCAGGGCTCACGGCGGACGAGGGCATGGTCTTCCAGTTCGCCGACGTCGCCGTGCAGGAGCGTGGCGCGACCCTCTGGCACACCCACTCCCCGGCCCCGATGGCCGCGATCCTGGACGGCCTGGAACGAGACGGGCGCCCCATGCCCGACCTGGTCGTCGCCGACCACGGCTGGGCCGGGTGCGCCGCCCAGCGCGGACTGGACGCCATCGGCTACGCGGACTGCAACGACCCGGCCCTGTTCCTGGGGGAGGCCGAGGGCACCCTCCAGGTGGCCGTCCCGCTGGACGACCACGTGCTGGACCCGCGGTTCTACGACCCGATGACCGAGTACCTGCTGGACGCGGCCGGGCTGCTCTGACCGGGCTGCCCGGACGGGAGGACCAGCCGTTGCCGGGACGAGGGGCCCAGCTGTTGCCCGGACTAAGGGCCCAGCCGCTGTACGGGCGAAGGGCTCAGCCGTTGTCCAGGCGGTCGGTGAACAGCCCTCCGCCGTCCCCGTCGCCCTCCCCGTCGCCGGGCCCGACCACCGGATCCGCTCCGGCGGCCCGGGCCCGGCGCCGCTGTGCCACACCCGGCGTCGGGTCCAGGTACACCCGCTTGATCGACGGATACCGCTCCCGCAACTGCTGCTCCGCCTCCTCGCAGGCCCACTCGACCTGCTCGGCACTGGCCACGTCCCGGAAGTCGACCTTCGCGGCGATCAGGATCTCGGTCGGACCCTGGATGAGCGTGGTCAGCTCCAGTACCTCGATGATGTGCGGCACCGAGAGCAATTCCTCCCGCACCCCCGTGCGCATCGACTCCGGTACCGGCCGCCCGATCAGCAGCTGGGCGTTGGAACGGCCGAGCACCCAGGCCACGTACACGAGCAGCACGCCGATCAGGATCGACGCGAGGCCGTCCCAGACGCCCGAACCCGACAGCTGGCCGCCGAGCAGACCGCCCGCCGCGAGCAGCAGACCCACCAGCGCGGCGGAGTCCTCCATCACGACGGCCTTGACCGCGGTGTCCGGGGTGCGCCGCAGGTAGCGCTGGGCGGGTGTGTCCAGCCGCCCGGCCTCCCGGCGCACCTGCCGCAGCCCGGTGCGCAGCGAGTAGCCCTCCAGCAGGAAGGCCACGGCGAGCACGATGTACGAGATGAGGGGGTCGCCGAGGTCCTCGCCCGCCACCAGGGTGTGGATGCCGTCGTAGAGCGAGAAGACCGCGCCGCCGACGAACGTGGCGACGGAGGCGAGCATCGCCCAGATGTACCGCTCGGGGCCGTACCCCAGCGGATGCTCCTCGTCGGCGGGCTTCTCGCTGCGCTTGAGGGCGGTGAGCAGCAGCACCTCGGTGACCGTGTCGGCGACCGAGTGGGCCGCCTCGGAGAGCATCGCGCTCGATCCGCTGATCAGGCCGGCGACGGCCTTCGCCACGGCGATGCCGAGGTTGGCGACCGCCGCGACGACGACCGTGAACGTGGAGTCCCCACCAGCAGATTTCTCGTCACTCATGATGGGGAGTATGTCCGCAGCCGGGCCGGGCATGTCCGACGCGTCGCCGTGCGGTCCGTTCAGCCCTCTCGCGGGACCCGGACGACGCCCTCCTGGATGACGGTGATCGCCAGCCGGCCGTCCTGGGTGTAGATGCGGGCCTGACCGAGGCCGCGCCCGCCGGAGGCGGACGGTGACTCCTGGTCGTACAGCAGCCATTCGTCGGCCCGGAACGGCCGGTGGAACCACATCGCGTGGTCCAGGCTCGCGCCCACCACGTCGCCGACCGCCCAGCCGCCGCGCCCGTGGGCGAGGAGCACCGAGTCGAGCAGCGTCATGTCGGAGACGTACGTCGCCATGCAGACGTGCAGCAGCGGATCGTCCGCCAGCTTGCCGTTGGTGCGGAACCACACCTGCGAGCGCGGTTCGCGCGGCTCCCCGACCGTGCCGAACGGCGGGGCGTCCACGTACCGCAGGTCGACCGCGGCCCGTGCCTCGATCAGCCGGTCCACGACACTCGGGTCGCTGAACCGGTCCGCGTACCGGGGCAGCATCTCGGCGGCCGTGGGCAGCGACTCGGGATCCGGCGCCGCCGGCATGCCCGCCTGGTGCTCCAGTCCTTCCTCGTGCGTCTGGAAGGACGCCGAGAGGTGGAAGATCGGCTGCCCGTGCTGGACGGCGACGACCCGCCGGGTGGTGAAGGAGCGGCCGTCCCTGATGCGGTCGACGCTGTAGACGATCGGCGCGCCCGGATCCCCCGCCCGCAGGAAGTACGCGTGCAGGGAGTGGGCGGGCCGGTCCGCGGGGACGGTGCGGCCCGCGGCGACGAGCGCCTGGGCCGCGACCTGTCCGCCGAAGACGCGGGGCACGATCGCCGAACGGCTGGTGCCCCGGAAGATGTCCTGCTCGATCTGCTCCAGGTCGAGCAGATCGAGCAGATCGAGCAGGGCGTCCGGTTCTGAGCTCATGGGGAGAACGTAGCCGCTCTACAGGCCCATGGACTTCGCGATGATCGACTTCATGACCTCGCTGGTGCCGCCGTAGATGCGGTTGACCCGGTTGTCCGCGTACAGGCGGGCGATCGGGTACTCGTTCATGAAGCCGTAGCCGCCGTGCAGCTGAAGGCAGCGGTCGATCACGCGGTGCGCCACCTCGGTGCAGAACAGCTTCGCGGAGGCGGCCTCGGCGGCGGTCAGCTCACCGGCGTCCAGCGCTTCCAGCGCGCGGTCGGCGACGGCCTGGGCCGCGTCCACCTCGGCCTGGCAGGCGGCCAGCTCGAACTTGGTGTTCTGGAACGAGGCGACGGTCTTGCCGAAGACCGTGCGGTCCTGCACGTACTGCTTGGCGAACCGGACGGCGGCGGCGGCCTGGGCGTACGCGCCGAAGGCGATGCCCCAGCGCTCGGAGGCCAGGTTGGTGCCGAGGTAGCCGAAGCCCTTGTTCTCCTCGCCGAGCAGGTCCTCGACCGGGACCTTCACGTCGACGAACGCCAGCTCGGCGGTGTCGGAGACGCGCAGGCCGAGCTTGTCGAGCTTGCGGCCGATCGAGTAGCCCTCGGACTTGGTGTCGACGGCGAAGAGGGAGATGCCGAAGCGGCGGTCGTCCTCGCGCGGGGCGGACGTACGGGCGCAGACGATCACACGGTCGGCGTGCACGCCGCCGGTGATGAAGGTCTTGGAGCCGTTGAGGACGTAGTGCGTGCCGTCCTCGGAGAGCTTGGCGGTGGTCTTCATGCCCGCGACGTCGGAGCCGGTGCCCGGCTCGGTCATCGCGAGGGCCCACATCTCCTCGCCGGTGGTGAACTTCGGCAGCCAGCGCTTCTTCTGCTCATCGGTGGCGAGCATCTTGATGTAGGGCAGGCCGAGCAGCGTGTGCACGCCGGAGCCGCCGAAGGAGACACCCGCGCGGGCGGTCTCCTCGTAGATGAGGGCCTCGTACTTGTGCGAGTCGATGCCCGCGCCGTCGTACTCCTCGTCCACCGTGATGCCGAAGACACCCAGCTCGCCGAGCTTCAGGTAGAAGTCGCGCGGGGCCTGACCGGCCGCGAACCACTCGTCGTACACGGGCACGACCTCGGCCGCGATGAAGGCGCGGATGGTCTCCCGGAACGCCTCGTGGTCCTCGTTGAATACCGTACGGCGCACGGGGTGCCTCCCTGGTCGGCTTCGCTCGGCTTGGCTAAGCGCTTGCTCAGCCTTGGTTAAAAGTTACCCGGCGGTCACCGAAGCTGTCCAGGGTGATGCTGAGCACGCCGGAGGCGCGGGTGCTGCCCGCCGTTCCCGTCGGCCGCCTCAGATACCGAACCGGGCGGCGATCCCGTCGAGCACGCAGTCGAGGCCCGTCTCGAACGCCCAGGTCGCGTCGTCCCTGGGGGTCGCGGAAGGAGTGAGGGGGCGCCGGTCGGCGTTCCCGGTCCGGACGGCCCTCAGCGGGCGGGCGCGAAAGCGTCGACGCCCGTGAGGTCGGCCGACAGCGCCCACAGGCGGGCGGCCTGCTCCGGGTCGGTCGCGTGTGCGTGTACGCCGCCCTCCTTGCCGTCGGCGGCCGGCTCGGCGATGTCGCAGTCCTCGCAGTACACGCCACCCATGCCCGCCAGTTGGGGGGAGGTCGCCGCCCAGAGATGCGTCGCCGCGCCCTGCCCGGGCGTCTTGAACGTGGGATCGGTCGGGGTGCCCTTCTCGTCGATCCAGCCCGCGTCGACCATGTCCTCCCGCGCGAGGTGGCGTTGCAGCGGGGTGAGGATGCTGCCCGGGTGCACGGCGAACGCTCGTACTCCGGCGTCACGGCCGAGTGCGTCGAGGTGCACGGCGAACAGCACGTTCGCCGCCTTGGCCTGCCCGTACGCCTCCCATCGGTCGTAGCCGCGCTCGAAGTGCATGTCGTCCCAGCGGACGCCCATGCCGTGCGCGCCGGACGACACGGCGACCACGCGTGCGCCACCGCGGGCGATCGCCGGCCAGAGATGGTTGACGAGGGCGAAGTGGCCGAGGTGATTGGTGGCGAACTGTGCCTCCCACCCCGGTCCGACACGCGTCTCGGGACAGGCCATGATCCCGGCGTTGTTGATCACGATGTCGACGTCGCGCCCCGAGGCCAGGAACCGCTCGGCGAAGCCGCGGACGCTGTCGAGGTCCGACAGGTCGAGGTCGTCGATCTCGACGCCGTCGACGCCCTCGACGGCCTCCTGAGCGACCGCCCGTCGCCGCGCGGGGACGAGGACCCGGGCCCCGGCGGCCGCCAGGGCACGGGTCGCCTCCAGGCCGAGCCCCGAGTAGCCGCCGGTGACGATCGCCGTGCTGCCGGACAGGTCGATCCCGTGCAGGACGTCGTCCGCGGTGCTGCGGGCGCCGAAGCCCGAACCGATCTTGTGCTGAGGTGTCGTCATGAGCGGCACGGTAGGTGTTGAACCGCGCTCTAAGGCAAGGCAGTTGGCGGAGGAGGCCCGATGCCGGCCGCTGCGTGCACGCCGCGTGCGTGGGGAACGCACCCCGGGCGGCCTCGGCCCCCTGGGGGCGCGGAGGGCGATGGCCGGCCAGGCGGTCGGCGTGACCGACGCCGCTGTCCGATTCCGTCGCCGACCACGCGGTGAAGACGTCCAGCCCGTCGCCCGTGCCTCGAATTCAGGAGCGAAAGCCTATGACGCCGTAGCCCGGTCGTGCTTCCGCGTACCGCATCCAGGTGAGGCACTGCATGGCAGCCTCCAGGACTTCGGGCTCCAGCGGCGGGGCCTGCCCCGACTCGTCGGCCGCGCGCTTGGTGGCCTCGAACTGCTGGAGCGCCTGGGCGATGTGCTCGGGTGCCCACTCGTCGCAGCCCGGTGTGTCGGCGTAGGGCAGCGGAGCCGGCGGGGCGCCGTAACTGAAGGCGTCCACGGACACAGCGGTGATACCCAGGGACTTCAGGCCCTGGTCGACGACAGACAGCCAGTCGCCCTTGTGCGGTGTGAAGCAGTCGTTGGGCAGGAATGCGCCGGTGAGCGAGCATATTCGCTGGTAGGCGTAGCTGTACTGGAAGGCATGGTCGCGGTTCTCGCTGAAGGGGCCGCCGTGGATGACCGCGGAGAGTGCCTCGTCAGCCGTCGGAGCTCCCTGCTCGATCGCGTAACTGTGGTACTCGTCGTCGCGGGTCAGGTCGTCCCCGAAGTCGGCGCGTATGACGTTCAGCAATTGGCCATCACGTGACCCGATCAGGGCGTGCGTAGCGGACAGGTCCACCAGGTAGACGCTCAAGGAAGAACTCATGAGGCGAACCTTATGAGTTGTTCCGCAACGCGGTGCAGGAAGGTCGAGTCGGCACCGGCTGACGTCCAGGCCGGCGCCGCCGGCCTGAACGCCAGTGCGCTGGTCAGTCGATGCCTTCGATGATGCGGAAGTCGCGCTCGACGCCGTCGGAAAGGGCGACCAGCGCCTCCTGGTAGGCCGCGCTCTCGCGAGCCGCGACCGCCTGTTCGAAGGTGTCGAACTCGATCACGACGGTGCGCTCGGCGATTCCGGCGTCGTGGGCGACGACCCGACCGCCGCGGGCGAGAACCCGGCCGCCCCCGGCCTGGACGGCCGGGGCGGCCAGCTTGTTGTAGGCGGCTAGCTTCTCGGGGTCGGAAATGGTGCGGTAGGCACTGACCCAGTAGCCCTTGGCCATGGAAACCTCCTGTGTTCGGACGAGTGTGCCGGGCTCCGAGTCGACACTCGGATGGATCGGCCCCGGCGACGGATCAGGGGCGTGAAGCCGGAAAGGGCTCACCGTGCTGGGAACGGGGTGCCCCAGGGTTCCTCCTCCAGGAGGAGTCCGTTGGCCAGGTAGCTGATGGTTCGGTACCAGCCGGCCAGCACGAGGAACTCCAGGAGTTGGGCGTCTTCGTAGTGGGCGTCCAGGGAATCCCAGACGGCTTGTGAGAGTCGTGCTGTGTCGTGCAGTTCGTCGACGGCGTTGAGCAGTGCCGCATGGCGAGGCGGCCACGCGGTGTTGGCTGCGGTGTCGATGTCAGTGGTGGCGTGGAGCTGTTCCTCGGTCAGTCCGGTCTCCTGGGCGAGGGTCGCGGCGTGTGCGCCCCACTCGTAGGCGCAGCCGGTGCGTGCGGTCACGCGGGCGATGACGATCTCGCGGTCGATGGCGGGAAGAAGTCCGTGGCCCAGCAGGCCGGCCCCCAGGGCGAACATGCGTGAGGCGAGGTCCGGGTTGCGGTGCAGTACCCGGAACAGTGCGAGCGGTTCGTGTGTCACGCCGGGTGGCATCCATCGGCGGAGTGCCTGGTCGATGGGCGCGGGGTAGGGCGGGGTGAGCGGTTCGATGCGCGGCATGGGCACCTCCTGCTTCGGTTTTCGCATCACTATGATGCTTCGAAAGTCGAAGCGCAAGGAGTGAGTATGGAAGCCAGAACGCCTCGGCCGGGCTCACCGGTACGAGGGTCCGATTCAGGACGCCCGGTCATGGCCGCACTCGACCTGCTCGGGCGGCGCTGGACGCTGCGCATCCTGTGGGAACTGAGCCAAGGCCCGGCAGGCTTCCGGGAGTTGCAGCGCCGTTGTGAACGCATGTCGTCGAGCGTGCTCAGCACCCGGCTGGGCGAGCTGACCGGAGCCCGCGTGCTCACTCTGCACGGCGACGCCTATCACCTCACCCAGCTCGGTGAGGGCCTCGTTGCGGCGCTCAGCCCATTGAACGCCTGGAGTCGGCGATGGGCAGAGGAAACACGCACCGACACGGCAGGGGGCTGCGGGAGTTGAGGGCGCGCCGGCGGCAGAGCATCCGCCCACCACGCTGCGAAGTATCGCTCGGCCGTTCATGCCGGCGGCTTCGGTGGCATGATCTCGGCCGGTGATGGTGTGATCACGGCGCCGCAGCCGTCATGGGCAGGCCCGTTCACCGGTGAGGGGGGTTTCAGACGGGGAACTCCCCGACCCAGCTGCGCTGGAGGAGATGCTGGGGGAGGTAGTCGGATTCGACGTCGATGGGGAAGTCGCCGTCGTGGGCGAGGCACGCGATGGCCAGTGGGCCGACGGCCCACAGGCCTTTGATGTCGTCCTCGCGGTCTTCGTCTTTTGTCCAGTAGGTTTTGTGGAGTTCAAGTGCTTCTACCAGGGCGCTGTCGAAGCCGGCGTGGTCGTGTTTGATGAACTGGTAGAAGAGGTTGATCGGCGGGTACGAGATGTTCTGCAGCCAGTCTCGCGGAGCGATTTGGGCCGCGTCCGGGTGGGAGGTCTGGAGGGCTGCGGTGAGGGCCTCAACCATGTGGGGTTGCTGGCGTGACCAGTACGCCTGCAGTGTGGCTACCCAGTGGTAGAGGTATTCGTCGTGCTGTGCACCGGAGGCGCGCAGCACGTCCATCGGCACCTCGCAGAGTTCGGTCAGCCGTTCCTGGTCGCGGCAGATGAGGGCGAAATAGAAGGCATCGATCCACGACGGTGCGTTGATGAAGGTCCTGGGGCCGGTAACGGGCAGTGTGCGCATCTCGTGATGGATGCGGCACTCAACGGTGGCGCCGGTGGCAGTCGCGGTTCGGAAGATGGCCGATCCGACTTGCATGGCGTTGACAACGGCTTCCCAGGTTTCGACGGCCGAACATGTGGGATCGACCGTCGAACGGGCGCGTACGCACGTCCGCACGGAGTTCCACAGAGCATCGATCATGTGCGGCGACTGCTCGATCGAACAGGTTTCTTCGATGGTCTCTCGGGTCAGGTCACGCGCAAAACCCTCATCGTCGGGCCCGGGCACACCGTGGCGGGGGATGATGACGGTCACAACTGGTTGCCTCCCTGTGTGTCCGGCTCGGGCGACATGCTCCGTCATTCCAGGGTCTTCCTGGCGCTGTATGAGACCGGAAGGATGTCAGGTGGGGAATTCGCCGATCCAGCTGCGCTGGAGCAGGTGTTTCGGGAGGTACGCAGACTCGATGTCGATCGGCATATCCGCGTCGTATGCCATGCACGCGATGGCCAATGGGCCCAGGGCGACGAGTCCGTCGCCGCTCAGCGAGCGGGCCTCGTCCGCGGTCCAGTACTCCTTGTGCCAGGTCAGAGCCGTCGCCAGCGAGTCGGTAAAGGCTTGGTTCTCCCGGCGCAGGTAGAGCTGGAAGAGTTCCAGTGGCGGGTAGAGGATCTTCAGCATCAGTTCGGTGCTCGCGATCCGGGCCTGGTCGGGCGCGGTGCCCTGGATCGCGCTGACCAGGGAGTCCCAAGTCTGGGGGCGGCCGAACCAGAGGTGCTGGAGAGTCTCGATCCAGGTGTAGACGTACTCGTCGAACTCAGCACCGGAAGCACGCAGAAACGGTACTGGAACCTGGGCCAGCTGCTTCACCCGGTCGTTCTCGCGGCAGATCACGGCCAGGTAAAAGGAGGTGAGCCAGTTCCCAGCGTGCAGGTAGTCCTGTGGCCCTGTCCCTGGGAGCGTGCGTACTTCGTCCAGGGTTCCGACCCGGCAGGCCACCGTGCTCTCCTGCGTGGTGCCGGCGACGAAGAGCGCGGAGCCGACCTGCATAGCACGTACCCAGGATTCCCAGGTGACCAGCTCACTCGCCTCGGGATCCAACAGACACTGCCATTTCGCGGCGCCAAGCGCGAATGCCAGGGCGTCGTAGCGATCGTCCTCAGACGTCTCGATCCCCTCGATGGCCTCCTGGGCGGCTGCGACGACAGGCTTCATGGCCTCCGTGGCGTCGTCCGTACGGAAGTCGTGGCGCGGAATGCGCGTTGTCATGCACTCTCCTGCAGCTAGATCTTGAATTCCTCTATCACGGCCCCAGCGTAGAGGCCGTTAGTGTCCTCCAGTGCTTTGACCAGCACATACCTCAGCTTCCCAGCCTTCAGTGCGGTGCGGAGATCTGCGGCGATCGTGGCGTCCTTGCCACCACGGGACGTCATCTCGGCCAGAATCGTCCGGATGTAAGGCTTGGTGCCCTGTTGGACCCGCATGCCCTGAGCGCCGCCGTGGTCGCTCGGGTTCTGCGGGTCGGGATCGGATTTGCCTTGGCGCCAGTCGGGATCGTTGGACGGGGCCTTTTCCTCTACGAGCAGGCGTTCCCCATCGGGCAGTTTGTAGGCGCCATCGAACATGTGTGCGCCGTTGAGGGTCTTCGGGAGATCGATCCCCTGCGCTCGGGGGAATTCGTGCGGGATCACGTGAAGCACCGCCGCCCGGTTGCCCAGCGCTTCCGGGATCTTACTGTTGTTGGGAACTCCGGGGAGGCGGGCGTCGTATGCCGCCCGGGCCAGCTTGACGGCCTCGCGGTGCGCCGGAGTGTCCGCCCCCTTCAGCTTGAGCTCCGCGTTATTCAGGTCGACGTACACGCGGCGATCGCCAGCGGCCTTGTTCAAGTCCGGCAGAACCTCGCCCGGGATTGAGCTTGCGTCCAGCGTCTTGGGGTTGAACCGGGCCTCCCGTGGCCCGTTCGGCAAGTCGTGAACGGAGATCCACTTGCCGTTGGCATCGAGGGTCAGTTGTGGAAGTTCGACACCGTCCACCAGGTTGACGATTCGTTTACGGCGGCCAAGCGTGTTGTAGTGCTCCAGACGCCAGGCCTCGTTTGTGTTCGCCAGCTCGACGTGCTTCTGCTGGAGCTCTCTGAGCCGCTGCACGCTCGTCTCTTCGCCGCCGTGGCGCGCGCCTCCGGCGGCGTTGCCCGGGACTCCGCTGTCGACCGCCGGACCGGCAGGCATGTCACGGCCGCCTGCACCCGTGGGCTCGGCGTGGCCCTCGCCGCGCGTTCCGCCACTGTGGGTGTTCGTGGGCTGGTGGTTGACCGGGCCGCCCCGCTCGGGGCCGCCCGGCCCGCCGCCGTCCAGGCTGTTGCTGGGCATGTGGTGGCCGGCTGAGGCGCCCGGCAGGTTGTTCGCCGCACCGCCCGGTGTCCTGCTGGTACCGCTACCGGTGGCGTCGTCGCCGGTACGCCCCACGCCCCCCAGGTCGTCGCCCATCCGGATCGCCCCGTCCGCGTTGCCGCCGACGGTGTGGGCGCCGACCAGTACCGGCTGCTGGACCGGGTGCGGGGTGATGGCTGGGGTCTCCGCCCCTGTGGCCACGTTCTCCGGCTTCGCGGCGCTGTGGTGTTGTTGGAGGGTGCCGTCCTCCTTGAGGACGTTGCCGGGGCGGTCCAGGTAGACGGTGTTGCCGTGC